>CAIXUG010000029.1 GCA_903922605.1 uncultured Verrucomicrobiota bacterium
CAAACTCCGTACTTGCCCCACCAAGAAACGCGGTCGCCTTTGATTTTCCGAATCTTCACAAATCCGGTACGCCCTTTGGCACGATATTTCACCCCTGCCACCAAGTCCATATGCTGGCATTTCCAGCCGCTTACTCTTTTTGTCAACAAACCGGATAGGCATGGTTTGCGCAAGATCTTCTCAGCTTCTGATTGGGTCGCAGCCTTGAGTATAATCGGCGTCCATTTGTTCGCATTCTTTGTACGGCCACGACTTGCGAAAAGGTTGTGAGGAGGCTCTTTCTTTCCGTCTTCTTCCCGGGCACAGCGTACTTCACCCGGACCCAGATAGAGCCTCGTCACCTCGGCTCCTACAATTCCGACGCGTGGGAGACAGTCCGGTTGTCGCCTTTCATGGGTGGCGGGATGCGTTCGCTGGGTCAGCGTTTCGCCGCCAGCGGTCCCGCCCAAAGCGGCAGAGGGCTGCCGGAGCATGAGAAAATGAAACCGAACCTTGACCACAGATTTCACGGAGGGCACGGATAGGAGGCTTTTCATCCGTGAAATCCGTGGAAAACCAACCTTCCGCAAGCCGGAGGCTTGTCGGTGGTTAGCGGGTGTGTTCGAAAAGACCCCGCCAAAGCATATCCGAGCGGGCGCCGAGAAACATCAGCACAGCCCGGGTGGGCGGATGGAACAGCGCCCGTTGCAACCAGGCGGCCCAACGCAACCGGGAGGTGAAAGCGGCATCGCACGTCTGGGCAAGCTGCTGCCGCGCTGGCAACCAGTCCAGTTCGCCCCGGCTGAAACGCAGCAGCGGTGGGATCGCCAGCTCCGCCGACTCGAAGGCCATGGACATGCCGTTGCCGGTCACCGGCGGGATCATCGAGAGGGAATCGCCCACGCACACCTCCGGCTGGCCGAGGGCCTGCCGGGCTCGCAGGGAAATTCCCGCGATGGAGCAGAAGGAGGCTTCCTCGAAGCGGGCGTGGGCCAGGCGCGTGTGGAGCACCGAACCGGCGGAACCCCCGAGCCACTCACGCCAGCGCAGCGCCAGGTCGGGAATCGCAACCGCACTGCGGAAGAGGCCGCAGACGTTGGTTTCACCGCTTGGCAGCCGGCACAGGCCGACGTAGCCGGCGGGCCCGAAGTGCATTTCCAGATCGGCGGTCAGGCGGATGTCGCGGGCATGAACTTTCAGGCCGAAGAGCCGCCAACCACCGGCTGCCGGTTCCACCCGCCGGCCACTGGCGCGCACGATCCCCTCGCCATACTCGCCCGCCCAACGTTCACCCGTTTGCAGATCCCCGCCAAGCCGCTGAAACTCCTGGGCGAGCCAATGGTCCAGCGTGAAACGCGAGACGCAGAGGGCGGCTTCGGGCAGCGGACGCGCCGCAACGGTTGCAGTCGGCGTGAAGAAGGCCGCGCTCGTCGCGGCGCAGGCTCCCAGCGTCTTCAGGCCGTCCAGCAAGCCGAGCCGGTGGAGCGAGCCCTGGCCGCGTCCGCTGATGAACTCGCCACAGACACGGTGTCGTGGATACTGTCCGGCCTCCCAGACGGTGACCGGCACGCCGCGCTGACGCAGGCCGATGCCGAGGGTCAACCCGGCCAGTCCGCCGCCCACGATGGTGATGGGCCTAACCATGTCGTTGCGCGGTGAAACACTGGCTGAAGAGGCCCGCCGGCAGGTCGCCCAGTTTCCAACCCGTGTTATCGGGCCAGAGCCGGGAAAGTTCACCGCTCACGAAGCCCGCACGCACGCTCACGACGGCGTCGTGCCGCGTGACCCGGTTGCACCCGATAAGCCCCAACAGCTGTGAGGCCGTCAGGGCAAGCGTGGCCCGGCGGGGCTCGCACGCGAGAAAAAGCGACGTGCGTGACGCAACCAGTCGGAGGAGGGCGCGGAGCCGGTCCTCGGCGAAATGATGGAGGAACAGGTTGGTAAACATCACGTCCGCCGGTTGGGCTGGCACCTCAAACCAATCGAACACTTCCGACTCCGCGACCTGCACCGACCAATTGAGTGCGGCAAACGCGCGCGCGGTTTCGGGCGAAAGCAGGTTCTGACGGTCGATCAGCGTGAACTCGCCCGTGAAGCCGAAAGCCGACCAGCGGCGGGCCAGTTCCAGAGCCAGGCTCCCATCACCCGCACCCAGTTCGACCACGCGCAGAGGCCTGGGTGGAACCGGCTTTCCCGCAACGTGATGCTGGAACGCCTGCGACAGGATGCCCGCGTGACCCATGATGAAATTGAGCCGGCGCAGATCGGCGCGTGAACCGGCCGCCTGCGGGTCGGCGGCCGGCAGTTCATCCAGCAGCTCCGGTTCGAGGCGTCGCTCCATGGTTCACTCCACCTGCAAGAGTGCGCCATGGCAGCTGAATCCCGCCCCGAACGAGGAGAGCCACCACCAGCCGCCCGGCGCCTTCGCGGCGAGCGCCCGCTCCAGCACAAACAGCACGAAGGGGCTGCTGAGGTTGCCATAGTCGCGCAGCACACCGGCGCTCCAGGCCAGATCAGATTCGCCGAGTTCCAGCCGGGTTTGCAGGGCGGCGAGCACCTCGCGACCCCCCGCGTGGAGGATCCAGGCGGTGATCTCCGCCCGGCCCAGTCCGGCGCGTTCGAGCACCTCCTTGAGCAGGTCCGCCTCGTGCCGGGCCGCCAGCGCCGGCACTTCACGGGTGAGAATGTTCCGCAGCATCCCGCCGCGCTGCTCGAAACGGAGACCGTCCCGGTCCGCCGGGCTGTGGATGCTGCCGGTGGTCTTCCATTCCACACGGCGGGCATGGGCGGCCGGCTCGGCGGATAGCACGGCCGCGCCCGCACCGTCACCAAAGAGGCACGCGCTGATCAGCACGCCGGGATCGTTGTCGAGGTAGAAGGCCGCGCTGCACACCTCGACACAGATGGACAGGACATGCTTCGCACGCTTCGCCGTCAGCAGGGCCTCGGCGGTGCGCCAGTTCGGCAGAGCCGCGCCACAACCCTGCCCCACCAGATCCAGCGCCACGACATCCGGCCGCAGTCCCAGCCGCTCGCCCACGTGGCTCGTGAGCCCCGGACAGAGGTACCCCGTGCAGGTGCTGATCAGCACCGCATCGATGTCGGCGGCGGTGAGGCGGGCGGCGGCCAGGGCGCGTTCGGCCGCCTGCGTGGCCAGGGCCGGAGCGTGCAAGGCAAACCGCGCGTGCAAGGCGTCGGGGGTCAGCACAAACGCCTCGTCCCAGTCCTTCACGGCCGCATAACGGGTGGCGATGCCGTTCTGTCCGGTGAGCACCTTGCGCAACAGTGCCCGCGCCCGGCTGTCGAGCTGGGAGAACTGCGGGGCGCCTTGAAACGCCTCCCAGCATTCCGCCTGCGTGATGCGGCGGGGCGGAACGGCGGTCCCAAGTCCGGTCAGGAACATGGGCTACCCTAGCACAGGGGCGGCCGAAGGTCAGCCCGGTTTGGCTCCGGTGTTTCCCGACCGGGGAATCGTCAAAGCAGCCGGCCAAAGTTGGTGGCCAGCCACGCGATCAGCAGCGCCACGCCCACGCCGGCCAGCAGCAGCAGCGCGAGGCTGCCCCACCAGCTCAGCGGCATCCGCAGCGGCGAGCCGCCAGGACCGGCCTCCTTGCGCACATACGCCCGCCCGGCGATGAGCAGCGTGGCGGCGGCGACCAGCAGCAGGCAGGAGACGATGAGGCGGCCATTGAGGCGGTCCCAGAACGCCTCCTCGGCCATCGCCGCCCCGCGCAGCGTGGCCAGCGCACCGAGCGTGCCCCAGACCCAGGCGGTGAACGCCACCGTGCGACCCGTGGCCAGTGAGGCCACCGAGAAGCTCAGGGCGAACACGGCGAACGGGAAGGCGAACACCAGCCCGTAGAGCAGCTCCGGCTGCCGCAGCTCAAAGCCGGTCAGGCCGCTGTCGAGAAACACCCGCACCAGGATGTCGGCCAGGTTGGCGTTCAGCGCGAAGACGTTGGCCACGGTCAGCAGCAGCAGCCCGCCGCCGCCCACCGCCAGGCGCGCGGCGAAACGCCGGCCTCGCGGAACAGGCAGCGCGAAGGTGAACTCCTCGCAGCCGGCCACGACATCCGCGCCGCCAAACGACGGTCCCGCGACGAGGGCGTAGGCGGCACCCAGCATGAGAATCCAGAGCGGATGCACCACCAGCGGCAGCAGCCACACGGCGGCAATCCAGGCGAGGATGAAAAACAGCAGCAGCCGGGCGTGGGCGAACCATTCGCTCCAGAGCAGCCCGCGCCAGACCCGCCAGCCGGACCACCCGCGCTGCGCCGGCATTTCCGGTGGGGCGTCAGCCACGAGGTTCAGGACGGAATCGGTCGGACAGGGCATGCGCGCGACACCGGTTTAGGGATTGGCCGGCGGGTTGTCCGTATAAAAGTCCCACGGATAACCCATTGGTTTCGGTGGCGAGGTGGTCTGCGGCTGGGGCGTGCTGCGGAAGATTTTCCGCGTCACCACGGCACCGTCGCGCTGCGCCCGGAAAGTCCGGCCCTCATAGTCGGAAAAGGGCCGGTGGTCGATGGAGTTATGGTCAGTGGCGGTCCGCACCCCGTGAAGCTGGCAGACGGCGATGCCGGACTGGTTGCCCTGCGCGATGAGCTTCTGCCAGACCGTCTTGGCCCAGCCGAGCGGATGCAGATAGGAGAACTGCACGCTCTCCTGCTTGTCGGCGATCTCCGCCTGCCAGGAGCCCGCCTCCGGATCCCCGAGATTGCCCTCGTTGTCCGGCTCCTGCGAGGCGTTGGCCAGGTTGCCCCAGGCCTGGTTGGTCTGTCCCTTGGAGTTGCGCGTCAGGTTGACGGCGGGATCGGAGGGGCAGAGCAGCGTCCTGCCCGTGCCGAGCAGCGCCGGCCGCTGGGTGAGCCGGGTCATGGACCGGGGCCGGCGGCCGGCGTCCTGGGTGTAGATCTCCACCGCGAGCGCGATCTGGTGGAGGTTGCCGAGGCAGGTGGCCTGCTGGGCGCGGATCCGGGCGTTGGCGAGCGTGGAGGCCAGCAGCGTGGCCAGCACGCCGAGGATGGCGATGACCGTCAGCAGCTCGATGAGCGTGAAGGCGCAGCACGGGTTCCAGGAGGGGCAACGATGGTGGTGGCGCAGCTTCACGGATGGATCGGGACATGCTCCAGGCCTTGGCCGGCACGGGGCAGCCACAGCCCGGTCGTTGGCGAGGCGTCGGCGTGGCTCCAGTCGAGCCACAGCGGGGCCGGGCGATCGCCCGAACCGAGGGGGTGCAACGCGGCCGAATCAGTGGCGTCGTAGAATTGGAAGGCATCGCCGGCGGGCACGACCAGCAGGTCCCCAAACACCTGCAGATCCTCGGCGGGCGCGGCGAGCGGCAGCGTGGCGTAACGCTCAAAGGTTCCGGCCGTGCTCACCGCCCAGGTTTCCAGCGCGGGCACGTCGTTCGTGTTGGCTCCGGGCACGCCGAGCAGCACGCCGCCATCCGCTCTCACGAGCAGGGGCTGCGGCCACTGGTTGGAACGGCGCAACGAGGCGACCAGGCTGGCCTGCACGCCGTCGTAGGCGAGCGCGTGCAGATACGGCGTGGAGTCGTCTGCATTGGTCGGGTTCTGCCCGGCAGCGTAAACGAGCTGGCCGCCATGCGAGAGACCCTGGAGCAGGCCGGGGAACTCCACGGGCACCCGCACCACGGGGTTCGTGGCGTCGGCGAAATCCAGCACATCGAGGAAATGCCGCGTCTCCCAGGCGTTCGGCAGCCAGTAGTTGAGGAACAGGATGGTGCCACCACCGTTGCCGATGGGCGCCCCCTGGCCGGCCGCCGGGGTGTACGTCGTCACGTCATGGCTGACGTAGAGCTTGCCGTCCGCCGCGAACGTGTCGCTGTAGCTGCTCCAGCCACTGTCACCGAGCTGTGTGGCCGAGACCAGCCGCAGGGTCGCCGCATCCGTCACGTCGAAGGCGAGGAACAGGCGGTTTTGGGTGCCCCACCAGGTCAACGAGCTCCCGAAGAGCGGGGTCAACAGGGGCGTCACGGAGGTGGTAAAGCTGGTGGTGCTGTTAATGAAGATGGCCCCGCCGTTCAGGGTGAAACCCGGAAAACTCAGGATCGGCCCGCGATAAACGGGCCCGCTGCCGTCGGCGCGCTCGGTCCAAACCACCACCCCATCCTGCGGCCAGCGCGCCACGAGCGGCGCACCATAATAATTGGTCGGGTTGTCCAGCGTGGTCTGGCCGGTGACGGCGAGCGTGTTGGTCCCGGCTTCGATGACGCTCAGCCGCAACAGGCCCGGCACGCGGACCGAGGTCCAGTTGGTGGCGGTCACCCAATTTGTCACCAGCAGCGGCGGCTGCGGAATCTCGTGGATCTGCACAACCTCGTTGGTGACCAGAAGCGGCGGCTGCGGCGTGAAAATCTTCCGCTCAAAGATGTTGGTTTGCGGCGGCTGCGGAATGGGGTTCCCGGGGATCGGCGGGAACACGATGATGTTGGTGACCGTCACATAGCTGACCAGCGGGGGCTGCGGAACGGTCTCGACCACGGTGTTGGTCACAGTTTGCTCCAGCGGCGGCTGCGGCACCTTGCGGATGATCTGGTTGGTGACCGCGACCGGGTCGTTGCGCCAGGAATCCGCGCGCGACTGGATCAGGTAGAGGCGGCCCCCGTGGAGATCGGCCCCGACCACCGGAGCGGCTTCCAGCGACAGGCTGGCCAGCGAGGTTTCGGGGTCGGCGGTGCTGGTGAGCGTGAGCTGGGGCGGCTGGGCACCATCGTCACTGAGTTGTAGCAGATTGTCGCCGCTCACAAACACCCAGTCCACCGATGACGTTGCTTCTGTTGGGGCACCCTCCGACCAGGCGTTGAGAACCAGTTGGCCTGGCGCGGTCAGGTTTCCCAAGACCATCGTGGCGACGCCTGTACTGCTGCTGGCAAATGTTTGCGGCGCAATCGCCGCGCTGCCGCCGCTGTCCGCCTGCTTCGTCGGCGCAAAAGTCTTCACACCGGCGAAGAAAGATGCCGGCAAGCCCAGCTCGCTCTCGCTCTCGTCATGTACGCGGAACATTTCCGTGGCGGCATTGTCATCGCCCAACGGCAGCGTGAACGTGAGTTCACCGCTCGTGCCATCGCTCCATTGCACCGCGCGCGGCGTCCAGGTGCCACTTTGCGCCCGGGGCCGGCCTTCGAGCGTCACGCGCCGGTCGCCCGGAGGGACGTGCACGCTCACGACCAGATCCTGGCCCGCGGCCCGGATGCCCGTGACCGCCGTCGGGGCGGGTGCGACCACCGCCGCGCTGGCGATCGACACCTCCGCACCGCAGACCGGCGAGGCCGCCGTGAGCAGCGCGGCGAGCAGGGTGATGGAGGGCAACGGTTTCATGAGCCGGACAGTGTGCCCACAAGTGTATGGCGCAGACCATACGGATGCAAGCCAACAGCGGGACGAACTGGCAGGATGGTTCATAAGCAATGTGAGAGGTGAATGCGGTGAAAGGAAATTGGGCTCAGTTTTTGCCCGGAGGCGGCATGGCCACGACGGGTCCGGTGGGCACAGTGACGGACCCCGCAGTTTCCGTGGGCTCCGCGGTGATGATGAACGCGCCGGGCGCGTTGCTCCACGCGTGGATGGGAATCACGGTCGTGCCGAGGTTGGCGACGCTGTTGCCCACGTTGTAAAAGAAGGAAACACCCGTCGAATCAGTAACGTGCTGCCAGACCACGTAGTTCGAGCTGAAGATCGGCGTGCCGCTGGAAAGGACGAACGCCCCGATGCCGGTATCCGGATTGATGAACCCGAGCGGCTGCCCGTTGTTGAGCTGCAGCGAAGCCGTCCAGGTGGCGCTGTTGGTCGCCGCGATGGGCGTCAGGGGCAGGTTGGAGGCGGTCGACGCGGGCGCGGTCAACGTGGACGTGGAGGCCGTGGACGGGGTCTCCGTACCGGGCGGGGATGTGGTGGTTGCCGGGGCGGTGATGGAGCTGGAAGCCGGAGTGGTCGCCGCCACCGTGGGTTCGTGGGCGGCTCCCTGCCGGTTCGTCACCGGCGCGACTCCGGCATTCGCCGGCGCGGGAAGCTGGCCGGTGGCCAGCTGGGCCAGGGTTTCGGGCAGGGACTGGAGACTGGGCGGCGGCAGTTCCGGGCTGTTCGTGCCGACGAGCTGGAAGACATGCAGGCGGGTCACACCGTCCGGCAACACCAGTTGCTGAGTGAGCACCTGGTTCAGGGCGGACACCTGCGAGGCGAGCAGGTTCACCCGCTGGCGCAGCCGGACGACCTCGGCCTGCGCCATCGCGTTGGCCGGCACGGTGGCATTCGTCAGCTCACCGGTAGCGGGAAACGGAGCCACTTCCTGGATCACGATGTGGTTGGTCACGAACAGGATGGGAAGATCCGCCGACGGGTCGGTCCCCAGCACCACGCCAGGGTCAACTTCCGGCTTCGCTGGCGCCGCCAGCCAGAGGTGCAATAGCGCACCCAGCGCAAGGCAGGCAGCCGCTGCCAGCGTACGCAGCCCCCAGGCACGCACCCCTTTCGGGAACGCCAGCAGCGGCGCCTCAGAATCCTTCACCTCCGCAGCGATCCGTCCCCACACCCGCATTGGGGCCGGCGGGGCCGGCTCCGCCAGCACAAGGGCATCCACATTGCCCTGCAGCTCACGGACGAGCGCGCGCAGGGCGGGGTCCGCCGCCAGATTCCGCTCGAAGTCGCGGCGCTCCGCGGGTGGGAGCAGTTCCAGCACATAGAGGCTGGCCTGTTCCCCGGCCGGGGTGTCTTGCAGGTTGCGGGCGCTATTCATGGCGGTCCTTGAGCAGTTGCCGCAGGGCGAGCATGCCGCGGCGGATACGGGCCTTGATGGTGCCCAGCGGCTCCCCCGTCGTGCGGGCGATCTCCTCCTGGGTGCAGCCGCGCCAGAAGGCGAGCTCGATGGCCTGTCGTTGTTCGGCGGGAAGCTTTCCAAGCGCCCGCACGATGTGCCCGGTCGTCTCGGCTCCGGCCACGCTGGTAAAACCGTCGTCACTGTCCGGCGCGACCGTGCCGGTCACCTCCCGATAGCCGTTAAACGCCACATTCTGCCGGGAACGGCGCCGCAGCCGGTCCAGCGCCAGCCCGCGGGCGATCATCACCATCCAGGTGAAGGGGCCGGATTTGGCGGCGTCGTAGCTCCGCGCCCGTCGCCAGAGCTGCACAAAGGTGTCCTGCAAGGCCTCCTCCGCCTCGTGCGGGTCGCCGAGCATCCGCCTCAGCAGCGCAAGCAACGGGCCACCACGCCGGCGATACAGTTCCGCCAGCGCGCCGGAATGCCCTGCCGCCAGTTCCCCCAGCAACCGGGCGTCCTCGGCCAGGTCCGCCACATCCGCCGGCAGGGCCGGAGACGGGGCGGCCCCGGGAAACGGGATCGGTTGTTCGGAGGGGGACATTCAGTGGCGAAACCGCAACCTGCGGCAGACGTTTGGCCGGTTATCCGCCAACGCCCGTGGTTTGGATGCAAATTTTTCGTGCCGTGCGTTGCCCTGCAGAAACCTTTCCAAAAATTCGTAGCAGCCGACGTGAGGAGGCTCTGACTCAGAACGAAGAATGGAGCCTCCTCACGTCGGCTGCTACGAAAAGAAGGGCGGTTCGCCTGCCGTTCGTCACACATCAGACGTCACCTTTCACTTGCCCGTTCCAACCGCACTTTGTTTGCTGGCCGCGTGAAGCCCACTTTCGACGAAGGCGCGATCCTCGCCATCGAGCGGCCCCACCCCAAGCTCTGGACCTACTACCTGATGGTCAGCCTGGTCATCGTGCCCGCCGCACCGATCCTGGTGCCGTTGCATTGGTTTCGCTACCATACCATGCGTTACAAGTTCACGGCGGAAGGCGTCTCCATGAGCTGGGGCATCCTCTTCCGCCGGCAGGTGCTGCTGAACTACGCCCGCATCCAGGACATCCACCTCCAGTCGAACTTCGTGGAGCGCTGGCTGGGGCTGGCGCGGCTGCTGGTGCAGACCGCCAGCGGCAGTTCCTCGGCGGAGATGACGATCGAGGGCCTGCCGGAGTTCGAAGCCGTGCGGGATTTCCTCTATTCCAAGATGCGCGGGGTGAAGGACCACCACCAAGCCGCGCCCGCCGTGCCAGCGGCCTCTACCGGAGTGGCCGACGGCGAGCTTGCCAACACCCTGCGGGAAGTCGCCGCCGAACTGCGCGGCATCCGCCTGGCCCTGGGAGAGCGAACCGATCGCAAGGAGGGCGGTGGCCATGTTTGAGGGCGTCTGCCGCTGGCTGTTGCGTGTGCTGCGCGTGCCGCCACAACCGGAACCGCCCGCCGGCGCGCCGGAATCCGTCCGCATCTTCCGGGCGGGGCGAAATTATTTCCGCCTGCGGATCACGCTCTGGGGCTTGGGACAGTTTGTGGCGTTGGTCGCCATCGTGTTCTGGTTTCTGGCTCTTCACTTTGTCCAGAACGAGCGGGACCGCGCCCTCGAACAGGCCAGGGCCACGCCCGCGCCGGTTCCGGCAGCTGTGACGCCGACGCCGGAGGAACCGGCCGTCAAACCCGCCGAGCCCGCCACCACCGCGACCCCCTCCGCCAAGCGCAAGAAGCACCGCAACGACCTGCGCACCCCCAACGATTGGCGCTTGGCGGCCGTCGGCACGCCGGACTGGGTGTTCCACCTGCTCTGGGGCATCAAACTGGTCGGCATCGCCATCTATCTCGTGCAGTTGCCGGTCACCTATGGCATCCGGAAGCTCGATTACGAGCAGCGCTGGTACATCGTCACCGACCGGAGCCTGCGCCTGCGCAGCGGCGTCTGGAGCTTGCGAGAGATGACCATGAGTTTTGCCAATCTCCAGCAGATCACCGTCGCGCAGGGGCCGCTCCAGCGACTGCTGGGGCTGGCCGATGTGAAGGTACAGTCGGCCGGCGGCGGCACCGGACATGGCCATTACCAGCACGGCCGAGAATCCCTGCACACGGGTCATTTTCAGGACGTGGAACACGCGGAGGAAATCCGCGATCTCATCACGGAACGGTTGCGGAAGTTCCGCGAAACCGGCCTCGGTGACCCGGACGAGAAGCATCATCACGTCACCCCGCCACCGGTTCCCATCACAGGAGATTTCGCGACCCTCACCGCGGCGAAGGAACTGCTCACGGAGGCCAAGGCGCTGCGGGAGGCGCTGGGCTAAGGGGCCTGATGAATGCGGGGGCCACCGCGGACGGTCCGAGTGGTTGCGCCGGCGGCTTGCTTGTTGGCCGGCAGTGGTTGAGAATCCGCTCGTACTTCACCCGTAATGAATCCGCCATCGCTGTCACTTCACCGGCTGGGCCTTGCCGCCGGTCTCGTTTTCACCCTCGCCGGCCCGTTGCTGGCCGCCGACGCACCGCCCGTGCGCGGGCCGTTCTGGTCCGGCACCATCATGCTGGGAAAGGACCGGCCAGCCGCCATGAAGGGCCTCGCCATCACACTCGGTGCGGCGAAGGATCACTACGTAGTGTATGACCTCGACACGCTGCGCCTGGCGGTAGGGTGGTCGGGCGACTTCCTGAACTTTGGCAATACGCTCACCAAGATCGAGTGGCCGCCGCCGCCAAGCGTGAAAGGCACCAATATCGCGGTCGAGACGGCCATGGGACCAGGCTGGGCCAGCCCGGACGGACAATTCGCCGATCCGCGCGTGCGCCAGCAGGGTCCGCTGCCGAAGGATTGGGCGCACTACGAGGGCCTGTACGTCAACGGCGACCAGGTGGTGCTGAAATATACGGTGGGAGGCACCGAAGTATTGGAGTCGCCCGGTGTCGAATCGTTCGCTGGCGGCGTGATTTTCACGCGAACGCTGAACATCGCTCCACACACCCGCGCACTGGAAATCGCCCTGACCGGCTTTGATCCGCAAAGCCGCGGCACGGCGTTCCATCCTCTCGGCAAAAATGGTCAGGACGGCGCGCTATTTACAGAAGAAACGGACGGACCAAACCCTCATGCCTTTGGCTATGTCGGCCAACTGGCCAGCCCGGCAGAGGTTGCGGTTGTTACCGGAAATCCGCTGCCTGACTTCCATGTTTACGGGCTGAAATTTCCGCCTTCTTCGAAACCTGCCCGCATCAAAGTCGTCGTTGCGAAGCTCACCAATGCGGACGCCTCTGCTTTGAAGGATTATCTGGCGTCTTCACCACCGCCTGCCGATTTGCGCAAACTCACCCACGGCGGCCCGGCCCACTGGCCCGAAACGCCCATCACCCAGGGCGTGCGCGGCACCAACGACGGCCCGTATCAGGTGGATACGATCACCGAGCCGTTCCCGAACGTGTACAACACCCGCACCTTCTGGGGCGGCTTCGACTTCCTGCCCGACGGTCGCGCGGTCATCTGCGCCTTCCACGGCGACGTTTGGATCGTCTCTGGCATCGACGACAAGCTCGACAAGCTCACGTGGAAGCGCTTTGCCACCGGTCTCTTCCAGCCGCTCGGCGTGAAGGTCCAGAAGGGCGAGATTTACGTCGCCGGCCGCGACCAGATCACGCACCTGAAGGATCTCAACGGCGACGGCGAGGCGGATCTCTACGAGAACTTCAACAACGACACCGTGGTCACACCGAACTACCACGAGTTCGTCCTCGACCTGCACACCGACTCCAAGGGCAATTTCTACTACTGCAAGGGCGCGCCCTGGGAGCCGAACGTCACTTCGCCGCACCAGGGCACGATGCTGAAGGTCTCGCCCGATGGTAAGAAGCTGGAGGTCTATGCCACCGGCCTCCGCGCGCCGAACGGCATGACCATCGGGCCCGACGACACCATCCTCGTCGGCGACAACCAGGGCCACTGGATGCCCTCCTCGAAGCTCAACCTCGTAAAGCCCGGCGCCTTCATGGGCATGACGCCTTCCGCCCAGCGCGAGCTGACCCTGCGCTATCCGGACGGCCACGAGATCAAGGTGAACCCCAGCGATCCGGAGGCCCGCAAGGCGAACAACCTGAAGGGCTGGGAAGGCGCGATGCCCATCCCCACGAGCTACGACGAGCCGATCGCGTGGCTGCCCATGCGCTGGGACAACTCCAGCGGTGGCCAGGTCTTCGTCACCAGCGACAAGTGGGGGCCGTGGAAGGGCGCCCCGCTGTTCCTGAGCTACGGCAAGTGCCTGCTCTACGGCGTGCTCATGGACGATGTGGACGGCACGAAGCAGGCCAGCATGGTGCCCTTCAACCTCAAGTTCGCCAGCGGCATCATGCGCGCCCGGTTCAATGACCATGACGGCCAGCTCTACGTCGCCGGCCTCAAGGGCTGGCAGAACTCCGCCACCCGCGACGGCGGCTTCTACCGCGTGCGCTACACCGGACAGCCCGTGCGGATGCCGGTGAAGGCCCACGCCGCGAAGAACGGCATCGAGCTGAAGTTCAGCGCCGACCTCGATGCCAAGACCGCCGAGGACACCGGCAATTACGCGGTGGAGCTGTGGAATTACCGCTACACCGGCAACTACGGTTCGCCCGAGGTCTCCGTGAAGGAAGCCCACCAAGTACCGGTGAAGGAACCGGGCAAGCCGGGGCAGGGTCCCCAAAAAGACATGCACGACAAGCTGGAGGTGAAGTCCGCCAAGCTCTCGGCCGACAAGCGCACCCTGTTCCTCGAAGTGGAGGGCATGCAACCCGCCGACCAGTTCAGCGTGAAGTATTCCGTGAACGCCGCGGATGGCGCGGAACTGCACTCCGAAGTCATCGGCACCATCCACAAGCTGGGTGCGGAGATGACCGCGCTGCGGTAAGGCACGTCGGTTAAGTTTTGATCACGAAAGCCGCGACCGCGAGGTCGCGGCTTTTTCGTAGAGTCATTCCATTAACACCCGGCTTCAGACGGGTGTGGGAGCGAGTCTCGGCCCCAACGGTTTCAACCGTTTCCCACATCGCTGATTGCGCTAGCCTAAGTAAGCCGTTGAAACGGCTGAGCGGGGACGCTGGTCGGACGCCGGGCTAAAGCCCGGCGCCAATGAGAAGCCAAGTGCTGATGCACTCGGCAACTGGGGACAACGTAGCGCACTATCCCATAGGCGTTAACCCAACGTGCTGCCTCTTGCCGGCCAGGGGGACGAGGCCCGCGAGTGGAAAGCTCCCACCCGTTAGGACCGCACCGCCTGCCGGCAGCACGTTGCTACACGCCGTGATTCCACCCTCGACAGCACCGTCACCGGGTCGATTCTTTCGGCCGACATGTCCGACTTCGTCCACCTGCATCTGCACACCGAGTATTCGCTGCTCGACGCCGCGTGCCGGCTGGACCGGCTGATGGAGAAGGCCGCCAAACTGAAGCTTCCCGCGCTCGCGATGACCGACCACGGGAACATGTTTGGCGCAATCGAGTTCTACAACGCGGCGAAGAAGGCCGGAATCAAGCCCATCATCGGCTGCGAGGTGTACGTCGCCCCCGGCAGCCGGCTGGACAAGAAGCCCGGCTCCAGCACGCGTGACCTGTATCACCACCTGGTGCTGCTCGCGAAAAACGAGACGGGCTACCACAATCTCGTGCGGCTCGTCACCGCCGCAAACCTCGAGGGCTTCTACTACAAGCCGCGTATCGACAAGGAACTGCTCGCGCAGCATGCCAGCGGCCTCATCGCCCTTTCGGGCTGCCTCGCCAGCGAGCTGTCGGAGCACATCCTCAAGGACGACGAGGCGAAGGCCCGGGGCACCATCGACTGGTTCAAGCAGGTCTTCGGGGCGGAAAACTACTATCTCGAACTGCAGAACCACGGCATCCCCGAACAGGCGAAGGTGAACCGCTCGCTCATCCCGTGGGCGAAGGAGTTCGGCCTCAAGACCGTCGCCTCGAACGACGTCCACTACGTCGAGCAGGGGCACTGGAAGGCGCACGACTGCCTCATCTGCCTCGGCACCCAGGCGCAGCTCAGCGACACGAAGCGGATGCGCTACCAGGAGGCGCAGTTTTACCTGCGCTCGGGCGACGAGATGAAGGCGCTCTTTGCCGAGACGCCGGAGGCCGTGCTCAACACCCTGCAGGTGGCGGAGCAGGTCGATATGAAGATCCGCTTCGGCAAGGGCGCGGAGCACTACCCCGTCTTCCAGCCGCCCGAGGCGTGGACCCGCGAGGGCTACCTGCGCCGGGTGCTCTGCGACGGGCTGCTGAAGCGCTACACCATCGCCGCCCACGTCGCGGGTGAGGACATCGTGGTGGACGGCATTGCCGATCCGAAGCGGCTGGCGTTTTTGTTTCCGCAAACGCCGGCAGGCGCGGAAAGTAATCAGTCATCAGTGATCAGAAATCAGTCCGAACCTTCGGAACCGGCGACTGGCTCACTGAATACTGCCCCACTGATTACTGATTCACTGATCACTGACTTACCGCTCACTGATCCCAGGCACCCGCACGTTCAGGCGGCCATCAAGACCATTCTCGACAGGCTCAGCCTTGAGCTCGGGGTGATCGAGAAGACCGGTTACATCTCCTACTTCCTGATCGTCGGCGATTTCATCCGCTGGGGGCGCGATCACGGCATCGCGTGCGTGGCGCGTGGTTCGGCGGCCGGCTCGATGGTCACCTACCTGCTGGAGATCGCGAACGTCGATCCGCTGCGTTACGGCCTGCTCTTCGAGCGCTTCCTGAACCCCGAGCGCGTGAGCCCGCCCGACATCGACATCGACTTCGCGGACGACCGCCGCGCCGAGGTGATCGAGTACGTCCGCAACAAATACGGCCGCGATGCCGTCGCGCAGATCATCACGTTTGGCACCATGGGCGCGAAGTCCGTGCTGCGCGACGTGGGCCGCGTGATGGGCCTGAGCTTCGGCGAGTGCGACCGGCTCGCGAAGATGATCACGGACGTGAAGTGGGGCCTGAAGGACGCGCTGGAGAAAAACGCCGAGTTCAAGGCCGCCTACAATTCTGAGGAGGTCACGCGGGAGCTGGTGGATTATGCGCTCGTGCTGGAAGACCAGGCCCGCAGCGCGGGCGTCCATGCGGCGGGTGTCGTCATCGGCGCGCAGCCGCTGGTGAACCTGCTCCCCCTGAAACAGGACGACGATGGCGGCATCGTCACGCAGTACGCCATGGGCCCGGTCGGCGATCTCGGCCTGCTGAAGATGGACTTCCTCGGGCTGAAGACGCTCACCGTCCTCCGCAACACCGTCGAGATGGTGCGGCGCACACGGGGTTTCACGATTGATCTGGAGACGCTGCCGCTCGATGACGCCAAAACGTACGAGCTGCTGAACAACGCGCAGACGCTGGGCGTGTTCCAGCTGGAATCCGGCGGCATGCGCGACCTCTGCAAGAAGTTCCAGATCCAGTCCGTCGAGCACATCACCGCGCTCATCTCGCTCTACCGGCCGGGGCCGATGGACCTGATTCCCGACTTCATCAAGCGCCGCCATGGCGAGCAGACGGTCGAGTACCCGCACCCGCTGCTGGAGCCGATCGCCCGGGAGACCTACGGCATCCTGATCTATCAGGAGCAGGTGATGCAGGCCACGCAGATCCTCGCCGGCTACACCCTCGGTGGCGCGGACCTGCTGCGGCGCGCGATGGGCAAGAAAAAGCTCGAGGAGATGGCGCTGCAGCGCGAAAACTTCGTGAAGGGCTGCGCCGAGAAGAACCAGATTCCTGCGCCCAAGGCGAACGAGGTGTTCGACCTGCTGGAGAAGTTCGCCGGCTACGGCTTCAACAAGTCGCACGCCGCTGCCTACGCCATCGTCGCGTACCAGACCGCGTACCTGAAGGCGAACTACCCGGTGGAGTTCCTCAGCGCGATGATGACGAACGACCAGGCGGACCTGGCGAAGCTCGCGCAGTTCATCGGTGAGGCGAAGGGCTTCGGCATCCCCGTACTCGGCCCGGATGTGAATGAGTCCGACGTGAGTTTCGCACCGGCCACGCTGAGCCGGATGGGCGGCAGCCATGGCGACAGCAACAGCACTGTGGGCGATTCCTGCGCCGACCAGTCACCGGCGGCTGGCACCGCTGACGGTTCGGCGAAGGCCCCGATCCGCTTCGGTCTGGCCGCGATCAAGGGCGTGGGCGAGATTGCCGTGCAATCCATTCTCGACGCGCGGCGCGAAGGCGGGCCGTTCACGTCGTTGCAGGATCTCTGCGAGCGCGTGGACACGCGCACGGTGAACAAGAAGGTCCTCGAGGCCCTCGTGAAGGCCGGTGCCTGTGACGCCCTCGGCGCGAATCGCGCCACGCTGTTCGTGCAGATCGAGCACGCCCTGGCCCGCGCCGGCTCGATGGCGGCGGACAAGGCCAAAGGCCAGTCCTCGCTCTTCGACAGCTTCGACGCCGCACCGAAGAAGAAAGTGGAGAAGCCGGTCGTCCTGCCCGATTGGCCGATCGCGGAGCGCCTGTCCAATGAGAAGGAACTCCTCGGCATCTACGTCAGTGGTCATCCGCTGGAGCCTTACGCCAAGCTGCTCGAACGCTACGCGCTGCACACCGTGGCCGACCTGGCCGCCCAGCCGAACCGCAGCGTCGTCCGCCTCGGCGGCCTCGTAAGCGCCATCCAGCAGGGCGTGAGCAAGAAGTCGGGCAAGCCCTACGCGATGGTCACCATCGAGGATCTCACGGACAGCGTGCAGCTCCTCTGCATGAACGAGAACTACGACAAGTACCGCGCGCTGTTCGTGCCCAACGCCGCCCTGCTCGTCACCGCCGAGGTGAACACGGGCGAGGACAAGCCGAAGCTCTTCCCGCAGGAGATCCTGCGCCTGGAGGACGCGCCCAAAAAGTTTACCAAGCAGGTCCATTTCCGCCTTGGCGAGGCCGGCCTTGACCGCGCGAGACTGGAGACGGCCCGCAACCTGGCTGAAGCGCACGCGGGCTCGGTCCCCCTGTTTCTCCGGCTCAAACTGGCGGGCGGCGAAACCGCCTTCATCGAGTGCAATGACCGCTACTTCGTCACCCCTTCGCTGCCCTTGGAGCAGGCCGTGAACGAGACCTTCGGTCCCGACACCTACTTTGCCAAGGCCGACACCGCGCTGCCCGAGCGCGCCCAGCGCAAATGGGAACGGAAGACCAACGGTGGCGGTGACGACGAGTGACGGGCCAGGGCTGAGCCACCATGCGGGAGCAACTTCGGGCTGCAGCCAATGACCACCGTCGCCGGCCGGCGCAATCCTCCTGCACACGTGCGCACTGTTGGATATTTGTTCGCTGGACGGTCCGCTCAAAAAGGAAGCCTGACGGAGAGTTGAGGCTATGGCGGAAAGGCTTCCCGCAAGCGATCAGAACTTTGGAGGAATTGTTGGCTGTGTTCGTCAATGTTCAGCAAAAGGGCTCGGCTGAGGAGGATTGAGAGGCGTTCGGTTGTGGGTGGTGTCAGGCGGCGATTTGGAGGGCTGGCTTGAGTTGGTCCCTGAGGGGCTGCATGTCGAGGTAGAGCGGACCGTCGAGCCATTCCTCATCCTGCTCGGCGGCGAGAGCGCGGATGAGGCGCAGGCAGCTCTGCTCGTGCGGGAAGATGCGTCCTGACGGGAGGATGCGCGGTCCGGGGAGTTGCCAATAGGGCACCAGGCCAGTCGCGCGGGCGGCTCAGCGGCGGCGCCGTAGCGCCCAGGCTCCGAGGAGCATTCCGGCGACGCCCGTCACCCAGCCCGGCTCCGGGACCGTCGTGATCGTCATTCCCCAGTTGTTGATCTGGTAGCGGTTGCCGCCCGACAGGTCCGCCAGAAACAGAGTCCATGTGCCGCTCGCCTGGGCCCCGTTGAGTCCACTGAGCGTGGCGGTCCTCGGGTCCGAAGCCACCGTCGCCGAGGGATCGGTCGTCCGCCCGTCCGGCGCCCAGGAGCCGGTGAGCGGGCCGGTCAGGGGGGTGCTCTCGTTGCCGTTCAGGGTGGTCCGATAGGTGTGGATGTCACCGTTCGCCGCGTTGTCGGCGAAGGTGATCGAAACCGTCTGGCTGTCGTCATAGCCGAAAGCATTCGAGTCCGTGGCCCCGGGACGCGCCAGCAGGACCGAGATGTCCGAGCCATGCTGCACATACGCGTACAGATCGCCGAACCAGCCCGTCTCCCCCGTGGGCACGCTCAGGTTGAGCGACACCGTCACCGAGGTGACCGTTCCCGTATCGCTCACATTCAGCGGCAGGGCAATGCCGGTGCTGGTATCGTCCGGAATGGGCGTATCGAGCGTCCCGGACGTGATCACGACGCCGGCCTGCGCCGAGGCCGCCAGCGCCAACCCGGCAGCTATCGATAGGCGGTTCATCTTGGGCATGAGGGAAAGGGGGAATGGATATGTGGGCGGCTTCATGGTTCGATGACGCGGTAGAATCGCGGCGAGCCCGGTGCCGGATCGGTGAACTGGATCTGGCCGTTGGGAGCCGCCACCAGGGGCGAGCCCAGATCGGTCCAGACGATGGGCTCATCGAGACTGTCGGCGGTCTGGAGCTGATACGTGCGTCCAGGGATCCCGGCGGCGGTGATCTGCACCGCTCCGTCCGTGCCGACGGTGGTACTGGTGATGTTCTGGGTCGGCGTCGTGGGCGGCGGATCGAGGATCACCGTGACCGTATTGGTCGCGAAGAGAGTCCCGTCGGTGATGACGTAGTTGAACGTGTCCACGGCGGCGGCGGCGCTCGCAGCCGGATAGACAATGGCGCTGGAGAGCAATTGCAGCGCCGCGCCGTTGGTCGAGAATGCGTCCGCGCCGCTGACCGACAGCGTCAGGCCCGCCGCGCCAGTATCGTTCGACAGCAGGCTGGCCACGGGAATCTTGAGCGAACGACCGGCCTGACGGTGGACGATGTCAGGATTGGCGATGGGCCACGGATCCGGATTCGTCAGCTTGAAAACCATGCCGTAGCCGTTCGTTCCGCCCGCCAGGGTGGTGCCATAGAGGTTGCCGAGGGCGTCGAACGCCAGGCCGCCCCAGGGCTGCGCCCCGTCGAAATTGGTTCCGGCCGGTCCATTCGTGGCGCTGAAGCCGTACAGGAGCACCGGTGTGCCGGCGGGCGTGACCATGAAAATCGTCCCGCCACCCTGATTTCCGCCGGCGCTGGCCGCGCCGTAGAAATTGCCATCGATTCCCTGGATGACACCGTCCCGGGGGTTGGCCCCGTCATATCCGCCGGAGAAGGAGTAAAGGGTGTGATAACCACCCGCTCCGATATTGGAAGTGTACACCACCCCGTTCCCGCTGCCACCGCCCTGGACCGAAGTGCCCACGGCCCCACCACTGATGGTCCGGGTCAGCCTCCCGGACGCCATATAGGCATCCGAACCGAACAATTGCCGGTTAATCCGGAAGAAGGGGAGGGTCTCAAAGGCATAGAAAAGCGTTCCGGCCCCGCCCTGTCCCCCCGACGGCGTCGCCCCAAACAGAACTGTGGCGCTTCCCTCCAGCAACGAGCCCGCCAGATGTGAGCCTTGGGAAAACTCAGAAGTGAAGGACTTCGTGTAAACGAGCGCTCCATTCGTGGAGACGCCGAACAGCCCGCCCAGACCCGCTGTCCCGCCCAGGGAAATGGTCCCATACAGAGTGCCATTGGCACCCTGGATCAGCGATCCGAGCGGCACCGCCCCATCCGCGTTGAAGCCGCTGCCGTCCACGGCACTGAACGAATACAGGGCGGTGAACTGCCCGGCCGTGGTCAGGCTGAAGACCGACCCGGTTCCGTTCGTTCCTCCATTGGGGCAGGTTCCGTACAAGTTACCGTCCGTGCCCTGATACAGGTCGGCACCGGGGTTTGCCCCGTCGAAGTTCAGGCCCGAACCGTTGGTGGCACTAAAGGCGTACAGGGTGGTGAAAAGACCGTTGGAGGACACCTGGTAAATGGTGCCGGATCCGTTGGCCCCGCCCGTCGTGGTCGCGCCATAGAGGTTGCCATCCCGGCCCAGAATCAGGCCGGCTTTGGGATTGGCGCCATCCGCTCCATTGGCAAACGCATACAGGGGAACGTAAGTCCAGGAGCTCAGGCTGAAGGCGGCGCTGGGGCCGGCGGCGGGGGCCAGGCCTCCCGTCTGATCCGAGGCTGTCCCCGGCCCGATCGAAAGGGACAGCGTGCCCGTCCCGTTAAATTGGGAGATGGTCACCGTATAACTCGTGCCACCGCCCGAGACGCTGACCACGCCCGCGGCGGTGCCCGTCGCGTTCAGCGTGATGTCCGAAACGCTGAGCGAACTGCCCCAAAAATAGGCATCGGCATAGGTGACCGTATAAGTCACCGGCAGCCCCACCGTGCTGGTGACCGAGGGGCCGCTGATGGTCACGGTGGGCGGAACCGAAACCGTCAGCGTGAACGGCGCGCTGGTGACCGTGGCGTTGGGATTGGAGACGACCACGCGATACGCGCCCGCATGCGCCAGTTGCAGGCCCGTGAGGTTCAGCAGCGCATTGGTCTGGGCCGGCAGATTGGTCCCGTTCCACTGCCACTGGTAGGAAAACGGTCCCGAACCACTGACGGGCGCGGGGACCGTGTAAGCAGATCCGGCCTCGAGCAGCACATTGGTCAGATAGCCCGTGAAAATCGGCGGCGGGTTCGGATTGATCAGTTCGAACAGGGCGCCGATCCCATTGGTCCCTCCCGCCGAAGCTGTGCCGTAGAAATTGCCGTCGCTGGCTTCGAGCAACGCGCCCATCGGATTGCTGCCGACATCCGACTGCAGCGTGTAGAGGACACTGAAGGCACCATCGGTCGTCATCTGGAAGATGGCGCCCTGCCCGTAGGCGCCACCGGAGAACGTCGTGCCGTACAGCTTGCCGTCGCTTCCCAGGATCATCGAGGCCACCGGCACGGCCCCATCGAGGTTCGCCCCCTGGGCGTTCGTCGCGCCAAACGTGTGCAGCGTCGTGAGCACCCCATCGGTGGTCAGGGAGAAGATGGTGCCGCTGGCGTTGGTGCCGCCCGAAGCCGTCGTCCCATAGAATACGCCGTCCGGGCCCTGCACCAGTCCGCCCACGGGATAGGCACCATCCAGATTGGAGCCGTCGGAATTCGTCGGACCGAAGGAATACAGCGGCGTCAGGACGCCGCCCGTCGTGATGGCAAAGACCGTGCCGCTGCCGTTGGTCCCGCCGGCGGAGGCCGCCCCGTACAGGTTGCCATCCGCACCCTGGGCGAGCGCCCCCAGCGGCGTGGCCCCATCGGCACCGCCCTGGAAGTCGTAAAGCATCGTCCGCCCGCCGCCGGTATTGACGCCAAACACCGTACCAAATCCGGCTCCGCCCGTGGATGCCGTGCCGTAAAGGTTACCATCAGCACCCAGCGTGACCCCGCCCCGGGGATTGGAACCGTCACCTCCGGTAAACCGGTAAAGTGCCTGGCGTATATTGGAAAAGCTAAACACCGTTCCGCGATTCCCGGAGCCCCCGCTGGACCCGGTGCCGTAGAGCGTGCCATTGGCGGACTGGGCCAGATTTCCTTCCACGCCGCTTCCGGCGGCGGAAAAAAGGAACACGGTCTCATCATAAACCCCGTTCGTGGTCAGGGTAAACTGGGCGTTGACGTTGAACTGGCCCGCAAACGTGGCCCCGTGCATCACCCCGTCGCGGGTCTGAATCAGCCCCGAGCGGGGCGACGCTCCCAGGTCAAAGTTCGCATCCCACGCATGGAGCGGGACAAAGGTCCACGGATTGGAAGGAATATCCAGATAGGGCGCGGTAAAATGCGCGCCCGCCCCCTGCACCACACCCACCGAATTGGAGGCCATCACTTGGTAATAATAGACCGATCCGGGCTGGAGGCCGTCCACCACCAGGCCCACCTCCTGGCCATGGGGACCGGCCAAAAGGTTGGTGACGACCATGGAGCCATAACCGGTCGTCAACCCGTACAGGATATAGACCGCGGTGTCGGCGCCGTTCGGGTTGACCAACGCCCCGAGCGTGGCCTGGGTCGGGCTCAGATCCGTGGCGAAGAGGTTGGTGACCGCGGGACTGCCAGCCAGGGTGGTGAAGGTCAGATCGCTGCCGGTCGTGGTCCCGACGGCATTGGAGGCCACCACGGTGTAATGATAGGTGGAATTGGCCAGCAGGCCGTCCACCGGAATGGACGCCGGGTGCAGATCAAAGCCGGCGGCGAAATTGGTGGCGGAGGAACTCAGGCCGTAGTTGGTGTCCAGGCCGTAGAGGAAACGGACGGACGTCGCGGCGTTGTCCGAAATGACATTGGCATTCAGCGCGGCGCCGAAGGCGCCAACGGGCGTGGCTGGCCGGTTGGTCGCCAGCGGCGCGGTCGCGCTGACAAAGCTAAAATCCTGGCCCAGGCTGATTCCCGCGGTATTGGACGTCACCAACTGGTAGTGATAGGTCGCCCCCGGAGTCAGCCCGGTAAGCGGGGCGCTCACGACCACGTCGGTGAAGGGCGCGCCGCCGGCCCAGGTCGGCGAGCCGGAAAGCACCCCGGTGTTGCCGCTGCCACTGGCGTCGTTCACCACCGATCCGGCCCCCTCGCTCATCGGCCAGTAGGCCTTTAGAAACTCATAGTCCGGATGGGCCGGATTGAGCTGCTGGAACTGCCAGCTTTGCAGCGTGGCCTGGCCCACCGCAATCGACCAGACACGCACCTCCGCGATCTGACCGTTAAAGTTCTCCCCGGGAGCGGTGACCCCGAGGGCCAGGTTGGTGCTGACCACCGAATGGTTCGCGCCCGGCTGATCCTGGCCCACCACGGAACCATCCAGATAGATCGTCCGGTTGGTCCCGTCGAAGCTCGCGGCCACATGATGCCAGGCGCCCGACAGATCCGGCGTGTTCACGACCAGATCGTTGTCCCACCAATAATTGTCCAACCCGCCCGGATGCAGGCGAAAGGCATTGACCTGAAAGCTCTGTCCGTAATTGCCCCACCCGATGATGCCTTCGCCTCCCATCGACACCGGCTTGATCCACGCCTCGATGGTGTAGGCCGAGTTGCCTGCCGGCATCGTGGAATTGGTGACGACCACCGAGTCCGAGCCGTCAAACGCCAGCGAGCTGACGACCGACTGGATGGGCTGCGGAGCGCTGGCGCTGCCATAATTGGTGTCGCTGCCGTAGGCAAACCAGGCGTAGCCGGGCGAATTGTTCGGGTTGACCGCGCCGTTTCCCGTCCCCCCGCTGCCCGTGAGGAAGGTGGGGGGGAGCGTCTGGGCAGACGGAACGACCGCCGGTGTCGAAAAGGCCAGATCGCCGCCCAACGCGACTCCCGCCGTGTTGGATGCCACGACCTGGAAATGATAGGAGCTGGCGGGGATCAGGCCGGTGATGGGAAACGAAACCGGCCGCAAGCCGCCCAGTCCGGGCATGGTCGTCACGGCCGTGGTCAGGCCGTAACTGGTGTCCAGGCCATACTGGAAATAGACCGCCGTGGCCCCGCCTTCCGGGTTCACCTGCGCCTGCAGCGTCGCCCCAAAGCCCCCGATGGCGGTGGCCGGCGCGGTCGTTGCCAGCGGCGCCGAAGGCATGCTGAACACCGCATCACCGCCCACCGCGACGCCCACCACGTTCGAGGCGGTCGCCTGAAAATGATAGGTCGCCCCCGGCACGAGGCCGGTCGCCCAGTTCGTCACGGTCTGCGTCCCCGGCACGGCCCCCGCATCCACCGAGATCACGCCGCCGTAATTCGTGTCGGGGCCGTATTGAAAATAAACGAGGGTGTCGGCACCGCCGCTGTTGACGAAGGCGGCGAGCAACGCGGTGGTCGGGTCCTGCGGCGTGGCAATCGTCGTCACGGCCGTGGGTGCGACCGGCTGCGTGGCAAACGTGAGATCGCCGCTCGCCACCGTGCCGACGCTGTTGGAGGCCACCGCCTGATAATGATACGTCGAACCGGGCAGCAGGCCCGTGACCACGACAGCCCGTGGCTGGGTCCCGATGAGCTGCGGCAAGGTCGTTGCCGCCGTTTTTGTTCCATAGGCGGCCGTGAGGCCATATTGGAAATAGAACGTGGTTTGCGCCCCGTTGGGCGTGAAGTCCGCATGCAGCGTCGCGCCGGAGGAAGAAGGTTCGCTGGCACCCGTGTTCGCCACCGAGGGGGCTGTGACCGGAGCGGAAAACGAGACATCGCCGCCCAGCGAAATCCCCGTGGCATTGGAAACGACGAGCTGCACATGATACATCTGGCCACCGGTGATCCCGGGCAGGGCCGCACTGGCGAGACCATTGGTCAGGGGCGGCCCGTCGGCCCAGGCGGGCGAGCCGACAAAGGTGCCCGTGTTCCCGTTTCCGCTCGCATCGTCCAGCACCGTCCCGCTGCCCTCGTCCATCGGCCAGTAGGCCGACAGACTGGCATAATCCGGGTGCGCATCGGTGAGGTGCTGGTACCGCCACGCCTGCAGTGCCGGCTGAGCCACCGCCACCGACCAGATCCGGACCTCGGAAATCAGCCCCTTGAAGTATTCGCCCGGCGCGGCCAGGCCCAGGGCCAGATTCGCGCTGGGCACGGTGTGGCCCGCTCCGGGGGTGTCGGTCCCGATGACCGCCGCATCCAGATAGAGCGTCCGATGGGTGCCGTCGAAGCTGACCGCGAGATGATGCCAGCTCCCCGAGAAATCGGCCGTGCCCACATCCAGGTCATTGGCCCACCACGAGCTGAAGACACCGCCGGAATACAGGCACAGATCGTTGATCTTGCCGTTGTTGAAATAATTTCCCCAGCCCACGATGCCCTTGTTCGACCCGGCCCTCGTCGAGGGCTTCACCCAGGCCTCGATGGTATAGGGTGAAGTGCCCGCCGGGACGTTCGGCGACGCCACCGAGACCGAATCCGCCCCGCCGAAGGAAAGGGCCTGGTTGGCCAGCGGGATGCACTGCGCGACCGTCACGCTGCCATAATTGGTGTCGGTCCCGTACTGGAACCACCAGCAGGAAGCCTGGTTGTTGGGCGAGTAGTTGCCGTTCACCGTGGCGGCATTGGCGGTCACGCCCGAGGCAGGCAGGGTCACGGCCGAGGGCGGGATCGCCAGGGTTGAAAAACTGAGATCGCCTCCGCGAACGGTCCCGACGACATTCGAGACCACCGCCTGGAAATGATACGAGCTGGCCGGCAACAGGCCCGAAAGGGGAAGCGAAACTGCCTGGGCTCCGCCCGCTCCGTCCACCAGCGTCGAGGTGGAGACAAAACCGTAGCCGGTTGTCGGGCCGTAGTTGAAATAGACCGTGGTGCCGCCCCCGCCGGGATCAACCTGGGCGTTGAGATTGGCGGTGGTCCCCGTGACGGAATCGGCCGCCATGGTTTCCACCGTGGGGGCCAGCGGCATGGTGAAAACCACGTCGCCGCCCAGGGAAACGCCCACGCTGTTGGAAGCCGTCGCCTGGAAATGATAGCTGGCACCCAGGGTCAGCCCGGTGGCCAGCACCGTCGGCGTCTGCGAACCCGGTATTGACCCGATGTCCACGGCTATTGTGGACCCATAGGACGTGGTTGGCCCGTATTGAAAATAGATGATGGTATCGGAGCCCCGCACCACGGCGTCAGCACTGAGGAGCGCCGTGCTCCCGCCATTCGGGGTGGCGCTGCCCGTGACTGCGGAAGGCGCCAGGGACGCCGTGGTAAAAGTGAGGTCACCGCTGGCCACCGATCCCACCGCATTGGAAGCGACCGCGGCAAAATGATAAACCGTGCCGGCCGCCAGCCCCGAGAGATCGAGCGACTGGGGCTGCACCCCGTTCAACTCGGGCAACACGACCGGCGCCGAGGTGGCGCCGTAGCTGGCCGTCGGCCCGTATTGGAAATAGAAGGCCGTCGAGGCCCCGTTCGGACTCGGGCTGGCCTGCAGCGTCGCCCCATTGGTGGTGAGGGCAGCGGCCACCACGTCCGCCAGGGACGGCGCCAGGATCGGCGTCGTAAAGGACTGGTCTCCGCCATAGGAGATCCCGGCGGCGTTGGACGCCACCAACTGGAAATGATACGTCGTCGCGGCCAGCAGGCCTGAAAGGCCCGAACTGACCGGGAAGAACGTTGCCGCCGGAATGTCCGTGACGGCGGGGCCGTTGGTCCAATAGGGACCGCCGACCAGATTGCCGTCATTGCCCCGGCCCGCGCTGTCCGTGAGCGCGGTTCCGGAGCCTTCGTTCATCGGCCAGTCGGCCTGCAAACTGCCATAATCGGGATGCCCCGGTTCCACCAGCCGGTTCATCCAGGCCTGCAGCGTTGCCTGATCCACGGCCACCGACCAGATCCGGGCCCCCGAAATCAACCCCTTGAAGTACTCGCCCGGTGCCGCGAGGCCGAGGGTCAGGTTTGCGCTGGGAACGGTGTGGCCCGACCCGGGAGTGTCGGTCCCGATGACCACCCCATCCAGATAGAGCGTCCGGTGCGTTCCGTCGAAGCTGACCGCGACATGGTGCCAGCTCCCCGAGACATCGGCCGTGCCCACATCCAGATCATTGGCCCACCAGGAGCTGAAGATGCCGCCGGGAAACAGGTTCAGGTCGTTGATCTGGCCGTTGTGGAAGTAATTTCCCCAGGCCACGATGCCCTTGTTCGAGCCCGCCCGGGTGGAAGCTTTGATCCACGCCTCGATGGTATAGGCGGAATTGCCGCTGGGAACGGAAGGTGTCGGCACCTGGACGTAATCGGTCCCGTCAAACCCGAGCGCCCCGCGCAGGAGCTGGAACGTCTGGGGCACGGTGGCCCCGTCGTAGTTGGTGGTCAGTCCGTACTGAAAATAGTACGTCGTGGACAGCCCATAGGAGGCGAGGTTTCCGTTGAGGGTCGCCGTGGCGCTGAGCACCGAACTGGCCGCCAGCGTGCCGGCCACCGGCACGCCGGAAGTGATGAAGGTGACGTCCGCGCCATCCGTTTCGACGCCATTGGAGGCGGACACGCGGTAATGGTAGGTGGTGCCGGGCTGCAGTCCGGCCAGGGAAACACTGGCCGGTTGGAATCCAAGAACACCCGGCAGACTGGCTCCGCTGATGACCGTGCCATAGTTGGTGGTCGTCCCATATTCGAACGTGACCGTCGCCGGGAAGCCATAATTGTTGACCGTGCCATTGAGCACCACCGCATTGGTGGACACCCCCGACGCACTGCCCGTGACCACCGCCGGCGGCTGGAACAGCTGGAAATTCAAGACCAGGTCGTTGCCCGAAACACTGACCCCAAAGGCGCCGCCGTCCGTGACATTCGAGAATCCGGAAGCGTCCACGACGATGGTGCCCGGATGGAAATTCAGGACGCCGCCGGTGGCGTGGGCCAAAACCCAGCTTCCGTTGGTCGTGTTGCCAAAGTTCAAGGCCGCGCCCGGCGTCCCCGTAAAATCGGCCAGGCTGGATACTTGGATGACGAAATTGGTGGCGGACGAAAGGTCCAGGGTCCCCCGGATCGTGAGCGCGGTGTAGCCGGTCCCTTGAGCCCCGGCGGCATCGTGCATGTGCCAGACGTAGGTGCCGGCCCCGTTCCAAACTGTGTTCCCCACGGTGAGCGTGCCGACGCCCGGATTCGGCGAAAGGGTTCCACCGGCGGTAACCGTGACCGGACCGGCCACACCGGCGCCACTGACGGTTCCACCGGCGTTGACCAGGAGGTTGGCGCTGATGGAATTGTCGCCCTCCACTTCGAGCGTGCCGCCATTCACTGTGGTAGTGCCCAGATAGCCGTTGGTCCCGGCCAGGACCAGCGTGCCGCCACCGGTCTTGACCAGCGAGGACGGCACCGTTCCCCAGCCTCCAATGCTGCCGGCGATGGTGTTCGTGGCCGAGTCCACCTGGAAGGTGGTCGTTCCCTCGGGGAGGAAGAGCGAACTGCCCGCAATCGAGCCAGGCCGGCCGGGAATCGCATCATTCAAGGCACCACCGCCGGTGCCGGCGACCAGCGAACCCGCGTCCGCCGAGCTGTTCACCAAAGTCACACTGGCACCGTGGTCACTCCGGACAAACACCGCCGCGCCCAGGGCCGCGCCGCCGCCGCCGCCGCCGGGCGATTCATTGATGTCGGTTGGGTTGGCACCGCCTGCGGCCCCCGCAAAGGGACCGGAAGGAGCACCATAACCAAAGATGCCCGTATATCCCCCCGCCCCGCCGCCAAAGCCTCCCGTTCCGCCTCGGGCAGAGGTGCCTCCCCGGGCAAAAGACGAGCCGCCGCCACCACCCGCACCGAATCCACCCGCACCGGCATTTCCCGCATACGAGTCTTCGGCCCCGCCACCACCACCAAAGTCGCCACCGGCACCGCCCGCACCTTGAAAGGCGCCGCCGCCGCCGCCGCCATATTCGCCGCCATTGCCGCCGTTGGCACCCGGGCCGGCTACGAGATCTCCGGCCCCGCCGCCGCCCCCGCCGTAGAGGGAGCCGCTCTGTCCGCGGCCGCTTTCAAAGTCGGCCCCATCTCCCCCGCCCCCGCCGCCCTGGCCGGGACCGCCATTCCCGGCGCTTTGTCCATCGGTCAAGCCACCCCCGCCCCCACCGCTGCTGCCGCCATTGCCCCCCCTGCCCAGAAGTCCGCCGCCGCCACCCGCCGCATAGCTTCCGTTGCCGCCGTTGCCGCCGAAGCCGCCCCCCCCGCCGCCGCCGAGCTCCCCGCCATTGCCGCCATCGCCGCCCAATCCGCCACCGCCGCCACCACTGATGGCTCCATTCTCCACCGCTCCGGCCCCGTTGCCTCCGGCGACCCCATTATGGGCGAACACCACACCCGAAATAAGGACCTCCCCCTGGTTCACAAATACCGCGCCGCCCAAGCCGGCACCACCCCCGCCCAGGGGAGAACCGCCATCGCCACCCTTGGCGTAGCCATTCGCCAGGGTCAGGTTATTGAGGGTCACCTGGCCGCCCGCAGCATCAATGAACAGGATGCGATACAGATTCTGGCCGCTGAGGGTCAGATTCGTAGCGCCCGGGCCGTCGATCCGGATGCTGTTGGTAAGGACGGCCAACTGAGTTTGGAGCGCAATCGTTCCATTGAGCCCGGTGACATCCACCTCGGCCGGACCGATAGCCGCATTGGCATCCAGGAGCGCCTGTCGGAGGGATCCCAGGCCGCTGTCGTTGGTGTTCGTGACCGTGAAGCTCTGCTGCGGCGGTTCAGTGAAGGTCTGATCGGCACCATAGACGACGCCGAGGCTGTTCGTGGCCACCACGCGAAAGTGGTAGGTCATTCCCGGTGTCAGGTGACTGATGAACACTGGCGAGATGCCACTTTGCACGTACACTGGAGTGGACACCGGCACCCCTTCATTGCCGTGGCCGCTGGCGTCCGAAATGAAGCCCTCGTTCCGATCGTCCAGGGGCCATTCCGCGGACAGGCTGGCGTAGTTGGGATGGGCCGGCGTCACCGGCTGAAACCTCCAGCTTTGGAGCGTTGCCTGGTCCACGGCCACCGCCCACACCCTGACCTCGCTTAGCAGCCCGTTGAAAGACTCACCCGGCGCCGCGAGACCCAGGGTGAGGTTGGCGCTGGGCACCTTATGGTCGGGGCCCGGCTGATCCCGACCGACGAACGCACCATCCAAATAGATCGTCCGGTTGGTGCCATCATAACTGGCGGCGACATGATGCCAGTTTCCGGCCAGGTTGGTCGCGCCCACGACCAGGTCATTGGCCCACCAGGAGTTGTAGATCCCGCCAGAGTATAGGCTCAGGTCGTTGATCTGGTTGTTGTTGAAATAGTTTCCCCAGCCCACAATGCCCTTGTTGGCTCCGGTCTCCGTGGCCGCTTCGACCCAGGCCTCGATGGTATAGGGCTGATTGTTGGTGGGAACCTTCGGCGCGAAAACCTGGACCAACTGCGAGCCGTCAAACTGCATCGCGTAGGGAAAGGACAACGGCGTCTGCGAACGGGTCGCCGTCCCGTAGGCGGTGGTCGGGCCATATTCGAAATAGACGGCGGTGGGCGCATACCCCGCATTGACGTCCGCGTGCAGAGTCGCGACGAATCCGTTGACGGCGGTGGCCGCGAGCGTGGTCGCCGACGGGGCGGAGGGCGACGGCACGGCCGCGAGCGACGGGGTGAAAACCAGCACGATGGACTGGCCAATCTGCCGAACCGAAAAGGCACCTCCATCCAGGGCATTGGCAAATCCCCCCGCGCCATTGGCCGCCGGCACCGAAATGTGAACCACGGCCGGGTTGAAGTTGGAGATGCCACCGGCCGCCCGCAGGATCAACCAGGCGGAGATCTGGGAGGTGTTGAAATTGAGCGCGTTTCCCGAGACGGCGCCGGGCGCCGAAATGCTCCAGAGATTGAGACTGAGGCTGGTGAGGCCACCCAGGTCGAGGACGCCTCCGACCGCCAGGGACGAATAACCCGCGCCGGGAACACCCAGGGCGTCGTTCACGCGCCACTGATAATTGACCGAGCCGCCGAGGGTGGCATTGCCCTTGACCGTGAGGAGCCCCGCGTTCCCGGGCGCCAGCGCGGTTTGCGGCTGCAGGACCAGGTTGTCCACGGTGCCCGAACCGCTGAGCGCCGCCCCCGAGTTGACGATCAGGTTCGGGCTGCTGGAGTTGTCGCCGTCGATTTCCAGGGTTCCGGCCGAAACCACCGTGGCACCGGCATAGCCATTGGTTCCGGCCAGCACCAGCGTGCCCGTGCCGGTCTTCAGCAGGGAGGCCGGGGTCGCCCCGCCTCCGACCAGGCTGCCGGAAATGGAGTTGGTCTGGCTGGCAACATCAAAGGTAGTCGTGCCGCTCGGCAGAAAAAAAGCGCCGCCAGCAGCCTGGCCAGCGCCGCCCGGATGGCCATCCCCGGCGGCCCCACCGCCGGCACCGGCCGTCAGTGAGCCGGCATCGGCCGAGCTGTTGGCCAGGAAAAGAGAGGCCCCGAGATCGTTGCTCACGAAGACCGCCGCCCCCAGCGCGGCCCCGCCACCACCGCCGCCGGCATATTTGTAGATGCTGGCTTCGTTTCCGGATCCGCCATTGCCCCCATAGGAACCTCCATAGCCGGTGTTGCTTGCCTGATACCCCACACCGCCGCCGCCGCCGCCGCCAAAACCGCCATCCCCTCCGACCGAGACATAGGCTCCCACGTCCTCATTGGGCACGCCGCCACCGCCGCCGCCACCAAATCCTCCATGGCCTCCCCCTTGGCCGTAGTACGTGTAAGCTTGCTGGCCGGCACCACCGCCGCCGCCAAAATCGCCGCCCAGCCCACCCACCGATTGATTTTGACCGCCGCCGCCGCCGCCGAATTTTCCGCCCGCGCCACCGTTCCCGTCGTACGTCCCACCACCACCGCCGCCGCCGCCATAAAGGCTGCCGGCAATGCCGTTCGGATTGTTGACCGAGTCACCGCCCGCGCCGCCACCGCCGCCGCCGGCACCTCCATACGGGTTGCCCCCGTCCTGGCCGTCAACCAGGCCGCCACCGCCGCCACCGCCATCATTGCCATTGCCGCCATTGCCCAAAACACCGCCGCCGCCGCCAGCGGCATAGAATCCAATGCCGCCATTGCCTTGAAACCCGCCGCCACCACCACCGCCGAAGGCGGTTCCGGAGGCTCCTCCATTGCCTCCCAGCCCCCCGCCACCACCACCTCCATACCCGGGTCCTGGCCCCGAGCCATTGCCACCGGCCGCCGCATTTCCCACAAAGGAAACCCCGGAAAGCGTGACCGCGCCCTGATTCACAAACAGGGCGCCACCCAGGCCCGCACCGCCACCGCCCAGAGGAGACCCGCCATCGCCGCCCTTGGCGTAGCCGTTCGCCAGGGTGAGGTTGTCGATTTCAACGGCCTGGTTCGTGCCGTCCAGGAACAGGATCCGATACTGATTTTGCCCGCTGATGGTCAGCAAGCCTGCCCCGGGACCTTTGAGTTGAAGGGTGTTCGTGATGATCGGCAGGGAACTGTTCAGCAGAATCGCGCCGCTCAGGGCCGTGGCATCGACCAGCGCGCCGGAGCCGGCAGCATTCGCATTGAGCAGGCTCTGCCGCAGCGAGCCCGCCCCGCTGTCGTTCAGGTTGGCCACTATGAAGGTCTGCAGGGCCGGTTCCGTGAAAGTCTTATCGGCGCCCAAGGACACGCCAAAGCTGTTCGAGGCCACGATTCGAAAATGGTACGTGGCTCCCGGAGTGAGCCGCGTCACCAGGGCGGGCGTGACCGACGAGACATACACGGGGGTGGCGGAGGGAACGCCGACATTCCCTTTCCCGCTCAGATCGGTGATGGAAGCGACGCTCTGATCGGACAGGGGCCAATACGCGGTCAGGTTCGTGTAGTTGGGGTGGGCCGACGTGAGCGATTGAACCATCCAGGTCTGCAAGTTGGTCTGGCTCACCGCAGTGGACCACACGCGCACCTCGCCCATCAACCCCGCGAAATATTCCCCCGGAGCGGTCAAACCCAGGGCGAGATTGGCGCTGGGAACCACATGGTTGGTGCCCGGGTTATCCGACCCGACCGGGGCGCCATCCAGATAAACCGTCCGTGTCGTGCCATCGAAACTGGCGGCCACATGGTGCCAGGCCGTCGTGAGATCGGCGGTATTGGCCACCAGGTCGTTGCCCCACCAGTAGTTATCCAATCCCGCCTGATCGAGGCGGAAGGCATTGACCTGATTGACACCCCCATAGTTGCCCCAGCCGACCATTCCGCGGGCACCCATGGCGGTGGGTTTGATCCACGCCTCAATCGTGTAGGGCTGGTTGTTCGTCGGGACGGAAGGATGGGTGATCGCGATCGATTGGGCCCCGCTGAACGCCATCGCATAGGTGAATGGACCGGCCGTCTGGGCCGGAGTCACACTGCCGTAGTTGGTCGTGGGGCCGTACTCGAAATAGGTGGTCGAAAGCCCGTTCCCCGGGGCAAGCGTGCCATTGAGGGTGGCCGTCAAGCCATTGACCAGCGTGGCCGGCTGCGTGGTCGCCGACGGCGGCGAACCCGCCCTCGCGGGGCTGGATTGCCCGGATAGCAGGAAGATGCCGGCGACCGCCAGCAGCGGCCAAAACCGCCACGGAGAGACAGTTATCCCTAAAGGCTTCAATCCTCCCTAATGTGGACGCATCCCTGATTTGGGGCATCCGGGTGAACACGTAGAATGGAATCCGCGCAAATACGTATTCGTCCTTCAACCCAATGAGATGGAAGCTTCGCGGCTTTCAAGGCCCGCAGCGGAGTCCGCGAGGTCTTGGATCGCCGTGCCGGCAAACCGACCTACAAGGCTGCCGGGGTGTCCGCGAAGCCACATCCAGCCGGCAATCCAGGCAACCGAATGGGCGGCGAATGCTCGCCAAGGCTCATCCGACCGGCGGCAAGTTTCGAACGAAACGAGGCGGACGGATGTCTTTGGGAACAAGCGCAATGCGTAAACCTCACAGTTGCATCCTTCGCCGCAAGCAGCCAAGCTCGGGCACCTTCACCGTTGAACACGCAGGATATGCCTTCAAGAACTGAGCACTGCCGACCAAGCCGGTAGCCTGTTTCGAACCGTCAACCGGTCCGCGTCCCATCCCCCGCTTTCCTCCACGTCAAACCAAAGTCCCTTCCACATACACCATGAAAACGTTCAGCTCCCTCCTCCTCCTCAGCGCCGTCCTTCTGGCCGGTGCCTCCCCGCTCCAGGCCCAGCAAAAGCGCGTCAGCCCGCATGAGACCGTCAGCGCGGTCGTGGATGGCAGCCGCGTCACCATCAGCTATGGCCGGCCCTATTCGAAGGACCCCAAGAGCGGCGAGGTCCGCAAGATCTGGGGCGGCCTGGTGCCCTATGGCAAGGCCTGGCGCATGGGTGCCGACGAGGCCACCTCGCTCATCACCCAGCAGCCGCTGCTGATCGGCAGCACCATGATCCCGGCCGGGGCTTACACCCTGTATTTCGTGCCGAACGAGGACGGCACCGCCAAGCTCGCCTTCAGCAGCGCCCTGGGCGCCTGGGGCGTGCCGGTGAACGAGAAGAACGACGTGGCCCGCGTGGATGCCATGAAGGGCGCGGCGGACAAGGATTTCGACCAGTTCGCTGTGGGCGTCGAGAAGAACCCCTCCGGTGGCGGCATCATCAAGCTGTCCTGGGAAAAGACGGTTTACACCGTGGCTTTCACCGTGAAGAAGTGAGCCGCTGATGATGCGTGCCCACGGCCTACAGTGGTGGCGGGTGTTTGCCCTGACGGCAACACTCGCCACCAGCGGGATGACCGCCGTTAGGGCCGAGCCCACGCCCGCGCCGGAGGCCATCCGGGAAGAGCTGCGGAGCTTCGGCACCTACGCGACGGTCCTGCACATCGCGGCGCATCCCGATGATGAGAACACGCAGCTCATCACCTATCTGGCGAAGGGGCGCGCCTATCGCATGGGCTATCTCTCCCTCACCCGGGGCGATGGCGGGCAGAACGAGATCGGTCCCGAGTTCAGCGAACGCCTCGGGGTCGCCCGCACGCAGGAACTGCTCGCGGCCCGGCGCATCGATGGTGGCCGCCAGTTCTTCAGCCGCGCGCTGGACTTCGGCTTCTCCAAAAGTGTGCCGGAGACGCTGAACTTCTGGGACCGGAAACAGGTGGTGGGTGACGCCGTCCGGGTCATCCGCGAATTCCGTCCCGACGTGATTATCACGCGCTTTTCGCCCGAGCCCAGCGGCACCCACGCGCACCACACCGCGTCGGCGGTCATCGCGCTGGAAGCCTTCAAACTGGCGGGCGATTCCACCGCCTACCCCGAACAGCTCGCCGAGGGCCTGACTCCGTGGCAGCCGACGCGCATCCTGCAGAATGGCGGTCGGGGTGGGGACGCAACGACCCTCGTGCTGCAGGCCGGAGGCAGCGATGCCGTGACCGGCGAGAGCTTCCAGGCCGTCGCCATGCGCAGCCGCGCGCAGCACCGCACGCAGGGCTTCGGCATGCGCCCCGCCGGCAGCGGTCAGTGGACGGAGAGCTTCCGGTTGCTGGGCGGCACGCCGGCGCCCAATGATCTCATGGACGGCATCGACACGACCTGGGCGCGCGTGCGGGGCGGGGCCGAATTTGCCCATCTCGCCAACGCGACGCTGGCCGAGTTCGACCTGAAGAATCCCGCCGCGAGCGTCCCCTCCCTGCTGGAAATGCGGAAGCGCCTCGCCGGCCTGCCGACGGATCCGGTGGTGGCGGACAAGCGGCGGCAGCTCGACCACGTGCTGCAAAGCTGCCTCGGGCTGACGGTCGAGAGCACCACCTCGGTCGCCGAAGTCGTGCCCGGCGAAACCCTGAAGGTCCAGCACCGTGTGGTTGTGAGTTCCTCCGTTCCGGTCCGCTTCGTGGACGTTCGGATGGCGGGTTTGGCGGAAAGCAAGCCCGGAGTGGAGCTGAAGTCCGGGGAAGTGGCTGAGGCTGAATCAATCCTCAAAGTTCCCACATCCACGCCACTGACCCAGCCCTATTGGCTGCGGGAGGAACCCACCATCGGGATGTTCCGCGTAGCCGATCCCAAGCTGATCGGTCGCCCGGAGAATCCGCCGGCGTTTCCGGTCGAGTTTGAATTTGAAGTCGCTGGCCAGAAACTGGTCGTGCCCAGTGAGATCATGGGCGCGGCCGTGGCCGGCAAGCCTGCGGCCGGCTTGGCCGTGATTTCGCCGGTGGCGCTGAAATTCCAATCCGGCGTGGCGATCTTCACTCCGGGCGCCGAAAAGCCGGTCGAAGTGGAAGTCGAAGCGGCCCGCGACGGCGCAACGGGCACGCTGCATCTGGAAACGCCGGCTGGCTGGAGCGTTTCACCATCCGGGCGCGCTTTCAAAATCGGTCACGCCGGTGAATCCGCGAAGCTCACTTTCACGGTGAAGGCCCCTGCCACAGCGGCGACCGGCGGCGTGCTGGCGGTGGCGGAAGTCGGCGGCGCGCGTTTCACCAACCAACGCGTCGAAATCAACTACGCCCACCTCCCGCTGATGCTCCTGCAGCCGCCCGCCCGGCTCAAGGTGGCGGCGTTTGCCTTCGCGACCCGCGGCCACGCCGTCGGATACCTGCCCGGGGCCGGGGACGACACCGTGGCGGCGCTGGGGCAACTGGGCTACACGGTGACCACGCTGACCGGGGCCGATCTGACGCCGGAAAAGCTGCGCGGACTCGATGCCGTCGTGATCGGGGTCCGGGCCTTCAACGAGCGCACCGATCTCGCCGCGAATGTCGCCGGCCTGTTTGCCTATGCCGAGGCGGGCGGCACAGTGGTGTTGCAATACAACCGCCCCGACGGCCTGAAGGCGAAGACGCTCGGGCCCTATGACCTGTCCATCGAGGGCAGTCCCCCGCAGCAGCGCGTCACGGATGAGACCGCTCCGGTGACGTTGCTCCAGCCGGAGCACCTCGCCCTGACGACGCCGAACCGCATCGGGCCGGACGATTTTAACGGCTGGGTGCAGGAACGGGGTGCCTATTTCCCCAGCTCCTGGGATGCGACGCATTACACGCCCCTCCTCGCGATGAACGATCCCGGCGAGAAGCCGCTGAAGGGCAGCCTCCTCGTCGCCCCGCACGGAAAGGGATATTTCGTCTATACCGGCATCGCCTTCTTCCGCCAGTTGCCGGCGGGGGTGCCGGGCGCCTACCGCCTGTTCGCCAATCTGGTTTCGCTCGGAAAATGAAGCCGCCCGCCGCCCCACCCCCTCCTGATGACCCGCCGGGGGTGCCGGGCTTTCGCACCTGGCGGGGCGTTTACCAGTTCGTCTTCGCGTTCTTCGTGCTTTGCGTCCTGCTGCTCGCGGTGTTCTCGCGGGTATTCGCATGAACCTCCTGGACTGGCTGGTGCTGCTGGGCGCGATTGTGGGGATCGCGGCCTATGGAACTTGGCGCACGCGCCATACCGACAGCCTCAACACCTACCTCAAGGGCAACCACAACACCGGCTGGGTGACCATCGGGCTGTCGGTCATGGCCACCCAGGCGAGCACGATCACCTATCTGTCGCTGCCGGGGCAGGCCTACGAGAACGGCATCGCCTTCATCCAGAATTATTTCGGCCTGCCGCTCGCGCTGATCATCGTGTGCGCCGTCTTCCTGCCGATCTACCGCAAGCTCGGGGTCTATACGGCCTACGAATATCTCGGGCAGCGGTTCGACTCGAAGACACGGCTGCTCGGGGCCTCGCTCTTCCTCCTGCATCGCGGCCTGCAGGCGGGGATCACGATCTATGCGCCGGCCATCATCCTCTCGACCGTGCTCGGCTGGCGGCTGGACCTGACCATCCTGTTCACCGGTCTGGTGGTGATCATCTATACCGTCACCGGCGGCAGCGCGGCGGTGAACCTGACCCAGCGCTGGCAGATGGCGGTGATTTTCGGGGGCATGGTCACGGCGTTCGTTGTGCTGCTGACGAAGCTCCCGGCCGGGGCGGTGCCCATTGCCGGGGCGCTGGGCAAACTGCAGGCCGTGGATTTCACGCCCGATCTGAAGCGGCGGTACACCCTCTGGAGCGGCATTCTCGGCGGCCTCTTCCTGTCGCTCTCGTATTTCGGCACCGACCAGACCCAGGTGCAGCGCTACATCGGCGGCGCGGCGCTGCGCGAGGGGCGGCTGGGCCTGATGTTCAACGCCATGTTCAAGATCCCGATGCAGTTCTGCATCGTGATGCTCGGCGCGCTGCTCTTTGTCTTTTTCCAGTTCCAGCCCGACACGCCCGTGTTCTTCAACCAGACCGAATGGCGGCGTCATGCGGCGGGCCCGGAAGGCGGCCGCCTGCACGTCATCGAGGAAAAACACACCGCGATCCTGGCAGACAAGCAGGTGAAAATCCGTGCGTGGATGGCGGCGCGTGAAAGTGGCGTGCCCGGGGCCGAAGCCTCCGCCCGCTCGGCGATGCTGGCCGCGCAAAAGGCGTCGGACGCGGTCCGCCAGGAGGCCCGCGACACGCTGCGGGCCATCGATCCCCACGCCAAGATCAAGGACTCGGACTACGTGTTCATCACCTTCATCCTTACGCAGCTCCCGCACGGGGTGATCGGGCTGCTGATCGCGGTGATGATTGCCTCGGCGCTTTCTTCCAAAGCCGGCGAGCTCAACGCGCTGGCGACGACCAGCACCATCGACCTCTGGCGCCACTTTCGTCCGCTCGCCGCGCAGGACGAGGCGCGGAATGTCCGCAACGCGAAGTGGTTTACGGCGCTCTGGGGCTGCTTTGCCATCGGCTTCGCGCTGTTCGTGAGCTTCGCCGAGAACCTCATCGAGGCGCTCAATATTGTGGCGTCCCTCTTTTACCCGGCGCTGCTGGGCGTGTTTGTGGTCGCTTTCTTCCTGAAGAAGGTCGGCGGCTCGGCGGTGTTCTGGGCCGCGCTGGCTTCGCAGGTTTTCGTCCTGCTGCTTTTCTCCGCAGGAAAATTCCATCCGGCCTACGAGATCGGCTACCTCTGGCTGAACCCGATTGGCTGCGGCGCGTGCGTAGCCTTCAGCCTGCTGTTCCAGGCGATCATTGGCCAGCGGGCCGGTCCGCCCGCCAGCCCAATGCAGCCGGCCACATGAGCGCCTCACCCGTCATCTGTTTCGGCCAGCAGCCCTGCGGTTTCTTTCCGCGGCGCTTCCTCTTCGCCAAGTTCGTCACGGCGCGTCGGCTCCAGTCGGAGATCGGCGGCGAAATCGTCTTCTTCTACCACGATAGCGACCACGATCCGCGCGAGACCCGCACCACCCTGCGCCACCGCAAGACCGATGAGCCGATCGAGCTGAACTTCGCCTTCGAGAACCCGACGCAGCGCAAGTTCACCCCGCTCTACCGGAAGCAGGTCCGCGCGGACTGGCACGCCAAGACCGCGTTGCAGCTTCCGGCCTATGTGGACCGGCGCTGGGTGGAGGCGTTCCGCGCGGAGACAGCGGCCAACGTGGCCGACTTCTGCCTCGGAATGTACCGCCGCATGGGACTGCTGGAGGGCATCCGCGTCGCGCGGTCGTCCGACCCGGAGTTTCGCCGCGCGGCGTGTGCGGTGACGGACTTCTTCGTGGATGTGCCTTACGAGAACGAGGTTGTCCGCGCTCGGTGCGTCGATGGCATGTTGAAGCTCCACAAGGGCGGCGACATCTTCGTCACGCTGCCGTCCCAGGACTTCGGCAAGGAACAGATCAGCCCCGCGCGCGACAGCCGCCTGCGCTGGATGCAGTCGGTCGTCCGCTGCACCCATTATGTCGCCGGCCTCGGCGAACAGGCGTATCTGTGCCACGCCGACGCACCCGAAATCACGTTCGTCAACCGCGACCCCATCGACCGCTCCGATGAAGCCTACACCGATCTCCCCGCCTGAACCGGCTCCGCTGCTGGCTTTCGGCGCCCACCCGGACGACCTCGAGTTCGGCTGCGGGGCGGTGCTGGCCCAGGAATCCCGGCTGGGTCGGCCGGTGCATTTGGTCGTCTGTTCCCGTGGCGAATCCGGCTCGCGGGGAACGCCCGAGGAACGGGTCCGCGAGGCGGAAAACGCGGCGGCCCTGATGGGGGCGACGCTGGAATTCATCGAGCTCGACGGTGATGCCCATCTGGAGATCCGGGCCGCGCACGCGATCCGTCTGGCGGGGATCATCCGCCAGCAGCGGCCGGGAATCGTGCTGGCACCCAGCACGGTGCCCAATCAGCACCCGGATCACTGGCGGCTGGGAACGCTCGTCCGGGACGCCTCGCGGCTGGCCCGTTATGGCGGCGTGGCGGAGCTGCGCGACCAGCCGGGCCACGCGATTGACCAACTGCTCTTTTACGCGATCACACCCGAGGCGGAGCCACCCGACATTTCACCGCTGTTCATTGACGTCTCGGCGCCCGAGGTCATCGCCGCGTGGACCGCGGCCATGGCGGCGCATGTCACGCAAGTGTCCGCCCGGGGCTATGTCGATCTCCAGCTCGCGCGCGCCCGTATCCTCGGACTGCGCTCCGGGGTCACGCACGCCCAGGCGCTCTTCCCCAATGATCCGCCGGTGTTCGCCTCCCTGGGTTCACTCGGCGGCGCTGCCGGTCGCTTCTGACATGACGCCGGCGCGGCCATTGACGATCGGCATCACGTGTTATCCTTCGGTGGGCGGCAGCGGGGTATTGGCTTCGGCGCTGGGCGAGGAGCTGGCGAAGCGCGGCCACGACGTCCACTTCATCAGCTACGAACGGCCCTTCCGCCTGCCGGCCGATGCACCGCGCCTGCATTTTCATCCGGTCGTGATCAACGACTACGACCTGTTCAAATATCCCGACTACACGCTGCCGTTGTCAGTGAAGATGGCCGAGGTCAGCCAGAAGCACGGGCTAGACCTGCTCCATGTCCATTACGCGGTGCCACACGCCACGGCCGCCATTCTCGCCCGGTCGATGCTGCCACCAGGAAACCGCCTGCGGGTGGTCACCACGCTCCACGGCACTGACACGACACTGCTCGGACGCGATGCGGGCTACGGTCCCGCCATCCTCCACGCCCTCAACTGCTCCGACGCCGTGACCGCCGTTTCGGAGTTCCTGAAGGGGGAGAGCCAGCGGCTGCTCGCGTTCAACGGACCGGTGGACGTGATCCACAATTTCTTCGCCCCGCGTCCGCCGCAGCGCACCCGGGAAGAGGTCCGTCGCGAACTCGGCGTCGGGCCGGATGAGGTGCTGCTGTTCCACTCCTCGAACCTGCGTCCGCTGAAGCGTGTGGACCTCGTGCTCGAAGCGGTGTCCCTCCTGAAGACCACCACTCCTTTCAAGCTACTGGTCTTGGCCGGCGGCAGCTTCACGCCCTTCATGGAGCAGGCGCGAAAGCTCGGCCTGGAGGACAACCTGATTGTCCGCGAGAACGTCAACGCCATCGAGGACCAGCTTCAGGCCGCCGATCTGGGCGTGTTCGCCTCGGACACCGAAAGCTTCTGCCTGAGCATCCTGGAAGCGATGTGTTTCCGCTGCCCGAGCGTCGCGACCCGCGTCGGCGGGATTCCTGAACTGGTGGAAGAGGGAACGACCGGTGTCCTGGTCCCCTCGGGGGATGCCCACGCGCTGGCCACCGCCCTCGACAGCCTCATTGTGAACCCGTCGCGCCGCCTGACCATGGGGGGGCTCGCGCAGATCCGGGCGCACGAGCGGTTCTCATCCGAGGCTATCGTTCCCCAATATGAGGCGCTGTATCGGCGGGTCTGTTCGATCTTTTGAGTATGCCCGGTCCGAATTCTGCCTGCGCCTGGCGATGACCTCGCGCAGATGTGACCTCGCCAACTGAATTGTGGGGTGAAGCCTGATACCAGTTCCCGAAAAGAAACGGTATATTGGTAGCGAAGGCGCGCTGCGCCGTCCCCGCCCTGTAGGGGCGGCAGAGGCGGGCGGAGACCGTAGGCATTCGTTCCGTCGCCTGACGCTGCGCTCGGCGACGGGGACGGCGCAGCGCACCGTCCCTACCCATTCGTCCGATTATCATCGGGAAATGGTATGAGACCTCAACACGAGCCCCGATCCTACCATTTTCTCAAATGCCGCCACGAGACTCGGTAGCCAACTCGCTTGCGGAACCGGCAGTCGACTACCACCGCGAGCCCGCTAACGAATGCCATTGTAGAAGCCGACGTGAGGAGTCCCTATCTGTCCGTCTTCGTTCTGGTCGCATCAGGCCTCACCCAAACCAGAGTGAGCCTCGTCACCTCGTCTCCTACCGTTGCCCGACGCCTGCCCCAAATGGGCCATTTCATAAAAACTCGTTGTCTTGGGCCGGACCGCGCCTAGTTTCGCGGCGATGACGAAGACGTTCGCCGAACTGGGGTTTCCCGGGCGCCTGATTGCGGTCGAGGGCCTCGACGGCTCCGGCAAATCCACCCAGGTACATCTGCTCCAGAAGTGGCTGGAACAGCAGGGCTGCAAGGTTTTCTTCTCCGAGTGGAACTCCTCGGCACTCGTGAAGAGCGCCACCAGCAAGGGGAAGAAGCAGAACCTGCTCACCCCCACGACCTTCAGCCTCATCCACGCCACCGACTTTGCCGACCGCTACGAGCGCCAGCTGCTGCCGCTGCTGCGCGCCGGCTACATCGTGCTGTGCGACCGCTATATCTTCACGGCCTTCGCCCGCGATGTGGTGCGCGGCTGCCCGCCCGACTGGGTGCGCGGGGTCTATTCGTTCGCGGCGCTGCCTGACCTCACCTTCTTCTTCCGGGCTGACCTCGAGGTCTCGCTGGCGCGCATCCTCGACAACCGGCCCGTGCTCAAGTTCCACGAGGCGGGCATGGACCTGAACCTTTCGCCCGATCCCTACGAGAGCTTCCGCCTCTTCCAGGGGCGCATCTTCGAGCAGTACCTGGCCATGAGCACCGAGTTCCACTTCACGATCATGGACGCCAACCAGCGCATCGAGGAGCAGCAAGGGCTCGTGCGCAAGCTGCTGACCTCCAAGGTGGCCATCCGGAAATTTACCGCCACGAAAGCCAATTAGTGATGAAAGGACCTGTCATCGCATCACTGGTCTTGCTGGTCGCCGGCTGCGCTTCTCAAAAGACACTTCCGGAGAAAGTGATTCCACAGGAGGCGCTTACGGCGACACCGGCTCCGCCGAAAAACCGCATTACCTATGCGGGCGGCGACGGTTCCTCGTGCGAAGCGAGTGTGAAAATAATCGGGGCCAAAGGCGAAAATGACGGCGTAGACGCTGAATACCTCTGGATACGGCAACGTTTTCCCGGTGCCAACGTCCTCTCGCAAACGATAAGTGATTGCCGTGGCCACAAAACTGACACGCTTACCATCGGAACCACGCCAGACGGGACTAAAAAGGTCTATTTCGACATTTCGGACTTCTACGGCAAATTCTGAAAACCGAGCCCATGCCCGCCACGAAATTCAAACCCACCCGCCGCGTCCCGACCCGTCCGCCTGCCACCGTCGTCGTCCCCGAGGTCACACCCAAGCGCTTCTACGGCCATGGCCTTCCCGGTGAGGATCTTACCAAGCTGAATGGCAAGCTTATTGTCGTCGAGGGCGCGGACGGTTCGGGGCGCTCCACCCAGATTTCGCAGCTCGTCCAGTGGCTCGAAGGCACCGGTCACGCCACCCTGCAGGTCGGGCTCAAACGCTCCACCCTCGTCAGCGAGGAGCTGGAGCAGGCGCAGAATGGCAACATCCTCTCCCGCACCACCTTGTCGCTGTTTTACGCGACCGATTTCGCCGACCAATTGGAAAATGCGATCCTGCCCGCGCTCCGGGCCGGCTTCATGGTCCTGGCCGACCGCTATATCTATACTCTCATGGTCCGCGACCTCGTGCGCGGCGTGGACGAGGCATGGCTGCGGAATGTTTACGGCATCGCCCTCGTGCCCGACGCCGTGATCTACCTCGACGTGCGGCCGGAGCAGCTCGTCCAGCGCGTTTTCGCGAAGAACCAGTCGCTCGACTATTGGGAAAGTGGCATGGACCTCGGCCTGTCCCGCGACATGTTCGACAGCTTCCTGAAATACCAGGCGCTGATGCGCGCCGCCTTCCGCCGCCTGCAGAAGACCTACGGTTTCGCCATCGTGGATGGCGAACGCCCGCCCTCCGAGGTCAGCGAGGAGCTGAAGCAGAAGATCTCGGCGGTATTGGCCGGCCACTGAAGCCCGTGCGGGAGCGGCCCCAAGCCCGTCAGCCATCCAACCTGCTACCTTTACGGGAGCGGATTCACTGACCCACTGGCTTACAGACCTACTGGCTCACTCTCAGCTCACTTCCCGCAGCAGCTCTTGTACTTCTTGCCGCTGCCGCAGGGGCAGGGGTCGTTGCGGCCGACGCGGGGCACGGCTTTCACCGGCTTCGCCTTGGCGATCGCGTCGTTGGCCTCGCTGACCACGCTGCTCGCGCTGCCCACCGGTGCATCCGGATCAGGCGCGGCGCTGTCGAAGGCGCTCGCGGCCTGGTGCGTGGTGACCTGGGGCAGGTTGTGCAGGAACTGCTGGAACGCCATCAGGCTCGACGCGCTGCGGAAGATGTTGTGGCAGATCTCGGTCTTGATGTTGACCATCAGCTCGTCGAACAGCTTGAAGGCCTCCGACTTGTATTCGATGAGCGGATCGCGCTGCCCGTAGGCGCGCAGGCGGATCGAGTTGCGGAGCGAATCCATCCCGTACAGGTGCTCCTGCCAGAGCCGGTCGATGGCGCTGAGGATCGTGTACCGCTCCAGGCTGGAAAGCGCCTCGGGCTTCTCGAAGCTGACCTTCAGCTCGTAGGCCTCACGGATGGCCCGGGAGAGGTAGTTCAGCAGGGAAAACTGCGACTCGCTGAGCCCGTCAAACAGGGAGTCGGCCACCGGCAGCTCCTTGCCGGAATGCGCGGCCTTGAGCATGTCCTCTTCAGGCAGGCCGAGGGGGAAGTTGAGGTTCACCCAGTCGGAAAGGCCGCGGACGTTCCATTCGGCCGGATCGTTGTCGGCGGCGGTGAACTCCTGAACCTTGAGCAGCACGACCTCCTCCATGATGTCCATGAGGCGGTCACGGACGTCTTCGGAACGGATGATCTCGTTGCGGAAGCCGTAGATGATCTCCCGCTGCTTGTTCATCACGTCGTCGTACTCGAGCGTGCGTTTGCGGGCCTGGAAGTTGTGCTGTTCGACGCGCTTCTGCGCGGTCTCGATGGAGCGGTTGAGCAGCGGATGCTCCAGCTCCTGGCCTTCCTCAAGGCCCATACGCTCCATCACGCGGGTGATGCGGTCGGAACCGAAGAGGCGCATGAGGTCGTCCTCCAGCGAGATGAAAAAGTGCGAGGAACCGGGATCGCCCTGGCGCGAGCAGCGGCCGCGCAACTGGCGGTCGATGCGGCGCGACTCGTGGCGCTCGGTGCCGAGCACGTGCAGGCCGCCAACCTCGGCGACGCCGGCGCCTAGTTTGATGTCGGTGCCGCGGCCGGCCATGTTCGTGGCGATGGTCACCGCGCCCCGCTGGCCGGCGCGCGCCACGATCTCGGCCTCCTGCTGGTGGAACTTCGCGTTCAGCACCGCGTGCGGGATCTTTTCGCGGCTGAGCTGCTTCGCCAGCATTTCGCTGGTCTCGACCGAGATGGTGCCGACC
>CAIXUG010000030.1 GCA_903922605.1 uncultured Verrucomicrobiota bacterium
ACTCCTCTGCCTCTGTGTCGGCGTCCTCCGCTCCCAGCAGCCCTGGAACCCCTCAGGCCGCCCGATCCAGAAATCCCCCGGACGGAATGCTTCCTCCTAAAAGCTGTCTTTTCCCCTTCCTTTCCCAAGACCGTATCTCCGCCCCCCCGGCACGCCTGCAAAAACAAAAAAAGGACGCCGGTGAGGGCGTCCTTTGCAAAGTTGTTGGCGCGCTGGATCAGTGGTGCTGCCGGCGCTTCACCTTGAGCTGCGCCAGGGAGTTGAGCAGCGCGGCCTGCACCGACGCCAGGTCCTCATCGCTTAGCTTCTCGGCCAGGCGGGCTTCGGCGCGCTTGCGGGCCTCCTCGGCCTTCGCCTCGTCGATGTTTTCCGCCCGGATCGCCATGTCCGTGAGGATGGCCACCCGGTCGCCCGTGATCTGGACGAAGCCCTCGCCGATGGCGAGGAAATGGTCCTGACCATTCTTGCGGGCGGTGATCTCGCCGGCGGACACCTGGGTCATGAGCGGGACGTGCATCGGGTAGATGCCCAGCTCGCCCTCGGTGCCGGGGATGGTGACCATGTCCACATCCTCCGAGTAGATCTTGGCCTCGGGGGTGACGATTTCGAGTTTCAATGTGGCCATGTTCGTTGGTTCTTAATCGTAATCTTGCTCTTACTCTTAATCTATCGCGCCGACCCAGAACGGAGGGCAGCAGGATTAAGATTAGGATTAGGATTAGGATTATGAGGGAGGGTGTTACTCCTTGATCTCGTCGATGCCACCCTTCATGTAGAAGTTGGCTTCGGGCACGTCGTCGTGCTTGCCCTCGATGATTTCCTTGAAGGCACGGACGGTCTCGGCGACCGGGACCTGCTTGCCTTCGCGGCCGGTGAACTGCTGCGCCACCGTGAACGGCTGGCTGAGGAACTTCTGGATCTTGCGGGCGCGGAACACGGCCGTCTTGTCCTCGGGGGAAAGCTCGTCCATGCCCAGAATCGCGATGATGTCCTGCAGATCCTTGTAGCGCTGGAGCACCTTCTGGACGCCGCGGGCCACGTCGTAATGCTCCTGACCGACGAACTCGGGCGCCAAGGCGCGGGAGTTGGAGGCCAGGGGATCGACCGCGGGGAAGATGCCCAGCTCGGCGATCGAACGTTCGAGCACGATCGTCGCATCCAGGTGCGCGAACGTCGTGGCCGGGGCGGGATCGGTAAGATCGTCTGCCGGGACGTACACGGCCTGGAAGGACGTGATCGAGCCCTTGGTCGTCGAGGTGATGCGTTCCTGGAGGTTGCCCATTTCCGCCGCGAGGGTCGGCTGGTAACCGACGGCGCTGGGCGTGCGGCCCAGCAGCGCGGACACCTCGGAACCGGCCTGCGAGAAGCGGAAGATGTTGTCGACGAACAGGAGCACGTCCTGGTTCTTCTCGTCGCGGAAGTACTCGGTGACCGCGAGGGCCGAGAGCGCAACGCGCAGACGGGCGCCGGGCGGCTCGTTCATCTGGCCGTACACGAGACCGATCTTGGAGCCCTCGTCGAGCACCGGCAGGCCGTTGTCGCCGATCTGCGGGTGGCCCTTGGCGTCCTTCTTGGTCTTGATGACATTGGCCTCGACCATTTCGTTGTAGAGGTCGTTGCCCTCACGGGTGCGCTCACCGACGCCCGCGAACATCGAGACGCCGCCGTGCAGCTTCGCGATGTTGTTGATCAGCTCCATGATGACGACGGTCTTGCCGACGCCGGCGCCACCGAAGGCGCCGACCTTGCCGCCCTTGAGGAAGGGGCAGATCAGGTCGATGACCTTGATGCCCGTGGTCAGGATCTGCGGGTTCGTGGACTGGTCCACGAGCGGCGGGGCCTGGCGATGGATCGGGTAATATTTGTCCGCGACGACCGGTCCCTGCTCATCCACGGCATCACCGGTGACGTTGAAGACGCGGCCCATCACGCCCTGACCGACGGGCATGGAAATGGGAGCGCCGGCGTCGGTGACTTCCTGGCCACGGCGGAGGCCTTCGGTCGAACTCATGGCGACGGCACGCACCCAGTTGCCGCCCAGGTGCTGCTGCACCTCGAGCGTCAGCTTGGTCGGCGAGCCGCCGGGCGGGGTGAAGTTGATGGTCAGCGCGTTGTAGATGGCCGGGAGTGCCCCCGGAAACTCAACGTCCACAACGGGACCGATGATCTGGACGATTTTGCCTATGTTCATGCGCGGAAAGTGAAAGTTACGTCGTTGAAAGTTACGTCAACCCATCGCCATCGCGGCGCTGGTGATTTCGAGAAGTTCCTTGGTGATGTTTGCCTGGCGCAGCTTGTTGTACTCAAGCGTCAGGTCCTTGATGAGCTGCTTGGCGTTGTCGGTCGCATTCTTCATGGCGACCATGCGCGCCGACTGCTCAGAGGCCTTGGCCTCCTGCAAGAGCTGGAATACCTGATAGTTCAGGTAATGCGGCAGCAGGTTGCCGAGCACGTTCGTCGGGTCGGGCTCGAACAGGTATTCGCGGGTGGACGCCGCGAGTTCCTGCGGCGCGTGATGGCCGCTGACCCCGGCTTCCAGCGCGTGCAGCTTGCCAATCGGCAGCAACTGCGACGCCTCGGGCTTCTGCACGAGGGTGGAGACGAAATGGGTGACCAGCACATCCACGCGGTCCACCTTGCCGGAGAGGAACAGCTCCTGGGCAAACTTGGAGATGGCGCGGGCCTCAGCAAAGGACGGAACGTCCTTGTAGGTGAACTCGGCGGCGAGCTCGCGCTTCAGGCGGGCGATGAACTGCGCACCCTTGCGGCCGGCGCAGACATACACCGTGGTGTTCTTGTCGAACTTGGCCGCCTCGCGCAGCAGGTTCGTGTTGAGCGCACCGCAAAGACCCTTGTCCGTGCTGATGAGGATGACGCCGCGCTTCTTGACCTCGCGCTGCTCCATCAACGGATGGCTGAAGTCGCCCGCACCGGCGGTCGTCGCGGCCAGCACCTCGTTCATGAGGGACGCGTAGGCACGCCCGGCGAGCGCGGCCTGCTGGGCCTTGCGCATCTTGGCCGACGCCACCATCTGCATCGCCTTGGTGATCTGGGCGGTGTTTTTGACCGACTTGATCCGGCGCCGAATGTCGCGTGTGCTGGGCATGAGCGGTTAGGTCTTCGTTGCGGGCGAGGACGTTATCAGCGGTAGGTCAGCTTGAACTCGGTCACCGCGGCCCGGAGTTCGGCCGCGAGGGCGTCGCTGAACGCCTTCTCGGTGCGGATCTTCTCGACCAGCGGGGCCTTACGATCCTGCAGGAACTGGGTCAGCTTGGCCTGGAAATCCTTCACCTTCTCCACCGGCACGTCGTCGAGGAGGCCGTTCTGCATCGCCCACAGGATGGCGCACTGCATCTCGACCAGGATCGGGTTGTACTGGCCCTGCTTGAACAGCTCGACGATACGCTTGCCCTTTTCGAGCGTGGCCTGCGTCTTGGCATCGAGGTCGGAGCCGAACTGCGCGAAGGCCGCCAGTTCGCGGTACTGGGCGAGGTCCAGCTTGATCTTGCCGGCCACCTGCTTCATCGCCTTGATCTGCGCGGCGGAACCGACGCGACTGACCGAGAGACCGACGGAGATGGCGGGACGCACACCCTGATAGAAGAGGTCGGTTTCGAGGTAGATCTGGCCGTCCGTGATCGAGATCACGTTCGTCGGGATGTACGCAGAAACGTCGCCGGCCTGCGTCTCGATGATCGGGAGCGCGGTGAGCGAGCCGTTGCCGTAGCGCTCGCTGACGCGGGCGCTGCGTTCGAGCAGACGGCTGTGCAGGTAGAACACGTCACCGGGATACGCCTCACGACCCGAGGGGCGCTTCAGCACGAGCGAGACCTGGCGGTAGGCGACGGCCTGCTTGGACAGATCGTCGAAGATGATCAGCGCATCCATGCCGTTGTCCATGAACCACTCGCCCATCGCCGCACCGGCGAAGGGGGCGAGGTACTGGTTGGCGGCGGAATCGGCCGCGGCCGCGGCGACCACGATGGTGTCCTCCATCGCGCCGGCCTTCTCGAGCTCGGCGATGACGCGGGCGATGTTCGACTGCTTCTGGCCGACCGCGACGTAGATGTTGTAAACCGGGCGGAACTTGGGGTCGCCCGAGGCGCGGCCCACCTTGTTGTTGATGGCCTGGCTGATCATCGTGTCCACGCCGATCGTGGTCTTGCCGGTGGAACGGTCACCGATGATGAGCTCGCGCTGACCGCGGCCGACCGGGATCATCGCGTCGATGGCCATGATGCCGGTCTGCAGCGGTTGGCTGACGGATTGCCGCTTCACGATGCCCGGGGCGATCTTCTCGACCGGATATTGCGCGGTGGCGACGATCGGACCCTTGCCGTCGATCGGCTGTCCCAGCGTGTTGACCACGCGGCCGAGCAGTCCCTTGCCGACGGGCACGGAGAGCAGCTTGCCGGTGGTGCGCACCTCGGTGCCTTCGCGCACGCCGAGATAGTCGCCGAGGATGACGGCGCCGACCTCGGTCTCCTCGAGGTTGAGGGCGAGGCCGATCACGCCGTTGCCGAAATCGAGCATCTCGTTCAGCATGGCGTCGGTCAGGCCCTCGACACGGGCCACGCCGTCGGAGACTTCGCGGACGGTGCCGACGTTCTGCTTGGCGACGGACGTCTTCACGCCGGCGATCTGGGCTTCGATTTCCTGGAGGATGCTGCTCATCGGTTCAGTGGGATTGGAAAATTGAGGGAATGGGGGCTGCGTTCAGCCGGTCAAAAGGTGGTGTCCAAGGCGGCCAGACGGGCCGCCACGCTGCCGTCAAAAACGTCGCTGCCGACCTTCACGCGAAGGCCGCCGATCAGCTCGGGGTTGACCCAGAAGCTGACGTTCAGGCCGGCGCCGTAGCGAAGGGAAAGGTTTCTCCTGATGGATTCCATCAGCGCGGGGGACGTCTCGACCGCGTTCTCGACCCGGGCGGTGCGACGCTCGAGGTCGAGCTTCACCAGCCGGTGAAAATGGCTGAGGGTCGCCGCATAGCCACGCGGCTTCTGCGCGATGACCGCCGTCACGACCTGGCGGACCTTCGCCTCATCCAGTGCGCCGTTCACGCGACAGGTGCCAAACAGGGACTTGGCATCGCGGCGGGATTGTTTGCTGATTTTCATCGCGCTCGGAAATCAGTTCGGCCTCAGGCGGCAATCTGGCGGTTCGTCTCGTCGGCGAGGCGCTGCTGGTCCTCGAAGGTCAGGATCTTGCCCGTGACCTTGGCGCTCGCGGCCACCACGAGCTTGCCGAATTCCTTGCGCAACTCAGCCTTCAGGCGGACGAGTTCCGCGTCTCCGGCCTGGCGGGCCTTGGCGAGGATGTCGGAAGCCTCGGCGATGGACTTCTGGCGTTCAACCTCGGAAATCTTGGCGGCGGCCGCACGGGCATCCTCCATGATCCTGTTCGCCGTCGTGCCGGCCTGGGTCAGGAGCTCCTGCGCCTTGGCCTGGGCCCGGGCGAGTTCCACGCCGCTCTTCTCGGCATCCGCCAGACCTTTGGCGATGCGCTCCCGGCGCTGCTCCAGCATGTCAAGGACCGGAGCGTAGGCGAATTTCTTCAGCGCGAGCGCGACGATGACAAACAGGATGATCTGCGAGATCAGCAGCTGCCACGTCACACCAAAGCCGTGGGCGATTTCAGCCACCTGATTGTCGCCGGCGGCGAGGAGGAACAACGGGTTCATAGCGGATCGGATCAATTAAAAAGGGATGGAGTGCGGAGCCTTGCGGCCCCGCACCCATAGGGGTCATTTCGGAGCCAAGAAGATGGCGAAGAAGATGATGCCTTCCGCCAACGCGGCGAAGATGATCGCCTGGTTACGGATGGCGCCAGCGGCGCCCGGATTGCGTCCAGTCGCTTCGGCGGCCTTCATGCCGATGAGCCCCACACCGATCGCTGAGCCAAGGGCCGCGAGACCGATATGGATGCTTCCTCCCATTCCTTCTGCTAACATGGGCAACATAGGTTATGCCTTTCGATTTTTTGTGTTTCATCAGCCGCCCCCGCGGTTTGCCCACGGTCTGACGGCCGAAATTGTTTAGTGTGCGTGCCCGGGTTCACCTTTGCCATGGGCCTCGCCATGACTCTCGTCATGGCCGCCGCACATCAGCGCGGTAAACACGGCGGTGAGAAGCGCGAAAACCAGCGCCTGCACGATCCCGACGAGTAATTCCAGAAAGTAGAACGGCAGCGGCAGCAGCCAGCCAAACCAGGTCCCGCCGAGGTGCATCATGGATTCCAGGATGTTCTCACCGGCAAAGACGTTGCCGTAAAGACGGAAGCTCAGGGACACCGGCCGGAAGCTGATGGAAACCACCTCGATGAGGCCGACGAAGAAGAAGATGGCGATCATGATGATGCCCATGAGGCCCTTGTTTTCGCCACCGCCGCTGAAGATGTGCTTGAGAAAACCGCCAACACCCAGAGTCTGAAAGGACCATGTCAGCCACAGCACAAAGAAGACCAGCGACATCGCCAGGGTCATGTTCAGGTCGGCATTGCCACCCCGGAGCAGGGCCTTGCCGTTAAAGGTGATGGTTCCCACCCCAGGAATCAGCCCAAACCAGTTTGTGAAGAGGATGAACAGGAACAGCGTGCAGAAGAACCAGAACGACTTTTTGACCAGGTCTTTGCCCAGGATTTCGCCGAAAAAGTCATAGAGTGATTCCACGAGCCATTCCACGAAGTTTTGCAGGCCGGTCGGCACCATCTTGATGTTCCGTGTCGCAATTTGCGAGAGCAGGATCAGCCCCAGTGCCACCGTCCAAGTGATCACCATCGAGCTGGTGAACTGGAGCGGACCGACGTGGAACACCGGGGCGTCAGGGGGCAGGCCGTGATGCTCGCCGCCCTCGTGGGCCGCCGCCGCAACCTCGCCCGACTCCGCCGCCAGGCCGGCCACAGAGAGCCAGACCCAGAGCACGGAGGCCAAAATTGTTCTGAACAGACGCATGTTTTACCCGGTAGATGGCCCGACACGGAGACAGAAAGACCCCGCCGTCGAGCGTTCATTTCCCGAAAATGAGGTTGCGAGGCTGGCAACTCGTGAAATTTTTCACAAGTGGTTTTTCGAAAATTTTCACGACCCTACTTAAGGTTCCATTATGACCGTTACGACGTCATCTTTGCACTCGCCCGGCACGGCCGGCCCTGCGACACACGGCCATGTCCAACGCCTGGAACCAGTTGCTGGAGATCGCCCGTGAGGAAGTGGCCACCACCATTCGCGACCTGCCCGCGGAGTTGCGACCGCACGCCGAATCGCTGCTGGTCAGTTACGAGACCGTCCCCTCGGATGAATTGGTGGACGATGGCCTGGATGAGGATTTGCTGGGTCTTTTTGTCGGTGACGACATTGATGTGCCCGAGAACGAACGCAGTCCCCTGCCCTGCCAGATCTTCCTCTTCCTGGAGAACCTATGGGATTTCGCGGAGGAGGATGAGGAGGTCTTCCGGGCCGAGGTCCATGTCACCTACATCCACGAGTTTGGCCACTATCTCGGCCTCGACGAGGAAGAGCTGGAAGAACGTGGTCTCTTGTAAATGACCACCAGCATTGGCAGGCGGTCCTCGCACTGCTAGCTTCCTGCCAATGAACCGGTTCGCCGTCCGCCAGCTTGGCGTGGGCCTTGCCCTCCTCCTTCTCGCCGGCTGCGGTCCTCGGGAGAAAACCGTCCGTCCCAGTGGCACCATCGAGGTGGATGAAGTCCGCGTGGCCTCACGCTATGGCGGACGGGTCGAACAAATCTTCGCGCAGGAAGGCGACTCCCTCACCCCCGGCCAGGTCATCGTGCAACTTGATGCCGCCGAACTCCGCGCCCGGCACGACCAATTGGCCGCCACGCTCGCGGAACTGGAAGCCGGCCCGCGCCGTGAGGAAATCGCCGCCGCCAAAGCCGAATGGGAAGCCCAATCCGCCGACCTTGAACTCGCCCGCAGCGAACGGAAACGGTCCGACGACCTCTTCGCCCAGAAAACCATCGCCGACACCGAGCACGACCGTGCCGTGAGCCGGGCCAAGGGGTTGGAACAGGGTGTTGCCGCCGCCAAGGCCCGCTACGACCTCCTACTGGCCGGCACCCGTCCCGAACGGCTCGCGCTCGCCCGCGCCCAAGTTGCAGAACTCGACACCCAGCTCCGGGAGATGACGATCACATCGCCCACCAACGCGGTGCTCGAAGTCCTGAGCGTGAAGCCGGGTGACGTGCTCATCCCGAACCGCGAGGCCGCGACGCTGCTGCTCACGAACCACCTCTGGGTCCGTGTCTTTGTGCCGCAGACCGCGCTCGGACAGATCCGGCTGAACCAGGCTGTCACCATCCTGGCCGACGCGCTGCCCGGCCACGATTTCCCCGGCACCGTCGAGCAGCTCGGCCGCGAAGCCGAGTTCACCCCGCGCAACGTCCAGACCCCTGCCGACCGCATCCAGCAGGTCTTCGGCATCAAGGTGCGCCTGGACAACCCCGGAGGCCAGCTCCACGCCGGCATGTCAGTGGAGGTGAGATTCGCCGAAAACACAAAAACCGCTGATCAGCACTGATATTCGCTGATGAAGCGAAAACGACGGCAAACCAAGGAATTATGCTGTTAGCAAAACGGAGACATTGCTCCAAGTCGTCCCAGATTAGCGTTCATCAGTGAAGATGAGCGGTTCACTCCCATGCCCGACACCATGATCCAGTGCGAGAACCTGACCAAGCGGTTCGGGCACTTTACCGCCGTGGATCACGTGTCGTTCTCCGTGGCGAAGGGCGACATCTTCGGCTTCCTCGGGCCGAACGGCTCGGGCAAATCCACGGTCATCCGCATGCTGTGCGGGCTGCTCGAACCGTCCGAGGGCCGGGCGACCATCGGCGGCTTCGATGTCGCGAAGGAGACCGACCGCATCAAGTCGCTCATCGGCTACATGTCGCAGAAATTCTCGCTCTACGACGAGCTGACGGTGCATGAGAACCTCCAGTTTTACGGGCGCCTCTACGGCCTCAGCGGCGCGGCGCTCAAAAAGCGTTATGACGAGCTGATCGCGCTCACGCATCTGGAACCCTACCTGACCCGCCGCGCTTCCCTGCTCTCCGGCGGGTGGCGTCAACGGCTCGCGATGGCCTGCTCGCTGGTCCACCAGCCGCAGGTGCTCTTCCTCGACGAGCCGACCGCCGGCATCGACCCGGTCGCCCGTCGTGAACTGTGGGACCTGCTCTTCGAGTTCTCCAGCAACGGCATCACGCTCTTCGTCACCACGCACTACATGGACGAGGCGGAACGCTGCTCGCACGTCGGCTACATCTACCTGTCAAAACTCGTCGTGTGCGGAGAACCGGACGCGCTGAAGCGCCTGCCCTCGGTGAACCCACCCGGCACGCGTCGGCTCGATGTGACCTGCGAACATGTCACCACCGGCCTGAAAGCCGTCCGCAAGCTCGAGGGCGTGCAGGCGGCGACAGTCTTCGGCCAGTCCATGCACCTCCTGGTGAGCGATGCCCTGCCGGAGCAGGCGCTGCGCGACGAACTTGCCCGCGTCGGCATCCCGCAGGCCGACGTGCGCCCCATCGCGCCCTCGCTGGAGGACGTGTTTGTGGCGCTGACCAACGAACGGGAAAATGGAGCCGCCAAATGAAGAACCCTTTCCGCGGCTTTAGCGCCATCCTCTACAAGGAGTTCCTCGTCGTGCTGCGCGACCCGCTGACGCTGTTCTTCATGCTGTTCCCGCCGCTGATAGAGATGATCGCGTTCGGCTACGCGCTCGACAACGACGTGAAGCACATGGCGACCGTCGTGCTCGACGAGGACCGCACCGTGGAGAGCCGGCAGATCATCGAACGCTTCGTGAACACCGACACCTTTCGCGTCGTGGGCGAAGTGCGGAGCGTCGGCGAACTCGCCGCCGAAATCCGCCGGGGCCATGCCTACGTGGGCCTGCAGATCCCGCCGAACTTCACGCGCGACCTCCGCGCGGGGCGTAACGCGCGGGTGCAGATGCTCATCGACGGCTCCAGCTCGACCATCGCCGGCTCCGCGCTGAACACGGCCGTCGGCGTCGCCTTCCGCGAGTCCGTCGTCACGCTGCTCGGCGAGACCGGCCGGCGCGACCTGCCCTTCGAGATCCGTCCCCAGATCCTCTACAACCCGGCGATGCGCAGCCCGAACTTCTTCGTGCCCGGTGTCATCGGCGTGGTGCTGCAGATTGCGACCACCTTCGCCACCGCGATGTCGCTCGTGCGCGAACGCGAACGCGGCACGCTGGAGCAGCTCCTCGTCAGCCCGCTCTCCCGTTGGGGGCTCATGCTGGGCAAGCTCATCCCGTACCTGTGCATTGCTCTGTTCATGGCGACGGGCCTCTACGCGATCATGCACTGGCTCTTCGACGTGCCCATCGCCGGCAGCTTCCCCGCGCTGATGGTGGCCACTTTCGTCTATATCTTCTGCCTGCTCAGCCTGGGGCTGCTGATCTCCACCCGCGCGCAAAACCAGATGCAGGCGCTGCAAATGAGCATGATCTTCATCATGCCCTCGGTGTTCTTCAGCGGCTTCATCTTCCCGCGCGAGACCATGCCGGCGATTTTCTGGTGGGTGGGCGCGTGCCTGCCCACAACCTATTTCATCGAGCTGGCCCGCGCGATCATCCTGCGCGGGGCGACGCTCGCGGATTTCTGGACGCACCTCGTCACGCTCGTCGGCATGGGCGCGGGACTCTTCGCGCTCTGCGTCTTCCGCTTCCGGCAGAAGATTGGGTGAGAACGGTGGCGTTCAGCAGCGCTGCTTCTTTAAGAAGGGTAACCGTGCCACTTTTCATTGTGTACCGGTCCTAGCCAATAATGATTGTTTCGCTTCTTTTCCCACTTCGCGATCCGAATCGTTCACCAAATGTTCGAGCGCTTCTTTGGAGGAATTCCTGTTCATTGCGACACGGAATCTAACGTCTCTGTTGGTCGATTGTGAAAGTATTTCCAGCAGCTCCGCCGAAGCTGTCCGATTCATGGCAAGGGCGACATGGGTGGAGGGAATGGTTAAAAATCGAGCGACCAGCCTTGGCGCACAGTTAGGATAAAAAGCGATGTTTTGTAGAAAGTCTGAACTGTCGTCCAGATGATCCGCTATATATTCGCCGACTTCCGGCTTGGAAAGGGAGACAAGCTGCGCTACGGCACTGACTGTACCATCGTTAGGCCCTCGCTTTGTCCCACTCCTTTCTTGCGCGATGAATTGGTCAACGAACGTCTTCACATCCTTGAGTTCTGTCGGAGGCTCGGGTGCGGGAGGCGGAAGCTGTGCACGTGACCGTGCTGCTACCCACAGCGAAGCAACAACCAGGATGCAGACAACAAAGACGAAGCCGCTGACCGTTATCACCTCTGGCCGGGTGTGCGGGTCCTGACCGCTTTTTAGTTGGTGACGCCTGAACCATAGAAAAATGCCGAGGTTCACCGGAAACCAGATGAGGCAAAAAACGAAGCCTGAGCCGAAAATCAGCGCGGGCAGCACCAGCTTTGCCATACCGTAACTGCCTTCGCCCGCTGGCATTATGGATGCCAGCCAGATAATGATGGTGAGGATGGCCAAAGCCGCGCAGGCAAAAAATGAGATCCGGTAGCGCATCGGGTTCATCTTTTCGCACTGACACCAGGCAAGGATTTGCGCCACACGTTTTGGACCTTCGCCGCGCGAAAACCGAGGGCTTCGTAAAAGCGGTTCCCCTCCACCCGCTCCGTGCGGCACCGAACCGTGAGCAGCATCGCCCCACGCGCTTGCGCCCAAGATTCGGCAGCGGCAACCAGATGGCGTCCCGCTCCCAAACGGCGGGTGGACGATGCCACAACCAACCCGCCGATCTCGGCCGTCAGATCCGATTCGAGCAACGGCCGCAGGAAGACATGCAGCCAGCCCACCACTCCGGTTTCGGCTTCCGCCACGAACACCGTGTTTTCCGGCGTGGCCAGAATGCGTTCGAACCGGATGCGGAAGGCAGCGCGATCCGCCGGGTAGCCAAGTTCGGCGGTCAGCGCCGCGAGCGCATCCTCATCACTCAGCGTGGCGGGACGGATATGCATTACCCCTGGGCCAAAATCCAGTCCGCCGCCGCCACGAGATCGTCCACGATGCCCGCGCCGGCCAGCTTCGCGGCCTCCTTGCGCTCAGTCTCCCCGCCGTAGCCGGTGCGGACGAGCAGGCTGGCGGCGCAACCGGCATTCCGTCCGGTCTCCACGTCGATCAGCTTGTCGCCGATCATGTAGCTGCGGGTCAGATCCACGCCAAACTCATCGCGCGCCTCGAAAAGCGACTGGGGCGAGGGCTTGCGGTTGCGGCTCGGCTGTTCCGGTGCCTCGGGCGAAAAATAGATCCGGACAAACTGGATTCCGTGGGCGGCCAGCTCGGCGTTCATCCGTGCATTGACCGCGTGCATGTCCGCCTCGGTGTAGTAACCGCGTCCAATGCCGGACTGATTGGTGACGATAAAGAGCAGGAAGCCCGCGTCGGACAGCCGCCGCAACGCCGGCCCGATCCCGGGGAACAGCTCCAGCTTGGCGGGATCGCACAGATAGTGGCGGTCCACATTGATGGTGCCGTCGCGGTCAAGGAAAACGGCGCGCTTCACCGATGGCCTCCGAAGCTCGCGAGCAGTTCCTCGGGCGAAACCGTGGCGGTGCCAACCTTGCCAACGACGACTCCGGCGGCGTGGTTCGAAAAAATGGCCGCCTCGATTGGTGACGCCCCCGCCGCGATGGCCAGCGTAAAGGTCGCGATCACCGTGTCTCCGGCGCCGGACACGTCGAAAACCTCCTGTGCCACTGTCGGGATGTGGAAGGGCTTGGCCCCGCGCTGGCAGAGCAGCAGGCCCAGTTCACCCAGCGTGATAAGCAGCAGCGCCGGCGCCAGCTCGGCGAGCAGCTTCTCGGCAACCTTCATCAGTTGGACGTCGGCAAAGGGATCGGGATTGCGGGTCGAGTCGGACAGCCCGGCCAGCTCGAAAGCTTCCTTGCGGTTGGGCGTGATCAATGAGAGGTCCCGCAGATCGAGCTTATGAACGGGCTTGGGGTCTAGGCTCAGCCACTTCCCCTGCGTCCGGCAGCGTTCCTTGAGCGCATCGAGCAAGGCCTGTGTGACGACGCCCTTGCCATAGTCGCCCACGCTCACGGCATCGGCCTGCGGCAGGAGCGCATCGATGCGGCGTAGGAGCGCGGCGGTTGCCCGCGCATCCAGCTCGCCCCGGGTCTCACGATCCACGCGCACCACCTGCTGCTGATGGGCGACGATGCGGGTCTTCGTGGCGGTGAAATAGGCAGGCACGGCCAGCAGGCCACAGCAGCCCACCTGCTGCGCCTCGAGCAGCTTGCTGAGATGCCCCGCATTGGAGTCCTTGCCGACGGCGCCAAAAAGCTCCGCCTGACCACCGAGCGAGGTGAGGTTGCGGGCGACATTGGCCGCGCCACCGGGCATGAAACTCTCGCGCTCGAACTCGACCACGGGCACCGGCGCCTCAGGCGAGATGCGGGTGACCCGACCCCAGATGAACTGGTCCAGCATCACGTCACCCACGACGAGGGTGCGTGTCTTGGGCGCGGCCTGGAGCAATTCCCGCACCCGTTTCAAACTGAGCGAACTCATGCGCCGCGAACGCTAACGGTCGGAGGCGCTGGCGGGCGAGTTCAGAAACGCCGATGGCTTATTGTCAGGGGTCGTTGCCTTCGATAAGCCGGGGATAATGCCGTTGAAATCTCGCTGGCACCCCGCTTCAGCGGGGTGTGGAAGCGGCCCCGGAGCGCAACGGTTTCAACCGTTTTTTTGGGCGGCGGCAGCCTCCCGGTAAGCCGTTAAAACCCGGATATTGCGTTAGGAACGTTTTGAGCACGATTCCGTGAACAGAATTGTCGGTCTCTAATGCAACGCAATTGGAAATGCATCGTGCAAATCACTGCCATTTGCTGACTTGCGCCCCTCGCTTCAAGGTGGCTTTTGCTAACGCAATATCCGAGTTAAAACGGCTGGGCCAAATGGGCGCACCGGACGCCGGGCTGAAGCCCGGCGCTAATGGATGCCAAGCTCCCGGCAGAGCCATTGCACGCCGTCAATGGTCCTATCCTCAAGCTGCAGCTCAGGCGACTCAAGGCACGTACTCAGCCGCCAACCGACAACATCTTCGAACTGCTCCAAGGTGACGGCGCGAGCACGGCACTGTTCGTGAATGAGGTGCTTCAGCTCGACGGCAGACACAGGCTACTCGGTAGTCTCGACCGCAAACAACTCGCTGGGACGGATGCCAAGAACTCGACAGAACTGCCGCACCTCGTTCGGCGAGTAGCACTCCGAAAGCTCATCATCGCAATTCTCGATGTCCCAGATTGACGGCGACGAAATGCCCAACTGCCGCGCGGCTTGGTCGTGCGAGAGACCGGCGCGCTCACGAAATGCTCGGAAGCGAGACTCGGGTGAGCGGGTAGCAGGCATGACGATGTACGATTGCAAATGGGCGTCAGGCCCGATTGCCGGCAAGCACACTTTGTATCCAACTGCTCCGCGCGCAATCCGAGACGGATTTGCCGTTTCCATCCTTCAACTCCTGACTCACGCCCCGCGCGAGGAACTCCTGGATGATCCGTCGTTGGGCGTCGCGCGCTTCTTTCGCACCGGAGCCGCCCCGGCCGGTGTCCTGCACCGCAAGGTGAAACGGGGTGGACCCGCTATTGTTGGGCCGCGTCGGATCGCTACCGGAATCTAGGAGAAAGGCCACCGCGTCGGCACACCGTGTGCGGACCGCGCGGTGCAGGGGCGTGGCACCATTCTTGTCCGGCGCGTTAATGTCGGCTCCCGCACCGAGGAGACGGCGAATCGTGCTCACCTGCCTTTTCGCATCCCACACGGGGCCGGTGATGAAGCCATCCGCCGCATAGTGCAGCGGGCCGCTGCGGCGATGGTTCGCGGTGGCGTTGGGGTCAGCTCCGGCGGCCAGCAGGAGATCTATAACTTCAATGCGGTAACCAGCGGCGGCCAGGTGCAGCGCCGTATCCCCGACGTAAAGCCAGTGAAAGATGGAGCTCCGGTAAAGCTTGGGCTCAGTGACGGTGCGGACCGTCAGCGCGGGAACCGTCGCGAGCAGTGCTTTGACCGTCGCGCGGTCGTCCTCGACGACTGCCGCAAGGAGATTGTCCAGCGAGGGCTTCACTGGAGGCGGAGATTAAGGGGACAGTTCAGTTCAGGAAAGCGGTCAACGGGCTCGTCGGACTGGCATGATCCAGTTGCGCCCCCAGCCCCAACTCCCACGCCGTGCGCCCAGCTTCCACGGCCTGCTTAAAGGCGACCGCCATTCGGTTCGGGTCGCTCGCGACCGCGATGGCGGTGTTCACCAGCACGGCGTCCGCGCCGAGTTCCATGGCCTCGGCCGCGTGGCTGGGCGCGCCGATGCCCGCATCCACCACCACCGGCACCGTCGCCTGCTCCAGGATGATCCGGATCTGGTCGCGCGTCTGGATGCCCCGGTGCGAACCGATGGGGGATCCCAGTGGCATCACCGTGGCGCAACCGGCTTCCTGAAGCCGCTTGGCCAGCACAGGATCGGCATTGATGTAGGGTAGCACCACGAACCCCTCCTTCACGAGCACCTCGGCCGCCTTGAGCGTCTCGATGGGATCAGGCAGCAGGTAGCGCGGGTCGGGGTGGATCTCCAGCTTCACCCACTTGGGCAAGCCGGCGGCCACCGCGAGGCGGGCAAGGCGGACGGCCTCCTCCGCATTCATCGCGCCGCTGGTATTGGGCAGTAGCAGGTATTTCGTCGGGTCGATGAATTCGAGGATGTTGGCGAAGGGATCCTTCTTCCCGCTCAGGTCGGCACGGCGCAGGGCCACGGTGACCATCTGCGTGCCGCTGGCGGCGAGGGCATCCCGCATGGACTCGGGCGACGGGAATTTCCCCGTGCCCAGAAACAGGCGGGACGTGAACTCGCGGCCGGCGATGACAAGCGGTCGTGCAGACATGTGGCGGGGATTGAACAGCAAAGGCGCGAAGACGCGAAGCAGAACAATGGGGCGGTGCCGGCGACCGATGAGCCAGTGAGCCAGTGAGTGAGCAGGTGAGAGAAACACCGAGCTTCGCCCTCCCTCCCACTTTCTCACTCACTGGCTTACTGGCTCACTTACCCCACTTCTCTACGTCCCGATTAAACGCGGCGCGTTCCACTTGGTAGTGGCACGTTTTTGTTGTCTATTCCCCTCTGCTTGAGCACCGAAGCCACCAACGTCCCTGTGAAGCTGCCCGAACTCCTCGCCCCTGCGGGCGACTGGGAGTGCGCCCGCGCGGCCGTTGAGAATGGCGCGGATGCCATCTACTTCGGACTCGACCGCTTCAACGCCCGGATGCGCGCCCACAATTTCACCGAGGCCGACCTGCCGGGCCTGATGGCCTTTCTCCATCGGCGCGGCGTGAAGGGCTACGTGACCTTCAACACCCTGGTCTTCGCCGACGAACTGCCGGCAGCCGAGGAATACCTGCGCGCGATCATCGCCGCCGGAGTCGATGCCGCCATCGTGCAGGACATCGGCATCTGCCGACTCATCCGCCAGCTGTCGCCCGACTTCCCGATTCACGGCTCGACCCAGATGACGGTGACCAGCGCCGCCGGCGTGGAATTCGTCCGCGATCTCGGCGCCAACCTCGTCGTGCTCGCGCGCGAAAACTCGATCAAGGAGATCGAGGCGATCCAGCGCGAACAGGCCGAGGGTAGTAAGACAGTAAACAGTAAATCAGTAATCAGTGAGACGGTGAGCAATGAGCAATCGGCTGCGGGCAGCCTGAATACTGATTTACTGAACACTGACCCACTGTTTACTGATCACTCCCAGCGCTCCGCGCTGCCCCTCGAGGTGTTCGTCCACGGCGCGCTTTGTGTCGCCTACTCGGGCCAATGCCTCACGAGCGAGTCGCTCGGTGGACGCAGCGCCAATCGCGGCGAGTGCGCGCAGGCGTGCCGGATGCCCTACGACCTCATCTCCGACGGCCAGCAGGTGCCGCTCGGTGACAAGCGTTACCTGCTGTCCCCGCAGGATCTTGCTGGGCTCGAGGTGCTGCCCGAGCTGGTGAAGTCCGGCGTGGCGTCGCTCAAGATCGAGGGGCGGCTGAAAGCGCCCGAATACGTCGCGAGCATCACGCGGGTTTACCGGCAGGCGCTGGACCGTCTCGGCGGCAGGCCACCGGTGACGGCCCCCGCTGCCGCGAACGCGAGCCCGGGGAGTGACCGGTACGCCTTGGAGATGGCCTTCTCGCGCGGCCTCTATACCGGCTGGTTTCGTGGCATCAACAATCAGGAGCTGGCCCATGCCCGCTTCGGCAAGAAGCGCGGCGTGTATCTCGGCAAGGTCGAGCGCATCGATCGAGATCGCGTGTGGGCGCGGCTGGAAGGGCCGCTCAAGCCGGGTGATGGCATCGTCTTCGACGCCGGCCGGCCCGACGAAAAGGAGGAGGGCGGCCGCATCTACACCCTCGACGACCGCAACGGATTCACGGCTCTCGGCTTTGGTACCGGGGCGGTCGATTTCAGCCGCGTCCTGCCCGGCCAATTGCTGTGGAAGACCAACGACCCCGCGCTCGACCGCGACGTGCGGAAAACCTTCGAGGGCGACGCGCCCAAGTACACGCGGCCGGTCATCGCCGAGGTTCACGGCCATTCGGGCGCGCCCCTGACCCTCATCCTCCGCGACGAGGCGGGGAATGTGGTCCAGCTCGCCTCGACGCTGCCGCTGGCGAAGGCGGAGAAGCGTCCGCTCACGGACGATTCGTTGCGCGACCAGCTCGGCCGGCTCGGCGGCACGCCCTTTCATTTGGGCGAACTGCGCAACCGGCTCGAGGGCGAAGTCATCCTGCCCATCAGCGAACTCAACCGCCTGCGCCGCGAAGCCGCCGCCCAGCTCGACGCGCTCCGCACGCAGCCGAAGCGGTGGAAGGCATCGGGTCTGGGTTCTGGGGTTTTGGGTCTGGGCTCTGGTAGCACGACTCCAAGCGAAAGCACACGGACTGAAACCCCAGATCCCAAACCCCAGACCCAAGATCCTACGCTCTGCGTCCTCGTGCGGAATCTGGCGCAGCTCGACGCGGCGTTGTCGTGCGGGATCGAGACCATTTACTGCGAATTCGAGGATCCGAAGAAATACCGCGAGGCGGTCACGACCTTCCACACCGCACGCAGTTGCCGGGCGTCGAATCCCGCGAATTCCAACGAGCGGCCTTCCATCTGGGTCGCGCCGCCGCGCATCACCAAGCCGGGCGAGGAATGGATCCTCAAGCAGGTCCGCTCCGCCAACGCCGACGGCTACCTGGTTCGCAACTACGACCACCTGAAGTTCTTCGCGGACTGCCGGCGCATCGGCGACTTCTCGCTGAACGTGGCCAACGGGCTGACCGCCGAATACTTCATGCGGCAGCACGGCCTGGAGCGGCTCACCGCGAGCTACGATCTGAACGCGGCCCAGCTCGAGGCGCTGCTCACGTCCGCGCCGCCGGAGTGGTTCGAGGTGACCATCCACCAGCACATGCCGATGTTTCACATGGAGCACTGCGTGTTCTGCGCTTTCCTTTCGACCGGCACGGACTTCACGAATTGCGGCCGACCCTGTGACAAGCACGACGTGCGGCTGCGCGACCGCGTGGGCATGGAGCATCCGCTCAAGGCCGACGCCGGCTGCCGCAACACCGTCTTCAACGCGCGCGCGCAGACCGGCGCCGAATCCGTGGACCGCCTGCTCGCGCTGGGCGTGCGGAAGTTCCGCATCGAGTTCGTCAACGAGTCGCCCGAGGAAGTGACCACGACCATCACCCGCTACCGGGCGCTGCTGCGCGGCGAACTCACGGGCACCCAGCTCTGGAAGGAGCTGAAGCTGCACAGCCAGCTCGGAGTCACCCGCGGCCAGATGGAACAGAGCGGCGCGCGGAAGGTCTTCCCCAAGGCAGTTCAGCCCGTTGTGTGATCGGCCGCACGCTCGCGGACGAATTCACACTGCATCACACTGCATCACACTGCATCACGCTTCATCACGCTTCATCACGCTTCGTTCACACTTCGTTGGCGGGGGCGGTTCGCTGCACGGCCAGCGGTCGAGGAAGGCGAGTTGCGCGGCGCGGTCGGGGATGTCGTCCAGCTTTGGGTCGTTGAGGAAGCGCGGGGGATAGGCGGCATCCAGCGCGATCACCTGGACGGTCGAACCCTCAACCGTGAAGAAGGCCCGCCACGCCCCGCAGCCGATTTCCCGATGCACGCCCTGGCGCTGCCGGATGCGCCGCGTGCGGTGAGGTGAAGGATCGCGCGACAGCAACTCGATGAGGCGCGGCCGGTAGTCGATGCCCCAGGTAGTCAGCAGCCATTCGCCCTGTTCCTCCGCGAGCGGTGAGAATTGCACGGTGAACTGCGGCGGCGCCGTCAGCGCGGCATCCACTTCGTCGTGCCAGCCGGCCTTGGCGTCCGGAAAGGAATCGTAGGTGGGGATGTAGGGCTTGATGTCGAAGACCGGCGTGCCTTCCACCAGATCGCACGCGCCCAGGATGAGGCGACGTCCCTCGACCCCCAGCAGTTGCACGGGCGTCAGGCCCAGAGGATTCGGCCGGTGCGGCGAACGTGTCGCGAACACGCCACGCCGGCGGGCCGGTCCACGCGGCGGCAGCACGAGCGGACGCCAGGTGGTGTTGCGATGGAACCACCAGACGAGCCACACGCGGGAAAAGCCGGCGAGATCGCGCACCGCCTGCTCGTAATTCGCGCCCGGGAGGAGTTCGAGCACGTTGCGCTCCGGCTCCGTCTCCAGAGGCTGATGGCGCGCCTGAAACTTCACGTGCTTGCCCGAACGGATGAACCCGATCGGGCGTAAGGTCAGCGCCGGTTCCATGCGGTTGGGGAGGCAGGTGCCGTAGCGGCTCAGCCGCCAGCCATCACGGGACGGAAGCCCGCCTCCGCAAGGATGCGCGCGACCTCGGGACGCTGGTCTCCCTGGATCTCGATGCGGCCCTCTTTCACGGTGCCACCGGTGCCGCACGCCTGCTGCATCGCCTTCGCTAGCTTTTCCTTCTCCGGCAGTCCGATGCCGACAAAGCCGGTCACGACCGTGACCGTCTTCCCGCCGCGCCCGGCTTTCGATCGGATGATGTCCACGCGTCCTCGATTCTTCTTCTTCGGCGGCTCGGCGAGGGGAGCCGCATTCGGGTCGACGACGGGACCCGGAGGCAGACCGTCGCTGCTGAGCGCCGCGAATGGATTCTGTCCAAGACCTGCCCCGCCGTCGGTCGGGATGCGCTTGTTACTCATGCCGTTTGTGGGTGTCGCCGTGTTCGGCGGACGTGCGGAGGAACTTAGTAGGACGAAGGAGGGAGTCGAGCCTCCCGTGCGGGGGAGCAGGGGTGAAAGGGAGCGGGGGTGCGGGTGAAAACCGGACCATACAGCATTGCACCGCGAAGGTGCGCCTGTTTCGCTTCGGCATCAAAATCGCGGTCATTGGGGGCGGTCCGGCCGGGCTGCGCGCGGCGGAAGTGGCCGTCACGGGCGGGGCCGAGGTCACGCTCTTCGACGCCAAACCGTCGGTCGGACGCAAGTTCCTCGTGGCCGGGCGGGGCGGGCTCAATCTCACCCACTCGGAACCGCGCGACCGCTTCGTCACGCGCTACGGCGGCCCCGGAACGCCCGAGGGATTCTGGCCGGCGGTGCTGTCTGACTTTGATGCCGATGCCCTGCGGGCCTGGGCGGCCGAGCTGGGGGTCGAGACCTTCGTCGGCACCAGCGGTCGGGTCTTCCCGCGCGAGATGAAGGCCGCTCCGCTGCTGCGTCGCTGGGTCGAACGCCTGCGGCGACAGGGAGTTCACTTCGCGCTGCGGCATCGCTGGACCGGCCTGCGCTCCGGCACTCCGGTGCAATTGGATTTCCAAGTCGAAGGCGAAACGCGCTCCCTCGAGACCGACGCCGTAATCCTCGCCCTCGGGGGCGGCTCATGGCCGGAGACCGGATCCGACGGCACCTGGGTCGAACCCTTCCGGCAGCTCGGCGTCGCGGTCACGCCGCTGGCACCGGCAAATTGCGGATGGAAGGTTGCCTGGCCGCCCGCGCTGCTGGCTGCGGCTGATGGCCTAGCGCTGAAGAATATCACCGCGCGCGCCGGCACGAAGACGATCTCGGGCGAACTGCTCATCACCCGCTACGGCCTCGAAGGCGGCGCGATCTACCAGCTAGGCGCGGCATTACGAGCCATGCCCGAACCAGAACTCATCCTCGATCTCAAACCCACCTTCACCGTGGAGCAACTCGTCGCGAAGCTGGGACCGTTGCGGCGGAACTTCCTCGCCGAAGCCCGGTCACGTTGGCGTCTGAGCGACGCCGCTTTTGCACTGCTCAGCCACCTTTCGCCACCGGAAGCCTTCACCTCCGCGGCCGCGCTTGTCGCCGCGACGAAGGAGTGCCGGGTGCGACTCACAGGACCGCAACCGATTGCCGAGGCGATCTCCTCGGCGGGCGGTGTCGGCTGGAGTGAACTCGACCCGACACTGATGCTGCGTCGGTCGCCGGGCGTCTTCGTCGCTGGTGAAATGATCGACTGGGAGGCGCCGACCGGCGGCTACCTCATGCAGGGCTGTTTTTCCACTGGCACGCGGGCGGCTCGGAGCGCTCTTGAATGGGAAATTACTTTACGAAAAAAAGGCCCCGATGACCGCAAGTTCCCTTCCCCCTCACCCTAACCCTCTCCCTTGAGGAGAGGGAAAAGCCGGGCGGCCTCACGGATTTTTCCAAAAGCGCCTTCGGCAACCCCAGCGCCCGATTTTGCAAGAGGACAGGCGGCGATTCTCCCTCTCCCTGAGGGAGAGGGCCGGGGTGAGGGGGAAAGCAACTCGCGCCCATCTGGCACTCTAACTAACGAAGCCATGCCCAAAGTGGCCGTCCACTTTGCGGCGTTGTTGTTTCTGAAACCGGCCTCACGCCGACTTAAATCTCACACCTCTTCCAGAGCCTTCGTCGCATCGCCGAACTTCGGGAGACGGACGTTCATCTTGTCCATCATCGACAGGTAGAGCCGGCACATCTGGCGCTCGGGCTTCTCCTTGTAGTCGAGCACCCGGCCGCCCTGGATGCGACCGCCTCCGCCGCCGACCATGATGACCGGCAGCTGATCGTTGTTGTGGTTCCCCGACATCATGCTGGAGCAGTACATCAGCATGGAATTGTCGAGCAGCGTGCGCGGGCCTTCCTGGATGCCGTCGAGCTTGCGTGCGATGTAGGCCACCTGCTGGAGGAAGAACTGGTTCACCTTGAGCCAGTCCGCCGTGTCGCTGTGCGAGAGCAGATGGTGGATCATGTAGTCCACGCCGAGATTCGGGAAACGCAGCGAGCTGTGGTCGTTGTTCAGCTTGAGCGTCGTGACGCGCGTGGTGTCGGTCTGGAAGCCGAGCACGAGGATGTCGCACATCAGCTTCATGTGCTCCGCAATGTCCTGCGGGATGCCGTCGGCGGGGCGCGGGATGTTCGGCGCGCTCAGGGTTGGCCGCCAGCCCTGCAGTTCGCCCTTCTTGCCGGCGTTCTCGATGCGCAGTTCCACGTCGCGCACGGAATCAAGATACTCGTCGAGCTTGTGCTGATCGTTGGAGCTGATGTGACGGCGCAGGTCCGTCGCGTCGGACAGCACGGCGTCGAGCACGCTCTTGTCGCCCTTGCTCACCTCATCCTTGAAGAGCCGGTCGAAGGCGAGCGCGGGATAGATCTCCAGCGGCGTCGGCGTGGTCGGCGAGCTCCACGAGATGTGGGAGCTGTAGAGCATCGAGTAGTTCTTGTGGACGGAGGGGTTCGACTTCTCGCAACCCAGCACAAGGCTCGGCACCTTGGTCGAGCTGCCGTACCGCTGCGCCAGCAACTGGTCGATGCTCGTGCCCGACCGGATCTCGCCGCCCGAGGCCAACGGTGCGCCGGAGAGCAGGTTGCCCGTCTGCGAGCTGTGGATATTGCCCTTAGTCGCCTCGTCGTTGTAGAGGCCGCGGATGAAGAGCGTCTTCTCCCGGAAATCGTTGAGCGGGGCCAGCACCTGGCCGAGCTCCATGCCCTTGCCCTCGCCCTTGGCCCACCATTCCTTGCTGTGAAAGCCGTTGCCGGAGAAAAGCACCGCCAAGCGGACCGGAGCTTCGCTCGCGGGCTTCACCCCGGCCGGCGGCGTGTCGCCCCAGACGGTGAGCGATTCCATCCACGGCAGCGCCATCGTGACGCCGACGCCCCGGAGAAAGGTGCGACGGGAGAATTGGTACGGGTTCATGGCAGGCTTATTTCGGGAAGGGGTTAGCAGAACGGTGGCAAATCGGAAAGAAGGGTTTCAGGCAATCATCCTACGCTGCGCAGGGGAAATGCCGCAGATCGTCAAGGAAAACGGGCGACGGACATAATTGCCAGCGGGCGAGGCATTGGGATTTCATTCGGCCATGCGTTCACCTCAGCACTCCGCAACAGCGACACCGCCTCCGGCCCGGTCAAAATCAACGCGCCCCTGCTTGGAGCCATGAAGGCCACCCTTTCCTGGCAAACCGTCAGCGCACGCATCGTGGCGGGGCATCAAGTCGCCTCGGGATTGAATGCGAACCCACGGTTTCCCGGCGGCACGCTGCGGATGCAGGCGCCATTCTTCCGCGCGCTGGGCCTCGACCTCGCGGCCTATCACCGCGGCACGATGAACGTCAGCATCGCGCCGTGTCGCTATCGCGTGATCCGGGCGCCGATCACTTTCCGCCAGGTGAAGTGGCATCCGACGGAACCGGCGGAAGACTTTTCATTCTTCGATGTTCGAATGACGCCCGCAGCCGGCCCGCCGGTGGCGGGAAAAATCTATTACCCGCATCCCGACACGAAGCCGGAGCACTTCCAGCAACCGGACGTTCTGGAATTGCTTCTGCCCTTCGTCGGGGGCCTGAAATACGGCGATGAAATCCAGCTCAGCGTTTCGGCCGAGCAGATGATTTTGGAACGATCAACTCTTTGAGATTCCCATGACCTTTTCCCAATTCCGCCGGGCAACGCTCGCCGCAATTCTTCTGGGCCTGACCCATGGCCACATGGTCGGCCAACCGGCCCCGGACCTCTATCGCATCACCGATGGCGTGACGCAGACCCGGACGGAGTTTCAGCAGGTGTCCGTGCCGATGGGGGGCGAGCACGTGCTGGCGGACCTCCGGGGGCCGGGCAAGGTGACCTACTTTTACATCACCGACGACAGCGTGGGTAAGTGGTATCCGGGTCTCCTGTTGAAGGTGTATTGGGACGACGCGACGGAGCCGGGCATCTGCGTGCCGCTGGCGGATTTCTTCGGCGCGGTCGCGGGCCGGTCGGTCGAATACCAGTCCGCCGTCATGCAGATCAATCACGCGTGTTTCATGTGCTATCTCCCGATGCCATTTTCCAAGCGGGCCAGGTTTGTCCTCGCCAACGACGGGGACCGGGACTATTCGCGCAAGGTGGCGTACGGAATCGATCATGAGCAGAGCCGCACCTACGCCAGGGAGAAGAGCCGGTTGCATTGCGAATGGAGGCGGAGCAATCCCGTGACGAACGGGCTGCACACCATTTTGGTGGCCCGGGGCCGGGGCCAGTATGTGGGTAGCATCCTGCAGGCCGTCTCCCGCAATCACCAAGTCTGGTTTGGCGAAGGTGACACAATCTTTCATCTTGATGGAAAAGCTTTCGCCCACACCCCCGGGACGGAAGATGAGTATGGATCGTGCTGGGAAGACCCGAACTGGCGGACGTTTTCGGCGCCCTACTGTGGCCATCTGCTGAACGAGAATGGCGTGAACCGGATGTTCCGATGGTATGTGGCCAACCCGGTACGTTTCCAAAAGGCCTTGAAAGTCGAGCTTCAGAACCAGCACGAAAACGGCACTCCCACCACCGGCACCGACTCGGATGACTACACGAGCCTCGCCTTCTGGTATCAGGAAGGATCGCAGAAGGTGGCTCCGTTGCCCTCGTTCAAGGAACGCATGGCCGGCAGCTTTTCCGACCAGAAATAATCGGTAATCGCCTCATCAAGTTGACGGTTCGACGGTGTAACCGAATGAACTCCTCAGGTTCGGCATGTTCGCACCTTGGGACGCACGGCATGCAGCAGCCGTGCGTCACCCGCGCAGTAGAAGCATAATCGTTTTAGTACAGCCCTCGGTACGGCAAGCGAGTCGTTCTGCAGCCAGAATTCATTCATCGAGCGCCATTTCCTTCCCGCGGATCTCGCGGAACTGCCGGCTCTTCACGATCGTCTCGATGGCCGCACCGACGCGGTAGCCGTTCGCCTTGAGTTGGGCGCGCATCTCGGCGATGAGCGGGCCGTCGGAGAGCTGTACCGAACGGCCGAGCGCGTAGCCGAGGAGCTTGCGGCAGAACTGCTTTTCGATGGCGTCGCGGCGCTTGGTGAGCAGGTAATCGCGCAGGCCGTCGAGGCCCTCGAACTGCGCGCCGTCCATCGTCTTGCCATGGGTGTCGATGGGGCGGTCGCCCAGATCGCGGTCGCGGTGGCGGCCGATCGCGTCGAAGCCCTCCAGCGAAAATCCGAAGCCGTCGATGCGGATGTGGCAGGTCGCACAACGCGGGTCGCTGCTGTGCTTTTCGGTAAGCTGGCGGACGGTCAGCGTTTCGGTCGCCTCGTCCTCGGGCAGGCGGGGGACATCCTTCGGCGGACGCGGCAGCTTCTCGCCGAGGATAACCTCGCTCAGCCAGTTGCCGCGCAGGATCGGACTCGTGCGTGAGGCGCCGGACTGCTTCGAGAGCGTGGTCGCCTGGGCGAGAATGCCGCCACGGGAGAACTGCCTCACGCCCTCAACCCGTTGCCAGTCGTTGCTGCCGGCGAATTTCACCCCGGTGATCCCGTAGTGTTTGGCCAGGGGCTCGTTCACGAAGGCATAGTCGGCATTGAGGATGCTCGGTACCGGCCGGTCGCTCTGGAAGAAGTCGGTGAAGAAGCGGATCGACTCCTCGTACATGTCGCCGCGCAGAGCCGCGAAGGTCGGGAAGTGCCGCTCACTCTTCTCACTCAGCTGATCGAAGTCGTAGATGTGCAACCAGGCGCACGCGAACTCCGTGGCAAGGCGGCGGACGTGCGGGGAACCCAACAACCGGCGGGTCTGCGCGGCCAGCACCGTCGGGTCGTGCAGCCGACCGCGCGCGGCGAGGTCGCGCAACTCCGGATCCGGCTCCGAGGACCACAGGAAGTAGCTCAACCGGCTGGCGAGCTCGTCGTCACTGATCGGCACCTGTGCCACACCCGGGCCCGGTGTTTCAGCGTGGTACAGAAACGCCGGCGCCACCAGCACACGGGCGAGCAGCAGCCGGATCGCCTCGTCATGGGGCATTCCCTCGTCACGCAACCTGCCATAAAGCCCCTTCAGCTCGCCTTTTTCGGCGTCGTTCAGCGGATGGCGGTAGGCGCGATCGGCAAACTCCAGCACCGCGTCGAGGTGGCGCGGCTGGGCATTCGTCAGCGTCTGCCGGAATGCGGCCGCCCGCTGCTTGATCGGCTCGCGCAGGGGTTCGAAGACCTTGGGGTCGGCATCCTGCGTGGCGAACTGCCAGAGCTGCTCGAAGGCATCCACGAGGGCGAAGGCATCCTGGCTGACGAAGTGCAGCTCGTCCCAGAGACGGTTGAGCTTGGCCTGCTCGGCGTCGTTCAGCATGAGGCGCGCGAGTTGGTCGTCTTCGCGGTAGTACAGGGTGAGCGTGACCGCCTCATCCACCGGCACGATCTTGGTATAGCACAGCGCGGCGGGGAACAGTTGGCGAAATCCATCCAGGGCGGCCTCGATGCGTTTCCGGGCGGCGCTGCCGTCATTCACCACGATGGGCGCGGCGTAGCTGACCGGCTTGTCGGGATCGGTCCAGACGCCTTTCCCAACCTGCTTGGTCGCGACGCTCGCCACCAAGGAATTGGTCCCGGCGGGTTTGGTCGTGAGCACCTGGAGTTGGACGCTGCCTTCGGCTCCCGCCTGCGTGTCCAGCCGGCCCGTCGTGACAAACTCGTAGCCGGCCACGAGATCGGCCGGCAGCTCGATTTCGAGGGCGGCCGGAGCCCGCATCGCCAGGCTGGCGGCATCGATGGGCTGGCCACCGGGGTTCTGGCCGAACAGCGCGGGATCAAGTCCAGGCAGGGCTGGTACAGCAGGCAGGGCTCCGTTGTTGCCAGTTTTTTTGCGCTTCGAGGCTTTGGCCGATTCGACGGCCTTGTCCGGTTTCGCGGAGACCACGGCGGCCGTATGCGGCACCGCGCTCAGGAGCGGTCCACCGAGCGAGGCGAGTTGCCGGTACAGCGCGGCGTCCGGCGAATCCTTCACCAATCCGGCTCCTCCGCTGAGCAGGAGTTGTTGCACGGCGGCGGCGAGCTTTTGCTTCGCCTCCCCGCTAGCGGCGGTGCGCCATCGCGCGAGCAGCGAATCGGCGGGGACCACCGGCCCGAATTCGGGGCCGCCCTTGTCGGGCTCGGTGTAGAAATGCCAGATGTTCGCGGTACCGAAGCGGTCGGCGTGCGGATTGCCCGCGAGCACGTCGGGCGAAATGTCCTGCGAAAGATCCCATTCGCGGCCGTCACCACCGATCGTGGTGAGCGTGAGGTCCACGGCCGTCGTGTCACACGAGTGGTTGCCATCGCGCGGGCCAATGACCACCGAGATGAGATCGCCCGGCCGCACGGCCACGTTCTCAAACGGCCCCACATTGACTAGCCGACCGCCCTCCGAGATTCCGGCGGCCAATCGTTGGCGGTTCGCGCCCCGGCGCAGCTCCAGCGACCAGGTCACGCCGTTGCCGCATTCCGGATGCGCGTGCTGCACCTTCGCCGTGACTCGCAGCGTGGCGGCCACCGGACTACGCCAGCCGACCACGGCATCCAAGGTCGGCGACGGATGCACCACAATCCCGTGCGCCTTCAAATTCTGGGGGATGCGCAGGTTCTGATCGGAGGCATTCGCCAGCAGCAACGGCGTATCGGAGCTGCCCCAACCATTGACGAAGTCACGGTCGGTTACCTTCGTCAGCTTGGTGGTGAAGTACCCCTTGATCGCCACCGGTTCGGTCGCGCCAATTCCGAGATAGGTCAACCAAGCGGTAAGGTCGGCGGCGGCGACACCGTGTTGGCGAGCCAAGTTCGCGACATCGCCGCCAGTGGCGGAGGCTTCCAGTTCGGCCGCCGCATCCAATGCGTGTGCGGTGGTCGAAAACATCTGGGCGCGACGCTCGGTCAGTTCATGGGCGACGGCCCGGACATCCCGCAGCAGCAGATCGGGGCGGCCAGGCGCCATGAAGCGCGGCTGGTCCCAGACCAAGAAGTCGTGGTCGCTGCCGTCGCCCGCGTCTGAGGCAACGAGGTAGAGCGAGACGTCTTTGCCCTCAGGCGGCACCGGCAGCTTAAGCCGCACTTCCTGCTTCGCCGCGAGGGGGCTGACCGGCTCCATCCACGCCTTGGGACCACCGGCCTTGCCAATGTGGCCGACGGTGCTGAATTTCCAGAGCGCCTTCTGCCAGTCGGCGATGCCGGCAGCGAGGGTGGAGACGTCGTTCGTGGTCGCCGTCTTCCACCGCGTGCGGACGGGATCGAGCACGAGAGATGGTTCAGGACTGGTCAGGGCGGTCCACAGGGTGCCGAGATATTTGGGCGACAGACCGTGCGCGGCTGATACCGAGGCGATCGCCGCGTCACGAGCCTTGCTACGCGCTGCTTCGCCACCGGATTTGGGCGCACGTCGCAGCGCCTCGCGCAGCTCCAGCGTCGCCGACAGATACTTCTCCAGCGGCACACGGCCCCCTTCGTTCGTCTCGAAGATGATGCCCTGGAGGTTCACCTTGTCGCCGCCGCGCGGGTCCGTGTACTGGCGATAAAACCCACGGATCTCAACCAACAGATCTTCCGTCCAGTCGCGTCGTGAGGCTTTCGGGGAAAAGCGGATGCCATCCGGTAGCAGGACGGCGTGGCTGGCGACAGTCTTGCCCGCGTCGAGGTATTTGGTGATCAACGACGGCGACATCACGAGCGAGTTGCCGACGTTCATGAACCCCTCGCCCGAGGCGCCATCCACGGGGAACTCGCGGACCGGATCCAGCGAGTCCACGCCGGTCAGGTCGCGGACGGTGTAGGTGTATTCGGCATTCGAGAGCCGGCGGAGCACCACCGGCCCGGGATCACCCGCCCGGGCGCGGGCGATGTCGTCGAGGGCGGCATTGACCCAGGCCAGAAGCTGTTCGCGCTGGGGCGCGGTAGGCTGGGGCTTTTCCTTCGGCGGCATCTCGCCGGCGGACACCTGCTCCACGACGCCCTGCCAGATCTTGGGATGCTTCCGCACCGCCTCCAGCGAGGTGAACGGCTCCAAATCCAGGTCGCCCTTATGCTTCTCGGTCGAATGGCACTTGAGGCAGTACTCGGTGAGCAGGGGCTTCACCTCACGCTCGAACACCGCCGAACCACCCGCCTCGGACTCCGCGCCGAGCACCGCCGGGAGCCACCAGGGCGCCAACAACAGCAGGGTTCGCAGCGTGCGAGGAAGGGCGTTTGTCATGAGGTTTTTCGGCTCGTCGTAAACTTGGGGAGGAACGGCCAAATTCCTATTCCTTCGCCCGAGTCACGTCGAGCCACATCCGACGGCAACCGGCGCAGGTTCTTCAAAATGGGATGGCCCGGCCGGAAACGAAGCATTCATCGACAAGGAACCGTCTTTGCAGGAGCCTGACCGCACTGCATTGCCCATGAAAACCGGCCATCAGCACAGGCGGGCGACCAGGCCATTCGCCCAGAAACTCCGGCGTCCCGCCCTCCGCTGATCGCAGGCCCAATCCCACCTTCTGCAACCCCTCCTGAATTCAGCCATGCCTTTCACCGCCGCTCAGATTGCCGAACACGTCCGGGGCGAAGTCCTCGGTGACGCCACCGTTCTCATCACCGGCCTGGCCGCTGCCGATCAGTCGCAAGCCGGGGACCTCACCTTCGCTGAAAAGGAGACTTACTTTGCCGCTGCCGAGCAGAGCGCCGCCGCCGCCATCCTGGTTTCCGGTCCGTTTACCTCGGCAACCAAGGTCGTCATCCGCGTGGCGAATGCGCGCATCGCGGTCGCCCGGCTGCTGCCGCTGTTTCATCCGGCGGATCCGGTTGTCGCCGGCATCCACCCCAGCGCGGTCGTGGCGGCCTCGGCCCAAGTCGACCCGTCTGCCCAGGTCGGACCGGGCTGCGTGCTGGCCGAGGGGGTCCGCGTCGGAGCGCGCTCCGTGCTGATGGGCGGGAACCACCTCGGGCAGAACGCGGTCGTAGGCGAGGACACGACGCTGTTCCCCAACGTCGTCCTGTATTCCCGCACGCAGATCGGCAATCGCGTGAGCATCCATGCCGGCACGGTGATTGGGTCTGATGGTTACGGGTATGTATTCGACGAGGGCCGTCACCGGAAGGTGCTCCAGGTTGGCAACGTAGTAATCCATGACGACGTCGAAATTGGGGCCAACGCCGCCGTGGATCGCGCGGCGCTCGGCTCCACCGTCATCGGCCAGGGCACCAAGATCGACAACCTGGTCCATGTCGCCCACAACGTCGCCATCGGCAGACATTGCCTGGCCATGGGGCAGAGCGGTATTGCGGGCAGCACCCGGCTGGGTGACTACTGCGTGATCGCCTCGCAGTCCGGCATCGCCGGCCACCTCAAACTCGGTCCCCAGGCGACCGTTGGCGCGCAATCCGGCGTGATGCGCGACGTCGGCCCCGGGGAGACGGTGCTGGGCAGTCCCGCCATGCCCGACAAGCAGACCAAGCGTCAATGGGTGGCCGCCATGCAGCTCCCCGACATGGTGCGCCGCCTGCGGGAGCTGGAAAAACAGGTGGCGGAACTGGCGGCAAAGGCGGGTTGAGCGGCCGCCCCGTAAGAGAAGAGGTGACGGGTCTCACTCTGGTCCTGGGTGAAGCTCGCTGCGCGGCGGCGGCTGGGGCTGCTGCGGACGGGGCTCAGGGAACGCGCCACTTCGCAAAGGGTCGTTCCAAGATTGGCTTTTCGCGGACAACAACTGCCCGGTCACGGTATCACGGTGATGGTGCGTGAAATCGTCCAATGACAATCTGGCGGCACGAAATAATCGAAGAAAACATCGTAAACGCCAGGCGTCGTCGGTTTTCCACTCAAAAACACCTCCGTCCAATTGCTGTTTTTCAGATTGTCGTCGGATTTGAGATTCATTCCGGGTATCGGTGACGTTCCGAAGGCTGTTCCTCGTATGGTAAAACTACCCTGAGGTGGGAACCCTCCTTGAGATTGATACTGACTATTGCCAATTTTCCACGTTAGCGGGGGGCGGGTTTCACTTTTTGGACAATTAAAGACCGGCCCGACCCAGGTCACAGAAGCGGTGCTGCGATTGGCTCCTGGGGGTGACCCTTTTATGGGTGGACTGGTTGGTGGGATAATTGGCGGAGCACCGGGCGGATCCCCCATTGGCTTCGCGCCAGCCGGCTTGATTCGGGATCGACCAGCAAGGGAAGGAGCCGCCGTGGTCGGAAAATCACTCGAACTGGTGGAACCCGCGATGTAAGCCGTGTCGAAGTCCAACGCAATGGCGTTGCCCTGGTCCGCGCCGGAACCACCCAGATAGGTGGAGGAATAAAGCTGGCCGTCGGGCGACAAGCTGGCGACGAAGCCGTCGCGTCCGCCGGCAAAGCCGGCATAGACGGTGGCGGGATCTGCGGGATTGACGGCCACCGCGTTGATCGTGTCGCCGGGGAAGCCAACAGCGTACCAGATATTGCCGCCGTCGGTGCTTTTGAGCACACCCTCGCCGCTGGCCTCGTCGGTGCCCAGAAATAGGGTCGGCACAGCCGGCGAGCTCCCGGTCGAGCGCAGACGGAAATATCCCTGCGTGTCGGACAGGGGGATGGTCACGACGTTGTTGCCGTTGTCCACGACCGGCGAAGTCACCACGCCCTGCCAGTCGGCCGAGTTCAGCGACGGCGTGGATTCCAGAGCGTAACCGGCAAAGGAAGCGGGCCAGGAGAAGCTGGCAGTGTTGCCCGAGAGGCCGATACCCAAGGCCGGCATCGAGGCCGAGGCCGACGGCGCGGCCACTGCCAGCGCCGTGAATTGGAGGCCAAGGGACTCAAGCAGTTGTGACCAGTGGCCGCCGCCATCGGCGCTGACCTCCAGAGCGGAGGAGCTGATACCGTCGCCCAGCATCGCATAAATCATCGAGGAGCCGGCGGCCAGCGCCACGACCGGTCCCGTCGGCAGACCGCCGCCGAGAACGGTCCAGTTGCCGCCGCCATCGGTGCTCTTGAACAGGCTGGCACTGAAAAGATTGTCCACCCCGGCATAGACGTTGGACGGATTTTGCGGATCCACCAGCAGCGCGCGAACATTCATATTGTTCAAGCCGTTGGTGATGAGGTTCCAACTGTTCCCGCCGTCGGTGCTCTTGAAGGCACCCTTGGAAGAAGTCCCGAGGTAGAGCGTCGTGGGCGTGACCGGGTCAACGGCCACGGTCTGAACAATCGCTGTGGCCGGCAGACCATTGGTGCCAGAAGTCCAGTGGGCGGCGCCATCGGTCGTCTTGAAAACCGCGCCGTAGCCGCCGGCATAGAGCGTGCCCGGATGCAGCGGATCCAGCGCCAGCAGACTGCCGTCCGGATTGAAACCCGCGGGGACGTAGCCCAGGCCGCTGCTCATCAAAGCCCAATGCGCGCCGCCATCGGTGCTCTTGAAAACACCCGGCTCATAGCCGCTCGCCGCCAGAACATAGATGACCGAAGCGTCTGAAGGATCCACTTCAATGGAATAAATGATCCCGCTGGTCAGGCCGGAGTTGCTGAAGTTCCACGAACTCGCGCCATCGGTGGATTTGAACAGGCCCTGATAGCCGGTGGGTTGGACGGCATCCACCAGCGGAAAGTCGGGCGAGTCCGTGAAGCCGGTGACGACGACGGCCCCGTCCTCCGGGCGAACCGCGATACCGTTGATCTGCTCATCGCCGCTGCCGCCGAGGTAGGTGCAATAAATCAGGTTGGTTCCGGTGGCATCAAACGCCGCGACGAAGCCGTCGCCAATGTGGGGGCCACCGCCAAAAGCAGGCTGGAAGGCGTTGGTGATCGGCAAACCGCCGCCGAAATCGCCACCGTCGCTGCCGGCGACATAAACATTGTCATTGAAATCAACTCCGATGGCCCGGCCGAAGTCACCCTGTCCGCCGCCAAGATAAGTGGAGTAAACGAGGCTGCCCGCCGGATCGAACTTCGTGATAAAGGCGGCTCCAAACAGGTCGTAATAGGATGTGCCATTGGTCGGCTGAAACGCGTTCAGCACCGGGAAATTGGTCGAGTAGGTCCAGCCGGTGACAAAGGCGTTGCCGTCAAAATCCACCGCCAGCGCCCCGCCAAAATGAGCGATGACATAGGAGGGCAGGCCAACGAGGAGGGACACGCCGTTGTTTTCAGAACCGCTGCCTCCCAGGTAGGTCGAATAGGTCAGAGTGCCGCCATCCGCACCCAGCCTCGCGACAAAGGCGTCGCCGGTGCCGCCATAGGCCGGTTGCGCGGCGTTGGCTGTCGGGAAGTTGGTGGACTGGGTGTAGCCGGTGATGATGGCGTCGCCATTGGTGGCGAGCGCGATGGCATTGGCGGCATCGAACCCGGTGCCGCCGAGGAAGGTGGAATAGAGGAGGGCGTTCCCGGCAGGATTCAGCTTCGTGACAAAGGCGTCGATGCCGCCGCCATGGATGGGCTGCAAGGCATTGGCCGTCGGAAAATTCGTCGCGCCGGTATAACCGGTCACAACGGCATCGCCCTCGGCATCTACCGCGATGCCCTGGCCGGAACTGTAAGCATCGATGTGGCCGAAAGCACCGCCGCCGAGAAAGGTGGAATAGACGATGGCACCGTTCGTGTCGAATTTGGTGACGAAGACATCCTGGGTGCCGAGAAAGCCGGCTTGCACGGCGTTGACGATCGGAAAGTCGGCCGCAGTGGTGTTGCCGGTGACATAGACGTTGCCTTGCGCATCCAGCGCGATGGCCAGCGCCTGATTCAGACCGCCGCCCCCGAACGTCGCGGAATAAGACAGCACGGGATCAATGATGAGCGGCCGGGTGCGGTCATAGTCGGCCACCCGAAAGCCAACCTGCCTGTCCGGGCGGAGGATGTAGTCGCCCACGAGCAGCTTTCGCGAACCGTTGACCTCCTGATAGACCACCGGCCTGTGCTGGCGGACCAGATCGCCCGGCAGTTGCAACAACAGGTCGCCGTTGGCCTCGAGGCTGATCGCTTCTGCGCCGGCAAATTCCAGGGCGATCAGGTTCGGGTCGGCGCCGGGATGGACGACGAAGTCGTATTCCAGCTTCTGCTGGTTGCCGTAATAGACCAGATCCACGCCCGGATAAACGTCGCCATATCTCACCTTGGCGAACGTCGGTGCGTTCGTGCGCCAGCGGCCGGGATCATTGCCGCCGAAATAATTCGCCCGGCCCGGCAACAGGTCGAGACCCTCCAGTTGCGGATGGGGATTTGCACCGGGAAGCTTCAACCGCAAGACACCCGGTTCGCTTCCCTGACCGCTTTTCTGAAGCGTGAGCCAGGCTTCGTTGCCTGTCAGCAGGAGGTTCCCATTGCGCCCGTGGGCCAGGAATTCAACCGCCGGATCCGCCTGGCCGATGTTGGCCTCGAAACTGATCGGCGGATTCGTATGGGCGGCATTCAAATGACTTCGCGGCGGCAGAATGTCCGACGTGAAACAGCGGGTGGAGATGACGACGGCGGCACAGAACAGAACCCAGATCCTCATGGTTTCCTCCCCTGGTTTTCCCGGTCGCCGGGATGTGCCGCACCCGGTGGCAGCGGAATTCCGCCGTGGCCGCCTTGCGGCAGCCGGGCAGTCGCAGCACGGGCGTGCATGGGAGGAGTTGGGCCGAAGCGGTCAGGCAATGCAAGCTGCTGTTCCTGGCCCCTTCAAACAGGGTCCCCAGCGGCCAGTTGAAAAGAAGCCAGAGAATCCGCAGGTCGTCCCCTCCCTCCATTCAAGGAGAGAGAACACGCGTCGGACGAAGGCGTCGGATCCCGCGCGGAGAGTGGTGCTACGTTTTGTAAATCTGGTCGAACACGCCGCCGTCGCTGAAGTGGGTCTTCTGCGCGGCCGCCCAGCCGCCGAAGGTTTCGTCCACGGTGAGCAGTTGCAGCTCAGGGAACTGGTCCTTGTGGCGCGCGAGCACGTCGCGGTTGCTGGGGCGGAAATAAAATTTCGCCGCCAGCTCCTGGCCCGGCTCGCTGTAGAGAAATTCAAGATAGGCCCGGGCCACCCTGGCCGTGTTGTGCTTGGTGACCACCTTGTCCACCCAGACCACCGGATTCTCCGCGAGAATGCTGACGGATGGCACGATGACTTCAAACGCGTCGCTGCCGAATTCCTTGCGGATGGCGGCCACTTCGCTCTCGAAGGTCAGCAGAACGTCACCAATGCCGCGCTGAAGGAATGTCGTCGTCGCGCCCCGACCGCCGGTGTCCAGCACGGGGACGTTCTTGAATAGCACGGTGACAAATCCCTTCGCCTTGGCCTCATCCCCGCCGGGTTGTTTGAGCGCGTAGCCCCAGGCGGCCAGATAACTGTAGCGCCCGTTGCCGGAGGTCTTCGGGTTGGGGATGACCACCGAGACCCGTGGGCGCACCAGGTCCGGCCAGTCGCGGATGCCCTTCGGGTTTCCTTTGCGCACGATGAACAGGATCGTGGAGGTCGAGGGGGCGCTGTTGTGCGGTAGGCGTTGCGCCCAGTCTTTGGGGATGAGCCGCCCCTTCTCGAACAGCATGTCGATGTCGAGCGACTGGTTCATCGTAACCAGGTCGGCGTCGAGCCCATCGATCACCGAGCGGGCCTGCTTGCTCGAACCGCCATGGGATTGGCGGATGGTGACCTTCTCCTTCGCGGTCTCAAGCCAGTGCTGCGCGAAGAGCTCGTTGTACTCCTTGTAAAACTCCCGGGTGACGTCGTACGAGACGTTCAGGATGGTGACGTCCGCGGAGAGGCTGCCGGGCAGCAGCAGGCCGGCAAAAACCAGCAGCGACAGGACGAAGCGGACGGGGATTTTCGTGCTCATGCTCTTGCTCTTGCAAACAAAGTCGGGGCGAAGGAATCGCGCTTAAAATGAAACCTGCGCCCGCGTGAGCACCGCCTTCTCGCCTTTCAGCAGCAGCGGACTGACGGGCACGGTGATGCCGGCTCCGGGGGACGCATCAGAGAGGTCAAAGCGGGTCTGCTCGTAGTTCAGGCTGATCTTGATGTTGCGATTCACGTACCAATTGACGCCCACGCCCCACGAAAACGCGCCGGCCGCCGAGACGCTGGGGTGCGCGTAGCCGAGGCTGAAGGCATACTTGTCGACATCAAGTCCACCGGCGCGGGCGGCGAATTCCCAGGCACCCCAACCCGTGTCCCCCAGCGTAAACGGCTGACGTGGAACCAGCGGATTGAACGAGTTGTCCTCGCCACTCAGGATGTAGGAACCGGCCACCTGCCAGGCCGTGTTCCGGAACGTGGCCGCGCTGGAGGCGGTGATGAGGCCGTTGTTGTCGATCAGGTCGCGCCGGTTGGCCTGCTGGGAAAACACGTATTCGCCGAAGAACCCGAACGGCCCCCAGTAATAATAGGCCTGGGGAGCGAGACGCCAATGTTCGCCGTCGGCGACGACGTTGACGAGCGGCAGTCCGTAAAGGGTGGACAGAGGATCCGATTTCCCGGAGCGGTAGTTGAAGATCTGCTGCTGGCCCGGGGAGGAGAACACCCGCAAGGCGCCTTCCTGATTGCCGGTGGTACCGGCCACACCGACGCCCAGGCCGCGCAGCCCCTCGATGGAGCTGTTCTTGAAGGGATGGGAAAACACCCGTGCGGCGACATCCTTGTCGTTGTCGGCCGTATCCAGATCGCCGCTGGCTCCGTCCGCCACACCGTTGAAGACGCCGACCTGATAGTTCAGGAGCCCTTCGCGGATGCTGCCGTGGAGTTGCAGGCCGACATCCCGATTGGGTACGAGCTGGGTCGGGTACCCGCGCTCGATGAACAGCAGATTGTTCCCGGATTGCAGGCGTTCCAGCCCGACCGGCTCCTTGAACTTGCCCGCCTGGATCTGGAATTCCGGGTAGAGCCGGGCATTGAGGTAGGCGTCCTGCACGAAACTGTTGTTGGCCGCGCTCGAGGTGATGCCCGAGGCAAAATCCAGCATCACACGGAAGTCATACTTCCCGTACACCGTCCCTTCGATGATCGGGCGCACCCGGCGCATCAGGAAGGTGTCGTTGGCCGTTCCCGCCGAGTTGTTGTCGGGAAAGAACCGGGCGTCGGCCTGGACGTAACCCCGGAACCGGATCACGAAATTGGTGTCGGCCGACCGGAACTGAAAGCCTTCCGGACCCGCTGCAAGCACAGGCGCGGTTTTCGCCTTCTCCACGGCGGCTTCCGAGGCCAGCTCGCTCTTCCGCTCGATGACGCGGATTTTCTGCTCCACGTCCTCCAGGCGGACGGCGTTGTAGTCCGGATCGATCTTCACCTGGGGCAACGCCGTCTTCCGCAGCTCCTTCACCTCCTGCTCCAGCTGCTCCAGCCGCTTCAGCAGTCGCTGATTGATTTCTCCCTGGCTCTCCTCGGCCGCAAGACCGGCGGGCAGGGCCGCACCCAAAGCCAGCAGGGCTATCAATCGGGGGAGACGGATCGGCGAATTGTTCATGCAGGGTAAACTCGGTGTCTGACTGTTGAATGATTTAAGGGCTGGCAGGCCCTCACGGCGGCGGCTGGTCAGCCGCAATATCCGGAGCGCTTCAGGCGCAGTGGCCGCCTTCGGTTCGACCAAGTTTTGGAATTACCTCTATTTAGTCAATAGAGATTATGCATTTACTCATCAAAGCAGATGCATTTTGGACCTGAATTTAGGAAAGGTGAGTCCGATTGCGAAGTCGGAGACCGGTCTGCAATTGCCCGGTAATGTGCCCGAAAGCCTCATCCACCCCGGGTTGCACCGCTGGTCGGTGGTTCCCTACTGAGGGAGTGTGGAATTCAGCAAAGCGGCAACCCGAACCGATCAAATGCTGAAATCGATGCCGGCAACGCCTTGGGCGAGCTTGTTCTGCTGGTCCAGCAGATCGGCAAAAGTGGTTTCGTCGAGGATCGCAGCGGTGGCATCACGGACCTGCTTCATGATGGCGCGAATGGTGCAGGTCTTTTCGTCCAGGCATTCCCGGCAGGGGGCGTAAGCGGTCTGGCTGACGCACGGGATCGGGGCCAATGGGCCGTCGATCAGACGGATGACCCGACCCAGAGTGATGGATTTGGCGGGCCGGTTCAGCGTGTAGCCGCCGCCTTTGCCCGGTCGGCTGTGGAGAATTCCCGCACTTTTCAGCTCCAGCAAAATGGCCTCCAGGAACTTTTTGGGCAGCCGTTCCTTCTCTGCAATATCCCGGATCAGCACCGGCGTACCTTGGCCGTGCTGCGCGAGATACAGCAGCGCCCGGATCCCGTACTTGGCCTTTTGCGAGAGCATTCTGAGAGCAGTCTAGCGATCTGGTGCGGAATTTGGCAGGAAAAAGCGCTCACGCAACGCCTTGCGGGCAGTAACTTCCAAGTAGAAATCGGCCTTCGGCTTGCCTTTCACCCAAAGCGCCAAGCGTGCTGAATTCATTTCACTACATAAAATCTATTGACTTAATAGATTTATAAACAAAAAACTCTGACCACACGCCGCTCGCGTTGAGTGTGGAACTGCCCTCCGGTAAGCCAACAAACCCGACCCTGCATCACCCTTGAGTACACCTTTAGCCAACGAAGGCCGGGCAACCGTCCTGCCGCCTCATTCCACCTCACTGCGACCCGAGGAGGTGCTCCCGAAGGAGATCTCCAGCCTGGTCGCCGCCGCCATTGCCGGCCTTGAATTTGGGTCGGTCGAAATCACCGTCCACAATTCGCGCGTCGTGCAGATCGAACGCCACGAACGCATCCGCCTTGCGTCACCGGGCGAGGGGAAAAAAGGAGCGGCTTGAGGTTCAGCGGCAGCGCTGAAAGCGCGTCTGAGGAATGCCTGGGTGGATCGAACACCGTGAGTGAAGCCCCAGGGACAAGCCCCGATGGGCTGGTCTGAGGGTTGAAGGCCTGACTTGGCCACACACACATTCGGACGCGCTTACAGCGCTCGAGGACTTTGGCTCAGGCAACCTGGGGCTGCGCTCGCACGGCTCGCTCCACCCCAGGCATTATTCGGACAGGCTTTCAGCCCTGACCATGAGGGCGGTCCTCCTCTCCCCTAAAGCGGGCGAATCATTGGCCGCCGACGGGTGCATGCCAGGCGCAGGAAGGGCTGGGCCTCGCGTCTTTGTTTCTTTGTTTCTTGGTTGTTAACTCCAATGCCGCTTCCGCAAGGGGACGGAAAATGGGCCCCGGCCAGGGCCGTCACACCACGTCGCTCTCGGCGCTGATGTCGGCGAAGAGCCAGGAGGAGAGGTAGCGTTCGCAGCAAGAGGGGATGATCGCGACGATGGTCTTCGCTGCATTCTCCGGCCGCTTGCCGACCTGGATGGCCGCCCAGGCGATCGCCCCGCTGGAGATGCCGACCGGAATGCCGTCGAGCTGGTTGATCTCCTTCGAGATAGGTCCGGCGTCCTCTTCGCTCACGGTGATGACCTCGTCCACGATGGCACGATTGAGGTTGGCGGGGATGAATCCGGCACCGATGCCTTGCAGCTTATGCGGCCCCGGCTTCCCGCCGGTCAGAACCGGCGATTTCGTGGGTTCCACCGCAATGGCCCGGAACTCTGGCCGCCGAGCTCTGATCACCTCGGCCACGCCCGTGATGGTGCCGCCGGTGCCGACGCCGGCAACCACGAAGTCCACCTGGCCGCCCGTGTCGCGCCAGATTTCCTCGGCGGTCGTGCGGCGGTGCACGGCGGGGTTCGACGGATTGGAGAACTGCTGGAGGACGACGCTGTTGGGGATGCGCGCGTGCAGCTCCTCGGCCTTGGCGATGGCGCCGCTCATGCCGCGCGGTCCCTCGGTGAGCACGAGTTTCGCGCCGAGAATCTTCAGCAGCTTGCGACGTTCGAGGCTCATGGTCTCGGGCATGGTGAGGATCAGTTTCAGGCCGCGCGCGGCCGCGACGAAGGCGAGCGCGATGCCAGTGTTGCCGCTGGTCGGCTCGATGAGGACGGTGTCGGCATTGATGCGGCCGTTCGCGAAGGCGTCATCGATCATCGCGAGACCGATGCGGTCCTTGACGGAGGAGAGCGGGTTGAAGAACTCGAGCTTGAGCAGCAGATCGGCGACCACGCCGTGCTTCTTCGCCGTGCGGTGCAGCCGCACGAGCGGGGTGTTGCCGATGGTTTCGGTGATGTTGTCGTAGATGCGGGACATACGCGGAACGGTTTGAGGTTTGGTGTTTCGGCGAAAGGCGGGTGCGGAGTTATGGCGCGGTTTCGGTGGCGAGGCCCATCTTGGTGATGTCGAGCTGCTGGATGATGTCGAGGACGCGGATGACGTGCTGATAGTCGGCGTCGCGCGCGCCCTTGACCACGAGCGCCACGTCCGGATTGGCCGACTTCAGCGCGGCGAGCGTGGTGCGCAATTCCGGCAGCGTCAGCGACTGGCCGTTGAGCGACACGGCTCCCGTGGCGGACACGACGAGCTGGTTCGGTTTGGCCGGCTCCTGTTTCGGCGGCGGCGGCACCTTGGCGGAAGGCAGGTTCAGCTCCAGGTTGTTCACGAGCTGCGGCGTCGTGATGATGAAGATCACGAGCAGCACGAACGCGAGGTCCAGCAGCGGCGTGATGTTCAGCTCGTTCATCGAGCTGTGATGCGATTGAGAAACCTTCTTCATGGCAGGGCCAGCGGGCTGGTGGCATCGGCTTCGGCGACGACGTCGAAGCGCACGAGGAATTTTCCGGGGAAGCCCTTGGGTGGGGGCCGGCTCAGGCTTTTGGTCGAGGCCAGCGCCCGGCGCACGGAATCATCCCACACGGCATGGCCCGAACCCCGTTTCCAATCCGAGCCGGTCACGTTGCCCTTCGGGTCCACCGCCAGCTCGACCTCGGCGACGTAGCTCTCATCGGCGATGCCCTCGGGCCGGATCCACTTCGAGCGCAGCGCAAACTCGATAAAGCCACGGTAGAGTTGCACGGGATCGGAGGTCGTCTCCACGGCCTTCGCGCCATCGGTGAAGGCGAATCCCGGCAGCGCCGTGGCCGGCGGGGCGGCGGCGGGAGCGACTGCGGTGGGCGCTGGTGCGACCGTGGGCGGAGGCGGCACGTTGGCGACAGCGGCTTTCGGCTCCTCGGCTTTCGGCGGTTCGGGTTTCGGTTCCGGCGGTTTCTCTTCCTCCTTGGGTTTCTCGGGCGGCTTTTCCTTGGCCGCCATCGTCACGGCGATGGTCTTGAGCTTCTTGCCGAGGTAGCCCTCGCGGGCGGCCAGGAACACGAGCGCCGCGATGATGGCCGCATGAAAGACGAGCGATACGATCAGGTTGAGCTTCGCCGAGTTCCGCTTTTTGCGTTGGATCGCCATGACGGATTTACAGCGGTTTGAAGGTGGGAAGGTGCTGGCAAAGGACCGTCGCGGAAGGCTGTTGCTGTTCTCCCTCACCCTTACCCTCTCCCGCTGAGAGAGGGGATAGCCGACGAACACCACAGGCTGATTGGAAATGCCTCCGGCCACTCCCGCGCGCTCCTCCACCGCACGACGGGCGACAATTCCCCCTCTCCCAGCGGGTGAGGGCCGGGGTGAGGGAGAACGGCCACGCGGAAACCAGGATCATAAATCCCTCGGGGCTGTCGGGCTTGGCAGTCATGTAATAGTTGAATGCCCTAGTGTTCGCCGGGTTTCAGCGGGTCGGTGGCGAGGTCCACCTTCACCACGTTCGCCTGCTGGAGGACATCCAGCACATTGACGATGCGGTCGTATTTCGTCTTCGCGTCGCCCCGCACGATGACGCTCAGATCGGGATCGTCGGTGCGCAGCTGGATTAGACCGGCGTGCAGCGCGGCGATGTCCACCTCCTGCTTGTTGAGGAAGAGCCGGCCGGCGCCGTCCACCGTCACGTAATTCGCCTTGTGCGGCGGATCCTTCTCGCGCTTGGAAGCGGTCGGCAGGCTGAGGCCGAGGTCGTTGACGAGGGGCGTGGTCGTGATGATGAAGATCACGAGCAGCACGAACGCGAGGTCGAGCAGCGGAGTGATGTTCAGCTCCGTGAGCGAATGGTGGTGCGACTGGGAGCACTTTTTCATCGCGGTATTCGCGGTGGGGCGGCGGCCCGTCAGTTGACCCGGCCCGCGAGGTTCGCGCCCTGCAGCGCGCCCACGATGCGGTCGCCGAGCGCGACGTTGGATTGCGTGAGCTGGTCGGCCAAAGCCTTGTTGGCCTCGTTGATCTCCTCGCCGAGCGGACGGTTGTCCACGTACACGTGCTCGATGCTCGTCGCGAACTCGGTCGCGAAGGCGTCCAGCTCCTGCGTGATGGCACGGATGCTCGTGACCATGAAGTTGTAGGCGAACATCGCCGGGATCGCGACGAGCAGGCCGACAACCGTGGCGATGAGCGCGCCCGCAACGCCGGGGGCCATGGTGGTGAGGCTCGCGGAGTTGGCCTTGGCGATGCCGGAGAAGGTCTCCATCACGCCCCACACCGTGCCGAGCAGGCCGATGAACGGGCCACCCGCGACGGCGGTGCTCAGCACGATCATGCCCTTCTCCAACGCCAGCGCTTGCTGGCTCGCGGTGCGTTCGAGCGCGACCTTCACCGACTCGAAGGAGGCGGTACTGACGCGCTGCTCCCCTTTGATCGTCACGGCGTGATTCTTCAGGTGGTAGTCCAGTTCGTCCGCGCCGGCGACGTAGAGCTCGTACGCGGGCGCGCCCTCGAAATCAGCGTTCTTCCGGGCGAGCTCGAGCGGATCGCGGGTCGCGCGGTAGACGGTGAAAAACTTCTTCGCCTCGCGCCGCGCGATCCAGAGCTGGCGGGCCTTGGTGAGGATCACCGTCCAACTGAACAGCGACACGACGACCAGGGTGCCAATGGTTACTTTGCCTTCGGTGGTCGCCTTTTCGAAGGCGAACTGCAGCGCGCCATCAGCAAGCAGCGGGGTCATTTCTAATGGGGTCATGGAAAGGTCGCGGGGGTTCAGTTGGCGGATTTGGCGGGCAGGATGACGGTGACGCGGCCGACGTAGCGGTTGAGTTTGGCGCCGCCGGCGAGGCGCTTTTTCTTCTCGTCGTCGGCGAGGCTGCTCTCGGAGCTTTTGGAGGCGGTGGTGGCACCGTCGTCGGCGACCTTGGATTCGGCTTTCGGCGCACCGGCGGTCGAGACGCCGAGGGAGGCGGAACTGGTGTCGCCAGTGGTGCTCACCGACTTGGAAACAACCGCCGCGCTGATGGAATCGCCGGAGACCGAAACGCTGCCGCCGCCCACCACGGTGCCGGATACCGTGCCGGAGGCGTTGATGCTCACGCTGCCGCTGCTGATCGCGTTCACCGTCACGTTCTGGCCCACGATGTTCACCGAGCCCTTGCCGACGATGAGGCCGCGCACGTCGCCGCCCGCCTTCAGGCTGATGTTCCGGCCAATGATGCCGGAGTTGCTGGCATCGATGTCCTTGGCGGCATCGAGGAAGATGCCGGCATCCCCGGTGTCGAGCCCGTTGCGGTTCTGCTGGAAGAAACCGCCCAGCCCGGCGTTGATGCTGCCGGCCTCGGTCTTGACCGAAATGCTGCCGAGCGGAACCGAGCCCCCGCGAACCGTCGCCACCAAGATGCCGCTGCCCGGCACCGTGTCGAAGATCGACCGCAGCACGCTCTGGCCCGGCTCGTCTCCGGGAACCAGCTCCAGGGCGTTCACCGTCACGTAGCCGTTTCCGCCGGTGCCGGCATTTACATCGCCGGCCACGGAGGTCACGGAAATGTTCCCGCCGTTGTACGTCGCGATGCGGGAAACGTTGACGTTGATGTCGTTGTGCGCGGTGACCGCGACGTTGCCGCCACCGGTGGTGAAAATGCCCTTGATTTGGCTCGTCTCGGCCAGGTCGGACCCGGCGCTGCCGACATTGATGTGCCCGGCTTCGGCCGTGACCGAAATGGTGCCCAGGTAGCCCTCGTTGGAAATGCGGGTGGACGTCATCTCGAGACTGTCCGCCACAGAAACCTCGAGAGCGGCCCCCAGCGGTGAAATGCGTGCGAGCGGCGCGGTGGGAGCTTTCACCGTGATGCCGCCGGAAATGCCAAGGTCGGCATTGTGCGCGTTCACCACGAACTTGCCCGGGCCGGTCACCGACAGGCCCTGACCGCCCAGCGAGGCGTCGCCGCTGCGTTCGTAGAGATCCTGAAAGGCGGCCCGCTGCGCGTCGGACAGCGCCAATGGAGTGGTCTTTTGCAAACCGGTCGCGGGGTCGAAGACCGGCGCGCCCGTGAGCGCGTCGAAAACCAGCAACTGCGGATTTTGCAGATAATCGCGCTCGCTCTGCGACATCTGGCCGATGAAGTCCAGCTTGCCGGTGGCGGCGTTGTAGAGCACCCGCTGCACGAGGGCCGGATCACTGATCAGCAGCAGATTGAAGAACTGCGCGGGCAGCCCCGAAGCGAGCGAGGTTTCGGTGAGGTTGCCCCGGTACGTGATGTCGCCATCCACCGTGATCGTCGTCAAACCCGTGCCGCCGGGCTGGGTGGCGATGGAAAGGTTCTGGGCGTTCAGGCCGAAATTGTAGGTGTCCCCATGCACGGCGACGTTCGCCGCCGTCGGCACGGTGATCGTGAGGTTGCGGATGTCGCCATCGACCTCCACCCGCACCGGGTCGGGGTCCAGCAGATGCAGGGGCACGACGGCGTGGCCCTGGGCAAAGGTGGCGTAGCCCGGCAGGCCGCTGTCCGACATGGTGAGCGTGACCAGCGGGCTCACGTCGCCGGTGCTTTCGTCGCGCTGGGGCTGCGGCCCCTCCAGGTTGCCGCCGTTGTGGGTGACGATGCTCAGGCTGCCCTGGGACGACGGGAAAAGCGTGAGGCTGTTGCGGATCTGAATGCCGCCCGCGCCGGCTTCCAGCGAGAGCTGCGGCGGATACACGATGACCGGGTTCTTATCGTTCTGCCCGCTGACACGCGGAAGATTGCTGCCGAGCAGCTCGATGCCATTGGCGGCCCACAAGTTCGCGGCGGCGGTGGGTGCATAGTCGAAGCGGAACGCCGAGCTGCGCGTCGGCTTGACCACCACCTCGTCCGCCCCCAGGCCGCCCGTCGAATTGCCCAGATAGCTTCCGGCGGCCACCGGCAGGGCGATGCCGTTGAAGGTGCCGTTCGGATTGCGGATTTCGCGCAGGAAGATGTCGCGCCCCGACCAGAGCGACCAACTGCCCGAAACCAGGTTCAGACTGACCGGATCGAGTTCAGTGCCGATGTCGGCGGCGGGATTCGTGACCTGCGGGAGCGTGTCCAGGTGGGTCACCGGATCGGTCGTGAGAGTCACGCCGGCGAGGAGCTGGCCGGTGCCGTTGCGGAGAAAGAAGTTTCCCCGGATGGCATCACCGGCCTTCAGGGTAACATTGCCCGCCTCCGCGCCCAGCGCACCCGAACCTCCCGGCGGACGCCCCGTCACCAGGGTTGGGCTGGAAATGATGTCATTGCCCGCTTCCACGGTGACGTCGCCGCCCTTCTCGGTGGTGATGCCGCCGGGTCCGGTGAGGCCGTTCGAGGTTGCCGTGCTGACCCGGTAGCCGACGCCGGTCGAGATAAACTCATAGCTGTCGTTGCGCTTGCCGGCATCCACGTCACCCGCAAACGCCTGCAAGTGGATGCTGCCACCGCCAACCGTGCGGATGTAGCCGAGGCCGACGAGGATGTCCTTGCCGGCGGTGGCTTCGATGCTGCCTTGGGCCGTTTCCAGCGCTCCGTTGAGGGTCTTGCCCGCGCCACCGTTCAGGTAGATCGAGCCGGTGCCGGCCACGACCTGCCCGGTGGCAAAGTTGTAGCCGGCCTCCAGCTTCACGGACCAGTTGTTCGCGTCCGTGATGCGGGCGTTGTTCTCAAACAGGATGTCCTGACCGGCCTGCAGCGTGAGCTGGTGCGCGCCATCGGCAAGGCCGGTGCTGGCGCTGAGGTTCCACACGGTGCCGGACTTCAGGGTGATGTTGTGCGTGGCCTGGAGCGTGATGTCGGAGAAGCCGCCCTGACTGAACGCCGTGTTGACGTTGAGCTGTAGCGCCCCACCGCCGCCGGAACCGACCGTGCCCCCGCCACCGATCTGGCCGCTGCCGGTGGTGTTCAGTTCGATGTCAGTCGGGTCCACCAGCAGGCTGCCGGCGCGAAAACCTTCCTGCGCGGAAGCGTCCAGCTGAGAGGCGAATGACTGAAAATTCTGGGCGCTGATTTCCAGCGCACCGCCCTGGCCACCCTGGTTACCACCGCGCAGATCCACGCGACTATTGGCAGAATCGGAGAAGCCGCCGTCGGATTTCAGCGTGATCTGTCCGCCCGGGCTGTTGCCGGAAGCATCGCCGCGCGCGCTGAGGACAGAATTGGCCCCGAGGTTGAGCTGCTCCGAGGCGACCAGCTCGATGACGCCGTTGTGCTCGCGGACGGAATCGGCCTGGATCACGCCACCCTGGTTCACGACTCGGGCGTGCAGGCCGATGGTGCCGGCATCGGCGGTGATGCGGCCCAGGTTGTCCACGCTGCCGGAGGGAAGCGTGACCTGGGCACTCATCCCGCGGCCGTCGGGCCGTTGCGACAGGAGCACTTCCTTGCCCGCCGCCAGCCAGATGTCACCGCCCGACGCGGCCAGCACCCCGTGGTTCTCAACGCGCTCCGCGATGAGGAAGACCGAGCCGCCGCCCCGGCTTTCCACCGTGCCATAGTTGACGATGTCGGCCAGCGGCGGCATCCCGGTGAACGTCCACAGGCCGGAGAAACCGAAGTCCGCCGGCAGCGTCGCGGTAGTCGCAATGAAACTGCCCCCGACCGAAATCATCGAGTTCGGGCCAAAATAGAATCCGTTCGCGTTGGCGAGGATGACCGTGCCATTGGCCGTGAGATTGCCCCAGATCTGCGAGGGACTCTTGTCGCGGATGTTGTTCAGCACCACCGACTGCGCCGAAGGCTGCACAAAGGCCGTGGTCTCTCCCGGCGCAATGTTGAAGCTTTTCCAGTCCAGCACTGCCGCATGGCTGACACTCAACGTGAGCTGCGAGCCATTAACGACCGGCGTGGCCGTGCCGCTGACGACCGTGAGCCCCTGGGGATTCGCCAGTACCGACGCCGCGAAACCGCCGGACCAGAGCACCGCCGACCACACCATGGCGAACCTGGAAAATCTGTGGCCTGAAAGCAGGCTGGGCATCGGGACGATAGTTGGCGCACTAAGGTGCCCGGATAAAAGCGGGTTGCCTTCCCCCTCACCCCGGCCCTCTCCCTTGGGGAGAGGGAGAATGGTCGCCCGTCCAATTGAGAATCCTTGCGTTGGATTTGCCGGATGCTCCTTCCGACCACTTGTAAAGCCGCCCGGCTTTCCCCTCTCCCCTAGGGAGAGGGTTAGGGTGAGGGGGAAGGGGGCGAACGAACCACGGAAGCGTCTGAGGAATTTCGTGTCGCCCTCCAGAATTCGCCCCTGGTTAACCAAGGCAAACCACTGGACGGCACTGTTCTCAGAGGTGATCGGGGGTCTCATGGCTCAGAATTGGAGGCCGAAGCTGAAGTAGGCGCGGGCGTTGCCGGCATGGGAGGAAGGCGTATCCAGCAGGGCCCACGCGATGCCCAGGCGGAGTTCGAGGTGGTCACCGGCGTTGACGAGGCCGCTCACCCCGGCGCCCAGCATCCGCAGCTCGCCCTTCACATCGGCCGGCGCGTCGTAGATGTACCGTTCGCCGTAATCAATGAAGACCGTGCCCCGGAGCGTAATTGGAATGGAGCCCTGCTCGGTGTTGATCTGCCCGATGGTGATCGGCGGCGCCTTGGGCTCGACCAGCACGCGCCAGCCGGCGTCGCCATATTCCTCGCCTTCCTCATACCCGCGTACGCCGGCGGTGCCGCCGAGGCCGAACTGCTCGTTGTTGATGACCTTGGTGCTGGCCCACTGGCCGTTCGCCCGGAGCGAGAGCGTCCAGTCGCGCGGCAGCTTCTGCTCGCGTACCAGGCTCAGGTTGACCGTCACGAAGTTTCCGCCCGCATTGGTCGAGCCGGCCAACTGTCGGACGCTCGAATCGCCGGAGGAGAGCGCGGACAGGAAAGTGGCCGAGTTCAGGCTGACGAATGTGAGTCCGTGGGCATCCTGCCGCGACGCGGACCAGGCCACACTCAACGGCACATAGAACAGGTAGGAGCCGGAATTGTTGTCGATGGGAATCGTGTCCGACGATTGCAGCTCGCGTTCACCAAAGCTGTTGGTGCCATAGACCTTCAGGTACGTGAGGTTCGTGAAGAAATTGAACGCCCGGTAGGTCTTGTAATCCGCGCCGATCGAGACCGAGGAACGGATGTCGCCCCACTCAGGTAGCGGCCGCGTGAAGCGGGTGCCCAGATTCTCGTTCCACGTCAGATCGCGCACCGCCGGCTGCGAACGGATGTCGAACGAGGCGTTGGTCGTGATGACTTTCAGCGCTCCCAGACGGACACCGGTCTCCGACGCGGAACGCGAGCCGTAAAAAATCAGGTCAGGATTTCCGGTCAACGGCGGGGCGCGGAAGCTGCGGCTGACCGGATCGTACCCGAAGCTGGAGGGGCGCTGCTCAAAGTCCTCACGGGCACCCTCGCCGGAGCCCAGGGGCATACGATAAAATGCGCTGTAGCTGGCGACGCGGGGCTCGTCGAAGAAGTGGTGCAGGGGCACGTCGGTCTCCTTCAGCTCCTGCGGGGTGAAATTGTACTGGATGCCCGCCTGGTGGTCGCGCTGCCAGAGGTTGTTGTAATGGATGGCCGAATCCACGCGCAGCGGCGGCGTGCCGGGCGTCGCACGGTTGTCCACCTCGATCCGGCCGTGCAGCGGCAGCCGGTCCTTGACCTTCAGGGTGAGGGCGGAGGTGCCCGGCTCGGGACCGGGGCCGATCACGGGATAGATCTGCCGGTCACTGTTGCCATTGGCCTGATCCAGCTCGGGCTGGAACCAGCGGGTGTTGAGCAGGACGTTGGTGCCCAAGCTCGGCAGGGCACGGCGGATGTTGTCCTCGCTGTAGTGCTCGTTGCCGACGACGGTCACCTCGACCAGCCGGCCCTCAGTGGTCTGCACCTGCACGATGCCATTGGTCAGCTGCTGGGGTGGGAGCACGACCCCCACGGTCACATAGCCACGCCGGCGATACTCGGAGACGAGGGCCGCCAAGGCCTGGCGGATCTGGTCGAAGCCCACCGCCATCCCCGTAAAGGGCTGCGTGACCGTGGCGATCTCGTTGGTCGTGAGCAGGGAATTGCCGGCGATCGCGTAGGCGCGCACCTCGAAGGTGGGCGACTTGGCCGCCGGCCGTTCGATCGGTTCCTGGCTGAGGAGACGGAAGCTCATGACCAGCAGTGTCAGCCACCACGTCAGAACCAGCCGCCCCGTGTAGGGTGGGATGGGTTTCAAAATCACAGGATGCTCGGAGATGAAATCGGGAATAAGGGCCGCAGCCCCGTTTCCATGGCGGTTCAGGGGCTGCGGCTGTGTCTCACATGGCTTAACGGAAGGTTTCGACGGCGTAGAACTTCTGCGCGCCGGCCGGGGCGGCGTCGGCGAGCGACACCACGCCGCCGGTGCCGACCGCGCTCGTGGTGCCCACGGTCCAGCCAGAGACCGGACCGGCCGGTGAATCGCTGCTGAGCAGACGGTACTTGGCGTTGGCCACCGAGGTGAACGTGACCGTCGCCCCGGGCGCGCCGTAGGTGATGGCGCTGATCTGCACCGGATCCAATGGAGGCTCCACCACCGGCGGGCCGGCGATGAACTTGAGCACCCCGTCGGTGCTGAAAGTAAAGCGGCCGATCAGCGCCGAGGCCGGTTTCGGCGACACGGTGGAAGGCCTGATCGCATAGAGCGTCAGGTCCGCCGGGACACCGGCCTCGACCTTGAACGACGTGCTGCCACCGAGGGTGGAAAGGAGGTTGGCCGAGGTGCCGCCGTTGCCCACGATGTAGGTGTAGGCCGAGGGCAGTGAGGCGGGCGCGGTGAACGCGTTGGTCGGGCTGGCCTTGGAAAAATCCTGGGCCTTCACCCCGACCGAATTGATCTTGGACCATAGCAGCTGCTGCCACTGGGAGGCGGTCAGCTCGGTGGGCTGGCTGTCCGGATCGGCATCGCTCAGCCAAGCGGCGCGGCTGGCCAGCACCACGTCCTTGGAGGTTGTCGCCAGCAGCACCACCTTCAACTCGTCCGTCAGGTCATATTTGGACCGGACCAGCTCCAGGTTGAAGTTCGTGACTTGGACTTCCTCTCCATCGGTACGGTTGAGAAACTGGCTGATGCTCCCCAGGTTGAACAGCGTGTCGTCGGCACCATCCTTGCGAAAGGCGAGCAGCACGTCGGTATCCTGATAGGTGAACGCCTGCGCCAGCGGCGCAAGCAGGAGCAGAACCAAAGTCGTGAAAAGATGACGCATGACGTTAGATGAAGGGGGCCGGCGCGACTGAAAGCCGCGCCGGCCGGTTGTTTGTGTCAGGCGGTTGGAATCAGTAGAGGAGCGAGGAAATCGGCCCGCCGTCCTGAGTGCGCTCGACTTCGAGCAGGGAGAGCGGCACCACCGCGCTGAAGAGCGGGTTGGTGGTCTGGAAGGTCGTGTCCGTCACGGCGGCATACAGGGAGTCGATCACCGACTGCTGCGAGGCCGTGGGCACGGTACCGGAGTTCTTCACGTACCAGGCTTCATAGCCCCAGATCGGATACTTGCCCTTGATGACGTTCTCCCGTGTCGGCAGGAAGCCCTCGTAGGCGATCGGCGTGAAGCTGCCGAAATCCGTCGAGGCCAGCGTGCCGATGGCGTTCGGGATCACCAGCAGGTCGCTGACGACCTTGGCCCCGCCGTCATGGCCAAGCGTGGGGATCGGCGGCAGGGGAGGATTGGGGGCCGTGTTCGTGGTCCAGAAGGCGGGCGAACCTGTGAAGTAGATGTTAGCGTCGGTCACCTGCCGGACCGCCGCTCCGGTATCACGGCCGATGACGTACACGACGTCCGAGGTGCTTTCCCCGCCGTAGTAGGCGGTCGGCAGCAGCCCGGAGGTGGCTTCCAGCTGGGCCGCCTGGCGCTGCGTGAGGTTGGTCACGCCATGCAGCGTGTTGGCCAGGGAGTCATTCTTCACGTAGCCAAACGGAATGACCAGGGTCCGCTTCGGGGTGAAGATGGAGCCGTCCAGGCCGATCGTTTCCGGGAAGGCGCCGGAAACGGCGAGCTGCGGCGTCAGCGAGGCGCCCGTCGCCGTGGTGACCGGGGTGCCGTCCTTGAGCTCCTGCAGTCCCAGGGTCGCACCCGAAAGGATGTAGTGGATCGTCACGTTCCCCAGGCCGGGTTTGCCGGGGATGGTGCCGTTGACAAAGGAACGGACGTTCGAGTCCGACGTGGTCACCACCGACTCGCCGGAGAGGACGGCGGCGGCACGGTCGTACTGGATGGCGCGGCTGGCGTTTCCGCCCACGACCACCAGGGTCACGTCGGCATGGGTCGCACCGGCGGCCGCCAGGGCGGCGAGACCGGCAATCATCAGGTTTTCCAGTTTCATGGTGCTTGTGTGCTTTCTTGTTTTGGCTTGGTTTGAGTCTCAGCGGTTACGGGGCTGGCCGGTGGCTTTCCGCGTTTGGCACCAGACCGCGAGCCCGGCTAGGGCGGTGGCGAAGATCGCCACGTATTCGCCCGGTTCGGGCACGGGGGTGAACGAGGCGCTGCCGTCATTGGAAAAGGTGAAGTAGCCCAGATAGGCCGCCGGAGAACCGGCGCTGCCCGGCTGGTATTCGTACAGGTCGGAGCGGAGGAAGGCCCCGACCGTGCTGGCGAAATCGGACGGCGTCGTGTTTTCGGCTCCGGGTGAGGTCAGCAGCGACTTTACGCCGCCGGTCGCGGCATATTTCACCGAGTAGGAATTCGCCGCCGCCAGGCCAGTCGTCGGGATGATCAGCGCCGTACTGGAACTCGGCGGGTAATCGGCACCGGGCGCATAAATGTTCGCCCCGCTGCTGGCCCCGCCGGAGCCGTAAAGGCCGCTGATGGCGGACTGGATCTGGCCGGTTTTGGAGATCGTGTAGCGCCCCGGGGCGGTCGTCTCCTCTGACACGTCGGTGCGCTTCAGGGTCGCCCAGGAGGTGTTGGCGGGATCCGCTCCGGTGCCACGCTGCGTGCCGAGCACGGAGAAGCTCAGCGAATTGAGGTTCCCGAAGGTCGGGAGGAGCTGCTGGCTGACGCTGTACTTGTCCGTCAGGCTGACCGTGCTGCTGCCGGCCAGATTCTGAAAGTAATCAACGGGGCCGAGGTCCACCTCCAGGTCGGAACTGCCGGCCCGGCTGAAATTGAGCACGAGGTCGCGGGATTGATAGACGAACACCTGCGCTTGCAGGCTGCTCGCAATGAGGCCAAGCCCGGCAAGGCCGAGGCAAAGGCGAATGGGTCTGATATTGGCGGTCATGGTGTGTTTTCCATTGCAGGAAACATCCGGTGAACCGGTACGCTTCCGCCAAGTTGGTTGATGGCCTCCCGATTGCCGGGTCGGCGTCCCGCTGAAATCTCTTCAGTTACGAAGAGACACGCGGAAGTTGCCACTCCGAGAGCTACCCTCGGGCTCGCTTGCTTCCAGAGATGTCGAAGCCAGCGCTCGCAGCAACGAGCGCAGAGTTGGATTAATACTATACTATGTCAATAGAGTTTATGTTTTAAATCGAATTTGTCGAATTAAAGTGTGTGCAAAACACTGTTGTTGAATTGATTGCAGCGGAATAAACCGTCGCAATTCCAATCGGTAAAAGCTTCCAATGCGCAGCTTTTGGGTATTTCCACGGGAGGCAACGGCGAAACCAGGCCGATCCAACACGAGGCGTTCGGCGGGCAGGGCATGAGGAGCTGCCTACCGGCATTTTCGAGTAGCACTTCCGCCTGGGCGACCCATCACCGCCGGCCCGCAAATTCCCCACAGTGCGCCCGCGACCCATGTTGGGCGATGCGCAGCCCAAGGCTTGCCTGTGACTCATTTCAAAAACTCAAATAGCACCCGACCGGCCGGGTTCGGGAGCCTGACGCCGAGCAGTTCCGCAAGCGTGGGAGCCACGTCGAGGTTGGTGATCCGGTCCAGCTTGGCACCAGCCCGGATGCCATAGCCCCAGGCAAGAAAGATGCCGTCGATCTTCGGGTCGTTGTTCTGATAGCCGTGTGTTCCCAAGTAGGTCACGGAGTCCTGGACGACGTTGTCTCCGGCGGTGCTGGCCTGGAAGGCGTAGCCGGGCTTGGCGTAGAGCAGCAATTCGCCGGCCCCGTCGTTCATGTCCGGCGTCGGAATACCGAGAGCAGCGTAATCCTTGGGCTCAAGGAGGCGATCAACCCCTTCGAGGCCGCCCAGCAACGTTTTCAGCTTCGGCAGCAGTTCTAGCTTCCTTGCCGGATCCGTCACATACACAAAGGCCATGCCGCCCTGGGTCATGACGTAGGCATCGGCTCCGGTGACCGGCGGCCCGGCGGCGCGGACCAGCCCGGCCTGCCGCAGCGCTATGTTGGGGAGGATCAGTTTCGTGACCTCCTTGAACCCGTGGTCGGTGGTGACGACGACCGCGGTCCGGTCCTTGAGCCCCGCCGCGTTCAGGCTTTCCAGCACTTCCGCCACCAGCCGGTCCACATAGGCGTAGGCCGTGAAGCTGGCGAGCGTACCGGGTCCGTAGCGGTGATTGACGGAATCCGTGGTCAGCAGGTGTAGGAGCAGCAAGTTGGGCTTGCGGGTCTTGAGGATGTGCGTCGCCGCCTTGGTCCAGACCATGTCGCGCCAGGTGATGCTAGCGTCCTTGGCAAAATTGTTGAGCTGCGACTGCGTCAGGACGCCATCGGCAACCAGTTCACTGGGAATTTCCCCGGCGGGGTCCGGCATTTCGTGGAATTCCCAGTTGATGGTGCCGGAATTGGTCACCGCCACCCAGTCCACCTGGGCGGAGGTCAGACCCGCATCGTGGGCGACATCATAGAGCGTGGGCACGCGGACCATGCGGCTCTTGAAGGCCCATGGCTCGATTTTGGGCGCCTGGCCCGGCCCCTGCCGGACGAGCAGACCGTTGAACAGGACGCCATGCTGCGCCGGCTCAACCCCCGTCACCAAGGTCGTGTGGTTGATCCAGGTGACCGCCGGGTTGGACACTTTCATGGTGTTCACCTGAGCGCCTTCAGCAGCCAGTTTTCGCAGTGTCGGTACCGGTAACGTGGGATCGGCCCAAAGCCAGGCCGGAAACCCGTCCAAGCTGATGACCACCACCGTGCGATCCTTGGCCGGGATGGTGGCGACCTGCGCCTGAGCCAGATCGGCAACCAAGAGCGCGAGCAGAAAAATGAGGATACGACGCATGGCTGAAGCCGGACGCTGCCATACAAGGCGTTGGCCGTCACGGATTTGACGCCGCCGCCCAGCCATTTCAGGCCTGCAACGCTTCGTTACGGGGTTGAATACTCAAGTGGCTGTCACCCAAAGCCGGCTCCGGCGTCATGTATCGCATATTGGGCCGATCCCAGCAGCGGAGGGGCGATCAGGGATGAATGCGTCACGTCGCTGTAGGAGCGTCCGAATGAAGACAGTTTCAGGAAACAGCAGAACAGGTATGACGACTTACAGGACAGTTTTTACCGCCCGAATCATGGCGCTGATGTGCGTGCTCATCATGGGCTTCCAGACGGTTCACGCCGGCAACACCGCAGCCATTGCCGATGTGATCAAACTCAAGGACACCGGCTTGGGCGATGACATCATTCTGAGCTTCATCCAGAAGCGGAACTTGGATTACGCCCTCCAAACGGACGACATCGTTACCCTCAAACAGCAGGGCGTCTCCGGCGCGGTGATCAACGCCATGCTCACCAGCGGCAATGGGTCCGCTGCTTTCGCTCCGGTCGCGGCCCCGGCTCCCACCGCCCCGGTGGCCCCTTTCGCTCCCACTGCCAATCCGTCCAGCCCACCACCCACGATGGATCCGGATGCGGCGTATTTCTACCAGGAGCTGACCCCTTATGGTCATTGGGTCATGGCGGAGGATAACCAGTGGTACTGGCAGCCCAACGTGGTTGTGGGCGCGCCGGCGTGGCGGCCCTATTCGGATGGGGGCCACTGGATCTCCTCCGACACCGGCTGGTATTGGTCTTCCGACTATCCATGGGGCTGGGCCGCCTTCCATTATGGCCGCTGGCAGTTGCATCCCCATTTTGGCTGGATCTGGCTGCCGGATCGCGAGTGGGGTCCGGGCTGGGTCGTCTGGCGCAATGGTGGCGACTATTGCGGCTGGGGCCCCTTGCCCCCCGGAGCGATTTTCGACGCGGGATCGGGACGGTTCAAGTACCACGGCCGATGGGTCGCCGCTGACTTCGATTTCGGCCTCGACTGGCTGCATTTCAACTTCTGCTACACCCGCGAGCTCGGCCTGCCCCATTGGCGTCCGGTCGGCGGCGTCGAGGGAAGGGCGATATTCGGGCGCACCACGATGGTCGTCGGCTACCGCAGCGGCCATACGGTCATCAACGGCGAAAACCGCGTCCATTTCTTCAATGCCGGCATCGAAACGGCCCGCGTGGCCCAGTTGCGTGGCTCACCGGTCGAGGTGGTCAAGATTCAGGACATGCGCTCACCGGCGGGCGTGAACGTCCACGAACGGCTCGTGCCCGAGGAAAAGTCGTTGCAGACCTACCGGCCCGGGTTTGGCCCCAAGACACCGCGCCGCCATTGATCGGGCGGCCGTCTTCTGCTTGAGGGATCCTGCATACCGGAAGGCCAATGAGTCGGACGGGTGGGCCGCCCATCCGACTTATTTGGCCTTGGTTGGGAATGGATGTTTCCCTTCCGCTGAATCTACCATCCCCCATGCACTTCCTCCGACCGTCCACTTCGGGTTGGGTATGCTTTCGGCTCGTGGCCGTTTTGTTGTTCGGCGGCCTCACCGCCCTCGCGTCGGACGAGCCCCGGCCGCTGTTTGTCGAGGGGTATGCCACGCAGGTCAGCTACGCTCCCGGCGAGACGGTGTCGCTGCATGTCTCTACCTCGGCTCCGGAATTTGCGGTGGAAATCGTGCGGCTCGGGGCGCAGCGGTCGGCGTTCTGGTCCAAGGAAAGCATCCCGGGCCGGGAATATCCGGTGCCAGAAGATGCGTCGTCGGCCGGTTGCAACTGGCCCGTGGCGGTGACGGTCCCGCTCCCGGCGGATCGTCAGAGCGGCTATTATCAGGTCAATTTCCGCGTGCGCGATCGCGGCGGCAAGTTCGTGCAGCGGAACTCCCGCAGCGCCGAGGGCTCCTGCTTCTTCATCGTGCGTCCCGCCGAGCCGGGCAGACACACCAAGATCCTGCTCCAGCTCGCGAGCAACACCTACAACGCCTACAACAACTGGGGTGGCTTCAGCCTCTACGGCTTCCATGGGCGCGGCGGCAATCAGGGACACCGTGTTTCCTTTGAGCGTCCGCCGGCGAGCCAGTTCGGCACCTGGGAGCAGCCCTTCGTCGAGTGGGCCGAGCGCAACGGCTACGTCCTCGACTTCGCCGCCAACAGCGACCTCGAGTACCACCCGGAAATGCTGAAGGCCTACCGCCTCGTGCTCAGTGTCGGTCACGACGAGTACTGGTCGGCGCCGATGCGGGACCACCTGGAGAAGTTCATCGCGGACGGCGGCAACGTGGCCTTCTTCAGCGGCAACACCTGCTGCTGGCAAGTGCGCAGCGAGGATGGCGGCCGGGCGCTGACGAGCTGGAAGCAAAATTACCATTCCGACCCGGTCTATCAGGCGCGCAAGGGCTACGGACAACTGGCCACACTCTGGAGCCATTACCTGATCGGACGGCCCGAGAACCAGCTCACCGGCGTCGGTTTCCTCTGGGGCGGCTACCATCTCAGCCACGGCCAGTACATGGACGGCAGCGGCGCCTTCAAGGTGCATCGGCCCGAGCACTGGCTCTTCGCCGGCACGGACCTGAAAGCGGGCGCTGAATTCGGCGGCAAGGACACGATCGTCGGCTATGAGTGTGACGGCTGTGAAATGACGTGGAAGGATGGCCTCCCGTATCCCACCGGCGCGGACGGCACACCCGCGACGTTCCAGATTCTTGGCACCGCGCCGGCCAAGTGGCATCCCGACGACTGCGAGTGGTATGACCGCTGGGAAAATGGCCGCGAAGGCCACGCCGTGCTCGGCGTTTACACGCACGGCGGCACCGTCTTCACCTGCGGCAGCACCGATTGGGCGCACGGCCTGCGCGGGGCGGACCGCGCGGTCGAGCGCATCACGAAAAACGTGCTAGATCGCCTGTCGAAATGAGCCGAGTGGTCAGACTTGTCGCCATGGGCCTTCTGGCCGCCGGCGGCGGATTGCCCCCCGTTTACGCCGGCGGCCCGCCGCCGCCCGCCGAGATGCGGCTCTCGGCTTTGCCCGCGACCGTGCCGACCCCGGCAGACAATCCCACCACGCCGGCCAAGATCGCGCTGGGACGGCTGCTGTTCTTCGATCCCATCCTGTCCTCGACCCGACAGGTCTCGTGTGCGACCTGCCACAACCCGCGCTTCGGCTGGACCGACGGCCGCGCGACGCCCATCGGCATCGGCGGCGCGGGTGCCGGCCCGGCGCGCACGTTGCAAGCCTCAGCCCCGCTGCTCACGCGCAATGTGCCAACCCTCCTGAATGTGGGCTTCAACGGCCTCGTCGCCGGGGCCCAACCCGATCCCGCCGCCGCGCCCATGTTCTGGGATTCCCGCGTGCTCAGTCTGGAGCAGCAGGTGCTCACGCCGCTCCGGTCTTCCGGGGAGATGCGCGGCGATGATTGCCCGGAAGATCGCTCCGTCGCCGAAGCGGTCGGGCGTGTGGCGGCGATTGGCGAATATCAGGGATGGTTTTCGTCGGCGTTCGGCCCGTCGACAAACCCGGCCGTGACCGCCACGCATCTCGTCCAGGCCGTGGCCGCCTTCGAGCGCTCGCTGGTGACGACACGCACCGCCGTGGACCGCTTCCTGGCCGGAGACGACACGGCCCTGACCGCAACGCAACGGCAGGGCCTGCGCGTCTTTCAGGATGCCGGCTGCATCCAGTGCCACGGCGGCCCGATGTTCACCGACTACAAGCTCCACTTCATCGGTGTCTCCGACAGCACGGCCGACGGCCGACGCGCCTTTCGCACGCCCAGCCTGCGCAATCTCCGCGCGACCGCGCCCTACATGCACAATGGCGGCCTGCGCACCGTGCGCGAGGTTCTCGTGTTCTACGACCAGCTTGCGGAAGCGGTCAGCGAATCGCTCGATGGCGCCGACCAGCCCCAGCAACCCGCGCTCGATCCGCTGCTCCGCCCGCTTGATCTCAACCCGGAAGATTTTCCCGCGCTCGAAGCCTTCCTTGATGCGCTGAGCAGCGACGACTATGACCGGACCGTGCCCGTGAAAGTGCCGAGCGGCCTGGCCGTCATCCCTTAACCCGACCGAATCGGAAAGCCCCACATGAAACCCCCTCTTCCCCCGCAGCGCCGATGGTCGTCGGTGTGGCCGCGCCTTGGTGCCATGCTGGCCTTCCTCGCCATCACGACGCCCGGCGTCTTAGCCCAATCCGTTTCCGCCCCCGCCATCCCGGGCACGTTGCTCCACGATTTCGACCATGACGGCGTCGAGGAACGCCTCGTAAGCCGGCCCGGCGTGAATGAGATCTACCACCGCAAATCGCCGACGAACGAATGGGAGAAGGCCGACTACGCGCTGCCCGAAGGCGTCACGCTCGTGGACGCGCAGGGGAAGGACGCCGGCCTGCGCTTCGTGGACCTGAATGGCGACGGCTTCGACGACGTGCTGTTTTCCGACTCGAAGCGCTACGCGATCCACCTCTGGACGAAGGAGGTGAGGCCGAACCTGGGCTGGACCAAGGGCTGGACCCAGTTCGTGAAGGCGGGCGAACGAAAAGGTCAGGCCGACGAGCCGCCGATCCTCATCGGCGCCGACGTGAAGACCGAGGGCGGTGAACTCGTGGTCACCCGGCCGGGTGGCGTCGTCGAACGCCGTTCGCTGAAGACCCTGATCGCCTACCAGGCCTCGCCCGCCCTGTCGCCGGCCGAAGGCCTCGCGTCGATCCACGTGCGGCCCGGTTTCCGCGCGGAACTTGTCGCCGCCGAGCCGGTGGTGATCGATCCCGTCGCGCTGGACTGGGACGCCCGGGGCCGGCTGTGGGTCGTCGAGATGCGCGATTATCCGTTGGGCATGGATGGCCACGGCGAACCCGGCGGGGTGATCAAGGTGATCGAGGATACCGATGGCGACGGGCGTTATGATAAAGCGGTTCCGTTCATCGAAAAGATCGGCTTCCCCTCCAGCCTGATGCCCTGGCGCAACGGCGTGCTGATCGCCGCCGCGCCCGATATCATTTATGCCGAGGACACCGACGGCGACGGCCATGCCGACGTTCGCAAGGTGCTCTTCACCGGCTTCAACCCGGGCAACCAGCAGCACCGCATCAACGGCTTCCAGCTCGGGCTCGACGGCTGGATCTACGCGGCCAACGGCGACAGTGGCGGCAAGGTCAAATCTGTGGCGACAGGGAAGGAACTCAACATCAGCGGCCGTGACTTCCGCTTCCGGCCCGACACCGGCGAGATGGAGACCGTGTCGGTGAGCACGCAGTACGGCCGGCGGCGCGACGACTGGGGCAACTGGTTTGGCAACAACAACCCGACCTGGCTCTGGCACGTGACCCTGCCGGAGCACTACCTCCGGCGGAATCCCAAGCTCGCGGTGCGCAACGTGAAACAGGTGCTCGCCAATTACCCCGACTCGGGGCGCGTGTTCACCCTCAGCCCGGAAGTCGTCCGGCCCAACCAGCCCGGGTCGGTCAACCACGTCACCAGCGGCTGCAGCCCCACGCCCTACCGCGATTCGCTGTTCGGCCCCGACTTCGCCACCTCGGTGTTTGCCAGCGAGCCCGTACACAACGCCGTCCACCGCGAGGTGCTGGAGCCGGACGGCGAGACCTTCACGAGCCACCGCGCGAAGGGCGAGGAACAGAGCGAGTTTTTCGCCAGCACCGACAACTGGTGCCGGCCCACGACGACCAAGGTCGGGCCCGACGGCGCGCTCTACGTCGCCGACATGTACCGCCTCATCATCGAGCACCCCGAATGGATCTCTCCCGAGATGCAGGCCCGCGTCGATCTCCGCGCCGGCTCCGATCGCGGGCGCATCTACCGCGTCGTGCCGGACGGCGTGAAGCTGCGCCCGATCCCGGACCTCGCCCGGCTGGACAACCACGCGCTGGCCCGCGCGATGAACAGCCCCGGCGGCTGGCAGCGCGACACCGTCCAGCGCCTGCTAATGGAGCGGAACGGCCGCGACGCCGCCCCCGAACTCGCGCAACTCCTGCAACCCGCCTACGCGCCGCAGGTCCGCATCCAGGCGTTGGCGACCCTCGGCGTGCTCGGCGTCCTCACGGATGAGGCGCTGCTGGGCGCATTGGCCGATCCGCATCCGGCGGTCCGCTGCGAGGCGCTGCGGCAGAGCGAGGCCTGGGGTGGCAAATCCGGCCCGGTCCTCGACGCCGTCCTCCAGCTTGCCGACGACAGCGAGGTGCGCGTGCGTTTTCAGACCGCTTTCACGCTCGGCGCCTGGCCGCTGGCCGTCACAGAACCCGTTCTCGCCCGGCTCGGCGACGGGGCCGGCACGGACGAACTGCTTCGCATCGCCGTGATGTCCTCCCTGCCACCCGACAGCGAACTCTTCACGCGGCTCAATACCACGAAGGCCGCCGCAACGAAGCCGGTCGCCGCCCTCGTCTCCCTGAAACCCTCGTCACCCGACCGGGCCAAGGTCATCGCCGCCTACGCCGGCGTGGCGGATCTCAAGGGCGACCCGGCCCGTGGACACGCGCAGTTCCAGCTCTTGTGTACGCCCTGCCACCGTTTGCGCGGCGAGGGCAACGAAGTCGGCCCCGACCTTGCCATGGTGGCCACGAAGCCCGTGGACTGGCTGCTCACCGCAATACTCGATCCCTCCCAGGCCATCGAGGCCCGCTACCGCGCTTGGACCCTCCGCCTCCGCTCCGGCGAAGAGCTGGCCGGCCTCATCACCACCGAGACCGCCAACAACCTCGTCCTCCGACTGCCCGGCGGCGCCGACCGGGCGGTGTTGCGCACCGACCTTCAGTCCGTGGAGCCACAGACCCTCTCGCTGATGCCCGCCGGCTTCGAATCCGCCCTGGCCCCGCAGACGATGGCCGACCTCCTCGCCTGGCTGCGGTGACGAGGGGCGTTCTTGCCTAAAATCCAGATGTCAGGAGACGACGTCAGGAGTCTCACTCGTCGTTCATAGCCTAGGACCTCGCTGATGACGGACGGTGGCCAAATTGGCATGCCACTGCCCTATCCGGGCACTTCGCTCGAATGCGTTTTCCCGCGAATGCGTCAACGGCCCGCGTTTGACAGCGCGACCGATTGCGCCGCTACTCTCCGCCGACACGTTCACATGAGCCGCATCTTAACCGTCACCCTCACCGCGCTGGCTGTCGCCAGCAGCACCGCCTTTGCCGCCGACCCGGTGGACTTCAAGAAGCAGGTCAAACCCATCCTCGAGGTCAACTGCCTCAAGTGCCACGGCCCGGAGAAGCCCAAGGGCAAGCTCTCGCTCGTGAGCCTCGCCGACGCACTCAAGGGCGGCGAGAATGGCGCGGCCCTCGTGCCGAAAGATTCCGCCAAGTCCCCGCTGTTCACGAGCACCACCCTACCCAAGGACGACGACAAGGCCATGCCCCCGAAGGGCGACCGCCTCACCGCCGCGCAGCAGGCCACGCTGAAAACCTGGATCGAACAGGGTGCGCCCTGGCCCGACGACGTGAAGCTGGCCCAGGCGGAAAAGGTGGATTTCGTGAAGCAGATCCAGCCGATTTTCGAGGTCAACTGCGTGGGCTGCCATCACGAGGGCCACGCCAAGGGCGACCTGCGGATGGATTCGAAGGCCGAGTTCTTCAAGTCCAAGGACATCGTGCCCGGCGATGCGGCCGCGTCGAAGGTCTTCACCTCCACCGCCCTGCCCGCCGATCACGACGACCTCATGCCGCCGAAGAAAAAGGGCGGTCCGCTGCAGCCGCCGCAAATCGAACTTATTCGCAACTGGATCAACCAGGGTGCCGAGTGGCCCGATGGCGTGGCGCTCTCCCAGAAGGAGGCCGCCGCCACCACGACGCGCGACATGACCGCACTCTATGCGGCGATCCATGCGCTGCTGGTGAAGAACAGCACGGTCGCCCCCGGCACCAAGCTGGAGAACTTTTCCGAAACGATTCCCGGCACTCCGGGCACCTTCGACATGGTCGCGATCCCCGGCGGCGAGTTCCTGATGGGCAGCCCCGCCAGCGAGGCCGGCCGCAAGGCCGATGAGACCCAGCACAAGGTGAAGATCGACCCCTTCTGGATGGGCAAGACCGAGGTGACGTGGAACGAGTACGAGCTGTTCCAGTTCCCCGCCTTCGAGAAGGGCACGAACGTCAGCACCGAGCGCGTGGACCGCGAGCTGATGATCTTCCTCAACTTCCCGCCGCCCGCAGATGGTGGCAACCCCTACGTCGGCAAGGAAGCCGACGCGGTCAGCCGTCCGACCACGCCGTACGTGGAGATGAGCTTCGGTATGGGCAAGGACAACTTCCCGGCCATCAGCATGACGCACATGGCGGCGCTGTATTACTGCCGCTGGCTGTCCGCTAAGACCGGCCACTTCTACCGCCTGGCCACCGAGGCCGAGTGGGAGTACGCCGCCCGCGCCGGCACCACGACGAAGTACTTCTGGGGCGATGATCCGAAGCAGGCCGGCGAATACGCCTGGTTCTCCGACAACTCCGACGGCAAGTACCAGAAGGTCGGCAAGAAGAAGCCGAACCCCTGGGGTCTCTACGACATGATCGGCAATGTTTCCGAGTGGACCATGGACGGCTACAAGGCCGACGCCTACACCACCCTGCCCTCGGACAATCCGTGGCTGCCTGGCTTCGCCGAGTATCCCCACGTCGCCCGCGGCGGCTCCTGGGATGACGATATCGACGGGCTCCGCATCGCCGCGCGCAAGCCGAGCGACAAGGACTGGAAGATGCGCGATCCGCAGCTCCCGAAGTCCAAGTGGTATCTCACCGACGCGCAGTTCCTCGGCTGGCGCGTGGTGCGCCCGCTGAATGTGCCGGCCACGCCGGAAGAACTGGCCAAGGTCTGGACCAGCTTCCCGCCGAAGAAGTGAGCGGGCGCAGTTGAATCAACGAATGACACGGTAAGGGCCATAAACATGGCCCTTATTTTTTGGAGGGATCCCTGCGACAAACCGTTCCCGGTTACCGAGGATCCGATAAGGTGGAGCTTACCGGTTGCGCTGGTGGGGCGGCGCTGGGCGCCGCCCTAATTTTGCGGCCCCGCCAGCGCAGCGCCGCAGGCGGCCGGCCACCCAAGCCTCAAGGCGTACCAAAGTTTGATCAAGCCCCCTAAGGCTTCGCCCCCAACGCATGTTGTGGCGGGACGAATGTATCCGTGCGGGGGCGCCCCGACGACGCTGACGCTGGTCGGGGCGGAATCATCGGCAGAGCCGCAGCTCTGCCCTACCAGCGCATTGGACTAACTCTCCCGTTCCAAACGGCGATCAAACGTCGATGGAGTTCCGTGATTTACGCCGAGGCGGATATGTCCTTCAGATCAGCGCGAACGCTTTGGTAGCTGGTGCCGAAGCTCAACGCACCCGGTACCGGCGTGACGCCATTCTGCGAGCAATACTGCGTGTAAGTGCCCGGCCACCAGTTGCGATGCTGCGTCAGCCCCTGCTGCCGCCATTCTTCCCAGCCCATCAGCACCTTGCTCCAGCAACGGTCGCCATAGGCCACGGCCTCGTGCGCGCTCGGCATGTCGCTCACGTACCAGTCACGGCCCACCCGGGCGTGCAGCACCTCGTCGGCCCAGTCGAAGTCCTGGAACGTGGCCGCGAGCGGATTCTTCGACATCACGCCGACCTCCCATTCGTGGCGCTTGCCAGTCTTTGGCATGAGACCCTGCTCAATGAAGTACAGCACGGCGTGACGCTCCTTCGGCGTGAGCTGCGTGTTGAGCCCGAGCGACCAGGTGAAATTGACCATGACATTGCGCGGCCAGTCCACGCCCACACTGGCAAAGCCGACCTCGCCCATCATGGCGTGCCGGGCCTCGTCCCAGAGCTGGCGCGTCATGTCGCGGTAATAGCCCCACGGCTTGTCGGGCGTTTCGGCGAGGATGCTGGCCATCATCTCCGGCACGTCGATCTCACGCAGCCGCTTGTAGAACATCAGGAGCACCTTGCCATCGAGCGGCTGCTTTTCGTCGTACAGAAAGACCTCGGCATTCACGCCCATGTTGTATGGATCGGGAAACCGCTCGTCCCGCTGCGGCTTGCCGTCGAAGTGGAACGGCTTTGCCGAATTTCGCCGCGTCGGGAGCGCGCTGGCGGTCGATTCCGCAACCGGTGCTGTCGCACTCGCAAGGGCGGCCCGCAGAACCGCCATCCCTTCCATCGCCCGGTTCCGGTCGTCAGGAGAAACCAGCGCGCTGATCGCCTGGCGTCCGTACGCGAGCATTTCCTCCACCTCGGTCAGCGCGAACCGTAACAGCCGACGTGTCGGCTGGTCGGCCAGCACGTGCGTGATGTCGTGGTGCCGCTGCAACCGCTCCTGCAACGCCGGCAGCGCGATTTCGTAAAGACAAAGCAGAAGCTCCGCTGTCGTGGGCGCGCCGAGGATTTCATCGAACAACAGCTCCCAGCCGGCATGGGGAATCTTGTCGAGCCCCAGGGGCGGTTCCCGCATCTCACCCACGCGCGTGCGGAGCGCCGTGACATGCTCCGCGCACAGATGGGCGTGATAGCTGAACGCCATCTTCAGCTCGTAAACCGGCTCGGCGGTGAGCCGGGCGATGAAGATCTGGTGCAGCCGCCTTAGGGCATAATGGTGCACCTTGAGCCGGCGGACACTCTCCTCGACGGACAACCCCGGATTCACCGCCTCGGTGAAGGAACCGAGCCCGGCAAGCGCGGGGAGATTGCGGTAGGTTGCATAGCCGGCGGCAAACTGGCGGGCGGTTTCGGAGGCGGGGGCAGGCATATTGTATGGCCTTTGGTTAACGCATCTGGCGCGCAAGGCAATCCCGGTTGTGACCGACCGGCTGCTGTTTGGGCCACAACGGGTTTCTCAAGTCTGAACGTGGCCAACCCCATGCTTTTTCTCATTCCCGTCCGGTTGTGTTTGAGTGGCGCGTTGCAGTGTTATCCTAACCTCTGATTCCCATGAAGGTTCTCACCAGTCACAAGCACATCCTCATTGCGGCGGCGTCACTCGCGCTCGGAAGTTCCGTTCACGCGCAGTTCATGACCCTGATCAATGACTTCAACAACCCCGCCAACAAGGGCACCGCCGACATCGACTTCGGCACGCGCTTCCTCGCCGCCGGCGGCGGTGCCGCCACGGTGTTCAACGACAACGGTGTCAACAATGCCGGCGTCAACGGCCAGTACGGTCGCCTGGTCGATCCGGGCAATCCCATCGCCAACGGCGCGAACTTCAAGCAGACCGCCGGCTGGGTCGGCGGCGTGCCCGTCAACAACACGGTCGGCGCCCTGACTCCCGGCGTGCTCACCCACTTCGAACCGCGGCAGGCCTCGCCGGACGGCACGCTGAACAACTACGGCCCCGGCCGCATGAGCGTGTTCGCCAACAACAACGGCATCTGGCTGGGCAACAACTGGTCGCTGTCCGACCCCAAGAACACCGTGGGACAGGCGCGCGGCACCGACGCCTCGGTGATCGAGATGGAGACCACCGGCAGCTGGACGGCCAACCAGGGATTGAACGGCCTGACCTTCGGACTGGGAGCCGGGTTCGCCGTCAATCTCAAAGCGGCGGGCAACTACGTTGCGCTCGCCATCACCGGCGCGTACCGGGTGAACGGCGGTGCCTGGAGCTTCTTCAATCCCATCGTGTTTGCGGCGGACGGGGCCGGCGGGCAGCCGGATTTCCTCTCGGCGGATTTCAGCAAGCCTGGACAGGCGTGGCTGAAGGACGGCGTGGCTGGAAACGACCTGACCGCCGCGTACACCACCTGGGGTCTGTCCACCAAGGTGATCGGCCAGGCCGGCAACCCTGGCATCAACGTCGGCAACCGTGTGGATTTCAAGGCGTACTTCTCCGCGATTGTCGATCCCGACGCCGATGCCGATTTCGCCGATATCCCGGCGAGCGAGGCGCCCGCCTACGATTTCGGCAGCGAGTTCCAGCCGGTGCCGGAACCGTCGGAATATGCGGCCGTCGCCGCGCTGGGGCTGATCGGTTTCGGAGCTTGGCGCAAACTGAAGGCGCGCCAGACCGCAGCCAGTGCGTAACCGGATGAAACCGGGGCCGCGCCCGAACGGGGCGCGGCTTTTTTGAATCCCTTTTTGTCCCTTCGTTCCTTGGTTGTTCAAAAAATAAAACCACCAAGGAACGGAGGAACAAAGTCAGGGCATGAACTTGCGACTCACGTCGGGAACAGGTTTTTCGCGAGCGTGCCCGTCACCGTGATCTGCGGGGTGTTCACCACCTGGCTGAGCCGCAGGTCGAGCGCAACGGAGCAGAGCGAGTAGGCGAGCTCAGGCGTCAGGCCGAACTTCGCGACGAGAAAATCAATGGCGTGGTTCACGACGTTGCGGAGGGCGTCCATGGTCTGCGGCGCGCTGGCGATGAAGGCCCAGCTTCCCCGGTCGGGCAGCAGCGCGGGGCGCGCGGGCGGCAGTTCGGCGAACGGTTCATCGAGCTTCAGGTCCTTGCGAACCGTCAGCCGGAACTCCGCCTGCATCGGGCACTCGATGCCGTTGATGCAGACCTCGCCGTTGCCCTGCGCGGCATGGCCGTCGCCGGCCGAGAACAGCGCACCCTCGTTGAAAACGGGTAGATAAAGCGTGGTGCCCGGCAACAGGTCACGCACGTCGAGGTTGCCGCCAAAAGATCCGGGCGGACGCGTGCGATGCTCGCCCGGCTCCGGCGGGCAGACGCCGACGATGCCGAGGAACGGTGCCAGCGGCAGCTTCACCGGCGCGAGCGAGGTCGAGAAATCGCCGTCGAGTTTCCAGATGAAGAGGTGCGGATTCGTAAACCGGTCGGGCAGCGAGCCGAGTCCGTTCACGAGGCTGGTCCAGCCCCAACCCCGATGCTCGATGCGCCGAATCTCGATCTCCAGCACATCACCCGGCTTCGCATCCTTCACAAAGACCGGGCCGGTGATCGTGTGGACCTTGGTCCGGTCAATCTTGAGATAGTCAGCGAGCGTGGAAGTCGGGGTGACCTGCGCCCCGCTTGAATCCAGGCAGTCCATCACGACCACGTCGCCCGAGGCGACCTCGAGAGCGGGCTTGAGATCCTTGTTCCAACGGTCGTGAGTGTGCGGCGGGGCGAGGTGGTGGGTGGGCATGGGGAATCAGTTCAGTTCGACCAGCATCTGCACTTCCACGGCGGCGTTCAACGGCAGGCCGGCGACCCCGATCGCTGCGCGCACATGCCGGCCGGCGTCACCATAAAGGGCGACGAGCAGATCGCTGGCCCCATTGATGACCTTGGGGGAGTCGGCAAAGCCGGCGACGCAGTTCACGTAACCATTCACGCTCACCACCTGCTTCACCGAATCCAACGACCCGGTCGCGGCCTGAACACAGGCGAGCAGGTTCAACGCGCACAGCTTGGCCGCCTCATAACCCTGTTCGAGCGTGAGTTCGGCCCCGACCTTGCCCTGATAAATCAGCTCACCGTTACGGCTCGAAATGGTGCCGGGCAGGTAAAGCAGGGAGCCGACCCGCCGGAATGGAAGATAGTTTCCGCCCGGTGGGGGCGGATTGGGCAGGGCCAGGCCGATTTGGGTGAGGCGGGCAGCGGCATCGCTCATGCGGGCAGTGTGCGACGATTCGGTTGAGGGTAAAGCGTTAGCAACGGATGGGCCATGGGCCGTTGAACTGCGAATGATGCAAAATGCGCGGCCTTTTTTGATGGCTCTGTCAAAAAACGTACAGCCACGGACGGAAAAGAAAACAAATGGGCTACAAATGTGGGCTTGGATTGACTTCGAAGGGAAAACCCTGCTAATGAAGCGGTAATGAATGACAGCACCAAACAGCTGTCCGGGAATACCACCATGCTCCTTCGCAAAGAGGGATGGTTCAGTCCACTGCGACTGATCCGGCTGCTGATAGTAATGTTCATCTGCATTCTGGTGGCTTTGGTGTGTGCCTTGGCAACGCGCTGAACCGCCGGTTGAAATTGAAATTGAAATTGAAAATCAAAGCCGCGCCTCCTCCCGAGGCGCGGTTTCTTTTTTTGTTTGGCGATGCCAATTCAGCCCCAACAAGGCCATCCTTCCGGGCTGGCGCAGAAGAAAGGGTTGCGACGCGCCGCTTTTAACGGATTCTCCGCTGACGTTTTACAAATGACCGCTGTTGCTCCAACTGAAACCGCCGCCGCCCCGGCACCGCCCGCGCCCCATCCGGTGGATTTTTCAAAACCGGTCCTGCCGCCGAAGAAATCCGTCTTCAAGCTGATCGGCGAGGTGCTCGACAACGGCGGGCCGGGCTACCTGCAGTTCGCGATCACGAACCTCTGCAATGCCGATTGCGGCTTCTGCGGCTTCGCGCGCTCGCAGTTCGACCCGAAGAAGCGCCGCAGCGTGACGCTCCGCGAGGCGCAGGATGTCATCGACCTCGCGGTGAAGAACCACATCGGCTACCTGCTCTTCGTCGGTGGCGAGCCGCTCGTCCACAAGGAGCTGCGCGCCATGACGCGCTTCGCGGCCGCGCGCGGCATCAAGCCGATGATCTGCACGAACGGCGGCCTGTGGACCGAGCAGAACATGAAGGACCTGGCCAGCGACGGCCTGAGCAGCGTCATCATGTCCATCGACGCGCACGACATCGCGGTGCATGAGAAGAACCGCGGCCTGCCCGACGTGTGCCGCAAGATCAAGCGCGCGAACGAGGTCTTCAAGACCCTCGGCATCCAGACGACGGCGAGCATCACGGCCAGCCGCCTGATCGAGGATTTTGAGAAGCTGCCCGCCTTCCTCGAATCGCTCGGCTTCGAGAGCTGCACCTTCAGCTACCCGCTCACGAATCTCGCCTCCAGCTACCTCAGCTTCAGCGAGGGCGGCCTCGTCAGCTTCAGCAAGGACGAGCTCATCGCGCTGTTCGGCAAGATCAAGACGATGAAGCACAACAGCGGCTATCCGGTCGTGAACCCGACCGAGTCGCTGGACGAGATGCAACGCCACCTGCGCGGCGAGAAGGAAAAGTTCGGCTGCCTCGGCGGCCACAAGTACTTCTACCTCGACTGGAACCTGAACCTCTACCGCTGCCACTTCTGGGAGACACCCATGTGCAACGTGTACGAGTGGGACGACTCGAAGCTCATCCGCGACGGCTGCACCCGCTGCATGATCGACTGCTACCGCGATCCCAGCGTGCTCCAGTTCGTGGCCATCAGCGCCAGCGACGCGTGGCAGGCGGCCAAGAAGGGCAAGTTGCTCACCGCCGCGAAGCACGTCTTCGACGGACGCAACCTCACGTCCCTCAAGGCCGTGTGGGAAGACCGCAAGTGGGTCGCGAAGGTGTAAGGCAGCTTCCAGCCTTGAACGGAGCACGGACGGTCACGTCCGCGTAAATACCCTGACCGCAACAGAGCAGAGATTTAGAGCTTATCCTGCTTTCCGGCGTTGTCGCATCGCTGGCGGGACTCGCGGACGTGACCGTCCGCGCTCCGCTTCAATGCCGCAGCCGGGCCTCTTCCAGGTCCAGCTCGCGGATCAGCACCGGCCCCAGCTCGGCGGCCAACCGGTCCAAATCGCGCAGGCGTTGCAGCTCCTCGCGTTCGGCATCCAGCGCCGCATGGCGCAGGCGATGCCAGGCCAGGCTGTGCTCCATCTGCGGGCTCCAGCCCAGGGCCAGGGCCATCTCGTCCGTGGCTTCCAGGATGCGCTCGTCGTAAAGGTCCCGGACCGCCCGGACGGCCCGCTCGTTGAACCTGCCGGATTCGACCAGATGGTCCACTGCGGTCAGTCCGGCCCGCGCAAGGGCCAGCCTCACCTCGCGCTCATGTTCACCGCGATTGGTCCGTTCCCGCACCCCGAGCTGGCGCACGATCCAGGGGAAGGACAGTCCCTGCACGACGAGCGTGGCGAGAATCACTGCGAAGGTCAGGAAGATGAGCAGTTCACGACCAGGAAAGGCCGTCCCGTCCGGCAGTGTCCGGGGCAGCGCCAGGGCGGCGGCCAGCGATACCACGCCCCGCACCCCCGCCCACGACATCACGGCGATCTCCTGCCAGCGCGGGGCCGGATCGCGCTTCCGTAACCCCGGGATGATCCAGCGCTGGACATGGGTGACGGGAAAAATCCAGAGCGGCCGCAGCCCAATGACCAGCACGCTCAAGCCAACGGACCAGCCCAGCAGCTGCTTCCACGAGTAATCGGCCTCCAGACCGGACACCACGACGCGCAGTTGCAGTCCGATCAGGACAAACACCACGCCCGTCAGCAGTGAATCGACCATCCGCCACGTCGCCGAGCCCAGCAGCCGCGCGGAGAACGTGAGCCTCGCCGGCAGGGTCGTGCCCAGATAGATGCCGCAGGCCACGACTGCGAGCACCCCGGAGAGGTGCAGTCGTTCGGCCGGGAGATAGGCGGCGAAGGGCGTGAGCAACGACAGCGTGACCTGCCAGGCATCCTCGATGAGCAGGCGGCGCACCTGCAGCATGAGCCAGCCCACGGCCAGCCCCACCGCGACCCCGCCCACGACGACCTGTACAAACGACACCGTCGCCAGCGGCAACGAAAACGATCCGGCCGCCAGCGCCGCCAGCGCGAAGCGCAGGATGACCAGCCCGGTGGCGTCGTTCACGAGGCTTTCGCCCTCCAGCACCGTCACCAGGCGCCGGGGCAATTGGAGCTGTCGCGCCACCGCCGCCACCGCCACCGCATCCGGCGGTGACACGATGGCCCCGAGGGCGAAGGTCGCCGCCAGCGGAATTGCGGGCACCAGCCAGTGTACGAACAGCGCCACGCCCACGGCCGTGAAGAGAACCAACCCGACGGCGAGCAGCACGATCGGACGAAGATTCGCGCAGAAGGCCCGCCAAGGCGTAAAGAACGCCTGTGCGAAGAGCAATGGCGGCAGGATGAGCAAAAAAATGAGGTCCGGGTCGAGTTGCACGAGCGGGAACCCCGGAATGAGGCTGACCAGCAGCCCGCCCAATACGAATGCGATGGGCTCAGCCAGGCGCAGGCGTTGCGCCACCGGCGTAAACGCAACGGTCAGCGCCAGCAGCAGCAGACATTTTTCAACCGGCCCCATGTCGGGCGGGTCGGTAGCACAGGGCAGGGTCACGGTCCAGCGGCAGCACGAAGAAATCCTGAGAACGAACAGCACAGGCCGCTGTCCTAATCGTAATCCTACTCTTACTCTTAGAGCATTTACATAAATAATGTATCATAGTTGGCGCCGGCAAAGAAGCCCGCACAGTCGGCGAGGGTGATGGTGGCGAAGGCGGTCCTGACGGCCGCCAGGAGTTCCGGAAAGGTTCTGGGGGCGAGGGAGCGGAGGG
>CAIXUG010000031.1 GCA_903922605.1 uncultured Verrucomicrobiota bacterium
GAGCGTCCTCGCGAGCCGTGCGGCCCAAGACCAGAGTTGCCCCGGCTCGCGGGGACGCTCGCCCCACCTGGTCGCCTTGGGCACCTTGATCTTGACCTTCAAAAAACGATTTCGAAAAACGGCTTGCCTCCCCCCCCTCCGGTTCCTAGCTTCCGCGCCGCGTTGTGCATCCGTAGCTCAATTGGATAGAGCAGCTGACTACGGATCAGCAGGTTTGAGGTTCGACTCCTCACGGGTGCACCACTCCTCCCCTTTTTCTTCGTTTTTTTTCATGGCTCTGGCCGGCAGTTTTCATCTGCCTACCGGTGAAACAGCCCTCGCCACCTTTGCTCCGTGGCGCTATGCATTTCGGACCACCACATGAAATCCTTCCGCGTCGTCATCGCGTTGCTCACGTTTGCGAGTTTGGTTTCCACCCTTGCGCCTCTGCGCGCCGCCGATCTGCCGGTGCCCGAAGGGGTTGTCTTTGAGCGGGGGCTGGAATTTGCCAATCCCGACAACCAGCACCTGCAACTGGACCTCGCGCGCCCGGAGAAGGGGGAAGGCCCGTTCCCGGCGATCGTCTGCATCCACGGCGGGGGCTTCCGGGCGGGCACCCGGGACGGCTACGACAAGCTCTGCCTTACACTGGCGCAGCACGGCTACGTGGCTGTGACCGTGACGTACCGGCTCGCACCCGCGTACCAGTTCCCGGCGGCGGTGCAGGATTGCAAGGCGGCCATACGCTGGCTCCGCGCGAACGCGGCGAAGTACCACCTTGATCCGGCCCGTATCGGGACGATGGGCGGTTCGGCAGGCGGACATCTTGCCCTTTTCCTGGGCGTGACGGCGGGCGAACCCTCCTTCGAGGGCGAGGGGCATCTCGACCAGTCCAGCGCGGTGAACTGCGTGGTGAGTTACTACGGGCCGAGCGATTTCACTCAGTCCTACGGCAAAAGCGTGGACGCCCACGAGGTGTTGCCGCTCTTCTTCGGTGGCAATCTGGAGCAGAAGCGCCGGGAGCACATTGTCGGCAGCCCGCTCTACTGGGTCACCCCGAAGGCTGCGCCCACGCTCTGCATTCACGGCACCCAGGACAAATACGTCGCCCACGAACAGGCCGTGTGGATGGTGGACCGCCTTAAGGCGAGCGCTGTCGAAGCGGAACTCCTCACCCTCGAAGGGGCAGGGCATGGCTTTAAGGAGGCGGACGCAGAAAAGGCCGATGCCGCGATGCTCGCCTTCTTCGACCGCCACCTGAAGCCGGCAGCGAAGTGACCTGACATCCTCACTCGCGCGCGAAGTCGATGAAGCCGCGCCCCACGTCGGTGTGGATCAGTTTGACGCGGAGCTTGTCGCCCACGTCGAGACCCTGACTTCCACGCTCCAGCCGGCCTTCGGTTGGCGGCTGGAAGACCCGCACCCAGGTCCCCTTGTCCGAGGCACCGGTGACGATGGCGTCAAAGGTCTCGCCAATTCTTCCGGACAGGAGCAGCGCGGCTGCCGACTTTCGCATCCGCCGTTCCACCTTGGTGGCGTCGTCCTCCCGGTCGGTGCAGCACTTCGCCAGATCCCTTAGTTCCGCGACGGTGTAGGGCAGGGGCGCTCCGGCCAGCGCTGATTTCAGCAGCCGTTGCGTGATGAGGTCTGGAAAGCGCCGGTTCGGCGCGGTGGAGTGCGTGTAGTCCCGGACCGCGAGCGCGAAATGTCCGGGCGGCTCACCTCCGGGCAGATCGAGCGCGTATTCTCCCCGTCCGATCAGCTTGACCACGGCCAGCGACAGGTCAGTGAACTTTTCCGGGTCGGCTTGGCGACGTCGCGCGAGGAACGTTTCGAGCGCCAAGGCATCCGGCTTTTCAGGAAGACGCTCACCCAAATCAGATGCCAGCAGCACAATGCGATCCCATCGTTCGGGCTCTTTCACCACCCGGCGGATGGACGGAAGCCCTTTGGCGGCGAGGTAGGTTGCGGTTGCTTCATTCGTGGCAATCATGAAGTCCTCGATCAGCTGCGTCGCCCGGTTCTTCCATTTCGGCTCCAGCTGGGCGACGGCATCGCCGTCAAAGACCGCCGTCGGTTCCAGGGTCTCCAGACTGAGCGCCCCCTTTTGCTTGCGGAGGTCCGCGAGCTTCTGGGCCACGCGATCCTGGAGACGGAGATTGGCATCGAGACCGGGAACATTTGAAATCGGTGGCGGTGGTGTGCCTTCGCCGGCCAGCCACGTGCCGACGCTGCGGTAGGCAAGTTTGGCGCGATTGTGCACCTGCGCGCGGTAGCGGTCCGAGGAGACCAGTGAACCGTCGTCGGCAAACACCATGTCGGTGACGATGGCCATCCGATCCTGATTCTCGTTCAGCGACGTCAGGTTTGTGGACAGCTCCACGGGCAGCATCGGAAAGATAATGGCGGGCGTATAAACCGAAGTGGTGTTGTGCGCCGCATGGTCGTCAATCGCCGACCCCTTGTGAACCAGCGCGTCCACGTCGGCGATAGCGACCAGAATTCGGACGCGTCCGTTTTCGAGCGACTCCGCCACGGTAAGCTGGTCGAGATCGCGGGAGTCATCATTGTCGATGGACGCCCACAGCAGATCACGCTGATCACGCACGCCTTCGCTTGCGGCCGCCGGCTTTTGAATTGCCACCAATTCCTGCCACGCCTTCGGCGAGAAGTCCGGTTCCAGCCCGCGCTCTAGCATCGCCCGGCGTGCGATGGATGCCAGTACGGCCCGGTCGCCCCTTAAAGCTGGTTGAGTCGCGTGAACTTTGCCGTGGGCGTCTTTCGTATCTTGCATGGTCGATAACTTGAGATTGTTGGACGTCTCTGTCGCTTCCGCAGCCAAGCCCCTTTTCGCGCGGCCGCGTTCAACGGGTCCGCGTGCAGAATCTGTCTGTTGGAGCCGCTGGAGTTATTCCGTTGGCATGACTGCGACCGGCCGCAAAGGCGAACGAATAAATGGGCTTCCCCGGAGGCGATTGATCCATCGCACCCGCCAGAAGCCCATTCATCCATTGGCAAATCCGGTTAAACGGCCGCAGTTGCGTCAATCCAGTAACCCTTGCGGTTGTAGTGACGATGCAGGCCGATCTCATAATCCCGGGTGACCAGCGCATCCTCCGTGTATTCGGGCGAGAGCTGGATGGTTTCGCGGGAGAGATTGATGGACACCTTGGACTCGCTCCAGCTGATGCGCTCGATCCACAACGGCGACACCAGCACCTTCTTGCCGGGCCACCAGTTCTTGGTGGCCACGACCAGATAGCGAATCTCCCACGTGTCGTCATCGATGACAAAATCCTCGATGTGGCCGATCTCACCATCCAGCGCCTCAAGGCTGTAGCCGGCCACCTCATGGGTGCTGCGGAGATGCCGGTCGCCCGACTTCGACTTGGTGACGGATTTTCCCCACTTGCTGGGATCACGCTGCAGGAAGGTGGAATCCCCCCACACCGATGCCCCGTTCCAATACGTGGGCCAGCCATAGAAGGCGTAGTACTCCTCCTCGAATTGCTGGGAGACGGGTTTGTGGCTTTCCAAGGCTGGGCTGCCCTCGATCTGCTTCTTGGTCAGGTCCACGGTGATCTGCTTCTCGCTCGCGTTGATGCTTTTCAGGGCATACGGGGAAATCAGCACCTTGCGTTCCTTGAGCCAGGTTCCCGTATCGGCGACCAGATAGCGGATCGTCCAATGCCGGTCGTCGAAGTAGAATTCTTTGACGCTTCCCAGCTCGCCATCAAGGCTCCCCAGTTTGTAACCGTCCAACGTTTTGGCTTTGCTTAGCATGGCAGTTCTTTCTCTCAATGTTGCCGCCTGAATCCGGTCGGCAGCGTTTACGGAAGCCCGCCAAGTGGCGGCAGTTCAGATTCGTCAGTTGACTATGCGCCCTGAACAACATTCCTGCCATGGGGTGAAGCACTACCTGGAACACCGTCCCGGTGTGGTCATTACAAAGGAGTGGGGCGATTGCCGTTCCCGTTCAACTGTCCGCCAGCAGCTCCAGATCGGCGGTCAAAACCAGCCGGTCAAAGGCGTGGGCATCCGGAGGCGTCGAGGTGGTGAGCCATTCCAGGAAGCCCGCCGTTTCCCCGGCAAAGAGGGCGGTTAGCCGGGCTGACATATCCGCCAGCTGGGGTTCCCAGTCCCACGGCACCACCACACACTCGGGCAGGCTGCCGTCGAACCAACCGGCCGGCATTGCTCCAATTCCCTTGGCCGGGTGCAACCCGCACCAGAGCCGGCGCACGAGCAGGGCGCGCAGCGGCACCACGCGGCTGCCGAGCGGGCCATGGCATGCCCAGCCCTCGGTCTGTTCTTTTATTACGGCGAGTTCCACGCCGGCATCCGTGACCCGCCACGCGAGGAACTTGGGCGGGGCTGGCCACACACCCGCGCGGTTGAAGCGCGGTTTCAGCGCGAGCAGCAGTTCGCTTTCGCGGGCGAGAGCGGCGGCTTCATCGGCGCAGGCCTCCCATTCGATCCTTTGCGCCCGATTGAGCAGGCGCACCAGCCGGCGGGGCAGGCGCTCGGGATTGGCCACGCGGTAGCTGTTCAGCCGCTGGCGGAGGTTCTTGGCCTTGCCCACGTAGAGAACGGTCTCCTGGGCATCCAGCAGCCGGTAAACACCCGCATGCGTCGGCAGTGTGCGAAAGAAATCGCGTCCCAGCCGCTCGACGAGCGGCCGGGCATCGGGCCAAAAGCGGGTTTGGACGGCAGGCACGGCTCAGCAAAGCGCGCCGGCTGGGACATCGGCGGGGAATGGCGGACGATACCGCCGCGGGCGGTCCTGTCATTTCGGCGTTTGCTTCAGTGAGGAGTGCCCGGCGAAGGGGCCGAGCGCAAACTCATAGTGCGTGCCGCCGCCCAGAAGACGCTCCCCCTTGGGGTCCACGTAGTCGTCATCCTCAGTTACGGTCAGCGTGGAAGTGGCAACGCAGTCCGGGGCCAAGGTGAACCGATAGGTGACGGTGTTCGGTTGGGTTCGGATGGTGGGCGCCAGATCCACCATCGCCTGCAAACCGGAGGGGGCGTACACCCTCAGGGTCGCCGAGCGTGCTACCATGAGGCCGGAGTCGGCGGGAAATGCCCTGACCTTGGTGAGGTCGCGGATGAGCGTGAATCTCACGGTGCGATCCGGCTGCTTCTCAACCGTCAGGGAAAAGCCGTTGGCCTCGGCACTCTCAGGTGTCACCCGCGAAAGCACCTTGAGGGCGAGGGCCGGGGTGGGGAAGAGGTTGAGCAGGGTCAGCAGGCCGATGGCCAGGGCGGCCCAGCGGTCGGCGAAAGGGTGTTTGCGGAAGAGGCGCACACCTGGATAACGGTCCGGGCGCAGGTTTCTTAGAAGGATGAAGGAGAAATCAGTCCGACGGCCGATTCTGACGGCGTGTCACCATGTACCGGGCAAACGACCAGAGGCCGGAAAACCGGAAGGCCGGATCCACGTAATGCTCGATCACGTAGAAGGCGAAATAGTAGGCGCGACAGAAGCACCAGACCGCCAGCGCCAGCAGCAGCGCGGTTTTGAGGTCTGGATGTTCCATAAGCAAAACTCCCGAGCTCATGCTGCCGAGAATGAGGAAGAGGAGGCCCTTGAGCTTGATCCATCGCGGGTCCGTGAGGTCTTTCATAAAGCGCTCTGAACAGTCGAAACCGGCGTTGAAGCGGATTTGCCGAATGACGGTTAATCCCCGGATTTGGTCTTTGGTTTCAGACCAAGCCGATGGCGATTCCCAGCAGGGCGACCAGCCACCAGACCAGCGAGCCGGTATCCAGGCGGTTCAGCAACCAGAAATAGACGCTCGCCAGCACGAAACCAAGGCCCGCCGAAATCAGGACCGCGCCCACAGGTCCTCCTCGGATCAGCCCGAAAACGAGCGCCATGCCGGCGTAAAGTCCGGAGCACAAAAACGGCTTTTCCGATGCAATCAACAGCCGGATCAGCACGGCCAGAACGAGGAATTTGATGATCATTTCGAGAGTACGCCCGACAAGGTTATACCCCCGGACAATTGCCCTTGCTGGAATCTGCTGAAAAGCCGTAAATCGTGATTACTTATCAAGGATCAGATAAAATCGACGCGTATTCCCCGACTGACATTATGCCTGTTCGTGCTCGCTTCCCTTTGGTTGGTAATCTGCCCGTCAATGCAGGCGGACATGCTTCCCCGGGATGTTCAGGTAGCGCTGGAATGCATTGATCCTCTGAGCGGTAAAACGCGCTGGGCCAACCAGTTTGGTCGGAGCCTGAGGCCGTATCGGTGCGAAGCTTACACCAACAGAATTGTCGTATTTTTGTATTCGCTAACAGCAGTGAGTGCAAACCAAGTCATTTTCTTTGACCCGCAAACTGGGCGGCGAATCCCCCTATTCGATACCCGGGCCTTTGTTGGGACACGAGACGACCCCCAGATTGCCCAGTCGGGAAGCGGTGCCTCGATGAGGGAAGAACGCTCCGAGATATCCCTGCCGAATGGTTGGAGGTCAAAGGGTCTTGTCGATCTCCCTTGGCGCAATGACGGCAGTCACGTGCGTTTTCTTCGCAACGCAAAATTGCAGTGGACCATGGCCTTGCCCTACGGCGCCTACAATCTCGCGCACTGGAACGACATATTGGTATTTTGCCAGTACACCGAGGAAGGAAAGAGGAACATCGACACCCTGTATGCGCAACCCGCCGGCAAAGAGACCACGACCTGGAAATTCACGCTTCCCGAAGACATTCCCGACGAACCCTTTGAAGATTTTGATTTCCGAAGCGATCGGACAGTAAGGAGCTTCTCCTATTTGGTCGGGAAGGAGCACGTGTTTGCGTTTGGAGGCGAGACCCTTTTTGCCCTTGATCCCCAAACCGGCAAGCTCCTATGGAGACGCTCGGTTGTCATTGATCCGCTTAAAAAGGCCAAGGCCCGGATGAGAGGGCATGTGGATCTCATTGAAAGCGATCGAAGTTTGTTGCTGGTTTCACGGAGCGACATGCTCCGTTTTGATTTGGATTCAAAAATGGTGGCCGCAGAACTCCGAACCAACCTTCACTACCCTTCTGCATTGACCATCGTCGCCTGCGGGGCCGTCTATTGCTTCACCGAACGCAAGTGAAGATTCCCCACTGACCGGGGGATTGCGCCGCTTTCCGTCAGCATTCGGGGCTGCTGAGCAATTGGGTGACAAATTCCCGGTTCGTCGTCCGTCGTACCTGGTGCGCCTTGTCTCTGTCGGTCAGTTGCCGGATGGCCTCGATCAGGAGGGGCAGGTTCAGCGGCTTTTCCATGAAGGCATCCACGCCCAATTCCACCGCCTTCGGATACTGATTGGGGCGGGCGGTAATGATGATGACGGGCAGCAGGGGCCTGATCTGGTCGAGCTGGCAGAAGGCACGCCACCCGTTCCAGTCCGGCATGTTGAGGTCGAGCAAAGCGAGATCAGGCGTGTGGCCAATGGCATGGGTGACGGCTTCGATGCCATTCTGCGCCTGGTCCACAACAAAGCCCTCGGATTCCAGGACGGCAGCCAGACTGCCGCGAACAAAGGGATCATCGTCAGCAATCAGTATGCGGTGCGGAACCATCGTTTGCGGCTGGCTCCTTGCAGGGGACATGCCATGTGTCTGGATGGCAGATTATTGGAGGATTCAAGGGTAGCTGACGAAGTGAAGGCTCCCTCGGGGTAAGCGACTTGCCACACGGGAGATAACCGGATGATCCCTGCCAAAACCCATTGGCTCAGACCGGGCAATGCTCGGCGCTCCGCCCGATGCGGCCAGCCTTCACGCCGGGTCGGAGACCGGCGTTCCATTGGGCGGCTCGGACCGCCTTTGTCCCGGTGAACAACTCAAGGTTGACCGCGTGAACAACTACTGTTCATTTGAACAGTCATGAAGGATCTGACCGAACGCCAGCGGGCCGTGCTCGATTTCATCGCCGAAGGGGTGAGGCAGGGGCAGCCGTGTCCCACGCACCGGGAGATTGCCGCGCACTTCGGCTTTGCCAGTGCGCACGCCGCGCAATGCCACGTCCGGGCCCTGGTGGCCAAGGGAGCGCTGGTGCGCGATGGGCGCAAGGCGCGCTCGTTGCGGCCGGTGTCCGTGCGGCCCCGCCATCGCACGGCGGAGATTCCGATCTTCGGCAGCATTCCGGCCGGTCGGGCCGAGGACCGCGAAGCGGAGGCGGAAGGGTGCCTCGCCGTGGACCTTGATGAACTGCAACTGAAGCCCACGGCCAGGACCTTCGCCCTGCGGGTGCGGGGGGATTCCATGATCGGGTGCGGCATTCTCGATGGGGACCTCGTGCTGCTGGAGCACGGGGCGGAACCGCGCCACGGCCAGATCGTGGCGGCCCTGATTGATGGCCAAAGCACGCTCAAGACGTACCTGGTGAAAAACCGCCGCCCCTTCCTCCGGGCCGAGAATCCGAAGTACCCCGACCTCGTGCCGGTCGATGAACTCATGGTGCAGGGAGTGTTCCGCGCCCTGATCCGGAAAGCGCCCTGAATCCAAGTCCCGGGTCCCGGGTCCCAAGTTCCATGTCCCGTGCCATTGTCCATCTGGATGCCGACGCCTTCTACGCGGCGGTGGAGCAGGCGGCCGATTCCCGGCTGCGCGGCAAGGCCATCGCCGTGGGCGGCGAGAAGCGCGGCATCATCGCCAGCGCGAGCTACGAGGCTCGCAAATTTGGCGTGTACACGCCCATGCCCACGTCGCAGGCCCGCCGGCTGTGTCCCAAGCTGATCGTGCTGCCGGGGGATTTCGAGCGGTACGAGCAGTTCAGCCGCTGGATGTTCTCCTACCCGCAGGACTTCACGCCGGACGTGGAGATCACCTCGGTGGATGAGGGCTACTTCGACCTGACCGCCACGGGCAAGCCCGCGCATGAAATCGCCCGCAAGGTGCGCGACACCATCCGGCAGAGCCTCAAGCTGAACGTCAGCGAGGGCATCGGCAGCAACAAGCTCGTGAGCCAGATCGCGGCGAAGCTCCACAAGCCGGCGGCGTTTCAGGAGGTGCCGGCGGGGCAGGAGGCGGCCTTCCTTTCGCCGCTGCCCAACAAATGGCTGCCCGGCGTCGGCCCGAAGACTTCCGCCCGCCTGACCACGGCCGGGCTCGCGGACATCGCGCACATTGCGGACACGCCGGTGGACCTGCTGGAGCTGATCGTGGGCAGCCAGGCGCTGGCGTTGCGCCAGTTTGCCCGGGGCATCGATGACCGGCCGGTGATCACGTCGCGGGGCGTGGCCAAGTCCTTCGGCGAACAGCAGACCTTCATGGCCGATGTGACCGACGAGGGTTATGCCGAGGCCACGCTTCGCCGGATGGCCGACAACCTCTTCGCCCGGGTCCGCGCCGAGGGCCACACGATCCGCACGCTCACGGTGAAGGTGCGGTACAACGACCTCGCCGAGGACCAGTGCGGCGAGAGCCTGCGCGAACCGACGGCGCTGGAGACGGACGTTTACGGCCGGCTCGGGATCATGCTGCGCCAGGCGTGGCGACGGCGCGTCAGCCTGCGGCTCGTCTCGTTGAAGCTGTCAAATGTCCACTGCGGCCGGTTCAGCGTGGAACTGCCCCTCGAAGCGGATGCCCGGCGGCAGGAGGCCCACGAGCGGCTCGCGCACATCGTGGACCGACTCCGCAAGACCCATGGGCGCGGCGTCATTCTGCGCGGGCATGATTTCCGGCTCCGGGAAGCGCCGCTCACCAATCTCGAGGCTCCGCCGGTCGCGGCCGCGCCCTTGCCGCGCCGGCTCGTGGTGCGCGTGGCCCCGACGAAGGTGCGCGCCGTGCCGCTGCATGTGCACAGCCACTGCACGTTTCTCGACTCGACGCTGTCCCCGACGGCGATCGTGGGCCTCGCCGTGAAGCACGAATGCCCCGCCGTGGCCCTCACCGACGTGGGGAACCTGCACGGGGCGGCCGAGTTTGCCCAAGCCGCGAAGGTTGCGGGCATCAAGCCCGTCTTCGGTGCGGAGTTGCGGGTGGGTGCCCACACGCTGCTGGCCTATGTGGAGTCGGCCAAGGGTTACGCGAACCTGTGCCGGCTGCTCTCCCAACGGAAGGCGGCGGTGTCGGACGAGTCGGTGGCCACCCAGCAGGGGATGCCGCTCAAGCTCAGCGAGCTGGACGGCCGCACGGAGGGCCTGCTCGCCGTCTCGGATGACGTGTCCCTCGCGAGCCTGTTTCCCGGCCGCTTCTACGAGGCGGCCACCACTAAGCCCGCAAGCGGATGTTTCAAATTGGTGGCCTGCTCCCCGGTTCACTACGGAACTCCGGGGGACCGGCTGCATTACGATCTCGTGCAGAGCATCCGCACGCGCACGCTGCTGCGGCAGGAGCATCCGGAGAAGCGCGTGGGCGGTGCGCTGCATCTGCGGACGCCCCGAGAACTGGCATTGAAGTATGCCGGCCGGCCGGAAGTGCTGGCGCATTCCCTCGAACTGGCGGAGCGGTGCGATTTCACGTTTCCGGAAGGTGCGCCGCAATTTCCGGACTTTAAGCCGCCGGATGGCTCCAGTCCGCGCGCTTTTCTCCGCAAGCTCGTGCTCGCGGGATTGCACGACCGTTACAAGGACCGTGCCGGGCAATTCAAGGCGCAGGTAGAAGAGGAGCTTCGTATCATCGCGGAGGTCGGTTACGAAGGCTATTTTCTGTTGGTGTGGGAACTCCTGCAAACGTGCCGGGAAAAAGGCATCGAATGGATCACTCGGGGCAGCGCGGCGGACTCGCTGGTCTGCTACTGCCTCCGTATCAGCGACGTGTGTCCCATCCGCTTTGACCTCTACTTCAAGCGCTTCCTGAACCGGGAGCGCATGAGCCAGAACAAGCTGCCGGACATCGACATCGATTTCGCACACGACGTGAAGGACGACGTGGTGAAGATGCTCTTTGAGCGTCATGGCCCGAAAAACTGCGCCATCGTCGGGGGCTTCTCCACTTTTCAGGCCCGGGCCGCTTTTGGCGACGTGGCGAAAGTGCTGGGGGTGGCGGAGCGCGAGGTGCGGCGGTTCACCGAGCGTTTCCCGTGGGGCTTCGGCGGTGGCTGGCAGGCAGACGATTCCGGGCCGAATGACGGCGCACGCCTGAGCGATCTGCTGGCGGCCAGTCCCGAGTGCCGCGACCTGCCGGTGAATGAGGAACCGTTCAAGACCGCCCTCGGTCTGACGGAGTGTCTGGAAGGCGTGCCACGCAATCCGAAGATGCACCCCTGTGGCGTGGTGCTATCGCGCGATCCGATCCACACGCTGACCCCGACCTTTATCTCCGCCAAGGGCTACCCGACCACCCATCTGGACATGGATGCCGTGGAACAGGTCGGCCTCGTGAAGCTCGACGTGCTGGCCCAGGGCGGCTTGGCGGTCTTGCGCGACGCCAAAAAATCCCTGGCCGCCCGGGGCATTGGTGTGGACTTCAACTCGTTTACACCGTGGGATGATCCGGCCGTGTGGCACATGATTGCCGGGGGTGGTGCGCGGGCGGTGCATCACATCGAGAGCCCGGCCATGACCTCGCTGTGCCAGATGATGAACGTGTCGGAGATTGATGGGGTCATCGGTCTCGTCGCCGTCATCCGGCCGGGGGCGGCCAACGAGGGCAAAAAACTTGGTTTCACGCGGCGCTACCAGGGGTTGGAGCCGACCACGTATCCGCATCCGTCTCTGGAACCGTGCCTGAGGAGCACGTATGGCCTGGTCGTGTTTGAGGAGCACGTCCTGCAAATCTGCGAGACCTTTGCGGGTCTGTCTTTGGATTGGGGGGACAAGCTGCGGCGGGCCTTGAATCGGAGTCAGCACGGCAAGATCAAGGAGATCAAAGCCCCTTTTACTGAGTCTGCGCGAAAGCAGGGGCACAGTCCGGAGGAGATAGCCGAGGTCTGGGAGCTCGTGAGCAACTTCACCGGCTACACCTTCAACAAGGCGCATTCCACCGCCTACGGCATCGAGGCGTACTGGGGCGCGTGGATGAAGCATTACTATCCCGCCGAGTTCCTCGCCGCCGTGCTGACGCACGGGAAGGGGTTTTATCCCGCCCTGGTCTATGTGCTGGAGGCGCGCCGGCTCGGTCTGTCGTTTCTTCCGCCTTCGGTCAACGAGCCCGGCCCGGCCTTCACGGCTCACGGTCAGGCCATTCGTGTGCCACTGATGCGCGCTAAGGGGCTGACCGAGCGCACGACGAAGGCGTTGGAGGCAGAGCGGGCGCGGGCGCCGTTCGCTTCGCTGGCCGATGTGTTTCACCGCGTCCGGCCCGGGCCGGAGGAACTGGAGGCGATGATCCGCGTGGGGGCGTTCGATGAGTTCGGGCCGCCACGCACGGCGCAGTTCTGGGAGGCGCAGTGGCTGCACCAGTCCTTCCATGGCACCGGCGATGCGGGGCAGGGGTGGTTGCTGGCGCCGCCGGGGATGGAGCGGCTGCCGGAGGTCAGCCTGCGGGAACCCACGCGCGCCGAACGGCTGGCGGCGGAAGATGAGCTGTTCGGCTACCCGGTCAGCGGACATCCGCTGGAACTCTACGCGGACGTGGCCTGGGACACCTACTGCCCGGTGTCACGTTTCAAGGAACACATCGGCGAGGAGGTCGTGACGTGCGGCCTGGTCGTGGAGCAACGCACCCACCATCAGATCACCGGTGAGCCGATGAAATTTCTCACACTCGCCGACTGGACGGGCATGGTGGAATCGGAACTTTTCGCCGATACCTACCGCAGCCACGGTCTCGCCACAGTACGCTATCCAGTTCTGGAGGTGACGGCCAAGGTCGAGCCTTTCGAGAACGGGAACGGGTTCACGCTGCGGGTGCTCCGGGCCGGGAAGCCGCGCCACACGGCGGACCAGCCCGTGCCTTTGCGCCGGAGCGGTTCACCGGGACGCCCCGCCTCGGCGAAAAAGGCGGCGGTCATTTCCCCATGGCCCGCACCCGGTCAGTACGTGCTCCAATCGGAGGCAGGCCAGAGGTAGGCACCGACATTCTGGAGGCGGTCGAGCAGATCGGAGCTGGCACCGAGATCGCGCAGGGAATACAGATTGTTGCGGTGTACGGTCTCGTAGTTGACCGAGCCGGCCGGGCTGCCGGTGCCGGAAGGATCGACCTCCAGAGTCTGGCTGACGAAGTGATCGCGGCCCAGGCCGTAGATCCAGCGCTCCCACTCGGAGAACCAGGCATCCAGCACCTGATTGGCGAAGGCCGGGTCATAACCGGTCCACGAGGTGCCACCGCTGCGGCCTGGCAGGAGCTGGTAGGACAGCTGCATGCTGAAGCCGGTGAACCAGTTTTCGCTGCAGCTTTGGTCGGCGGACTGTGATTCTGAAGCCTTGGCCAGGGTCAGCACCTGCATCGCCTTGACCGGCCAGCCGCCGGCAACCAGGGAAACGCTATAGGTGTTGGCCTGCAAGTACCCCCAATCAATGGGCGAGGCGACCATGTGATGGTGCTGGGAATCATTGAGCACCAGCTGCAGCCAGTACCACTTCTGGTCCACGGCCACGAAGGTGGCGTCGCTGCCGTCCCGCAGGTTCAGCAGGTGCGTGCGGTCCGGCATCGTGAAGTTCGGCGAGGTGTAGAAAACGCTGTCCGGCCAGACGCGGTCGGCGGACTCGGTCCAGGCGAAGAAGCGTTTGCCCACCGATTCCCAACCGCGGGCGTGGATGATGTCCCACATCTTCACGTTGCGCCACTGGCTCAGGGAGTAGCGGGCCAACTGGTCCAGCGCGCGGTCACCGCTGTGGTGGTTGCCCAGCTTGTTGACCATGAAGTCCGACCACTTGCCGGCAAAGATGCCGAGGGCCTGCATAAAATTCTCCGGGGTGCTGCAGAACGGATCGTACTTGAGCATCTGCATCCAGTCGTGCAGCTCGTCGAAGTCCGAGCCGTAGAATTCGGCCGGGTTCACCAGCGGGAGCCATTCCTGCCAGCTCGGCAGCTCCAGGGCCACCGGCAGCTCACGCATGTTGATGGTGTTGGTGAAGGTGAAGCTCGGGGCGTTGGTACCGAAGAGGTAGCCAAAGGTGTCATTGTCATGATCGAGCACCCATTCCATGCCGGCACCGGCGGCCCACTGCTGGGCCGGGAGGCTGTCCAGGCCGGGGCCGGGCTGGTAGGGCGGGTTCCAGGCCGCTGACTGCTTCGCGTCGGGCAGGCTGTTGATGTAGGCGACCACATCACGTGCGCTCGCGTCATCCAAGCCGTGGAGCTGGCAGCGCTGATAGATGCTGTTGTCGCTGAAGCCGAAATAGCGGAGATCCTCGCCGTGCTCGGCGTGGCAGTCGGTGCAGTGGCTCAGGGTGTTGGTGCCGTTCCAGGAGGAAACCAGCGTGGCCGTGAACCAGACGTTCGAGCCGTTCACCGCATC
>CAIXUG010000032.1 GCA_903922605.1 uncultured Verrucomicrobiota bacterium
AGCCGGGCCGCCCCAGCCCAAGGCCGCCTCGGCTCGCGAGGACGCTCGCCCCACCGGGTTTTCTTTCGGCCGCCAGCGCCAGCTCTCGCCGGGCCCGAACAGGTTTGCTGGAAGAGCTAACCACGGTGAAAAGATGCGCCCAGAGCGGGCAGGTGGCCGCCTTCGCGGCGGAAAGGGACCGGGGCGGGCGGGGCGACCATCAGCAACGGCGGCGCAGCCCGACCCAACCGAGCAAGCCCGTCGCCGTGACGGCAGTCCAGGCCAGCATGGAGGGTTCGGGGACGGACGTCGCGCTGACCGTCACCAGATAATTGTCCACCCCGCTCACCGTCACGGTCGGTCCCGCGGCGACGGTTGTGGCGGAATACCCGAACGTGAACGGCAGGCTGAGATCCGGATGGGCCGAGCCGCCGACTTCGGTGAAGTCACTCGCCGTGAGGCCGCTGCCGGAGTCAGTGATCCAGCCGCCACCGCCGAGGTGTGACACCACGTCCGCAAGGTAATAATGGTCCAGCTGGGTGATCAACAACCCATGCTCGATCGCAACCCCGCTGGCGGCGTTGATGTTGAAGTAGTCGAAGCTGAAGCTGATGGAACTTACCGGTCCATCAATCGACGGTACATAGACGAAATTCTTCCCCACATCGCCCACGGTGAACAGGCCGCCGGCATTCTCGATCAATTGGCGGTAAGCCCCGGGATTGCCGCCGGTGGGCGCCTGGGAAGGAGTCACGCCAGTGCCGCTCGGCAGCACGTTGGCCGACCAGTCAAAGTCCGAAAATTCCGTGTCAGAAAAGGTGAAGAGGCTCGCCGAAGCGGCAAACGGGATCAGGGAAAGCAGCGCCAGGGGGAGGGATTTCACGAATTTGCCAATATCGCACCCATTCCGGGCAGTCAAGCCGGAGCTTGCGCGGGCGACGGCCCGGTCTGCCTCTTAATCTTCATCCTGATCGTAATCCCCGGAGGCAGAATGATTATGATTAAGATTAGGATGAAGATTAAGGGCGGCAGGCGCTTACCCGTGGGCCTTGCGACCCAAATGGCCTTCTCCGGCGTAATCACGGTAAGACCGGAAATTCCGGTCGGACCCGGGATACAGCCCTTGCCCTATCGGGGTGCCGCTGCTCTGTTAGTCTCTGCCGAACATGAAACGCCTCCTGCTTCCGCTGCTTTGCGCCGTCTCCGCACTGTCAGCTGCCGCCCAGCAGATTCCCGTGATCGAGAAGACGCTGCCCAACGGCTTCAAGCTGCTGCTCGTCGAGCGGCATGAATCCCCGAGCATCACCGGGGGGTGGGTCGCCCATGTCGGCAGCGCCAATGAGCGGCCCGGCATTACGGGCATCGCCCATCTCTTCGAGCACATGATGTTCAAGGGCACGCCCACCATCGGCACCAAGGACGCCAAGCGCGATTTGGAGATCCTCGCCGAGCAGGAGCGCGTGCGGGACGGCATGCGCGCCGAGGAGGCCAAGATGCGTGACGCCTGGCGGCGCGGCGAGCTGGCGGACGTGACGAATCCCGAAACGAAGACCGAGCGTTGGAAGGAGCTGGAGGTGGAGTTCAAGAAGCTCATCGACGCCGAGCGCGAGGTGCTCGTGAAGAACGAGTTCGACCGCGTGTATACGACCGCCGGTGCCTCCGGCATGAACGCCTTCACCACGGAGGACCTGACCGGCTATTTCATCAACGTGCCCGCCAACAAGCTGGAGCTGTGGGCCTGGATGGAGAGCGAACGGCTGTTTCACCCGGTGTTCCGCGAGTTCTACGCCGAGCGCGACGTGGTGTTCGAGGAGCGGCGGATGCGCACGGAGTCCACGCCGCTGGGCAAGTTCGCCGAGGAGTTCAACTCGATGTTCTGGGAGGCGCATCCCTACCATTGGCCGGTGATCGGCTGGCCGAGCGACATCCCGGCGATCTCCAAGAAGCAGGCCGACGAATTTTACGCGCTCTATTACCAGCCGCAGAACATAACCATCATCCTGGTCGGCGACTTCAAGGCCGACGCTGCGGAGGCGATGGTGACCCGCTATTTCGGTCGCATCCCCAAGGGCACGCAGCCGCCGCCCGACGTCGGCACCTTGGAGCCGGAGCAGCTCGCGGAGAAGCGCATGGACGCCGAGGCGGAGACGAATCCGCAGGTGGACATCCTGTGGCACACGGTCGGCTTTGGCCACAAGGACAGCTACGCGCTGGATGTGCTGCAGCAGATCCTCTCGACGCGTACGGGCCGGCTGTACAAGGGCCTGGTGCTGGGACGGCAGGTTTCGACGGACACCTACGCGAGCCAGAATTCGCAGAAATGGGGCGGCGCCTTCAACGTCGGCGGCGAGGCCAAGGACGGCAAGACCCCGGCCGACGTCGAGGCGGCGATCTACGAGGAACTGGACCGCCTGAAAAACGAGCCGGTGCCGGCCGAGGAATTGCAGAAGGTGAAGAACCAGTTTGCCGCCGCCGAATACCGCAAGCTCTCGGCGAATTTCCCCATCTTCATGCAGGTGCTCCAGAGCGAGGGCGAAGGCGGCTGGCGCGAGGTCAACGAGGCCGGCCCGAAGATCCAGGCCGTGACCGCCGAGGACGTGCAACGCGTGGTGAAGAAGTATTTCACCAAGGAAAACCGGGCGGTGGCCACCTACCTCCGCAAGGCCGGCTCCGCCGCAAAGGACGAGGACCCTGATCTCGCCGGCCTGAGCGCCGAGCAGAAGCCGGTCGTCCACCAGATCATCAGCTCGCTCAATTCACAGACGGATGTGGCGAAGCTCAAGGAAGCGGCGACCCGCATGGAAGCGCAGGCGGCTGGCGGCGACCCGAAGCGCCAGCAGTTGCAAAAGATCATCCTGAAAAAGGTGCGGGAGCGCATCGCGGAGCTGGAGAAGAAGTGAGCTTTCCAGCCGGAAATCAAAAACTATGCTAATCACATGACATTCGAGGAAAAGCTGAAGGTCGCGATGGCCTACCCGGAGGAAACCGAGGGGAGCCGGCTGGCGGCGGAAATCCGCGCGAAGGCTAACAAGTTAACACGCGAAGAACGGCGGCGGCTGTTCCGGCGCGCGATGGTCAAGATTTATGGCGGCCAGATTCCCGAGACGCCTCGCCGTTGACACAAACTTTGTGTTCGACCTTGGTGAAGGAAAGGAGCACGCCCATGCCTGTCGCGAGCTCCTGATGGAGCGGGGATGGTCGCTGGCCTTGCCGCCAACTGTGGCCTTCGAACTGGAATTGGCCACCCAAGAGGAGTCTCCTGCCCGCCGTGCACTCGCGAACCGCTGCTTAGCCGCATTGACGGTTTGGGGCATCCAGACTTTCTCGCTCTCGGAGGTGAATTCTGACATAGCAGAATCTTTCAGCAATCGGCTCATCCATGCGGAACTGCTGCCAGTTTCCGAATGGAACGACGGCGTGATTCTCGGCGAGGCGGCGGTCGAAGGCATTCCCCTCCTCATGACCTCCGATCGGCATCTGCTCCACATCGAGCATGATGCCCTGGCCAAAATTTTCGCCGAAGCCGACCTGGAGCCGGCTTATCCGCTCCGTCCGCAAACTCTGCTCAAAACGTTTATCTGATATGTCATTGTCCCGATTTTTTTGCACGGCGGTCCTGCTGACGGCGTTCACTGTCACCGCCGGCTTCGCCGCCGACATTCCTGACCGCCCGGAAAAGCTCACCTTTCCGCCATTGACCTTCGAGCCGCCCAATGGCGCGCAGTTCCGCGTGCCGCTCAAGGCCGGGCCGGTCGCCTATGTGGTTCCCGACCGCACGCTGCCGCTGGTCAATATCAGCATCCTCGTGCGCACGGGTGGCTACCTGGACCCGCAGGGCAAGGAAGGACTGGCCGAGTTCACCGGCTATCTGCTCGCCCGCGGCGGCACCAAGTCGAAGACCGCCGAGGAACAGGAGGAACGCCTAGCCTTCCTCGCCGCCAACCTCGGCTCCGGCGTCGGCGATGACCAGGGCAGCGTGAACCTCAACCTGCTCTCCAAGGATCTCCCCGAAGGGCTCGCCATCCTCCGCGAGGTGCTTACCGCGCCACGCTTCCAAAAGGACAAGCTCGACCTCTACCGCGACCAGAGCATCCAGGCCATGAAGCAGCGCAACGACGACTCGACCGCGATCGAGGGGCGCGAAAAGGAGATGCTCGCCTACGGCACGAACTTCTGGGCCTGCCGCAACGAGACCCAGAAGAGCGTCGAGGCCATCACGGAGGATGACCTGCGCGCGTTCCACCAGAAGTGGTTTGCCCCGGCGAACTTCGTCGTCGCCGTCAGCGGCGATTTCGACCGTGCGGACATGATCGCCAGGCTGGAGGCGCTTTTTGCCGACTGGCCGTTCAAGGGCGAGGTGCCGCCGCCCATCCTCACCGACATCGCCATGGCCCGCCCCGGCATCTACATGGTGAACAAGGATGTGAACCAGGGCCGCGTGTCCGTGCTCCTGCCCGGCGTACAGCGCGATGATCCCGACATGCCGGCCGTGATGGTGATGAACGACATCCTCGGCGGTGGCGGCTTCACCTCGCGCATCATGAACCGCGTGCGTTCCGACGAGGGTCTGGCCTACGGCGCGGGCAGCTCGTTCCCCGGCGGCATCTACTACCCGCTGGCCTTCGACGCCGGCTTCGCCTCCAAGTCGGGCACGGTGACCTATGCGACCAGCATCGTGCTGGAGGAGATGAACCGCATCAGCAGCGCTCCGGTCAGCGACGAGGAGCTGAACACCGCCAAGCGCTCGTTCATCGACACCTTCCCCGAAAATTTCAACACCAAGGGCAAGGTCGCGGGCCTCTTCGCGCGCGAGGAGTTCACCGGCCGTTACGCCAAGAGCCCCGACCACTTCGCCAAGTGGCGCGGCCGCATCGAGGCCGTGACCAAGGAGGACGTGCTCCGCGTCGCGCAGAAACACCTGCACCCGGAAAAGGCCGTGATCCTCGTCGTGGGCCAGAAGGATGAGATCCTCAAGGGCCACCCGAACCACCCCATCGAGCTGAAACAGCTCGCCAGCGGCAACGTGACGGAGCTGCCCCTCCGCGACCCGCTCACGATGGAGCCGCTCCCGCCGGAAAAGCCCGCGAAGAAGGCGGAGTAGGTGGAGGGCGGATGCCCATGAAGGAGCGCCGGTCTCCGACCCGGCTTGAAAAGTGACGGACGCCAGAACGGCGCGCTTTCATTGGCTGTGGCAAATGCAGAACATGGCTATACTGTTCGATTTCCCGACCCAAGAGGAAGCAAACCCAGCCGGTCCGCCCCAGTACCGCTGACTGGCCATAGGCCAGAGCCGATCAGAAAACGATTTTAGCCACGGTTAAGGCAACCTGTCCTTTCGTCGGCCGCGCCGGGTCGGAGACCGGCGCTCCGCTTCGGCCCTCCCGCCCTCACGGCAGCTTCGACGGATCAATTACCACGTATTTGATCTTCTCGCGGCGCCACGTGTAGGTCACGTACACCAGCCCGTCGCCGGTCTGGATCACTGCCGGGTAGCTGTATTCGCCGTCGTCGTTCTCCAGCGTCAGCTTCCGGGTCCATTGGGCACCGGTGTCGGAGAGTGCGACGGCAAGCGTATGGCGGGAATCGGTGACCGGGTTGTACACCAGCAGCGCCTTTCCTTCCTTGAGCATCACGGCGTCGATTCCGCTGTTGGGGTTGGGCAGTTCGGTCCGAAGCATCCGGCTCCACGTCTTGCCGGCATCCACACTCCACGTCTCCGTGACGACGTGCTGCTTCGTGCGGCAGAGGGCCTGCAGCCGGCCATCACCCCACTGCAGGATCGTCGGCTGGATCGCCCCGAAATCCATCGCGGAGTTGAGGTCGCCGGTACGCCACCAGTCGGTGTGGTCGTGGTCGCTGAGCTGCAATGTCTCCATGTGGACCCGCCAGCCGGAGTTTTCCTCGCTCGCGCCGCACAGGATGGTGCCGCCGGGCAGCTCGAGCGGCTTGTTGCGCACCGGGCCGATGTAGCCCGGAGGCAGCCGGCGCGACCGGGACCAGGTACGTCCGCCGTCATCGGAAATCTTGAGCCGACCCCACCATTCCGAAGGGCTGGGGCCGACCTTGTAGAACAGCAGCAGCGGACCGTTCTTTGGCTGGAAGAGCACCGGATTCCAGCAGGCCCATTGCTCGTCACCGTCCTCGGTGCCGCGCGCGACCTCGACCGGTTTCGTCCAGCTTTTGCCCTCCTCGCGGCTCAGCCAGATCACCACGTCGCGCTGGCGCTCGGCGGTGCCGCCAAACCACGCCGCCACGATGCCGTTTTTGCCCTCACAGACCGTCGAGGCATGCGAGGAGAGCGTCGGTGGCGGGTCGGCCAGGAACCCAGACCGCACGATCGCGGCCGGGTTTTCCGCCAGCAGCGGAAGGGCGGCCATCATGCAGGCCAGCTGGAGCAGGGGACGAAGCGCATTCATAGTTTAAAAATGTGAACTAAGGACCATGCGGCGGTGTTCCAGTCTTAATCTTCTTCTTAATCGTAATCTTAATCGTTGGGAGAACTGATTAAGATTACGATTACGATTATGGTTAAGACACCGCTCCAGGCTGTCCGTACTTCTAGTGGATCACCTGCGTGGTCAGATCCCAGCTGTCGGTGCGGAACGGCGAGGCCGGCAACCCGTCGGGGTTGGCCAGGTTCACGACCGGATAATCCGCCCAACCATAGCGGATGGCGACCGGCTTTTCCACCTCGGAGCTGCTGAGCACGACCTGCGACGTGCCGCGGATCTGCGCGGTGGCCGCGTGGAACTTGCCATCCTCGCCGGCGACGGTGAAGCCGGTCGGGGCGGCGCCGTCGGAGGTCTTCAGGCCCTTGCCGACGTGGGTGAAATTCAGGGTGACCTCCCGGCCCTTGGTGAATTGGCCTGTGTACACCGGACCGGTGTACTCGACGTCCTGGCCGTAGGCCTTGGCGCGGGCCAGCAACGAGAGACGGATGCCGACCGGTCCTTTTTTGGTGGGATGGATGTCATCCTTGTCGCCCACGTCGGTGATGACGGCCACGCCCGTGTTGGGAAGCGTCTTGGCCACATAATTTTGCGCCTCGCGCAGTTCGGCCCAGTTGGAATCGCCCACCTGCGCCGCGATGGTCGCCATATCGCGCTTGCGGTTCATGTCCCACGGCGCGAGTTGCACGGCGTAGAAGTAAAAGTCGCCCTGTCCCCAGTCGCGGCGCCAGTTGGTGATCATGTCGGCGAAGAGGCTGCGATACTGCCACGCGCGGCCGGCGTTCGATTCGCCCTGGTACCAGATCGCGCCCTTGATGCCGTAGGGGATCAGGTTCGCGATCATGCCGTTATAGAGTTCCGAAGGTTCCCACGGGGCCCACGGGCGGTTCCCGTTGAACTTCTCGCCCTTGGCTTCGGCGGCGGCCTTGTCCTGCTCCCACTTCCGGACCGAGGCCTGGTAGCCGCGGAGCGCGGCAGGATAGGCCCCGAGGATGTCGCGGTCGTACACGTGGTTGTTCTTCAGCACGTCCTCGCTCATCCACACCTCAGCGGGCGAACCGCCCCAGCTCGTGTGGATGATGCCCACCGGCACATTCTGGCTGCGCAGCGAAGCCTCCAGATCACGGCCGAAGTAATAGCCGACCGCGCTGAAGCCCGGCGTGGTGTCGGGACCGGACACCGCCCAGGCATGTTTGGCGTAGTCGAGGTCGGTCTTGACGATGGAGGAGCGGCGTTTGACGACCGTGAAGAGGCGCAGATTCGGATTCGAGCTCGCGGCAATGTCAGGGGCGGACCCGAAACCGGGCTTCAGGGAGAACTCCATGTTCGACTGGCCGGAGGCGATCCACACCTCACCCACCACCACATCGGTGACCTCCGCCGACTGCTTGGCGCCGCTGGCCTTGAGGGTCATGCCCTTGTTGGTGGCGTGCAGCGGGGCGAGCGCGACCTGCCAGTGGCCATGCTCGTCGGCAGTGGTCGTGACCTTCTGCTTGCCGAACTCGACCGTGACCTTTTCGCCCGCGTCCGCCGTGCCCCACACCGGCAGCCGCCGGCCTTGTTGCAGCACGGCATGGTCGGTGAAAAGCGGATGCAACCGGACTTCCGCGAGGGAGGTGGAAGCCAGGGCGAAAAACGTGGCAACGGCGGTGCCGAGCACGGCACGACGCGACAGCGTGAAAGCGGATGTGGACATCACGCAGAGCATGGCTTGAACAGCCGGGGCGCGGTCAACGGGACTTTTTGCGGGAGAAGAAATTCTCCCACGCTTGCGACCGGCGCGGTTGCTCCCTCACGCTGGCGGTGGTGAAGCTCTTCATCACCCATCGCACGCACTACCGTTATGCCTCTCCCGTCAAGGAGAGCTTCAACGAGCTGCGCCTGCAGCCGGTCACGAACGAGCACCAGACCTGCGAGAGCTTTGAGCTGCGGGTGGAACCGGCGGCCAACATCCGCCGCTATCTCGATTTCTACCGGAACTGGGTCCACCACTTCGAGGTGAACCCGCCGCACACCGAGCTGCTCATCGAGTCGCAGACCCGGGTGACGACCAATTCCGCCAACTGGCTCGACCCGGCCGCGCGTCCCGCATCCATGAAACGGATACCCGAACTGGCGCGCATGGAGCGCTGCTTCGACTACCTGCAGGCCAGCAGCTACGTCGAGCTGGAGCCGGCAATCTGGCGGCTCGCCCTGGACGCCACGGCGGGCGAGACCGACCTCTGGCAGGCCGCGCAGGCGCTGAACCGCTTCGTCCACGCGCACATGGACTACCTCCCCAGGTCCACCGACGCGAAGACGCACATGCGTGACGCCCTCGCCGCCCGCGCGGGCGTGTGTCAGGATTTTGCGCACATCCTCATCGGCCTCTGCCGCTCGTTGCAGATTCCGGCGCTCTACGTCAGCGGCTACTTCTGCACACCGGGTGCGCAGGCCAGCCACGCCTGGGCCGAGGTGTTCCTGCCCGAGATCGGCTGGCGCGCGCTCGATCCCACCCACGCCCGTCAGGCCGACGAGCGGTACGTGAAGATCGCCGTCGGTCGCGATTACGCCGACGTGCCGCCCACGAGCGGCAACTACAAGGGCACCACCCGGCGCACCATGCAGGTGGATGTGAACGTGCAGCGAATCGATTGAAATCCACCATGAAACGCGCCCGCCAACCCATCGCCCTCACCATCGCCGGCTCCGACAGCGGCGGCGGCGCGGGCATCCAGGCCGATCTCAAGACCTTCGCGGCCCTTGGCGTGCACGGTACCAGCGCCTTCACCTGCCTCACCGCGCAGAACCCCTGTGCCGTCACCGCTGTCCACGCCGTTCCTCCGAAGTTTCTGCGCGCTCAGCTCGAGACCGTCTTCGCCGAACTGCCGCCGCGCGCGGTAAAGACCGGGATGCTCTTCAGCGCCCCGCTCATCCGCGAGGTGGCGGCCTTCTGGCGTGCGCTGCCGGCGAAAAGCCGCCCCGCGCTCGTCGTGGACCCCGTGATGGTAGCCACCAGCGGCGCCAAGCTCCTCCAGCCTGCGGCCGTGAAGACGCTCCTGAAGGAGCTGCTGCCGCTGGCCACGCTGGTCACGCCAAACCTCGACGAGGCGGAGATTCTTGTCGGCCATCCATTGCGCTCGCCGGACGACGCACGGATGGCCGCCCTCGAAATCTACCTGCGCTTCGGCTGTGCCACCCTGGTCAAGGGCGGCCATCTGCGCGGCGAAAAGCGGGCGACGGATGTGCTCTTCAACGGCCACGAGGAATGGACCCTGTCCGTTCCGTTCGTGCGCGGCGTCGCGACGCACGGCACCGGCTGCACGTATTCCGCCGCCATCGCGGGCTATCTGGCCCTTGGCCTGGGCCTGCCCGAAGCTGTGGAACTGGCGAAGAACCACATCACCCAGGCCATCACGCAGGCCGTGCAAATCGGCAAGCACACCGTGCTGAATCCGTTCTGGGAGTGAGCGGTCACGGGGTGTGCCACCGGATTTCTTGACGGTTCCCCATGCCGGCTGACAGATATAAGCCCATGCAGGTTCTTCCCCAATTGGGTCGAGTGACTGTCCTTTGCCTGGCCACATTGCTGATGTTGGTCAGGGGCCGCTCCGAGGAATCTGCGGGCAACGAGCGCATGGAGGCGTTCTTCCGTGCCCGTGGCTATGAGCCGGTCAGGCTGGAGCTTACGCGACAAAACAAGCTCATGGCTGCGGGCGTTTTGGAGGACCGAAAAATCAGGTGTCTGGTCGATACCGGCTGGTCGCAATCCAGTGTCACAGCCCCTTACGTCGGGCATGCCACGGAGCTGACCAATATCGTGGCCGGAGGATTTGACGCTTTTGGCGCCGTATTCGCTCCGCAACAGGAACATCTGGTTGCGTTGGAAACTCTGAAGCTGGGGCGCTGCCAGTTTATGGGGCAGCCGGTGAGTGTCATTGCCGCAACACACCGGCATTCCATGGCGGACGATGCCCCGACCGGGTCGCTAATCCCCCGCTCCACGAAAGGGTCGGCGGAATACAACCTGGTGCTGGGCTGGGATTTTCTGGTCCGCAATTTTGCGTTGATCGACTGCAATCGCGCGACCCTCTATTTCCGTGGTGCCGAGGCGCCAGCAAGCCTTCAGACCACGATCAGGGAATCTTTACGACAGAGCGGCTTTAGCGAGATCCCGTTGCAGGAGACGCATTACAATCATGGAATTGTCGCCGGCCGGATGAAAGACCGGGAGGTTTTATTCCAGGTGGACACGGGAGCCTTTGCCTCTCAGCTGGATCAGGAAGAAGCGAAGCGGCTCGGACTGGTAGGCCACTCTCTCCACGCCCGAGCCATTGGGGCGGCGGGTGGCAGCAGCGAGCTGGATTTGGCACACACCGACGATATCCAGTTGGCCGGGCATCGGGTCGGCAAATACCGGATCGGAATCTCGGATCTGAGCGCCCTCAACAAGCTTCGTCAGCTGTATAAGCTGCCGCCCATCGTAGGTATCATCGGCATGGACCTGCTGTCACGGGACGAGGCCGTTGTCGACTGCCAGGGCGGCCGGATTTTTATGCGCTCGCATGCAGAATAGGACGCTCGCGCTTCACCCCCACTACGGGTGCATAGGCGTTGGCAATCACGCGATCCGCATCGTCAATCCGCCGTCGATGGTGACGGATTCGCCGGTGAGGTAGTCGTTCTTCACCAGCTCGAGGATCACGCTGGCGACCTGCTCCGGTGTGCCTTCGCGGTGCAACGGGATGCGTTGGTCGAGATTCAGCTTCTTCTGCGCGTCGCTCATCGCCGCATGGAAGGCCGTCCGGATGACACCCGGGGCGACGCAGTTCACTCGGATGTTGTCGTCCGCGAACTCGCGCGCGAGTGCCCGCGTGAACTGGGGGATTGCTCCTTTCACCACCTGATACGCGACATTGGTGACGACTCCACGGATGCCCGCCGTCGAGGAGATGAGCACGATGGTGCCCTCCCGCTTCGGCTTCATGTGCGGGATGGCGGCGCGGCAAAGGTAAAAGATGGCGTGGATATGGGTGTCAAACGCGCCGTGCCACTGCTCCGGTGTCAGCTCATGCAGTTTTCCGTTCACCGGACCGCCGGCCGAGTGGACGAGCACGTCGAGGCCGCCCAGCCGCTGCACCGTCTCCTCCACCAGGCGCGTCGCGTCCGCCGGTTTGGCGCAGTCCGCCAGGATCAGTTCACAACGGCGCCCCAGCGCTTCGATGGCCTGTCGTGTTGCATGCGCGTCGGCATCCTCACGACGCCCGTTGATAGCCACATCCGCACCGTCGTGCGCGAGCGCGAGCGCCGTGGCCGCGCCGATGCCCTTGGTGCCGCCGGTGACGAGTGCAACTTTGCCGGAGAGTTTCATGGATCACCCGAGAGTGGCAGGCCAGCGAGGCCAATTCAAACACAAGGGGATGAGGCAATCTGGAAAGCAGGAACAGAAGCTTTGGCGAAGGGCTGACGATTCACCGTAGAAGTCCAAAGGCCTGATCACAAGCCAGTCCAAGGCAAAGCGAGAAACGAGCGAAAAATCCATCTTGGGAGGGCGCGGTTCCACCCGCGCCGTAACTTTTTTCGGGCTGGACGCACAAAGATCAATTCCACTGGCGCGTTTCCCGTCGCGGATTTTCCCTGGGCTCGGTGAAGGACATTATGGGGCGCGGGTGGAACCGCGCCCTCCCTTCACCGCCTTCTCAGCCGCAGCGCGTTGCCCACCACCACGACATCGCTCAGGCCCATCGCCAGCGCGCACACGACCGGGCTGAGAAAGCCCAGCGCCGCGAGCGGGATGGCGGCGGCGTTGTAGAAGAACGCCCAGAACAGGTTCTGCCGGATGACCCGCAGCGTCATCTGCGCCAGGTCGAGCGCGACGGGGATGGCGGTCAGGTCGGCGCGCAGCAGCACGATGTCGGCGGCCTCGCGCGCCACGTCCGTCGCTTGCGAGACCGCGATGCCCAGATCGGCCTGCGCCAGCGCCGGGCCGTCGTTCAGCCCGTCCCCGATGAAGGCCACCCGCTGGCCCATCGCCTGCAAGCGTTGCAGGTGTTCGGCTTTCTGTTCGGGGCGCACTTCCGCGAGCACGTTGGTCACCGGAATGCCCGCGAGCCGGGCCATTGCCTCGGCCGTCTGCCGGTTGTCCCCGGTCAGCAGGAAAACCTGCCGGCCACCCTGCGCCAATTGGGCGACGACTTCCGCCGCCTGCGGCTTCAGCTCATCGCGCAGGGCAAAGGCGCCCCAAACCACGCGATCCGCCACCAGCAGCGTCACGGTCGCGCCCTCGGCCAGCCAGTGATCCAGGAACGGCTGCGCGGCGGCGAGGTTCACGCCCGCGTCGCGGAACCACGCGACCGAACCGACGCGCAGCTCGTGCCCCCACCACTTCGCTGCCACGCCCGCCCCGCGAAGCTCCTGCCAATTTTCCACCGGCAGGTCGCCCGGTGCCAGCGCAGCCAGGCTGCGGCTGAGCGGATGCTGCGAACGCCGGGCGAGGGACGCGACCAGTTCGGCCAGCGGCACCGTGCGTTGGTCCGCCGGCCGGTGATCTTCCGTCGCGACCACCTTGGGCCGGCCTTCGGTCAAAGTTCCGGTCTTGTCGAAAACGAGCGTCGTGATGTCGCCCGATTTCTCCAGCGCCTGGGCGTCGCGGATGAGAATGCCCCGGCGCGCGGCGGCATTCACTCCGGCCATGAGCGCCACAGGCGTGGCGAGACCCATCGCACACGGGCACGCGACAATGAGCACGGCGCATGCGATGCCGACCGCCGCCGCGAGCGGCGAGGCGGTCAGGTGCGAATGCCAGAGAAACGCTGCCATCGCGTCATGCACCGCCTGGGCCGAAGCCGGTGCCAATCCCCACCACAGCGCTGCCGAGACGGCGATGAGCAGCACCACCGGCACAAACACCGAGCTGATGCGGTCGGCGAGCCGCTGGACGTTCGCCCGGCTCGACTGCGCGCGTTGCACGGCGGCGATGATATGCGCCAGTGCCGTGGCCTCGCCGGTCGCGGTCACGCGGGCGATGAGCCGGCCCGTCTGGTTCACCGTGCCGGCGAAGAGCTTGGCTCCGGCGCTCTTTTCAACCGGCAAAGGTTCACCCGTGAGCATGGCCTCATCCACTACGGAGGAGCCTTCGGCCACTTCGGCATCCACCGGCACCCGGTCGCCGGGCTTGAGGACGATCCGGTCGCCACTCCGGAGTTCGGCGACCGGCACTTCGGTCTCGGTTTCCGCCGCGCGGGCAGCTCCGGCCAGCACCGGCAGCCGCCGCGCCGTTGCCGGGGCCAGCTCAAACAGCGCCCGCAGGGAAGCCCCCGCCTTGGAGCTCATCCGCGCCTCAAACCAGTGCCCGACGCTGACGAGCGTGAGGATGGAGGCTGCTTCCATGAAGTAGAGGTGCCCCGGCTGCCCGGTGAGCAACGCCCACAGGCTGTAGAGAAACGCCGTGGTCGAGCCGAGCGCAACCAGCGTGTCCATGTTGGCCTGCCGCACGCGCAACTGCCGCCATGCGCCCCGGTAAAAACCCGCGCCGACGACTACCTGCACCGGCAGCGCCAGTACCAGCCCGACCCAGTGGAACACGGGGTTCATGCCTAGCCCCAGAAACCATTCGGCGATGATGAACACCAGCGTGACCGGCACCCCCAGCCACACGGCCCGCGCCCACGCCCTTTCGGCAGAGGAAGGTTTCGCGGCCGGGGCCGTCGCCGTCTCGACAACCGGTATCGCGCGATAACCAGCCTGCGCCACAGCCGCCACGATGGCCCCGGCATCCGCCTGCGCGGCCGTTTGCCAGGTCACGGAAGCGCGGCCCCCGGACAGATCTACCTGCGCGCCGGCGACGCCGGGCACCGTTTGCAGCGCCTGCTGCACATGCTGCGCGCAGTTGGCGCAGGTCATCCCCTCGATGCCAAACTCCGTGGCTGTGGTCGGGGCTTTCGCCGCCGGCAGATGCGCTTCGTAGCCTGCGCCTTTCACCGAGCGGATCAGGGCTTCGGCATCGGGGGTTATACCTGCTTGCCACGTCACCGAGGCATGGGACGGTGTCAGCTCAACTTGCACGGTGTCCACACCACCAACCTTGCGCAGCGCCGCCGTGACGTGTTGCACGCAACTCCCGCAGTCCATGCCCTCAATGGCCAGTTCGGTGCGCGTGGCAGAGGCCGCGCCCGAGGGCTTGCTCGGAGGCGTGCCTGACGGCGGAGTCGGACGTGGACGGAACTGAATAGAGGCGGAAGCCATCGGGTGAGCACGTTCGGTCCCTTGGAGCCGGCGGGCAAATCGTTTGCGGGCGAAGGCTGACCACGGATTGCGCGCGCGACTTGTGCCGGGGATGAAGTCGCGCCACGTTCCCGGCGTCACATTCCAGCCTATGACGCGCCAGCAAGTGCTCGACCTCTACTTCATGGACGCCCGCTGCAAGCTCATCGAGCTCGCGGCCTTCCTCGACCGCGTGGACCGGGGCACCGGTGAGGCCGACTTCCGCCTCAACGCCTTCCGCGACGCCATGAAGCACCTCGCCGACGGCAATCCGCAGCGGGCCGAGGCTGTGCTGCTGGCCTTCAGCGACCCGACGCCCGAACCGATCGCCAAGGCTCCCGGCAAAGGCGCGGTCGGCGCGTGGCCCGGACAACCCGCCTGATCGTCCGTCAACTCCGCCCGCCATGCCCGCCAAAACCACCAAGGCCGCCAGCACGCCGAAAGCCGCTCCGGCGACCGTGCGCGTGCGGATCGTGTGCGAAGGCCTGCCGGCGAACCGCTTCGAAGGTTTTGATTCGCGCCGCAACCTCCTCGTGACCTTGCAGACCAAGGATGGCTTTGCGCTGCCCACGCCCGCCGGCAAAGACGCGCTCGCTTGGACCACCGAGATCACCGTGAAAACAGACGCCGAGGGCCAGCCCGACTTCTCCGGCCTGGCGGTCCACGGAAAACGCGGCGAACGCTTCTTCTACCTGAGCTGGTCCGGCGAACGCGCCGGCGTGCGCGAGATGTTCCGCCGGATCAAAGTTCACCTGCGTGACCTGACCGCTGTGCAAGCCGCTCGTGCTCAGAAATCAGGCGGCACACTCGAAGCCCGCGTCCACGCGGTGGCGAAAGATGGCGGCCCCGCCTGCGCGTCGGTGTCGTTGGTTGGCGGCGGATGGACTGTTTCAGAGACATAACAAATCCGCTTGAAACCAGATCAACAACCCCGATCGAATAACCCGAAACGTTGGGGGCTCGTGCTTTTTGGCGTCGTGGCAGCAGTCGGCGGCATGGGAGGTGTCGCGTTCGCAATTTGGCTGTCGAAAAAGGCTCAGCTTTGGCCGGCTTACCTGATTCTTTGTGGCGTTTTCGTGATGTCCGTCTGCCGGATGTTTCGCTCTTTCGAAATGTTAGTTCTTTCCGGGTTTTCCTGCCTCATCCTGTCAACGGTTGTAGGCCATCCACAGATCGCCCCTTTCGGGCTCTATGTTGTTGGCATCTTCGCCGGGTTTTTCGCTGTGTCCATGGTTATGGGCGAGCTGGCTAGGCTGTTCGAAAAGAGCAAACCGTCGGATACCGACAAAAAGCGACTGCCATCGGCCTCCGCCGACTGATTCACCGGTCACTGTTTTACTGATTACTTTCCCCTCCACGCCATGCGCTATATCGAACCCCACGGCCACATGGTCAGCCGCACCACGGATGACTACCTCGACATGGTCACCGCCGGCTGCGCCGCCGTGTGCGAACCCGCCTTCTGGGCCGGCTACGACCGCTCGTCAGTGGACGGTTTCCGCGATTACTTCCGCCAGCTCACCGAGTACGAGCCCGCCCGCGCCGCCAAATACGGCCTGCCGCACTTCTGCTGGCTCTGCATCAACCCCAAGGAATCCGAGGATGTGAAGCTCGCCGAGGATGTCATCGGGATCATCCCGCAGTTCCTCGACCGGCCCGGCGTGCTCGGGATCGGCGAGATCGGGCTGAACAAGAATTCGCGCAACGAGCTGCGCGTGCTCGAGATGCACGTGGACCTCGCCGCCCGCATGGGCCAGCTCATCCTCGTGCACACGCCGCACCTTGAGGACAAGCTCAAGGGCACCCGCCTGATCCTCGACGTGATCAAGAACGACGCCCGCATCGAGCCCGGCCGCGTGCTGATCGACCACGTGGAGGAGCACACGGTGAAGGTGGTGCTCGACCACGGCCACTGGGCCGGCATGACGCTCTACCCCATCAGCAAATGCACGCCCGCTCGCGCGGTGGACATCCTCGACGTGCATGGCAGCGACCGGCTGTGGATGAATTCCGCCTGCGACTGGGGCGAAAGCGTGCCTCTCGCCATCCCCAAGACCGCGCTGGAAATGCGCCGCCGCGGCTGGAGCCCCGAAGCCATCGACCGGGTGGTGTACCAGAACCCCGTGCGCTTCCTGAGCCAGAGCCCGAAGTTCAAGCTGCCGGGTTAAGGCTGCTCTTGCTGAGCGGGCTTCGGCAGCACGGGCCAGTTCGGCGGAGCATTGGTCTGAATCACCGGCGGCGGGGGCGGGATGAACCACTTCTCTTCACCGGGCTGGGCGAGGCGCACCACGTAATAACGCGACTCCGCGCCCACGGCACCACGGTCGAGAAAGGTGGCGGAGTCCGCGTTTACCACCCCGGCCCAGATCGGGGCCGAAGATGACCAGGGTGACAAACCGACCAGATCGGCAGCGGCATAGATGAGGATACCCCGTCCGCGCAGATGGTTGATCCGGAATTGTCGGCTGCCATCGGCCTGCTTCTGCGGTGCGGCGGCCAGCTCGGGAGCGAGCGGCTCGGCCTTGAGCGTGAGGGTGTAGTCACCTTCTGCGTGCGATCCGGGTATCGGGAATTCCAACACCTCCAGTTGCAAGACGTCGCCCTGCGCAACCCGCACCGTCAGGTCGCCGCCACTCGAGGCGACACGCTGGAGGCTGTTCAGCGTCGAACCGTGGTAGAGGGCCAGAAATGGCCAGAAGTTGGTGCTGGCCACGGTCCATTCGGCCACGCAGTCGTCGGGCGCGGTCCAGGTCCACCATGTCGAGTGGCTCGCCGGGCCCAAGGAGGGCTCGCCGGGCTCTACGGTGGCACCAACCGTGTGGCCGGTGGCGCTGGCCTCGACGCCGCTGATGGTTATCCGGTCGGCGAAGTTGTCGTTCTCGGGGGCGGTGAGCTGGAACTGGAACGCCGCCGTTCCCATCGCGTCGGTCAGGCTGCCAAATGCGAAGTAGTAGGTCTGCCCGCCCACGACACCAACCTGGTTGGTCAGGGCCAGCAAACCGCCGGCCAGCAGTTGCAGATCGGCCAGCGATTCGCCGGTGAAGAGCCGAACCGCCGGGGTGAACGGAGGGGGCGGGTTCAGTTCGTAGAGGGAGTCAGAGCCGACGCTCCCATAGTTCCCCCCACCTCCATTATAGGTGTAGGTAACCGACCCATAGGTTCCGCCACCGTAGCCCCCGCTGTTCGTCGGGCTGCCGATCGGGATCACCACGCCAGCGGGCCAGCCGAGCGGGTCGTTGTAGGCCGGTACCGGCAGGCGGGCGCGCACGGTCGTGGTGGCGGGCGCCGGCTTGGGTGCAGGAACGGCGGCTCCAAAATCGAGCAGCCCTGAGCGCGGCGCGGTCCAGCGCCACCAGACGGTGTGGAAAAGGCCCGCCGGTTCATCGGCTTCCTGGCCGCTGCCGGCGGTGTCGGCGGTGAGGGCCGCCTGATTTCCGGAAACGCTGCTGGCAGCGGCAAAAGCGTCGTTCGGCGGCGCGGGTACAAACCCCAGGGTGAAAGCGACCGGGCCGCCGACTGGAGGAGGGATGGGCGGCGGACAATCCGGACAGGCAATGACGATCGGCGGGAGACCCGGCCCCACTGGCACATAGGAATTCCAATCGGCGGCGATGTGATATTGCTGTCCGACCGCGACCGTCACCGAGAGCTGGCCACGCATCCGGACCTCTTGGCTGATCCAGTTCGACCAGATCGACTGGTTGCTGCCGACCAGTTGCAGCGCGCCCAGCTCTTCACCGCCGAAGACCGCGACCGCCGTGCTGTAATCTTCCTCCGCGACGGTAAGGGTGAGCAGGCCGTCGCCCGGGGCGGTCCAGGTCCACCAGACCGACTGGCCGGCGGTGTTGCCGGGAACCACCGGCTCGCCCGGCTCGTGGGTCGCATCCACCGTTGAACCGATTGCTGAAACAGGGGCTCCAATGAGCGGGATCGCGTCGGCAAAACGGTCGTTCAGGGGCGATGCCACGGCCTGGGCCTCCATGAGTGACAGACACGCCAACGCAACCAGGGCGCAGAGACCCCAACGGCGTTGATCGGCTAATATCACAGGTGGAGTCAATCTGCCCAAGCCGGTGTGAGTCAACAGACTTCACAATGGGGAATGAAACAATATGTCCTGCTTTGTTCCTTTATTGCTGCGCAACTCAACCTTTTCTGATGAACAACCAAAGGACAAAAGCCTGATAAGGCGCGGAACCCTCAGTGAAACTCCGGCCGCGCCGGCCCGTCATACGGCTTCGCGCCGCCCGGCGGCACTTCGCTCGGTTGCACGGTCAGAAGGGCAGGGTCGGTCACCGTCGGGGCCTGTATGAAACCGTAGTAGCGGCCCATCCAGTAGGCCATCAGCCAGCTTGAGGGCTCGACCACGTCATGGCCGCCGTTGCCGCCGTCGGCCTGTAGGATCCAGTGGTCCCAGCGGAGCGGCTCGGTTTCGCGCGGCGAGAAGGCCCTGGTGCCGCCCTTCGGCGCGACGTAGCCGGTCGGCGTGCGGAGGTCGGCGCGGTGCGAGTTCTGGTAGGACCAGATGCGGAGATCCAGCGGCCATTCGCGCAGATGGGCCACGGCGGGGCCGGTCTCGCATTCGTTGCCGGTCAGGGAGCCGTAGAGGAAGTTGAACCACGGGTTGTGCTCGCCACGCACGACCTCATAGCCGCGCTCGTAACCGCGCCGGTAGAAGGCGCGCAGCTCGGGATCCTGCTCGTGTTTCAGCAGGTTCGCCCAGCTCCAGAAGCCGAGCTCGTCGAGGAAGTGCAGCACGCTGTCCGGCGGGAACGTGTTGCGCCAGCGCAGCGTGTAGGCCGGATACCCCAGCCCGACGAGCTGACGGTAGGCGTCGGCATACTTCGCTTCGCCGGTCAGCGCCTCGGCGGTCTTGACGAAGGAAAGCAGCTCCACGGCCTGCAAGCCCCGATCGTACCGGCCCTCGTCGGTCAGGAAATAGTCCGGGTCCCAGCGGCCCCAGCGCGTGGGTTTGCCATCCACATCGATGAGCTGCCAGTGGTGGTCGATGAGGTGTGCGGCCATCTGGACGAGGTGCGCCTTGGCCTGGGCGACTTCCTGCCCTTGGGCAGCCAGCTCCAGAAACGGGCCGAAGGCGTAGAAGTGGCCGCACAGTTCGTCGCTGGAGGTGTCGCCCTTCCACTCGAACTTGCCATCCGGCGTATCGTGCCATTCGGCGGGATAGCCGCCTGAGCCGCCGGTGGATTTGTGGCCGCGCTCGCCCTTCACCCACATCGAGCGCGCCGGAAAGCCGGGGATGCCGGTCATCTGCTGCAACCAGCGCAGGGCGTGGAAAGTGTTCGTGGCCTCGCGGCGCGCGACGGGATCCTTGGTGACGGCGTAGCGGTAGGACTCGGCCGCGAGATAATAGCAGGTATAGCCGCCATCGTTGTCGCCGGCCTCGCGCACGAACTCCTTCAGGCCCTCGTCCCATTCGAGCTTTTGGACCAGGCCGAGCCGCTTATGGCCCCAGGCTTCGAGGTGCTGTTCATAATACGCCGCCTTCTTGGCCAGCGTGTACGGCTCGTGCGCGACGATGCCCAGGCCGCGATCGGTCGCGATGTAGGCCGTAAGCCCGCCGACGGTGATGGCGTTCACACGTTCGCCGGGCAACCAGCGCCGGCCGTCGTAGTAGCGGAACTCGCCGCCCACCTGCCGGATCGCCCCGCGCGTCGTGCCGATCCAGAGGTCGTTCGTGAAGCCGGCGGCGAGGCAGGTGGTATCCTCAAAGGGCAGGCCCTGCTCGCCCCGCAAGGCTGTAAACGACATGCCGCGCAACACGCCCAGTCCGCGATCGGTGGCGAGAAACAGCGTGCTGCCCAGGCTCAGCATATCGCGAGTCTCGGGCGAGGGCAGCGCGCCCCAATCCCAGGTCTGATCGGTCGGGAAATCGTAGGCATCAAGGCCGCCGAACTTGCCGAAGGCATAGGTCGTCAGCCGGCCGGGGCCGTGGACGAAGAGCGAGTCCTGATACACGGCGAGGCGCGTGATCCCGAACTTCGCCTCGGCGTCGCCCATCCGTTCCAGATGATCGCCCTTCACCCGCCAGAGCTTGTGATCCACGGCGGCCACCACCTCTCCGCGCCACGCGCACACGTCGCTCACAGCCTCCGAATTGACCTGTTTCCAAGTCGTACCTTCGTGACGGTACAGGCCCGGCGCGGTGATGGCCCAGAGACTACCCACGGCGGAGACGAACCGCTGCACGGGCTGCTTCAAAGCCGCATCCTCGACAAGCTTTTCGCCCGCCAGTTGCGCCACGCCGTGGGCGGATCCGACAAAGACCTGCCCTTCCTGAACGGCCACGGCCGTAAGCGGTTCTGGCGTGACCACCTGCCGGCCCACCTCCTGCAAAAACACGTCATCGCGAATGGCCTGCCACGACGGGGGGTTGGCTGGCTCGGCCGCATGAAGCATGAGCGCTGCGGTCAGCAGGAGGCCCGTCAGAAGATGGCGGCGCAACAGGCCGACGGGGGGATTCATGAATATCAATTCCGCGACGGGCGCCGCCGCGACGCCTCCCATTTGAGGCCGGTGCCGAACAGATCGCCCACGATCTTTGCCTTGCCTTTCAAAGCTCCCTGCCACGTCCGGGGCCTTCCTGACCGGAAGACGAATTTATCCGTGACCGACGTGACAATGATTGACTCGCCCGCGCTGGCCCTGACCTTCATTCGGGCGAAGTCGCGCTGAAAATCTCGCGAGGTCACTTTCATGGGCTCAAAGCATTTCATCCCCGGCTTTGCCCCGCTGGGCCTTCTTGGTGGGCTTGGCGTCTTTGGCTTCGGCAGCGGCGCGCTCCAAATTGAGGGCGAGCAGCTTTTCCAGGATGGCCTCGTCGCTCAGGTCGGCGGGCCAGCCGTAGGCGGCGGCAACGGCGGCATCCAGTTTTTTGTGGGCGAGGGCTAGCCAGGTGGGACGCTCGTTGTAGAGATTTGTGAGCGTGCGTTTCTTCAGCTTCGCAGCGAACTCATCGTTGCGCGGTTCCAGGCGAGGGTAACGGACCATGCCGATGCCGGTTTTCGCGTCCACGGTGGCGGGGTCAACGTAACGCGCCCATGGTCCGGAAACGCTGCCGGGAAATTCCAGCGTGCGGGTTTCCGTCCATTCGGGCGGATTCAACCAGCGCTCGCGCAATTCGTTTAATTCCTTCGCGGCCGCAGCAACGGTAGCGCGATGCTCGTCCGGAGTCCTTGGTGCACTGCGGTACGGCGGCGGTTCCTCCTTCGCCATGAAGTAATTCTTGGCGGCCAAGTTCTCCGCGTAAGCGCGGTCTGCGCCCGAAGGCTTCTGGGGATTGGCCGGCAGTTCAACCGGAGTGGACAGCCGCAAATCGTCGGTGAACGGGAACGGGAACGGGAAAGTCTCAAAGCAAGTCGTCGGGGTGTAACGCGGGCGTGTTTCAAGCCGCGTTCCCAAGTTGAGCGCCCAAAGTTCGTGGAAGCGCGATTGAAGGACTCCAAAGATCTCATCCGATTCGTCCGTAACCGAAACAACCTGGTCAGTCGGAAGGATGTTGGTCGAAAGCCTAACAAATACTCGGTGTTTGGCGATTCGAGGCGTAGCTAGATAACGAGTCACACGGGCCAAACCTTTGCGGAGGGCAATCCGCGCCTCTCCGTGTCGCCACCAAAACTTGCGATAAGTAGCCCGATGATTCTTATCCCGTTCTGGTTTGACGTTTGCTTCAACGTAGCCAAATGGACCGGCATAGCGTGCAGCTTGCTCCAAAGACAAATCCGGCGGGAAATCAACAAGCCACTGCTCGCCCTGCCTTTGAACAATTGTCAGGCCATTTGACCAAAGCCGGACAACATCACTTGAAGGCAAGCCTGAAGGATTAGGCGTTTGAAGAAATTCCAGCGCCTTTTCAGTAGTGAGTTCAAAATTGCCGTGCATGGAAACTGAAATGAAGCAGTGACCTTCATTAGCAGCCAATCTCTGCACAGAAGCGAGGTCGGAACTTGTGGTGAGTTGCGCTGAAATCCCATCAACTTCCTTGCCATCGAAAACGCGGGCTGTGTCCTCACCGCCATCAAATCCGACCATGCTGACGTGAACATTCGCGCCGGCCAGAATCCAAGGACGGTCGCTTTGCGCGAAGAAAATGTCACCTGTGTCTTTTATACGATTTAGCACCTCACGGTTTGCCCCTCCGCGAATTCCTTGGGTCGCCAATAATCCTGCACGCCTGCACTTTGACTTCTCAATTTGTTCGCGTGCCTTCTCAAACCAGTAGCAACACAGGTCAGATTGACCGGGAATACGGTTGCCATAAATGCGACGCAGTTCCCCCACGTAATTGTCACCAAGTTCACGGCGCATGAACTTGTCCCCAAGAAATGGCGGATTGCCGACGATGACATCGCACACGGGCCACTCGCGCTCCACGTAGCCCTTGGTTGAACTGTCCTGGGTGTGTTCCTCTGCCTGCGCTTCCTTCAGATCCTTGGGCTGGCGTTTAAAAACTTCCCGCACCAGTGCATCCTTGTTTTGGAAGCCGTCGAGATTTTGCAGGACCGGCGTGCGGTCATTGTCGAAACCGTTGTCACGCCGCCATTGCAGGAAACCGATTTGGACGGATACCTGTGCCAGCTCGAAAGCGTAGGGGTTGATTTCAATCGCGCGGAGCTGTTGCACGCTCACGAGCGGAGTGAGCTTGAAACCGAGTTGTGTGGCTTGGGTGACAACTTCCTTTTCCAAGTCGAGCAACAGGCGAAGTGAGACGTAAAGGAAGTTGCCGCTGCCGCACGCGGGGTCCAAGACGCTGACGGTGGCCAGCCGCTTCTGAAATGCAGCGAGTTTGTCACGCTGCGCGGTCGTGCCCTTTTTCAAAGCGGGAACGAGTTCGCCCTTGAGCGCCGCCCACTCGCGGCGCAGCGGAGCCATGAGCACGGGTTCCACGAGAGTCAGAATGTCCGTCTCGCTGGTGTAGTGCGCGCCCAACTGCGAACGCTGTTCCGGCTCCAAGGCGCGTTCAAAGAGTGTGCCCATGATGCTCGGCTCGATGAATTGCCAGTCGGCTTCCGACGCTTCCGCGAGCTTTCGCAACTCGTCCTCGGTAAGCTCGAAAACGGTGGAATCCTCAAACAGGTGGCCGTTGAAATAGCGAATCTTGTCTTTGCCAAAGGGGCCGCCCTTGGCCATGACGGCAAACAGGGTTTCCAGCGTTTGCGCGAGGTGTTTCGCATCGGCCAAGCCGGCCTTGGTAATTTCCGAAAACAGATTTCCGGGCAACAGACCGGTGTCCTCTGCGAAAAAGCAGAAGACGACGCGATTCAGGAATCGGGCGATGCGGAGGTTTTTCCGCTGCGCGAAATTCATTTGTGCTCTGGTCTTGGCGTCCACCAATTCCCCCGCCTCACGCTTTTGCAGCGACTTGGCAACTTCGGCAATCTGTCCAGCAAGCTGTTCCGTGACTTGCGCGGTGGTCTTTAGCGGCTTGAGCGCATCCGGGTCTTTGAACAGGGCGCGCAGGACGCGGAGACTTTCCGGGTGATCAATCGTCGCGTTGGTGAACTCGTGCGTTTCTTGGACTGTCCCGTTGTAGTTCGTGCGGACGATAAAGCGGTCGAAGTCGCAGACCACGAGCAAAGGCGGGTTTTCGAGCGATTCGCGGTAGCGCAGAAGCTGCCGGTAGGCGTCGTCGAGGTTCTTCTTCTTGCCCTTGTACTCCCAGGCGAACGCGCCGCGTTTCCAGACGTCAGCAAAACCGCGTTCGGATGGCTCCGCCTCTTCGCCGCTGCCTGAGGTCGGAAAAAACTCCGCGTCTTTCACCACGCGCCTCTGGAAGCAGAAGAATTCGCCTTTGGGATCCGCCTCCAAAGGCGGCGGGACGCCGAGCATCCGGCAGAGGTCGTCAAAATGGGACTGGTAGGCGGCGGACTCCTTCGCGTTTACCTTGGCCCACTTCTTTTTGAACTCGGCGGGTGTCATTTGCTGGCGGCACCGGAGGCTAGGAGAGAACCGGAGCAAGGCACAAGCAGTGGTACGCGGGTTACGGTACCAACGCACCTGCGGCGGTCTGTGTCCACCGGGGAGGTGACTTGCCGCGACGCTTCCCACGGCGGTCATCGACCGCCGCTACAGGTTACTACAGGTGATCGGCCGAAGCCGTTCGCTTACTTCTTGGCCTCGGTTACCGGCTTGTCGGCGGGTTTGTCTGCCGGTTTGGCGTCGGCGTCGGGCTTCTTGGCGACAGCCACCGTCGCGGCAGGGGCGTCTTTGGCGGCGGCTCCATCCTTCGCGACGGCCGGCTTGGCGGTCGGGGCCGGTTCCTTGGGGGCGGGATTTTCCTCCAGCCATTTCTTGGCGTCTTCGTTGTCGCGTTCGGCAGCGAGAGAGTAGAGCCGGCGGGCTTCGACGGGGTCGGCGGTCACGCCTTTGCCTTCCTCGTAGCGTTTGGCCAGTTCGTAGGCGGCATCGGCGGAGCCGTTGGCGATCCGCTCTTTCAGGAACGCCACCACTCTGTCATCGGCGCCCACCAGCGCGGCCTGGTTGCGCTTGTTGGCCAGGGTATCAGCGGCCGCAGCCTGCGCCTGGGCTTGCGCGGCGGCCTGCTGGTTCGCGGCAGCCACTGCGGCGGCCTGGGCCGGGGTGGTGGTCGTGGTCGTCCCTCCGATGGCGTTGTTGCGTGCGGCCGTGGCTCCGCCCGTGGCCTTGTCGAGGGATTGGCGGATCCGCCCGATGGTCTGGGCGTGGGACGAAAAGGCGGCGGTCACCAGCAGGATCGCCAGCACGGAACCAGATGCGCGGTACGTTTTCATGGCATTTCAACCCCACCTATAGCTGGTTCCGGACCGATTTGAAAGGGGGAGTTTGGGTATCCCCGGCGCACGCGCGGTTAAGCCGGCGAAAGAAAAAGTGAACCTTTGCCGCACGGGATGTGATTAACCGGCAAGCGGCGCCGCGAAACGATACAGTCCACACCACAGTCCAAATCATCACATGAAAGCATTCACAGCCCTCCTGGGCCTCCTGCTGGCCGCCCTGCTGGGCGGACGCGGGTCCGCCGACACCGGCACGCGCAACGACATCAACCCGGCACTGCTCTACTGGCAAGCGTTTGCCCTGCTCCCCGATTACAACTCGCAGGGCTACCTGTTCACCAACGAATGGCGTGGCCGGGCATTGGATGAGCAATTTAACACCCTGATCCAGCCCTATGACTCCCGCTTCAAGCTCCTCGAACAGGCCGCCGCCCAAAAGGCCCCGTGCGACTGGGGCTACGACCTGACGCAGGGGCCGGAGCTGCTCCTGCCCGGCCTGGCCAAGGTCAAACACTACGCCCAGGCGGCGCGGTTGCGGGCGCGGTGGCACCTGGAAAATGGCCGTCCGGAAGCCGCCCGGGACGAACTGCTGGCCGCCTTTGCGCTGGCCCGGCAGACCTCCCGGGGCGACGTGCTGATCGGTTCCCTCGTGCAGATCGCCTCGGAAAGCATCCTTATCTCGGCCATCGCGGAGAACTGGTTCCGCTTCACCCCGGAAACGCTGAAGCAACTGGTCGACGGCATCGACGCTGGCCCGGCGCGGGGCCTGGTGGCCGAATGCGTGGCCACGGAACGCACCTCCTTCCGCGACTGGCTGACCCGCAAGGTGGAGGGCTTCCAAGCCGCCTCCGGCAGCGAGGCGGAAGCACTGGAGAAGACCCGGGTGCTGCTGCACTCGATCATGACCGGTGGTGAGGCTCCCGAAGGTCCGAACGCGCCCACGCCGGAGGGCGTCCTGGAATCCGCCGGCAACACCACCGCCGGCGTGCTCCGCCAGCTCAAAGAACTGGACGCCCTCTACGACGAGGCCAACGCGCTGATGAAGGCGCCTTTCGCGCAGTTCCAGCCGGGGATCAAGGCCTTCAACGAAAAGATCGCGCAGCATCCCAACCAGCTCGTGCGGGTGTTCTTCCCTGCGTTCGAGAAGTGCCGGCTCAAGGAGTTCATGATCGAGGAGAAGCTGGCCATGCTTCACGCGGCGGTCGCCTCCCGGCAGTCAGGGGCGGCCGGGCTGGCGGGTGTGCCGGACCCGGTGATGCAGCAGCCCTTCGAGTTCCGGCGCTTTGTCTTCAACGGCGTGGACCGGGGCTTTGAGCTGCGTTCCAAAGCGCCCATCTACGAATGGCCCAGTGCCCTCATCTTTGTGGAAAAGGACGGGCCGGCCTTCAATCTCGACGGGCCTTCGGTCGGCAAGCCCGTGAAATGAAGCGGACTTAGACCACCGGATTCACGCAAAACCAGTGATCTTCTCACTGAAAATGGAAGCGGCGGCAACGCCGGCCAACGACGGGTCTGACCTCATCGGTCAGGCCCGTTCGGGCGACAGCGAGGCCTTTGATGCGCTCTGTCGCGAGCATGGCCCCCGGCTGCTGGGCCAGGCCATCGCGCTGTGCCGCAATACGAGCACGGCGGAGGATCTGGTGCAGGAGACGTTCATCGAAGCTTGGCGCAGCCTTCCGCGTTATCACGGGCAATGCCGGTTCTTTACCTGGCTGTGCAGTATCCTCATCCACCGGCAGCGCAATCTGTTGCGTAAGAAATGGCCGCTGTCCTTTTCATTCCTCTTCGGAAACGACCGCGAGGAGATCCAAAACTCGCTGGCCGAAATGCCCGATCCGGCTCCCGGTCCCGGTGTCCGGACCGAGCAAGCCGAACAGGCCGCGCGGATGCTTCGCGCGCTGGACCGGCTGCCGGCCAAACAGCGCGAGGTCGTGTACCTGCGCTTTTATGCGGAGGATTCCCTGGAGGGCATTGCCGCTGCGCTGGGCTGCTCAGTCGGGACAGTCAAATCGCGGCTTTTCCATGGACTGGAGCGCCTGCGCCAAATCAAATCCATCGCCGAAGGGAAACACCTATGAAGCCCTGCACCATCCCTCGTGAATCCGTGGCGTTGCTCGCCAGTTCGGCCCTGAGCGACACGGAAGCCGGTCCGATACGTGAGCACCTGCTGGTGTGCCCGGCATGCCGTGATTATTTCGCCGAACTGACCGCGATCTGCACGGCGCACTCCGGGGCCGCGCAGGCATTGCCGGCGATGGAAGTCAGGGCGCAGATCTATCACCGGGTTGCTTCCGCCATTCGTTCTTCAACGCCGGCACCCAAAGCCAACTGGCTGGCCGCCTTGCGGATGGGTCCGCTTCCCTTCGCCGGTGCGGCCGCTCTTTTGCTCGTATGCCTGGGTGGCTGGGCCCTGCTTCGGCCGGCACCCGGAAAAACGCAGGCCCACGTGGCTTCGGTTCCTTCGGTTCCTTCTGTCAGCCGGCCCGAGCCCGCCTTGGCAGCGGTGGGCGGCCCGAAGTTTCTGGCCTATCGCTTGGCGCTGAACCGATCGCCTGAGGCGTTTGAGCAGATGCTGACCGCGGAGGAGGCCCGTCCGTTTTACAATGCCGGGGCACCCATGCTGCGGAATCTGGCCCGTTCGGAGGCCGACTTCTGAGGCGGCTTTGCTGCCAGAAACGGCGGACGACCGGGAACCTGTGCCAACCTCCGGCTCAGGCCGCCTTCTCCGGGACGTCAAAGTAAAGGGTCACGAAATATTTGGTCGGCTTCGGACCCTTGGTTTCGCCGATGTAGACCAAAGTGTTGGCCGCAGTCCCCGTGGCTGGACTCCGGGTTTCGGCGGGCGGCTCCGGCTGGCAAATCCGGGAGGGATCGAGGAGCCTGGTTTTGCGTGAGGGTTTCATCGGTCGCGTCAGGTCAGCCCTGGGTGGTCAGCGGGTGGCTCTTGCAGTGCGCGCGGGCCTGGGCGCTCCGGCATTCACGATTCCGGTGAAACCCGGCGCGGGTGCGGGCTCCCACACTGGCAACTTCCCGCGCTGCCGAATGGGGCACCACATTCTTTAATCCCGGAACAAACACGCGCACCGATTCCTGGCCTGTCTGCATCGCCTCCGCCGGATTCAGGGCGATCGGGCGGTGGCCGGAGCCTTCCGGGAAATGGCCACCGGAGCCAGCGTCCGAATTAGGGTTAAATCTCATTTTAATTAAGAAATTTAGGAGATTTAATCTTTCTTCTTAGTACGTACTCCAGTCGGAATTAGGCCAGAGGTAGGCACCCACATTTTGCAGGCTGACGAGCAGGTCCGGGCTGGCCCCGAGAGCGCGCAGGGAGTAGAGGTTGTTGCGATGGGTGCCTTCGTAGTTGACCGAGCCCGCCGGGCTGCCGGTGCCGGAGGGATCAACCTCCAGGGTCTGGTTGACGAAGTGATCACGGCCCATGGCGTAGATCCAGCGTTCCCATTCGGTGAACCAGGCAGCCGTCACCTGGTTGACGAAGGCCGGGTCATAACCCGTCCACGGAGTGCCGCCGCTGCGGCCCGGCAGGAGCTGGTAGGAGAGCAGGCTGCTGTAGCCGGTGAACCAGTTGTCGCCATTGCTCTGGTCGCCCGTCTCCGATTCCGAGGCCTTGGCCAGGCTCAGGACCTGCATCGCCTTGACCGGCCAGCCGCCGGCGGCCTGCGTGAGGCTGTAGGCATTCGATTCCAGGTAGCCCCAGTCGATGGGCGTCGCGCCGCGGTGATGGTGCTGGGAATCATTGAGCACCAGCTGCAGCCAGTACCACTTCTGGTCCACGGCCACAAAGGTGGCGTCGCTGCCATCCCGCAGGTTCAGCAGGTGCGTGCGGTCCGGCATCGTGAAGTTCGGCGAGGTGTAGAAGAGGTGTGAATCGGGCCAGATGCGGTCAACCGACTCCGCATAGGCGAAGAAGCGCTTGCCCATCGATTCCCAGCCGCGGCTGTGGATGATGTCCCACATCTTCACGTTGCGCCACTGGCTCAGGGAGTAGAGGGCCTGCTGGTCCAGCGCTGGATTGCCGCTGTGGTGGTTGCCCAGCTTGTTCTGCATGAAGTCGGACCACCGGCCGGCGAAGATCCCGAGGGCCTGCATGAAATTCTCAGGCGTCTGGCAGAATGGGTGGTACTTGAGCATCTGCATCCAATCGCGCAGATCGTCGAAGTCCGAGCCGTAGAACTCGGCCGGGTTCACCAGCGGGAGCCATTCCTGCCAGCTGGGGAGCTCGAGGGCCACGGGCAGCTCCCGCATGTTGATGGTGTTGGTGAAGGTGAAGCTCGGGGCGTTGGTGCCGAAGAGATAGCCGAAGGTGTCGCTGTCACGATCGAGCACCCATTCCATGCCGGCACCGGCGGCCCACTGCTGGGCCGGGAGGCTGTCCAGGCCGGGGCCGGGCTGATAGGGCGGGTTCCAGGCCGCCGACTGCTTCGTATCGGGCAGGCTGTTGATGTAGGCGACCACGTCGCGGGCATCCACATCGCCCAGGCCGTGAATGCGGCAGCGCTGATAGATGCTGTTGTCGCTGAAGCCGAAGTAGCGGAGATCCTCGCCGTGCTCGGCGTGGCAGTCGGTGCAGTGGCTCAGGGTGTTGGTGCCGTTCCAGGAGGAAACCAGCGTGGCCGTGAACCAGACGTTCGAGCCGTTCACCGCATCACCGCC
>CAIXUG010000033.1 GCA_903922605.1 uncultured Verrucomicrobiota bacterium
AGTAGCGCCCGGCCAAGTTGTCATATGGGGGCTTTGCCCCAACGAAAGCCCCGAAGACGGTTTGGCGTCCCGTCGGTTTGGTTTCGACTCGGCGGTCCTCACGGCCACCGATCTGGGTCATCAGAGCGTCGCGGACCGCCGCTTTTAGCCGGCTTCCGTCACACCCGCTGTCCCCACAGCCCCAAACAAGTTCCGGCAGCTTCCGTTCTGGCCGGTGCTACGGCTGATTCAGGCGGAAGAAGCGGGCGGGCTGGTCGGCGGGTGTCACGAAGCTCTTGCCGGTGGGTGCGGGCTTGACTGGCTGCCAGTTGAAGGGGCCATTCAGGCTGTCCGCCGATTCCAGGACCACGCCGTCGTCCGTCCACGTCAGGAGGAGGCTGGCTCCATCGCGAGCGATGAACAGGGTCGCCGCACCCGGCACCACCGCGACGGCGGGCGACACGCACACGGGTCCGGCCATTCCCTGGTAGGCATCGCCGGCAACGTCAGTGGGCGCGGCCGGACTTGCGGAGGCGCTGAGGGTGTAGCCACCGCCGGCGAGGGTTTGCGCCGGCGTGCTGGTGCCGGGATTCGACAGCTGGTAGCCGGTGTCCGCCGCCAGTGGGAGACAGCCGGGACCGCGGAGGAGGAAGAGAAGCGCCAGCACCGCAGGATGCGGCGGCCACCCGGGACAGCGTAAAGATCTGCTCATAGGATTTCGGGTTTGGCAGTTTGCGTGACGCCTCACGGCTTGACGATCATGATGGTTCATTTGGTGTCGCTATAATGCGCGGCGTGCTGCGACTGGTCGTAGCCCGCACCATGGTGTGTGATAAACCACCTTCCGGTGTTGTAGCTGTATTTTACGTAATAGGAGAGCTGCTCATCGGGATCCCCATTCGTCAGGTCCCGGTCCTTTTCCGAGAACAGGATGAGCACCTCCGGGTGGCCGTTCAGCATGGGATGATCGAGCACCGTGCCGTAGCTCAGGAATTGGAAGCCGGTCAGGGCGTTCGCGTAGGGGTTAATCAGGGTCTCGTAGGTAGCACGGTGCAAATAAACCGCCGTTGGCGTGCCCACGCCCGCGCCCTGCACCTGGATGCCGCCCGACTTTACGGACACGGCCGTTCCGTCCGGGGAGCCGGGATTGCCCACCAGTTTCGTTGCATTCACCGTCAGCCCCGAGACGTCGTTGACCTGGAGGTTGCCCAACACCTGCACCTGCGAGGCGATGAGGGTGCCGTTCACATTCACGTTGCCATCAAATTGGGCGGCGTAGGTGTTCGCGTCGCTGTCGTCGGCCACGCCATGCACCGCCGCCGCACCGTGCGTCGCGTGTCCCTCCAACGCCGCGTGCCCGCTGCCGTCGGCCACCGCGTTGACCGGGGTGCCCGGCCCGCCGCTGGTGCCGCCGACAGGGAAACCGTCCACGATCAGCCCCTTGCCGCCGGTGTCGAAGCGGATTCCGCCGCGGGCGCGCACGGCGAACTCATTGTCGGTGATCGAGAAGAACTGGTCGAACTGGCCGGCCAGTGCGTCGCTCCAGACGAAAGAGCCGGTATTGGTGGCCTGCGCGTAGAGACCAGCCGCGAAACTGAATTCGCCCGCCGCCGTGTTGCCGTACCCGCCGGGCACGGTGGCGTAGCCGGCATTGTAGAAGGTGCCGTTGCCCGGGCCGATGCTGTTGTTGGCGCCGCCGCCGATCGTGCCGCCGCCGGCGGACACGTTGACCTGGTTGTTGAGCCCGCCGCCGATCGTGCTCCAGCCGCCATTCACAATCCGGTTCTGCTGGCCGCCCCCAATGTTGCCGCCGGGTCCCTGATGGATCGCGTTGTTGGCGCCGCCGGAAATGGTGGAGTTCGCGGAGCCCGCGATCTGGTTCGCCCCGCCGCCCGCGATTACCGCGAGTTGGCTGGGTCCGCCGAGATCGGCCTCATCGTTGTGGATGACATTGCCCTGGCCACCGGCGATCGTGGCGCCGCTGGCATTGGTGATCGTGTTTTCGATCCCGCCCGTCAGCACCGCACCGATCGAGTCGGAAATCCGGTTGTTCTCGCCACCTCCGACAAGCGAACCACCCGAATTGTCCCCCAAGACGCTGTCAAAACCGCCGACCAGCACGCTGTAGGGCGAATTCGTGCCGATCTCCAGACTCGTCCCCGCGCCGATGAAGCTGAAATAAGAGGCGTTCGTCAGGTTGCTGCCTGTGCCGATGAAGCTGCCATAGGTTCCCGTCCCAGCCGCGTTGTTCGCCAGGCCGCCGACGATGTTGGGCGGGTTGTTGCCGAAGTCCGAGCCCTGTCCGAACTCATAACGCACCGCCTGCTGGCCGCCCACCTTGAGCGTCAACGGGTGCTGGTCGGTGGTCCCGAGGAACTGGTCGGCCGTCGTGCCGGCGTTGCCACCCAGTGCCCAGCTGGCAGGCGGTGTTACGGACCAGAGGAGTGCGCCATTGAGGTCCACGCTCAGCAGCTGTCCGGGCTGCGGATTGGGTGCGGACAATTTGGTGGAGGTCACGGCCCCGTCGCCCAAGGGAAAGCCGGTGCCGGCCGGATTGAAGAGGACGCCATCCACGGTCAAACCCTTTCCCCCTGTATCAAAGCGCACGCCGGAACGGGCTCGCACCGCGAATTCGTTCGTGATGATTGAGCCGAAATTTTCGTCGGTATAGTCCGCCCAGACGAACGATCCGTCATGGGTGGCCCGGGCCCGTCGGCCGGCCGCGAAGGAAGCCACGCCCGAGGCGACATTCAGGGCGCCGCCCGGGACGGCGGCGAATTCACCGTCCGCGACGTTGTTGACGCCGCCGCTCACGGTCGCAAACAGACCGGTCGCCGAACCGGCCTGGTTGTTGAAGCCGCCCCCGACGGTGGAGGAATTTCCCAGGGCCGAGTTTTGCAGACCGCCCGCCACCGTGGCGTAGGCATCCGTAGTCCGGTTGCGGGAGCCGCCGCCCACGACCGTGCCGACGTCGCCGCCGAAATTGTCGAAGCCGCCTGCAACGGTGGCATAGCTGCCGACGATCTGGTTCGGGTGCGGCGTGCCATCAGCATCTTGCTTGCCCCCGCCGCTGATGGTGGCCCCGGTCGCTCCGGTCGCGACGGAGTTTCCGACGAACCCACCGAGTACGTTCACCCCGCTCTCACCCGGAGCGTTGGTGGCTGCGGAAAGACGCAGGGCGGTTTGGTTGCCGGCCCGCAGTTCCAGAGGCCGGTTGTCGGTCGTACCAAGAAACTGGCCGCCCGTCGTGCCGGCGTTGCCGCCCAGGGACCAGCCGTTGCCGATCCCGCCGCCGACAGCCGATATGGTGATCGTGCCGTTGGCGCTTTGCAGCGTCACCCCGGCGCCCGCCTGCAGGAGCACGTCATCGGTCAGTCCATTGATCGAGCGCACGACCGTGCCCGCCAGCAGGCTGTCGGGCCGAACCGCGCCCGGCGCAATCTGCGCGTGGCCGATGCCGGCCGCGGCCACCCGGTCGGCCAGCCCCGCGTGGGCGGTTTCCTCCGCATACAGCGCGCCCGGCACAGAGGAAAACTGCTGGTGCGGTGACAGCGGCGTGAAGTTCTGCTCACCCGGTCGGCGCACGGACACCTCCAGCCAGTTGTCCTGGATCGAGGCGAGTCCGCCCAGGGCGGCGGGATCCACCGCGGCGCTGAAATCGCCGTTGTTCAGCGTGGTGGGCACCACGGGCGGATTGGGATTCACGAGGGTGCCGCCCGTCGGTGCCGAAAAATGGCGAAACTTCAACTCGGCGGCCCCGTTGACCGGATTGCCGTTGAGGTTGAGATGGCCGCCGTAGTTGAAACTCGCCGGCGCGGCTTGCAGGCCAGACGGGATGGCGACCAGGGCGGCGAGCGCAAGCGCGCGGAACGGGAAGGCGTAACGCATACCCTTACCCATAAGCAGCACGCGACCGCTTCTTTCAGCGGAGGTGAAACTATTTTCGGGAGCCCAACACTACTTCGCCACCGTCACGTGCACTGGACCGCCGGGCGCGGCGGGTTGCCCGCGCAGCGCGGACAGCCCGGAGTCAATGCCCAGCGCGGTCTGTTCGCGATCGAGCTCCCGCAGGTCCCAGACCTGCACCACATGCGTCGGGCACGCCACCGCCAGCCGGCCCCCGTCGGGCGTAAACGCAAAGCTGGAAATCAGTTCCCGCTGGGGATGCACCAGCCGCACGATCATCCGGCCGGTGGCGGCCTCGAAGAGGGCCGCCTCGTTGCGGTCAAACTCCGCCGCGACCAGGGAGCCATCCGGGGAGAACAACACCGGGCAGGCGTGGGCACCCCCATCCGAACGCACCGCGCGCCAACGGACCTTGCCGGTGGCAACCTCTTCGACGCGCAGGCTCTGTCCCGCAGAGACCGCAAGCCAGCGGCTGTCGGGACTGAAGCTGACCAGTCCGAGACCCGACTCCGGCAGTTCCCGCAGGACCGCGCCGTTGGTTGCGTTTCGGAGCGTCATTCCCGCGTATTCGTGAATGGTGACGACGAGTGACTGGCCGTCGGGGCTGACCACCGGCTTGGGAAATCGTCCCCACTGTTCACCGACCGGCCAGCGCCGGCCCTCCTCCCAGGCGAATATTTGCGAACCGATGCTGCCATAGATCCGCCGCCCACCCAGCGCCGTCGCGGCGACAAAGACCACGCCGGGTGTGTTCACCGGCACCGGACGGTCAAAGTGAAGCTCCCCGGCGTCGGCATTCCAAGTGAATGGTCATCGCACCATGCCGCGCGCCGTCGTGAGCAGCAACGCCGGCGATCAGCCACGACGTTGCAGCTGGTCGCGTGATCGGTCGGCAGGACGGCCAATTCGGTCCCGGTGGCGAGGTCACAGAGGCGCACCCCCTCGTAGGACGGAACCGCCAGCACCCGCCCGTCCGCCAGGGTTTCCACAATCCAAGGCCCCTTATGGCTGGCGGGATACTGGCTGGGCGGAACCTCCGCCAGCAGGCGGCACACCTGCGGGATGTCCGCATGTAACACGACCAGGCTCTGGCTTTGGTTTTCACCCAGTTGCCAGCGCACCAGTAGGGATTCGGCGCTCCAGCTCACATCGCCCGCTTCCGGCTGGGTCAGCAGCAGGCGGCCCGAGCGCGGGTCCCAGATGCGGGTGGTGGAATCCCACCCCGAGGAGGCGAGCCAGCGGCCGTCGGGACTGAAGGCGGCGCTGGAAATTTCCGCCGAATGCCCGCGCAACCACAGCGGATTTTCGCGGTAGGGTTCGCGGCTCAGCACCGCGAGATTAAAACCGTCGCCGGTCAGGGCCAGGTGCGGCTGTCGGCATTCCACGCCATCGCCGGTCGTTCCGGGAGGTCCGGCAGCGACCATGTCTGTTCGGGTGCCTCGTTGGTGGCGTTCAGGATGCGGAGGGTTCCACCGCCGGTCACCGCAACGTGCCGGGCATCGGGGCTTACGGAAAACCATGGTGACGCGATGCCCAGATCCACCGAGTGCAACACGACGCCGGCGGGCAGGCTCACGAAATCGAGCCGGCCATCGGCGCGGGCGATGGCAAGCTCGTCCTTGCCGGTCACGAACTCACAGACCTGGAAGGTGTTGGTGAGCAGCGGCGAGTTCACCCGTTGGCCGGACTGGACATTCCACGCGAGCAGATGATTCTCCCGATCCAGGCCGCCCAGCCAACGGCCATCCCCGCTGAAGCCCCACAGCGAGTTCACCGCGCCCTCCCCCCGCTCCAGCTCGCGCACCACCACATCGTCCGCCAATCTCCGCATGGACACCGTGCCGTCGGCTTCCACCCGCGCGTACCGCGCCGCCGATGGATCGGCGGCCACCCGGGCCAGGGCCTCGCCGGTCAGGGAAATGCGCCGGCGCTCCGTGAGATCGGGCAACGCCAGGATGGTGGCGGCGATCGAGTGTAGCGCGACGGAGTCCGGATGAACCTTCGCCGCAGCCCGCAACTCCTCCAGCGCGGTCGCGCGGCTGCCAGCCCGGCCGCTATCGTGTTCGGCGGACGCCCGCGCGAGCCGCGAGGCGAACAGCTCCTCGCGGGCGGCCTGTTCGGCGGTCTCGGCCCGTATCCGAAGCTGCTCCGCCCGCCGGAAATTTTCCCGCCCGAGCCGTGCCCGGTAGCCCGCCAGCAACAGGCCTCCGCCCGTCAGCGCGATGGCCAGCCCGCCCACCATGGCCGCCCGCCGCAGGCGCCGCAGACGCCGCTCCAGCTGCCGGACGCGCCGGACCGACTGCCCGCTTTGCAGCAGGGCCAGGTCGGCTTGCAATTCCGTCGCGGAGCGGTACCGACGCTCAGGATTGCCCTCCCCAGCCCGGAGGCTGATCTCATGAAATTCCAGCGCCCCGTCCGCATCGTCCTCGGTCAGCCAGTCATCCGGCAGCTCGGGAAACCGCTCGCGGTCCAGCCCCGTGCTGGCCTCATACAAAACCCTTCCCAGCCCGAACACATCGGCGGCCGGAGTGCCCGGACCTTCCGGCGGGATGTATCCCTCCGTGCCCACAAAGGTCCGCGAGCCGCTGATTTCGCCCACCAGGCCGAGGTCGGCCAGCTTGGCCCGCCCGTTGACGAAAATGATGTTCGCCGGCTTGAGGTCGCGATGTACCAGCCCGTGGCGATGCAGGTGCGCCAGCCCGGCCGCCAGCGCGAGGCCCAAGTCCACGCATTCCGCCACCGGCAGGCGCTTCAGGCGTTCGAGGTCATGCCGCAGGGTGCGCGGCTCATAGGTCTGGGGATCCAGCGCGACCGCCTGGTGGCCACCCACGAGATGCACCGTGTCGGCGTTCGTGTCGTCGGCCAGTTCCATCACATAATAGAAGCTTCCGGCCACCGGATTGCGCCCGACATGGAGGATCTGCACCAGCCCGTCGGCCGAGTGGCTGATCGGTTCGTACCGCTGGATGCCCGCGAACTCGCGCTCGAAAGGCCGGTCGCGCTCGAAGCGGTCGCGGTACACCAGCTTCACCGCGCGAAAGGCGCCCATGACATTCCGCGCCAGCCAGACCTCACCGTAGCTGCCCCGGCCAATCTGGCGGATCAGCTCGTGGTCGGGAATGGGCGGCGGCGGTTTCAAGGCGGCAGGCGAGGGGACCACGGTGGCGGGTGACCTGGTGATGGCGGATCGGAATGGCGCTCAGGGACCGGCCTCGCCGACCTCGCGACGCAACTGCGCGACCTCGGCCCGGACCAGTTTCCCCACGCGATGTTTCGCAAGGTAAATCTGGGCGACGTTCACGTCGAGCTTGCGCCGGATCGTGGCGAGCGACGTCTCCTTCAGCGTGGCCAGGCTGAAGATGAGATACTGCCGGGCGCTCACCTTTGCGCGCACCCGGCGCAGGGCTGCGTCCAGCAGGTTCCGCTCCCATTCCGCCTGCCAGATCTGATCGAGCTCGCTGGCGGCCGGATCGGGCACGTTTTCCCAGAAACCTGCCGCCGCTTCCGCAGCCGGCTCGGCGGGAGTGACCTCGTGCTGCGTGGTCCGTCGCGCCCGGCGGAAATGCTCCGAAAGCCGCGAACGGATCACCGAGTGCAGCCAGCCCTTGAAGGAACCGCGCGCGGGATCATAGCGAAACTCCGGCATGTGGCGGGCGACCACCACCAGGGTTTCCTGCACCAGATCCTGGCTCTCGCTGTCCGAGAGGCCGGCCTTCCGGGCCACGCCGTAGATCAGCCGCCAATAGGTGTCGAAAAATTTCCGCCAGCCCGCCTGATCCTCTTGATCTTTGAGGCGTGAAAGCAGGCTCTGACGGGTCGGCAGGAAACGGTCGTTCTCGGAATCACTGCGCATCGGTTCCGCCCGTGTATATGCACGGCCACCGGGTTTCTTTCAACCAATTGCCAAATTCTGGCCGGATCGGAGAGGCAAGGCATGGGCGTTCGGGGTGAAATTCTGTTCATTCTGTTAGACCCCATCTTCAGCGGCAGAGGAAGGAGACGGAATAGACAGAATCACTGAGAGACTGTCTCTGAGCGGCCAGAACACCAGCCCAACGTCATTGGAAATACTTCCCTGTGGTTTGCGCCTCTGTAAGGCAGGCCAGGACGAGTTCCTTTGCAAAAAGGCTGGCAACAGGTGCGATGCTGGCACTCAGCGGGTGCTCAGCGTCAGTCTTGCCTCCAATACCGGCCCACATGATGGGCGAGTAACTGAATTCCCCCGCATTTGCGACACCTTGGAACTCCAGTCGGAAATCGACATGATATTCTGATTTTTGCGCAACGCCTAGCACAATTCCCCCCGGACCGGTCACATCAATCCGGATAACATTCCACCCTTCATAATTTGCCAGCTCACGCTTGGTTTTGACCTCGGCAACTTCGAGAAATGCGCCACTGGACCTGATCGCGTCGATAAATGGGGCCGGCCCCACTTGATCATTCCGCTTATGCGTAAACATCACCGCAACACGCGTTCTTTGAGTTGGCACCTTGAAGTCCAGCTTATGCGTGGCCTTGAACTCCGGGTCGACACTGAACCTGTTCGTGGCCAATCCTCCTCCTATCAAGAGAGGCACGCAGCCGGTCAAAAGTGAAATTAGAAACGCACAAGCAACAGCGAGGCTGGCTTGCGGGTGAATGCCGCCTGGTCTTTGGGTTCGTTGGGGCTTCACGCAGTTTACGATGAAGGGCGTTGGCATAAACAATCTGTTCGGAGGATTTTAGGAAATCGTGAACGAATGAACGGATCTCTTGGTGATTTGCGTGATTTTCTTACCACCCCCCGGATTTGCAAGCCATTTGCCAGTGCCAAAGCACTGTCTAACAGGCCGGCGCAGCAAACCGTGAGCGTTCGGCCTGAATCTCTGTCCATTCTGTTCATTGTATCAGTCCCCTTCCGGAATTGAGGCGCGTCCGAGACCCAACATGCTGCCGACATCTTGCCGGCAGCGCTCGCCGAAACCTGCGACGGAAAAGCGCTCACAAGTCCTAAACAAAACCGCTGATCCACACTGATCTGCGCCGAGAACATTCGTTTGGCTGCCGTTCTGTATCAGTGCAGATTAGTGGTTAAAGAATTTTTATCGATGCGGCCCGAGACCCAACTTGCTGCCGCGGAATACATCAATCAGAGATGGCAAATTGAATGATTTTAGTCTCCTTGCTCAATGTGCCACGCACAAACAGCACCGCGTGCAGATAGTTCAATCGGTAGCGATAGACTTGGTTGTCGCCCTCATTTTTTTGCTCGACCAGATCAAGCGACTGAATGGCCCCCAGTATCCTCACGTCGTCTCCGAATGCGGCTTCCAACTCGCTGCTCAGTCTCGAAGCTAGTTCCGGGGTGAACCTGTGCGGGTCGAGCTTGCCGTCCGCAAAGTCTTCGATCACTGCTTTGATCCGGGCCGTCACTTGGGGATCTTGGTCCGCAATGGGCTTCTCAGCCGGCGGAAGCAGTGCTGGCACATAGAATCCGGCCACCCTGCGAGCCAAGTCTCGCAGGTCGCGGTTCTCGGCGTTGGCCAGCACGATGATTGTGAGCCGGTCGTCGATAAACCGTTCGAAATCGGACGAGAATCCGGGAAGACCACCGTCGTGTCTTATCCGCCTATGACCATTTATGGCATCAACAAACCAGCCAAATCCGTAAGGTTGGACCGTACCGCTTTTCAACGTTACCGGAGTCCACATCTGCTCCCGACTGGCCGCTTTGAGGATCGTGTCGGCGGACAGGGCCGCGTCCCATTTCGCCAGGTCAAGCACGTTGGAAAGAAAAGCCCCGCTAGGACGAAGGGCAATCCAGTCGGGGGCATTTTGCAATCTGTGCCCCTTCGAGGAATAACCGCTGGCCCGATGGGGAACAATGTCCGCCGTGGTCGTCCGGCTCGCGCTCATCCCTGCGGGTACAAAAAGACGGTCGGCCACGAATTCCCCCCACGGTTTGTCGCTGACCCGACGGATGATTTCGGCGAGTGCGTAGTAGCCGGCATTTGAATACTCCCACTTCTCCCCGGGTGCAAAACGAAGCGGAAGCAAGGCCAGCGCCTTGATGACATCGGCATCGGATTGCGCTTTGAAGGGATCAAAGCCCGGCACTTCCCGCACCAATCCCGACGTATGAGACAGCAGATTGCCGATGGTGATGTCTCTCCAGGCATCCGGAGTAGTTTCAAGATGTTTGCCAATGGGATCGTCCAGGCCGATTTCCCCCTCTTGTGCCAGCAACATGATCGCAGCGGCGAGGAATTGTTTGCTGACTGAACCGACTTTGAAAACGGTGTCCGGGGTTGCGCGCGTGTCGGTCTCCACATTGGCCAGTCCGTAGCCCTGTGCCTTGATGAGCTTTCCATCCTTGGCCACGGCCAGTGAGAGACCCGGGATGTGCAGCCACTGCCTTTGAGTTTCGACGTAATCGTCCACTTGGTCCGCAAATGCTGCCTGACAGGCAAGCAACGCCAGACTCAGTCCAAGGCCGCGTGATAGGAGTTTGCTGACGCACATGTTAGTCCCCTCAGTTTACCTGGTTCTGTCCACGACCAGCATCTCGATGAGTTCGCTGCCGGGGACGAGTTCGAGGCCGAGTTCATTGAGCAAAGCCAGTTTCAGCCCTTCCGGATTTTTTCGGAATTCCTGTTCATCCCATTCCAGGTCAATGTCGAATCGGCTGGCAATCCAGGTGTGATCAATCACCGGCACTTCGAAGTAGCTCTCGAGCAACTCGGCCAGACCGGACAGCGGCTGGTTGGGAATCGAGCACTGCCCCGGCCCGATGACGGAGTCAGCCACTGCCCCGCGACCCGCCGTTGGTTTCAACCCTGGCGCGTGCGCATTTTTTATTGTGAGAATCAGCACGTGCGTTTGCCGGGTGGTTTTCTTGCCCGTATAACCGAGTTTCCTCTCAATCTCCTTTTGCAACGCCTGTTCCGATCCGGTTTGCAGGTTGGCGATGAAATCATATCTCTCTTTTGGCAGTGCGGAGGGGAAAACGGTCCGGGAGGCCAGTGTTCCGTAAGCCGCCTGCAGAATCTCCCTAACCGGAGCGCCAATCCCGATGACTTTCCGGTTCCCTTCGCGACGGTCGTAGCCCCAGCCGCCGAAGTCAGGGACATTGGAGGGAACAACCCTCACTTGGGCTGGCACTCTCTCCAGCATGGCGGTCTGGACCCTCGGAGTTTGCCACGGATAAAGGGTTCGTTCCCGGATTGCCTGGATGGTCACCGTGGTTGTTCCCACGACGAGCAGCACGGCGGCGCCCACGACCATCGCCGTTTTCGCTTTGGCCCACGCCATGATGTTCAACGCCCCTTTGATGAGGGCTGCGGTGGAGCCCACGGCTGTCACCCCCTTGGCAACCGCGACAGCGGTGGCGGTTTTCGCCAGCACCGCCGGAGCGGCCTGGACGGAGTTTGCCGAGATCGCCGCGGTCAGGACCGCAGCGGGCAGGACCACACCGCGTTTGGTAAAGAATAAGCGCAACTTTTCCACCGCGCGATTCAGACGCATCTTGGCCGCATCTTCGCTTGCGCTCAGAGCGGCACCGACCTCTTTCATGCTCTTGCCGTCGAAATATCGCAGCACGACCGCGTGGCGGTCCGTTGCGCCCAACCCGGCCATGGCCTCATCCAGCAGCGGGGTGATTTGCGACCAGGCCTCAGATTCGGTTCCGTTCAACAAAGTTTCCATCTGAACCTCCTGTTCCCGACGGACGCGCCGGATTTCACTGCGGACAAATGTCATCGCTGTTAGCCGCGAGGTTTCATGCAGCCAGCCGGCGAGGAGGACCTTTTTACCAAACTGCGGAGCTTTTTTCGCGAGAATGACGAAGACCGCCTGGGTGATTTCCTCGGCGGAATGCGGGTTGCGGGTATGGCGCAATGCGACCGAATGAACCTTGTCAACGTGTCGCGTGACGAGCTCGGCAAAGGCTTCCTCGGAGTGTAACTCGGTGTATTGCCGCAACAAAGCAATGTCGTCCGGTTCCTGCATCTCCAACTAATTGCCGCCGGAGAGGAAAAGGTAACAGTCTTTTTCGCGTCGGGGCGGGCCATCTGTGCTGCCACTCAGCGGTCGCGTCGGCGTGCGTCTGGAAAATGATGATTGCTGAGGAATCAGGCGAGTCTGCGGAGCTGCATCCATTGGAGGCGAGACAGATGAAGGATTCGGCGCTCTCGACCGTAGTAGTCACGGAGCAAGGGCGGTGGCGCAGGAGCCAGCCGAAGGTCCTTTCGGCGCGCCAGGGATACGCCAGCATCTTGATTCTCAGCGCCTTGTCGGCACGTTTGACGGACTCGATTAGGCTGGCGGAGGTGGAATGGCCCTTTCGCGGCGGGGTGTCCTGAATTTCCGTGATTCTTTATGGACCAGGCACACTTGCCCGAGGTGGGGTGCCACGATTCCAGATTCAGACCGGATCGCCACCGGAATGGTTTGGCGTGTCGTTGGGGAGCAGTTCGCCTAGTCTCCGCGGGCCGTGGCCTCATCGCTTCCATCCGCCCGCACGCTGCTGGTGCTGGGCCGTGCCTCGAACCTGCCGACCGTCTGGTCGAACTGTTTCGCGGGCTGGCTGCTGGGCGGGGGCGGCCCGGGCCGCGCGCTCGCGCAGCTCTGCGTGGGCGGTTCGCTACTGTATCTCGGCGGCATGTACCTGAACGACGCCTTCGACGCCTCGTTTGACCGGCAATTCCGGCGGGAGCGGCCCATCCCCAGCGGGGCCATCGAGGAGCGGCTGGTGTGGCAGCTCGGATTTGGCCTGCTCGGCCTCGGCTGGCTGCTGCTGGCCGTGCTGGGCTGGGATTCAGCGCTGCTCGCCACACTGCTCGTGGTGGCCGTGCTGGTGTATGACGCGGTCCACAAGGCGGTGGCGTTTTCTCCGGTGCTGATGGCCGCGTGCCGTTTCTTTCTGCTGCTCGTCGCGGCGTCGGCGAGCCAGGGAGGTGTGACTGGCGAAAGCGTCTGGAACGCGCTGGCCCTCGCGGGCTGGATCGTCGGCCTGAGCTACGTGGCGAAGCGCGAGAGCACCACCGGGCAGCTTCAGCGCTGGCCGCTGGCCCCGCTCGCGCTGCCGTTTCTGTTCGCCGCGCTCTACAATTTCCACGCCGAGTCGCAGGGCCGCGCGGTCGTGCTCGCCGTCGTACTGGTGGCCTGGGCCGGGTGGTGTCTGCGGCATACGTTCCTGACGGGCAACCGCAACCTCGGCCTCACCGTGGCGGGCCTGTTGGCGGGCATCTGCCTCGTGGATGTGCTCGCGGTCACGCCATCGTGGGCGGGCTGCGCGGTGTTCGGCGGGCTGTTTTTGGCGTCGCTGCTGGGGCAGCGCTTCGTGCCCGCGACGTGAGCCGGACAAGTTCGGGGTTCAAAGATTGGGGCGCAGGGTCCAGTCTCCCGCCATGTCGCCGCCACGCCAGTTTCGAAATGTTGCCCTCGTGGGCTTCATGGGCGCGGGCAAATCCACCGTTGGTTACCTGCTGGCCGAGCTGCTCCATTACGAGCTGGTGGACACCGACAAGGTGATCGAGCAGCGCGCGGGCCGGCGCATCAGCGACATCTTCGCCACCGATGGCGAGCCGGCCTTCCGCGCGCTGGAGTCGGCGCTGGTGCAGGAGCTGGAGTCGGCGAAGGACACGGTGATCTCCACGGGCGGCGGGTTGGTGGTGAACCCCGACAACCTCGCCAGCCTCAAGCGACATTCCCTGGTGGCCTGCCTCTGGGCGTCGCCCCAGGTCATTTACGACCGGGTGCGCCACCAGTCGCACCGACCGCTCCTCCAGGCGCCCGACCCGCTCGCCAAGATCGCCGAGCTGCTGGCGGTCCGCACGCCGATGTACAAGCAGGCCGACCTGCTGGTCGGCGTGGATTTCCGCGCGCCCCAGGAGACAGCGCGGCACATCGCCGCCTCCCTGCGCCGGCTGCAGACGGTGCCGGCCTGATGTGTTCCGCGACGTGAAGGCCGCCGTCCAGCAACGCGCCCGCGAACTCGGCTTCGATGCCTGTCGCATCACCTCCGCTGCCCCCCCTGCCAGCGCGGCAGAGTTCCAGCAGGCCGTGGCGGAAGGCCGTCATGGCGAGTTGGCCTGGCTCGCGCGCAACGCGGAGAAGCGCACCGACCCGCAGCTCGTGCTGCCCGGTGCCAAGAGCGTGGTCGTGCTCGCCGTAAGCTATGAAAATGACGAGCCACGGAATTTCGAATTGCGAGTGGCGAATGACGAGCGGGGAACAAGGGGCCAAAGTGCGCCCGCCGAAATTCGAAATTCGAAATTCGAAATTCGAAATTCAGGAACAGTGGCTCGCTACGCGCGCTATGCCGATTACCACGACGTCCTCGTGGAACCGCTGAAACAGCTCAGCGCGTTTGTGGATGAAATCGGCGGTTCCGGCACACGCTCGCTGTGGTACGTGGACACGGGGCCGGTACTGGAACGCGACCTGGCCCAGCGCGCCGGACTCGGCTTTGTCGGCAAGCACACGAACCTGATTTCTCGCTCGCTGGGGAACTGGTTCTTCCTCGCCGAAATCCTGACGACGTTGGCCCTGGAGCCGGACACGGCGGAGCACAACCATTGCGGCTCCTGCACGCGCTGCCTGACCGCGTGTCCGACGCAGGCCCTGCCGGCACCCTTCACGCTGGATGCGCGCCGCTGCATTTCCTACCTCACGATCGAGCTGAAGGGCAGCATCCCGGTCGAGCTGCGCCCGCTGATCGGCGACCGCATTTACGGCTGCGATGACTGCCTGGCCGCATGCCCGTGGAACCGCTTCGCCCGCGAAGGCCAGCTCATGAAGGCGCACGCCCGGCCCGACCTGATCCGGCCCGATCTGCTCGCACTGCTGGCGCTGGATGCCGCCGCGTTCAAGGCGAAATTCGCTGGATCACCGGTCCTGCGGACCAAACGACGCGGACTGCTGCGCAACGTGTGCGTGGCGCTGGGAAATGTCGGCGATGCGTCGGCGCTTCCCGCACTGGAACGTGCGGCGGCCGATCCCGAACCGCTGATTGCCGAACACGCCATCTGGGCGCTGTCGCAGATCAGCGAGCGACTTTGAAAGCCGCAAGGATGAGGCACGCGACCTCTCTTCCTCTCACTTTCTCACTCACTGACCCACTGGCTCACTGTTCACTGATCGCTCAGGCGAGCGCCGCGTAGACGTGATGGACGTCGTCGTGGTCGTCCAGCTCGTTGAGGAAGGCGACGACCTCCTGATGGGCGGCCCCTTCGAGATGCACCGGAGTCTTGGCGATGTAGCGCATCTCGCTGGCCCCGATCTTCCAACCCGCCTTGGCCAGCCACGCGCTGACGGCGGCGAGATCCTTGATCTCCGTCAGAAACCGCGCGCCCTGGCTGCCCTCGGGAATTTCGTCGGCCTCGAGCGGTTCGACATTCTGCGCGCCCGCCTCGATGGCGTCGCCCTCGGGATCACGGGACTTGTCGGTGTGGGTCGCCTCGACCACGCCCCAGTGACCGAAGAAGAAGTGCATGCTGCCGGGCTGGCCGAGCGCGCCGGCCTTGAACACGCGGCGGATTTCAGGCGCGGTGCGGTTCCGATTGTCGGTGAGACACTCGACGATCACGGGCATCTTGTGCGGGCCGAAGCCCTCGTAGGTGACCAGCTCGATGGTGACCGCCTCCTCGGTCTGGCCGCTGCCCTTCTTGATCGCGCGGTCGATGGTTTCGCGCGTCACCGAAGCCTTTTTGGCCTTTTCGACGGCGACGGCGAGCCGCGCGTTCAGGTCGGGTTCCGCGCCGCCGAGCTTGGCGGCGACCATGATTTCGCGGACGAGTTTGCCGTGGACCTGGCCCTTCTTGTGAGCCTCGAGTTCACGACCCTTCTGTTTCCATTGTGCGCCCATGAGAGGGGACAGTCTGGCGGAGACCGGGCGGAGACGGAAGCCCCAAGGCGTGCCGGCGGAATTTCAAATTGAACCCCGGAAAGCAAACGACTGATCCCGGAAAATACCTTCCCTGACGCGCCGGGACGGAGTATTTTCACGAGGATATTCCAGCTTACAAGGTGGGAAGCATCCTTGGAAGCAAGGTCCATTGGCAAAGTCCTCCCTGGCCCCATGAAACTGAAGTGCCTGCATTGCAACACGGTTTTGGATCTCGACCGGGAAGCCGATGGCGGCATCAAGCCGTTCGACTGTCCGGCATGCGGTTCGTTGAATGAAGAACCGTTCCAATTCATGGTCGCCGTGGCACCGCCTTCCTTGCCGCTGGAGCCCAAGCCGCAAAAGTTGAGTCCCAAACTGAAGCGGTCACTTGGCTTGGTCATTGCGGGTGTTTCGGCCGTCCTGATTGGGTTTTATCTATATGCCAAGTGGGACAATCATCGACGTATCGAGGAGGCGAACCGGCGGATGGATGAGGCGAACCGGCGGAAAGACGAGGCATTTTACGCGGAGGTTGAGCGGGATTTCGAGGCCTCGCGGCAACAGCTCGAACAAATCAGGCGGGACGATGAATCGGGGGCGCTTACCACCGAGAAGGCGAACTACTTCAAAGCCAAAGTGTTGAAACACATGAAGGAGGTGCGAGATTTGCGGGATCAATACGAACCCGCCCACCACTCTGCGTCTCATTAGCTTTCATTTGCCTCCTTCCGCTATGTCCGGCCGAGCATTCGCTCCCGACGCCTCGCCGGTCGTGGCCGGTACGCGGCGAATCAAGCACGTAAGGAAAAATGCGAGCTAACGCTTTCCCTGCCAGCGGCACCCTCTTCAAGGCGGTTTTGAGCGGCGGATCAGCGCCGTTGTCGTAGTCGCTAAATTCGGCCGCGGCAAATTGCGTCCATCGGCGGAACACGCTCGCCTTACGCCAAGCGGATGAGGCAGGCTGTGCATGTTCCCACGCATGAGATTCCTGTCGAAATACGGTGCCCGCGGAGGCCTCCTGCTGTTCGTCTGGCTGGCTTGGCGGACGGTGGCTGCCGCGGCGGGGCCGCTGTTACAGACCAACGACGTGGTCGCCTTCCTGGGCGGCGCGAACGTCGTGGCGGCGCAGCAATCAGGACAGTTGGAGGCCCTGCTGACGCTGGCGTACCCGGAGCACCGGCTGCGCTTTCGCAGCCTGGCGTGGGAGGGCGACACGGTGTTCGCTCAGCCGCGCGAGCTGAACTTTCCGCCCTTGACCAACCAGCTCGCGAAGATCGGCGCTACGGTCATCGTGTTTCAGTTCGGCCAGACCGAAGCCCGGGCGGGTGAGGCGAAGCGCGCGGACTTCATCCAGGCGTACGACCAGCTTCTCCTCGCGTGTGCCCGCCAGACGCCACGCCTGATCGTGGTCGTCCCGCCGCCATTTGAGGCCACGGGCGATCCGCTGCTGCCAGACCTCACCCGCCACAATGGCGATCTGGGCAAGTATGCCGCGAGCATTCGCACGTTGGCCGCCAAATACGGGGCAGCGGTTGTTGATCTCTCTGGAAAGGCTTTGCCGGCCGTACCGGGAAGTCCGGGCCGGCTGACCCGCGATGGCTGGCACCTCACGCCCGCCGGGCAGGCCCGCGTGGCCGCCAGCATGGCGCGCCAGCTCGGCGTGGAGGAGGCCACGTTGCGGGCAGCCATGCCGGGTGTGGCCGAGGACCGGAATGGCATGCCCTTCGAGGCGATCCGTCAGAAAGTCGTGGCGAAGAACCGCCTGTGGTTCCAGGCCTCGCGTCCGACGAACTGGGCCTTTCTCGGCGGTGACCGCACCGAGCAGCCGAGCAGCCACGACCACCGCGATCCCAAGGTGCGCTGGTTCCCGGCGGAGATGGAGCAGTTCGGCCCGCTCATCGCGACGGCGGAAAACGAGATCCACGAACTCGCCCGCAAGGCGAACAACCCTCCACTGCGATGAACGCTTTTCCGTCCCGACCCACCGTCCGTAGCCGCACACTGGCCGGCTGGTTTTCCCTCGGTTTGGTCCTGGGCCGGCTGAATGCCGCAACGGACCTGGACCCGTCCGATCCCGCCGCCGAACAGGCATCGTTTCGCGTGCTGGACGGCTTTGAGGTGAACCTCTTTGCCAGCGAGACCAACGGCGTGGTGAAGCCGATCCAGCTCCGCTTTGACGCCGATGGCCGCCTGTGGATCGCCGGGAGCGTGACCTATCCGCAGATCAAACCGGGCGAACCGTCACGGGACAGCATCGTGGTGTTGGAAGATCGCGACGGCGACGGACGCGCGGACCACACGACCGTCTTTGCCGACGGCCTGATGATCCCGAGCGGTCTGGAGCTGGGCGATGGCGGCGTCTATGTCGGCAGCGGCACGGAGCTGCTGCACCTGCGCGACACCGATGGCGACGGACGGGCCGATGAACGGCGCGTCGTCTTCCAGGGTTTCGGAACGGGCGACACACATCAGACGATCAATTCCTTCACCTGGGGCCCGAGCGGCGAGCTGCTACTGAGCCAAGGGCTGCACGCGGTCTCCCGCATCGAGACGCCGTGGGGTGTCGAGGAACTGCGGCAGGCCGGGGTGTGGCGCTTTTGGCCGCGCCGGCTCCGGCTGGACGCCTTCTGGGACGGGGCGATGGGCGCGCACAATCCGTTCGGGAATGTCTTTGATCGCTGGGGCCAGCCCTTCGTCTTCGCGGGCAACGGCCACGGGGTTTATTACCTCACGCCGGCGATGATCCGCACGGACCACTTCCTCGAGCAGAAATCGCTGTGGAACCAGGGCCGGAAATTCGGTGGCGGCGACTTCGTCGAGAACTCGCACTGGCCGGAGACGAATCGCAACGAGGTCATCTCCGGGGGGTACCTGCAAAACACCGTCGAACGGTTCCGCATCACCGACGACGGCGCCGGCTTCCGCGCCGAACGCCTCGCGCCGCTGATCGAATCCACCAACACGGCCTTCCGCATCGTGGATGCGCGCTTCGGCCCCGATGGCGCGCTCTATCTCTGCGACTGGTATAACCCCGTCATCGGCCATTATCAGGCCAGCTTCCGACATCCCGACCGCGACAAGGCGCACGGCCGCATCTGGCGCGTCACCGCGAAGGGCCGTCCGCTCGTGACATGGCAGAAGCTCGGCAGCCTGCCCACGCCGCAGTTGCTGGACCTGCTGAAATCGCCCGAACGCTGGAACCGCCAGCTCGCCAAGCGCGTCCTCGCCGACCGACCTACGACGGAAGTCACCGCCGCGCTCGGCCACTGGCTGGCGGCGGCGAAGGACACGTTGGACGACCTCACACTGTGTGAGGCGCTGGGCGTCTATGCCTCGCATGAGGTGGTCGAACACGGCCTGCTCAACCGCGTGGCCATCGCCCGCACACCCGACGCCCGTGCGTATGCGGCGCACGTGCTCGGGCATTGGGCCGACCGCTGGCCGAAGCCGCTGGAACTTCTCGGCAAGCTCGCCGCCGATCCGCACCCGCGCGTGCGGTTGGAGGCGGTCGTCGCATGCAGCTACGTGCCCGACGCGCATGCGGTGGAGACGGCGGCCATCGCCGCCGACCAGCCGTTGGATCCCTTCCTCGACTACGCCTTCACCCAATGCGTGCAGGCGCTGAAGCCGTTCTGGCGCGACGCGAATGCCCGGGGCGAACTGACATTTGGCGGCGTTTCCGCGCGCCAGACCGCCTTCGCCCGCGCCGACCAGAGTGCCGACACCGTGGCGAAGGCCGCCGGCCGATTGCGCCGCATTGCGGAAGTCGCGCTGGAGGCCGAGACGCAGAAATCGCTGCTCCAGGTTGTCGCCGAGTCGGGCGGGCCGAAGGAGCTGGGCGTGCTGCTGTCGCCGCGTGCGTTCTCCTTTGGCGAGCGCTACGATGCCGGCCTGCACGCGCAGATGCTGCGCGAACTGGCCGGACTGGAACACCGCCGCCAAGCGCGGCCCGAGGGTGATCTGACGGCTGCGCTGCAACCCCTGCTCAGTTCTCCGGCTTCCGAAGTTCGCGCGGAAGCTCTGCGCCTGATTGGCGCGTGGCACTTGGAGAGGCAGCGCGCCGACGTCCTGCGCGTGGCCCAGTCTGCCACGGAACCTCCGGCCATCCGGCGCGCGGCGGTGGATGCCTTGGGCGGGTTGGGCACCGAATCCGATCGCGCAGAATTAGTGCGATTGTCCGGCACCGGCGAACCAGCCGCCGTCCGTGCTGCGGCGATCCGCCAACTCGCGGGGATTAATCTGGCCCAAGCCGCGCCAGCGGCGGCGGTGTTGCTGGCGGAGCCGTTGGACGAAGCTGCCACTACCGAAGTCCTCTCCGCTTTCTTGCAGCAAAAGGACGGCGCGAGCGCGTTGCGAGCTGCCCTGAATGCCAAGGCCCCCAGCGCCGAGGCAGCCAAGATCGGGCTGCGCCTGATGGCCACCAGCGGACGACGCGAGCCGCAACTGGCCGAGCTGCTGACCCGGGCCGCCGGTCTCGGTCGCGCAGCTCCGCCTGTGAAGCTGGGCGATCTGGCGGCGCTGGTCCGCGAGGTGCAAACGCAGGGCGATGCGCGGCGCGGTGCGGCGATCTTTCAGCGGCCCGAGCTGAACTGCGGTTCATGCCATGCGATTGCCGGTCCTGCGGGTAAGGTCGGCCCCGATCTCGGCGCATTGGGGACGGCGCAGACCGCCGAATTCATCATCGGCGCGATCCTGGAGCCGCAGAAAGAGGTGAAGGAGGGCTTTATGGCCTTCGAACTCGTCACGAAGGACGGCGAATCCCATCAGGGCTACATCCGCAATGAGACTGCCGGTGAGGTGGTGCTCTTTGATCCGCTGGGCCAGCAGACCGTCCGGCTGCGCCGTGACCAGATTGCCGAGCGCCACCAGCACGGCTCGCTCATGCCCAACGGCCTGGCTGACACATTGACCCGCGAGGAACTGCGCGATTTGGTGAAGTACCTATCCCAACTGGGGCGGAAGTGAGCCCGGCGACAGGGTACAAGTAGGCCGGGATGGAATGACTTGCGTCGTGGCGATTGGCTTGTTTCACCGGGACACCTCGCGGACACTGGCGGCATGAACCAACCGGAGTTCGACGTGATCGTCATCGGTGGCGGGCCGGGCGGCAGTTGTGCCGCCGCGGTGCTCGCGCGAGCAGGTCGCAGGGTGTTGCTGCTGGAAAAGGAGCACTTTCCCCGGTTCCACATCGGCGAGTCGCTGCTGCCATACAACCTCGCCATCTTCGAGGAGATCGGCGTGATGCCGACCATCCAGGCCGCGGGCTTCGCCCCCAAATACGGCGCGCAGTTCCACCTCGGCAACGCCTCGAAAGAGCTGAAGTTCGTGTTCCGCGAGGGCTGTTTCACGGAATACACCGAGGCCTTCCAGGTCGAGCGCTCGAAGTTAGACGACCTGCTGCTCCGCCACGCCACGAAATCCGGCGCCGACGTGCGCGAGGGCGTGACCGTCGAGCGCACCACCGCCGACGCCGAGGGCGTGACGGTCGAGGCGCGCGATGAGGCGGGCGTGGCGGCGACCTATCGCGCCCGCTTTCTGGTAGACGCCTCGGGCCGGGGTAATTTCACGGGCAACCAGGAGGGCATCAAGGTGCCGAATGCAAAGCTGAAGAAGCTGGCGGTGTTCGGCCACTTCGAGAACGTCGGCCTCGATCCCGGCAAGCCGGCGGGAGACACCGTGATCGTGCGGCTGGACAAAAAATGGTTTTGGCTGATCCCGCTCCGGTTGGCGGACGCGCAGCAGCCCAGCAAAGTGAGCGTCGGGCTGGTAATGGACCGCGACGAACTCGCCGCCGCCAAGCGCCCCGCCGAACAGGTCTTCCAGCATTTCGTGGACAGCAATCCCTCGGTCGCCGCGCGGATGCGCAACGCAAAGCTGGTCTCGCCCATGCATGTGACGAGCGATTTCAGCTACCGCAACCGCACCTTCTGGTCGCCGCGCGTGGTGCGCGTGGGCGATGCGGCGGGGTTCATCGACCCGATTTTTTCCAGCGGCGTCTTCATCGCGATGTTCTCCGCGAAACTCGCTTCCGAGACCGTGCTGCAACTGCTGGCCCAGGGCGGCGACGGCTCGGCGGTATTTCCGGCCTACGAGCGCCGTATCAACGCGGCCATGCGCATCTACTGGGAGATGGTGGAGAATTTCTACACGACGCCCTTCATGGAGGTGCTCATGGAGCCGCGCCCCAAATGGGACATCGCGTCGGCCATCAATGCCATCCTTGCCGGCGAACTCGAAGGCGGCTGGCGGCTCCGGTGGCGGATGCGCGCCTTCTTCTGGCTGGTCAAGATCCAGGCGAAATATCCGTTCATGCCAAAGCTCGACTTTCCGCGGATCTCCGGCGGATCGCTTTCGTGAACGCATCCGGTCAATCCCTTTCGGTCCGCAACGGTCGGCGACGTGTCATGGACGCGATGCTGCTCGTGCTGGCCGGCGGACTGGCTGGTTGCGCCGGACCGGAGCTTCCCCCGATCAATCTCGCCGCACCCGGCTGGACCGTCCAGGAAACCCAGGCCGTCTGGCGTCCCAAGCGCGAGGCGCCGGAGCTGATCGGCGAGCTGCTGGTGGCGACGCATCCCGACGGCTCGCGGTTGGTGCAGTTCAGCAAGCAGTCGCTGCCGCTCGTCACCGCGCAGGCCAATACCAACGGCTGGAGCCTTTCCTCGCCGCTGCGGTCAGGACGCTTCGGGGGCACACACACGCCGACCGACCGCGTGCCGTGGTTCCAGCTGACGGAATTGCCACCCAAGAAAGCCCCGGTCTCGGCCCGCTGGCAGTTGAACACCGAAGCCAGCGGCACCTGGCGGCTGGCCAACGCGCGCACGGGAGAATCCGTCGAGGGCGTGGCCCCGTGAGCCCGTCCCGCCTTACCGCATGAACCGTCGCCGCTGGCTCTGGCTGCTGTGCGCGATCCCGCTCGTCGTGGGGCTCGCGCGCCTGCGCTTCGACGCCGACATTTTCAACCTGCTGCCCGGCGATCTTCCCGCCGTGCGCGGCCTGCAGCTCCAGCAGCAGAACTTTTCCAATGCGCGCGAACTCCTCGTCACGCTGAACGCGACGGATGCCGAGGTGGCTAGCAATGGGGCCCGCGCCATTGCGACCCATCTCGCGACGCGCACCAACCTGGTCCGTTCCGCCCGCTGGCAGCCGCCCTGGCTCGAACAGCCCGCCGACGCGGCGGAAAATCTCGCCTGGCTCTGGTTGCAACAGCCGCCCGCCGAGTTCGCTACGCTGGTAACGAAGCTCACCACCACCAACCTCCCCACGGTGCTTGCCGCCGCGCGAGAAACTCTCGCGACGTCGCTGGACCCGCAGGAGCTGGCCCGGCGCAGCTACGATCCCTTCGGTCTCACGCAATTGCCGATCGCCAGCGCCGGTGCGGCCGGCTTTGACCTGGGTTCGGGCATCTTCGCCAGCGCCGACGGCACGTACCGAATCGTCTTCGTCGAACCGGCCCGCGAGCGGATGAACTACCGCGAGGCCGGCGAATGGTTCGCCGCCGTACGTGCCGAGGTGGCGCTTGCTGTGGCGGCCTTGCCGAGCGGCACGCCGGACCTGCATGTCGCCTTCACTGGCGGCCCGGCCTTTCTCTCCGAGATTTCCGGCGGCATGGAGAGCGACCTGAAGAGTTCCGTCTTCACCACCGTGCTCGTCATCGCCGGCCTGTTCTGGCTCGCGCACCGGAGCTGGCGTCCGCTCGGCTGGCTGATCGTCGCCCTGCTGCTCACACTGGCTCTCACGTTGGCTCTGGGCGGGCTCGTATTCGGCACGCTCAACGTCGTGAGCCTCGGCTTCGCCGCCGTGCTGCTCGGGCTCACGGTCGATTACGGCCTGGTAAGCTATCAGGAATTCGTCGCCGCGCCGGACAAGACCCCGGCGGAAATCCGGCACGAGGTCGCCCCCGGCATCGGCTATTCCGCCGCGACCACCGCCGGCACGTTTCTGCTGCTCGGTTTTGCCGGCCTTCCTGGGCTCGCCCAGCTCGGCGTGCTGACCGCCCTTGGCCTGCTCGTCGGCGCAGGTGTCATGCTGTTCGTGTTCCTGCCGCTGGTCGCCCGGCGGCGTCCGGTGCGCCCGGCGGGAGCGGCTCACAAGCCGGTAAAAAAGTTTCCGACCGGCATTTTTCCCACCGTCGCGGTGGTGATCGCGGTCATTACCGTCCTCGTCGGACGCGGCACGCCCCACATCACGGCCAGCGCCGATCCGCTGCGGCCCCGCAGCAGTCCGGCCTACAATGCGATGGATGAGCTGAAGCTCCGCCTCGGCCGGACCAATGAGCCGATGTGGGCGGTGTTCTCCGGGCACGACGCCATCGCCGTCGCGCAGCAGTTGGAGACGGCCAACTCGGTGCTCACGGCGGCGAAGGCGCGGGGCGAAATCAGCTCCTTTGACCTGCCGGCCGGCTTCTGGCCACGGCCGGATTATGCGGCCATCAATTTGCCGGCCGCCCGCGCGCTGGGCATCCGGGCGGAGGATTTTCGGACACAGGCGGAGGCCGCCGGGTTCACTGCCGATTCGCTGGGGCTCACCCGTGGCATTTTGACGGCGTGGGGCGGAGCTTCGGCAAACCAGTCCTTTCTCTGGCCGACCAACTCGACCGCGAGATGGCTGGTCTCGCAATTCGCCGCGCGGGATGCCGCCGGCGGCTGGCTGGCCCTGGGCGTGATCCAGCCCACGGGCACTTCGGACCGCACCCACGCCGAACTCGCGGCTTCGCTGCCGGCGGGCGTGCTGGTGACCAGCTGGGAATCGCTGGGCGCCTCGCTGCTCGGCCATGTCGCGCGCCGGGTCAGCCTGCTGATGGTGCTGATCGCGTTCGTCCTGGTCGGATTTCTCTGGCTGGCCTTCCGCCGCTGGCGCGAGGTGGCCCTGAGTTTCGTCGCGCTCGCGCTGAGTTTTTCCCTGCTGCTCGCGCTGATGACGCTGATTGGCTGGTCGTGGAACCTGCTGAGCCTGGTCGCGCTGCCACTGCTGCTCGGCTCTTCCGTTGATTCCACGATCCACGTGCAGCTCGCGCTGCGCCGGCATGGGTCGGATCTGCGTGCGCTCTGGGGCACGACCGGCAAGGCGCTGCTGCTGTGCGCCGGCGCCAACATCGCCGGCTTCGGCTCGCTCGCGTGGAGCAGCAATCTGGGCCTCGCGAGCCTTGATCTCGTGTGCGCGGTCGGTGTCGGCTGCGTGTTCGTGGTGTGCGTCGGCCTGCTGCCGGCGTGGTGGCAGAGGGTGGGTGGTGGCCGCGCGGCGGCACCGGCGCCCCAGCAGGCATCATCCCTGTATGGGGCGCGCCTCTGGCAGGCAGGCCTGAAACTGGGCCGGATTTTGCCGCCGGCCATCTCGTACGCCTTCGCGCGGATGGGGGTCACCGCCTATGTGCTCGCCCGTCCGGCACGGTTTGCGGTCGTGGTGGAGAACCTCCTACCAGTGCTCGGCGATGAAGCCTCGGCCCGCCAGGCCGCCCGACGCAACTTCGCCGAATTCGCGCGTAAGCTCGTGGACCTGTGGCGCTACGAGGCCGGCGGCCTGTCCGCCGAAGCGGTACGGACCGGATCCGGCTGGGAACACTTCGCCGCGGCTGTCGGCTCCGGTTCCGGTGTTCTGCTGGTCACCCCGCACCTCGGTAACTGGGAATTCGGCGCGCCGCTGCTGGCGCGACTGGGCGTGCGCCCGCTGGTGCTCACGGCGCCGGAACCGGGCGGACTCACCGAGGCGCGCGTGGCCGCCCGCGCGCGGCTGGGCGTGGACACGCTGGTCGTGGGCAGTGATCCCTTTGCCTTCGTCGAGGTCATCAAACGGTTGCAGGCCGGCGGCGTGGTGGCGCTGCTGATGGATCGCCCACCCGCGCCGACGCGTGTGGAGGTGGAACTTTTTGGCCGGCCCTTCGCCGCCAGCATCGCGGCGGCCGAGCTGGCGCGGGCCTCGGGTTGCATCGTGCTGCCGGTGTGCATCCTGCGGGATGCACAGGGCTACCACGCTGATGCGCTGCCGCCGGTGCCCTACGACCGCGCCGCCCTCGGTGACCGCGCCGCGCGCATCGAGTTCCCCGGGCGCATCCTGCGTGTGTTCGAGCCGGTGATCCGGCAGCATCCCGACCAATGGTTTCACTTTGTGCCGGTGTGGCCGGAGAACGATGGTCCTTCCGCATTGGCAAAGCCATGAATACGCAATATCGCCAGAATTTCCGCCCTCATGGCATCGAGGTGCTTTTGAAAACAGAGTGGCTTTCGAAACCCCGTAGTCGTGATGGGGCCGGTTGTGGGTTTGTTTGCTCCCTTCCCCCTCACCCCGGCCCTCTCCCTCAGGGAGAGGGAGAATCGTCGCCCGACTTTCGGCGAAAGACTGGCGCGGGAATGGCCGGACGCGCACGCAGACAGCCAATCAGTCCGCCCGGCTGTCCCCTCTCCCTGAGGGAGAGGGTCAGGGTGAGGGGGGAGGCAGCTTGCGTCCGTATTCGATCCCACCTCGCACAACGCTTCCCAAACGATCGCTCCTCTTTCCGGCCCCTGAATTTTTCGTTCCTGCTATTTTCGCTGTTGGTTCTGCTGGGTGCCACCGCCGCCCTGGCGGGACCGGAGGACGACGCCCTGCTCAACCGCTGGCTGGCGCGGCAGACTAACGTCACGTCCTGGTCCGCCGACTTCGTACAGACGCGCCATCTGAAGGCGCTGACGCAGCCGCTCACCACGCCGGGCCGTGTGTGGTTCGTCGCGCCGGACAAATTCCGCTGGGAACTCGGCGCGCCCGCGCAGTCCATCGCCCTGCGCGCCCAGGACGACCTGCTGGTGATCGCCCCCCGGCTCAAGCGCGCCGAGCGCTATTCGTTGGCCGACTTTGCCTCGGGACCGATGAAGGACGCGCTCGCACTGCTCGACACGGGCTTTCCGCGCGACGCGGCGGATTTCCATCGCCGCTTTGACCTCCTCGGCCTTGGGCGGACGAATGACACCTACGCCTTCCGGCTCCAACCGCGCGCCGCGGCCGCGCGCAAGCTGCTGCCCGAGCTGACCGTCCTCGTCGGCACGAATGATTTCCGGTTGAGCGGCACCGAACTGGTCTTCACTGACGGTTCGCGCCTGCGGAACGATTTTACAAATGCCAGCGAGAACCCCGCGATCGATCCGGCCCTCTTCACGCCGCCGATGGATGCGACGTGGAAGGTGACCGAACCGCTGAAACCGAAATGACCGCCATGCCCGACCCCCTCGTCACCGCGGTCGCCTCGCTCCCGCACGGCCCAGAGTTCCGCTTCCTGGACCGGCTGCTGACGCTGGAGCCCGGCGTGAGCGGCACCGGCGAATACACGCTGCGCGGCGACGAGCCGTTTTTGCGCGGGCATTTCCCGGGCGAGCCGCTGCTGCCCGGCGTGCTGCTGGTGGAGGCGGCGGCCCAGCTCGCCGGCATCGTCGCCCAGAGCGATCCCGCCCACGCGCCGATGCCGGGGCTGAAGCTCACGGCCATCCGCGCCGCGAAGATTCTCGGCACCGCGCGCCCGGAAGAAACCGTGACGCTGCACGCCCGCATCACGGCCCGCATGGGGAAGCTGGTCTCGGCCCAGGCTACCGCCAGCCTGCGCGGAACGCTGATCCTGCAATGCGAGGTAACGTTGGCGGGCGGATAACAATCTGATCCGCCTGGGCTCAGTGGTGGGTGGCCCGCTTGAAGACGTAGTCGTCGGTGGTCATAGCGGTGAGTTCGAAGCCTTCGCGCGCCAGCGCGTTCATCGCGAGGCTCATGTAGAACGACCGCTCATCGGCCTTCTCAGGCCGTTTGATACCGGCAAATTTCGGGCCGAGAATTTCCACCGTGCCATCAGGCCGGATGAGATGAGTGTTTTCTCGCCCGCCCCAGCGTAAGGTGGCATATTCCACTGTGCCGACCATTTCACTGGCCGCCGGCAGTTTCAGTTCGGCGAGGCCAATGAGCAGTCCGACGGCTAGGAGCAGATATAGGGTTTTAATTTTCATCGGGGGATGGTGATTTCCAGTCCTTCGGACTTTTGGTTCAGATCAAAGTAAAGGCGTTTTGGAATTCGGTCCTCCTGGCCAAACATGAACTGCTGGGCGCCATTCAGGAACGATTTTGTCTGCACGAACTGGCCTGGTTTGACGGGAAACGCCTTGAACACCGTATGGCCGTCACCGCCGCCATGAAACGTGCCGTCCCGGTCGCCCCAGATCGTGACCTTCAGTGGGCTTAGGCCGACATATTCTCCGTCCACCTCGATCCGTGCGCCCGGATCATTGGTTTCAACCAACACCTCGAAAGGGACGGTCCCGGAAGGGTGCCCTTGCGGGGTGGAGGCGCATCCCGCAACGAGCAGCAAGGCGGCGAGAGTGGTCAGGGAGGAACGACGGGCATGTTTCATCATGGAGGTGGTTGGATTGATTGCCGAAGTGTTATTACCCCCTTCCCGTGCGAAGCTAGGAATTGTTGTTCACCAGCCGCGCCCGCCATTCCGTCCGTGACAGCTTCCCACGTCCGTTCGCGGCCAGAGCTTCCACTAGGCGCCAGTGCCTTGGCACCTGCCACGCCGGGAGGCGTGCGAGCGCAAACTCCCGCAGGGTGGTCGCCGTGAGCGACGGGTCGGCCTCGACGATGGCGGCCACGGCCTCGCCGCGCTGCTCGTCCGAGGGCACGCCGAGGACGAGGCATTCGCGGACGTCGGCGTGCTGACGCAGCACCAGTTCGATGGCCTCCGGCGCGACCTTGCGTCCGGCGACGTTGATGAGGTCATCCGCGCGCCCGCGCAGGAACAGGCCGCCATCCGGCGCGAACTCCACGAGGTCGCCCGTGCGATAATGTCCCGCACCCAAGCGGCCATCGGGGTGGGGCCAGTAGGTCTCGCCCACCGACGGGCCGCTCACTTCGAGGCAGCCCTCGTCGGTGCGGCCCAGCTTCACGCCATGCAACGGATGCCCGACGAAGCTGGCGTCGGACCGAGGCGTCGTGCCCGCATCGTAGGCGATGCCGCCGCATTCGGACGCGCCCAGGAAGTTGTGCAGCTTCAGCCCGCTTGCGGCGAACACCGCAGACTCGAGCGCCAGCGCCAGCGGCGCGCCGGCGGAGATGGCCAGCCGCACACCCGTTGGAATCGCCGCCGCCTCGTGCCACGCGCGCCACATCGCCGGCACTGCCGCCAGGGTGAACGCGCCGTAACCGGAGGCGCGGGCCGCCGCCAGCACCATCGCGGGCAACGGGGCTGGCACCAGTACCAGCGGGATGCCGTGCAGGAGCAGGGGCAGCACGAGGTTGGAGAAGCCGTAGCTGTGTGCGAGCGAGATGACCCCGAGGTTCGGCCAGTCGGGCCGCAACCCCATCGTGGCCACGATGGCATCGGGATCGGCGGCGAGCTGGGCGGCGGTGAAGGCGACACATTTGGCCGTGCCCGTGGTGCCCGATGTCAGCTTCAGGTGCGCGATGTCGGCCGGCAGTGGCGGAAGGTCGGGAGCCGTTTGGCCGAGCTCGAGCGGGCAGGCAACACGTCCGGCGCGCCAGGCGCGGAGCAGGGTCAGTATGAATTCGACCCCGTTGCCCGTGGGATACACGGGGCCGGCTTCAGTCATCTGAGGTTCCGCATCCGCCGTCGCAAGCAGCTCGCCGAATGTCCACGTCCGGGCCGTCGCGGCATCGTGCAGCGCGATTTCCCCTGAGTGGGCGGAGGCGATCTTGCGCCAGCGTTGGTCCAGCATTGCGCCGTGTGTTTGCCCGCCGATAGCGTTGTGAAGCAAGCCCAATGAGTTTTCCTGCGAAAATGGCCATGTTCGTCCTCGGAGCAGGCAGGACCGTCCGCGCGCTTGGGCTGGGCGCAGGGTGGGGCGAGAATCCCCGCGAGCCGCGGCGGCCTAGGCCCGGGGTGGCACGGCTCGCGGGGACGCTCGCCCCACCGAGGTTTTCTCCGACGGGGTTTCTTTGGTACCCAAGCATAGGTGGCCTTTGGCGGTGTTGGGGCTGGCTGCCGCTTGCCATGCTCTGGGTCGGCTGTGCATCGTCGCGGCCCGTGGTATTGGCCCCGCTCAGACATCCCGACGACACGCTGGGCTTCCGCAACGAGACGCTGTGGAGCTACTCGCGCGATCCGCAGACCGGTCGGCAGGTCCATGAGCGCCGCGAACCCCCGCCCGATTACACGCTGCGCTGCTTTGTGCTGGCGCGGGTCGTGAAGCAGTTCCACATCCACGCCCGCTTCGAACCCGCGGCCGCGCCGCTGGACACCGAAGAATACCGCCGGCGCTTCCGGCAGGTGCTCGCCCGCAGCACGCGCACCGCAAGCCCGGAGGCCGACCGGATCGTTTTTCCCGGCTTCGCCAACCTGCGGGCTTTCAGCGTCGCCCATGAGGCGATGATGCGGACCGAGGCGGGCGGCGCGTGGCAGAGCTATTTCCAGCGCGGGCAGTGGCGGATGGTGCTCCCCTTCAGCCGGTCGGGGCAGGTGAAGGAAGCCGCGCGGCTAGCTGCCGCTGTCCGGGCCAACACCGCCCCGGCGCTGCATGTGTTCACCTTTCCCGCACTGACCGTGAACCACGCGGTGGTGCTCTTCGCCGTCACGGAGACGCCGGCGCAATATGTGTTCGACGCCTACGATCCCAACGCGCCGGACGAGGTGCTGGTGGTCACGTTTGACCTTGAGCACCGCACGTTTTCGCTGCCGCCGACCGCCTATTTCGTCGGTGGTCCGGTGAACGCCTACGAGGTCTATTGCCGGCTATGGCGTTAAATCCGCCCCGCGTTTGGCGGCGGATTTCGCGGCCCAGGCCTTTCGGAGGGTGCTGAGTCCGAGGAACAGCCAGCCGAAGAAGATGACCCCGGAAAGATTCACGCCCATCGAGTAGCCCAGCTTGTAGGTGCGGCCCTCGTTGATCTCCGCATAGATCGGCTGGTCGTGTCCGGCCAGCAGGCTGGGCCAGGCGACCGGCATCATCGCGCCATGCACCATGCCGCGAAAGAAACCGGGCGGGGTCGTGAGCTTCGCATCCGCGCGCATCGCCACGCCGCACAGCCACGCGAAGACGAACATCGACGTCGCCGTCAGGGCGGCCTGGACCAGCCAGTGCCGGCGGCGCGGCGGAGAAACAGGGGCAGCGGGGGTCATGTTGCTCAAGGGCGGACGATGTTTTTAAGCGGATGGGCCGCGCAAGCCGAATACGGCGACAATGCAGTCTGCCGGCGGAGTTCTCCGTAACCGCGCTTCATCGCCCCGTTTCGCTTTGCTGGGGCAGGTCGGCCAACTCACGAACTCCAACGCTGGTCGTACCCAGGGTGGGGGCCACCCAGACCGACTCTCCGCGCGTCTGCTGATACCAGCGCCACCAGCGCCAGTAGTCGCGCAGCGGGGAAATCTTGCTGCATTCATTCGCGTAGCGGACCTGCACGGGCACAAAGGCGATGCGATGGCCGGCGCGGGCGAAGGCCACGCACATCTCCGACTCGATCTCGAAATGCCGCGTGCGCAACGCGAGGGCGTTCAGCGTGGGTACGTGGGCGAGCCGGAAGCCGCACTGGGAATCGGGCAGATCCACGCCGGCGAGTTCGGAGATTCGGGCACTGAGCCAGCGGTTGGCCCAGCGACGCAACCAGGGCATCGCGCGGGAGCGGTCCATGCGGTTCCCGACGATGAGCTTCGCCGCACCTTTCTCCGCTTCGGCCAGAAGGCGGGGCACATCCTCGGTGGCATGTTGGCCGTCGCCATCCAGCATGAGCGTCCAGGTGAAGTCATTCTCACCGGCCCAACGCCAACCGGTTGCCAGCGCTGCGCCTTTGCCCTGCGGACTCTCGTGCCGGAGCACGGTCGCGCCGGCAGACGCAGCGGCGGAGGAGGTGCCGTCGGTTGAGCCGTCGTCCATGACCAGCACCGTGGGCAGATAATCCCGCACGCGGCACACCAGATCGCCAATGACCGCCCCCTCATTAAGGCAAGGTATGATGGCGCAGCAGTTGGAGGGCAGGGGCGGCACTCGCCATAGCGTCCCGAGTCTGCCTCACGAAGTCTATGGGGGTTTTACCCCAGAGCGAACTTGAGCTTTGAGCTTTGGGCTTTGGCCCCGGTTTCGCTAGGGTGGCGCGTGATCGCAACGTGGTTTCCCACTGCCACCGACCTGGCCGCCACCGGCGCCGCGCAGGAACGGCTGCATGAACTGGCCGCCACCGCGACACGCAACCGTTTCGGCCGCAGCGTGTTCGTCCGGGCGGTGGTCGAGGTGTCAAACTTCTGCCGCGAGAACTGCCACTACTGCGGCATGCGCCGGGACAACCGCAGCCTCGCCCGCTTCCGTGCCCGGCATGACGAGCTGGCCGAGCTGCTCGTGAACCATCGCCCGCCGAGCATCACCGACGTGAACATCCAGTCCGGCGAGGATCCGGTTGCCGCCCGGGAAGTCGTGCTGCCCCTCGTGCGGACCCTGCGCCAGGAGACCGATCTCGGCGTGAGCGTGTGTCTCGGCACCTTGGACGCGCGGCTCACCCGCGAACTGCAGGAGGCGGGCGCGACGTGCTACATCATCAAGTTCGAGCTGGCCGACCCGCAGCTTTACGACGAGCTCGAAGCGCCGGGAACGCTCGCGGAGCGGACCGCCCACATCCGCTCCCTGGTGGCGACCGGCTGGCACGTCAGCTCGGGCTTCATCGCCGGGTTGCCGGGGCAGACGGTGGAATCAGCCCTGCAAAATTTCCGGTTGGCGGCAGATCTGCCGCTCAGCGGGTGCAGCGTCAGCCCGTTCGTGCCGGGGGATGAAACGCCACTGTCGGCCGCGAGGCCGGCCGCCCTGGATCCGACCCTGAACTGCATGGCAGCATTGCGGCTGATGCGGCCCGATTGGACCATCCCGGCGGTCAGTGCGCTGAATCTCGCCGGTCCCGACGGCGGCTACCGGCGCGGCCTCGCGACAGGGGCGAACCTCGTCACCATCAACCTCACCCCGACACAGTGCGTAACGACTACCTGCTCTACCGGCGCGACCGTTTCATCATGAATGAGGAACGAATCCTGTCCGCAATCGAGGCCGAGGGGTTGGAGCCCTCCACCCAGAGTCTCGCCGACTTTTACCGGAACGCACGGTCCGTCATCGCCCGGGAGGTCGCGGCATGAAAGCACCCGAACCGCAGGCCCCGCACACGGTGCTGACCGATTTCTACACCACCCCGGAGGCGCGCGCCGGTTTTGTGAACCGGCTGTTCGACAACACCGCCCGGCACTATGACCGCGTGAGCAGCCTGTTTTCCTTCGGCAGCGACAAGCGCTACCGCAAGATGGCGCTGCAGGCCGCCGGCCTTCATCCCGGCATGAAACTGCTCGACGTGGCTACCGGCACGGGGCTGGTCCTGCAGGCGGCGCTGGACATGGGTATGCCTGCGGCAGACCTCATCGGCATCGACCCGAGTGCAGGCATGCTGGAGGAAAACCGCCGGCTGCACGCGGTGAAGCTGATCCAAGGCGTGGGTGAGCACCTGCCATTTCCGGACGCCTCGTTTGATTTCATCTCGATGGGCTACGCGCTGCGGCACGTGGCGGATCTCGGCGTACTCTTTGCCGAATTCCGGCGCGTGCTGAAGCCCGGGGGACGGATCCTGATCCTCGAAATTTCCCGGCCGAAGTCGCGCCTAGCGTTCTTCCTGATGAAGATTTACATGGGCAAACTGGTGCCCTTCTTCACAGGCATCTTCACCGGCCAACGCGAGGTCGCGCGGCTGATGGAATACTACTGGGCCACCATCGCCGAATGCGTGCCGCCCGACACCATTCTGGCCGCGATCCGCGCGGCGGGCTTTCAGGACGTGCGGCGGAAAATCACCGGCGGCATCCTGAGTGATTACACGGCGGTGAACGGGGCGGCGCCGACCGCCCCGGTCAGGTAATTTTCGTGCTGACACCCTGCGGTCATGCTCTTTCCGCTCCCACCTCGGCCGGCTGTTTCCCCGCGCGTCGTTGTCACGGGGGTCGGGATCGTGACGCCGCTGGGGCTGGGCTGGTCAGTCAATGCAGAGGGCTTTCGCACGGGACGGCGTGCGTTCCGGCCGGTCAGTGTTTTTGACGCCTCCCGTCAGCGCACCCAAGTGGCGGGCGAGGTGGATCTGCCGGCGGCGTTACCCGCGACAGGCCTCGGGTTCCGCCAGCAGCTCCGCCTCGAACGCGCCGCCCGCATGCTGCTGCTCGCGGCGCATGAGGCGTGGACCCAGGCCGGTTGGACCGCGACGGACGATCCCCTCCCGCTGGTGCTCGGCACGACCAGCGGCGGCATGTCGCTGGAGCAGGACTATTATCGCCAGGCCATCAGCACACGTCCGAGCGACCGCCAGCAAATCACGCGCCTCACCCACTATCAGGTCCAGCGGCAGGCGCTCAACCTGGCGGATGCCTTCGGCTTTCACGGCCCGGTGACGATCATTGCCAACGCCTGCGCCTCCGGGGCGAACGCCCTCGGCCAGGCCTTTGAGCTGGTCCGCTCGGGTCGGGCCACGCGTGCATTTGCGGGCGGCTATGACGGGCTGAGCCAGCTTGTGTTTGCGGGCTTCGATTCCCTGCAGGCGCTGTCGCCGACGACGTGCCGGCCCTTTGACGCGAAACGCGACGGCCTCGCGCTCGGGGAAGGCGCGGCGATGCTGTGCCTGGAAACGCTCGCCTCGGCGCAGGCGCGGGGCGCGGAAATCCTGGGCGAAATCACCGGCTACGGCACCGCGACCGATGTCCACCACCTGACCCAACCCCAACCACAGGGCGACGCCGCGCTGGCCGCGATGACGGCGGCCTGTGCCAACGCCCGCGTGATCCCGGCGGATATCGGCTACGTGAACGCGCACGGCACCGGCACACCCGCCAACGACGGCGCGGAAGCCCAGGCCATCACGCGCTGGGCCGGGGCACGGGCGACGACGCTGCCGGTCAGCTCGACCAAGGCGGGCATCGGCCATCTGCTCGGGGCCGCCGGCGCGGTCGAGGCGGTTGCGTGTCTCATGGCACTGCGGGGCCAATGGCTGCCGCCGCAGCTTCACCTAGAGACGCCTGATCCGGCCTGCAGCTTTCCGCTCGTGCGCGTACCGCAATCCGCCAGCTTCGAGTACGCGCTGACCAACTCGTTCGGCTTTGGCGGGGCCAATGCGAGCCTCGTGCTCCGGAGGTTCGCATGAGCCGCGTTTTTCTCCATGGCTGGGGCGCGGTTTCGCCAGCGGGCTGGGGCGTGGAAGCGCTGCATCAGGCATTGCTGGAGGGTACGCCGCTGCCCGTGCACCCACTAGTCCGGCCCGGTCGCGCCCAACCGCTTCCGGTTCGTCGCGTGCCGGCCTTCTCGCCGCGTCCCGCTTTCCTCGCCCATCCCCGGCTGCGACGGACGAGCCCGATCACCCACTTTGCCGTCGCGGCCGCGATCGAGGCCCTCGGCAGCGACGCGGCACGGGTCGCAACCGGTGAATTGCGGCTGGGCATCATCTTCTGCGCCTTTGCCGGCTGCGTGAGCTATTCGCGGCGCTTTTACGATGAGACACTGCGTGATCCGGCGACGGCGAGCCCGCTGGTGTTTCCCGAGACGGTCTTCAACGCGCCCGCGTCGCACCTGGCGGCTTACTTCGGCAGCACGGCGGTGAATTACACGCTGGTCGGCGACCAGGGTGAGTTTGTGAAAGCGCTCGCGCTCGCCGCCGACTGGCTGCTCACCCGCCGGGTCAATGGCTGCCTCGTCGTCGGGTCCGAAGAGTCGGACTGGCTGTCCGCCGATGCCCTGCGGTTGGTGGCGCCGTCCATCATCACCGCCGAAGGCGCGGGCGCGGTCTATTTGCGGAGCGATCCGGGTCCGGTCGAACTGGTCGCCGTCACCGAGCCGCAACTGTTCACCCAGAACCGGGGTCCGCGGGAGGCCCTCCGTCAGACGCGGGCGCAACTGGACGGCGTACTTGGTGCGGACTTCCTGCTCGTGACCAGTGAGCACGATTCGCAGCTCGTTCCTGATCCGTTGGCAACGTCGGACTGGCTGCACCGGGCGAAGCAACGGATCACGCCGGCACCGGTCCTGGGAGAAGGCTTGGGCGCCGGCAGCGCGTGGCAGGCGGTAGCGGCGAGCGTCGCGCTGCGGGACGGTGAAGCGGCTGAGGCGGTCATCGAGGTAGTCGGCAGCAACGAGCAGGCGGTGGCGGCGGTGCTCCGGCGGGCGTAAGCATTTCAACCTTCCTTCGCGGGCTGCGGGCCGTCATTCGTGGGGACGTGCGTGTCTTCTTGATCACGGGTGCCAACGGCGGCCTGGGCCGGGCCATCGCCCGCGCCTTTCTGGCCGAGGCGGAAACCAACCAGGTGTGGCTGGGCGTGCGGTCGCAACGCGCAGACGCCGAGGCGCTCGCCGCCGAATTCCCGGGCCGCGCCCACTTGGTGACGCTAGACGTGACCGATCGTTCTGCCTGGGATGCCACCGTGACGACCATCCGCGAAGCCCACGGACGGCTCGACGTGCTCGTGAACAACGCCGGACGCCATGAGGATTCGCTGCTCGCCACGATGCCGCCCACCGCCTGGTCCGGTGTGCTCGCAGCCAATCTGGACGCGGTGTTTCACGGCTGCCAGGCCGTGCTCCCGACGATGATCGGCCAGCGCGCCGGCCGGATCGTGAACGTCGCCTCGATCAGCGCCCTGCTGGCCCCGGCTGGACAGGCGAATTACGCCGCCGCCAAGGCCGGAGTGGTCGCACTCACGCAATCTCTGGCCAAGGAAGTTGCCCGCATCGGCATCACCGTGAACGCCTTGTGCCCCGGCTACATCGAGACCGAGGCGCTGGCCGGCATGGCTCCCGAACGACGGACCGCCGCGCTGGCACAGGTGCCGATGCGCCGGTTCGGGCGCGCCGAGGAGGTCGCTGCCGCCGTGCGCTTTCTGGCGAGCGCCGAGGCCGCCTATATCACCGGCGCCGTGCTGAAGATCGACGGCGGCATTCTCTGAAGGCAGTCACTCGTTTCGGTTGTCGCGCGTCCGAATCCTCCGCATGTTGGGGCAACGACTCCGATGAACAGTGAACCCCTCCGTCCCGAACTGCTGGCCGAGCTGAAGGCCTTGCTGGTGGAAACCCTGATGCTACAGACCCCGGCGGCCGAGATCGCCGACGACCAGCCGCTCTTCGGCCCCGGGGGCCTGGGGCTGGACTCCGTGGACGCACTGCAACTGGTGGTCGCTCTCGACAAGAACTACGGCCTCAAACTGACCGACGCCGAAGCCGCCAAGGGCGTGCTGCAAAGCGTCGCCGCCATGGCCGCCGCCGTGGCGAAGAAATCGGCCTGACGGGCGCGGTGTAAACGTTGCGGCCTGATCGCTACCGATTCGCCCCGTTTGCTCAACCATGCTTCGGCTAGGGCCGTTATAGAAATACTGTGGCCGCAGTAAAATGGGTCACTCCCATGCCTCTTAGCGAATGGGAACTTCGGACGGACAGAAGCCCCCCTTCCCCCTCACCCTGACCCTCTCCCTTGGGGAGAGGGGACAGCCGGGCGGCTTGGTCGGTTCTCCAGCGGAGTGTCAGGCCATTCCCGCGCCGGTCTTTTGCCCGAAGACGGACGATGATTCTCCCTCTCCCTGGGGGAGAGGGCCGGGGTGAGGGGAAAGGGAGACTCCTGCCAGCGGGCGCCTCCGAAACGTCCGCCGGTTGCCACCTTTGTTCTGGCTACAGATTTTATGGAACCGCTATAGGGCAGCTTTGCGGGGCGTTTACCCCCAGTGTGCCGCCCCGCCGGTGGCCGCGCGGTCCAGATGGGTGTAGCCGCCATCCACAAAGAGCAGCTGTCCGGTGACATGGCTGGCGCGTGGCGAGGCCAGCCAGACGATGGCATCGGCCAGCTCGGCGGGCTTGGTGAGCCGGTGGCCCAGGGGCACGCGGCCCGCGATTTCGGCGCGCGCGGCGGCAGGATCGGGCTGAGTGGCAAACCAGCGTCGGTATTGCTCCGTGTCACATTCGGCCGGCACCACCGCGTTGACGCGCACCCCCTGCGGGGCCAGCGCGAGCGCCCATTCGCGGGTGAGCGCGTTGATCGCACCCTTCGCGGCGGCGTAGCCGGAAGTGGATCCCTGTCCGGTAACGGCGACCTTGGAACTGACGCTCACGATCGCCCCTTTTGCGTCGACGAGATGCGGTGTCGCAAAGTGCGTGAGCGCGAAGACGTGCAGCAGGTTGCGCCGCAACGAGCCCAGAAATTCTGCCGGGGATGCGCTGAGCGGCACCGCGTCATTCACGCCGGCGTTGTTCACGAGGATGTCGAGCTGTCCGAAGATGCAGACCGTTTCGGCCACGGCCCGTTCGCAGGCGGCGTCTTCCGTAAGGTCGGCTGGGATGAAGATGCTGCCATGCAGTTCGGCCGCGAGGGCGCGCCCGGCGGCCTCATCGCGATCCACGAGGGCCACGCGAGCGCCTTCGGCGGCAAACGCGCGGGCCGTGGCGGCCCCGATGCCCTGGGCCGCACCGGAAATGAGCACGGCCCGGCCGTCGAGTTCGAGGTTCATACGGAAAGGGGAAGCCGGGCAGCGAAAGGCGTCAACGACGGGGAATGGAAAAGCAAAACGCGGTTCCCGGATTGGAACCGCGTTGAAAATGGAGCGAGCGAAGGGATTCGAACCCTCGACATTCACCTTGGCAAGGTGACGCTCTACCAGGCTGAGCTACGCTCGCAATCGCCAGAGCACGGAGATAGAAGCGAGAATGCCGGGGGGAATGCAAGTGGAGTTTTTATCCATCTTGTTTCACGAGGCGGAAGCACGTCAGGGCGGCGCCAGAATCTTGGGCAGCAGATCGTCGCAGTCCAGGCCCCAGAGCGCCCAGTGCTGACTGGTGTACTCCCCGGCGCTGGCGGCCTGGAAATAGAGGTGCCAGTGGCCGTTGAACTGGTAAAGCGCCGGCGTGGCGACGTGAAACATCTCCGTGTCCGAGTAGTTCGCCCAGGTGGTCTGGTCGATCAGGAGGGTTGGGAGTTTCTTCCAACCGGTGGTGAGGCTGGTGCTGACCGCCACATCCGCGCCCCAGCGGGTGCCGCCGTTGTAGCCCTCGAAGAGCAGCACGTAGCGCCTGCCGATCTGGTAAACCTGATGCCACTCGAGGTAGCGCTGTTCCGGGGCCGCGGTGAGCAGATCGGGGCCGGGGACTTTGGTCCAGTGTACGCCGTCGGGCGAGGTGGCCCGGCGCAGGCCCGGCAGCACGTCCTTCGCGGTGCGGTAGGAATAGAGCGAATGCCAGACGCCGTGCTCCCGAAATACCGCGCCCTGTGAGACGAAGGTCTCATCGTCGCGTCCCTGACCCTGTGGCGAGAGGATCGGATTGCCGGGATGCCGCCGAAGGTTCTCCGGAGTGATCCCGCGATAGCCATCCTCGCCGACCGGACAGGTCGCCAGGCCAATGGCGTCGTAGTTCAGCCGGGCGTTGTTGCCCGTGTAGTAAATCCAGTATTCGTCACGCTCCTGGTGATAGATGACCGCATCCAGCCGGATGGAGGAGAGCTCGAAGGGGATGCTGGGATCGCGGCTGAGGATCGGATTCTGCGGGTCTTCATGCCAGACCAGCGGTGAGGAAGCATCCGCCCAGGCTTTGCCAATGGCCCCACCGCTCCCACCAAGCTGCATCGCCGAGTAAAACATCACGAGCTTCGTGGGCTGCTTGGGGTTTACCAGGATGATGGGCTCGTTGACCTGCCCCTCCTTCCAGCCGCCACCGCCGTAACTGATGATTTTGGTCGGTCCGGTCGATTCCCTCGATCCCTCCGCCGCCCTGGCACCAATGCCGGGGGCGAGGATTGCGAGGGAAAGGAGCGCCGAAGCAAGGCAGCGGCCGAGGGGCAGAAGTTTCATCGGAACCTCAAATCCAGCCCTTCCAGCGATAGTAGAACCACCCGATCTGCTCGTGGACCCAGAAATTCATGAGCTGGAAGCCGCGCTCCTGTGGCACCAGCAGGAACCGCTGCTCCGAGCCGCCGGCATCGAGTCCCAGAAATTCGGCGCCGACCGGGGTGATCTCCAGGCCAAGCTTGCGGAAGGTCGCCTCGGCCCGCCGCAGATGGTAGCCGGAGGACACGACGAGGATGCGCTTCCAGCCCTTGGATTTCGCGAGCTGCACGGTGCGCTCGGCCTCCTCGTGGGTGTTGGCGCAGATGCCGAGCAGGTGGACTTCGCCCGTGGGCAGATTCCAGGCACGGAACCAGGCGACGAGCAGCTCCGAATCCGGCCGCAGCTGCCCCTGGTATTCATATTTCGAACCGCCCAGCACCAGCGCCGGCGCGTGGGTCGTGCGGACCAGTTCGACGGCGGCGAGGATGCGGTCCGCCGCCTCACCCACGCCGATGTGCAGCGGTGAGCGCAGGGTAAATTCGTGCGTGCCGCCGAGCATCACCACCGCGTCCGCCTGTTTGGGCTGGCTGTGCCCGAGCGGATCGTAGGGGCGCTCCAGCCCGGCGAGCAGCCACGTCGGAAAGCTCGTGGCCCCAATCAGGTAGATGAAGGCGGCCAGGAGCAACGCCACCAGCCCCACGCCCCGGCGGCCCTTGCAGAACTGCCAGACGGCCATGACCAGCAGCACGGCCCAGATCAGGCCGATGGGTTCCAGCAGGGCGCAGAGAGAGTCGTAGAGCAGCGCAGACATGGGCGTCGCAACCAAAGTGTCCGTCCCCCGAGCGCGGCGTCAGTGAAATTCCGAACGATATTTCGCGTAGCGGCCGGTGATCGCGAGCACGTAGTCCCGCGTGGAGGGGAAACCGATCTGCGTGACAAAGGCGGCGCTGTTGGTGCGCGCCGCGCCGGTCATCCACTTCAGCACGTTGCCACGGCCCGCGTTGTAATCGGAGAGGGCGTAGGGCAGCGGATTGTCCGTGCCGGCGTAGCGGCGCAGCAGCTTCGCCAGGTAGTAGCTGCCGGCGAGGGTGTTGGTGCGGGGATCAAACACGCATTCGTGCTCGAAACTGGTCAGCCGCGCGGCTCCGGCCCACTCGTGTGCCGCGTCGTCCATGAGCTGCATCAGGCCGATCTCGCCGGCCTTGCCCACGGCCTCCGCGTCGAAGTTGCTTTCGCGCCAGACGACCGCCTTGACCAAGGCGGGGGGCAGTCCGTAGCGCAGGGCGGCCTGGCGGATGGGCACGTCAAAACGGTGCTCCTGACGGTAATGCCAGTAGAAATAGGCCGCCGAATCGAGCCCAATGAAAAGGGCGAACCAGATCAGCCAACGACGGTTCACGACGCGATGACACGGGGTTGGCCGGAGGTTGTCGACCGCAAACGCAAGCTCACACACAGCACGCCTACGGAACCGAAACCAAGCCGCCCCACCACACATATCGCACCCCAACCCGTCTAAACAGGAGACAGCGGTGGCCAAAGCTGGTTACGCCCGGGTCGAAAGTGCCATTGGACCGGGGCGTATCGTTCACCGTGGTTAGCTCTTCCAGCAAACCTGTGCGGGCCCGGTGAAAGCTGGCGCTGGCGGCCGAAAGCAAACCCGTTGGGGCGAGCGTCCTCGCGAGCCGGGCCGCCCCAGACCTAGGCCGCCGTGGATCGCGAGGACGCTCGCCCCACCACGCACCCGGAGTCCAACACTGACCAAGGTGAAAAGATGTACCCATTGGATCTCTTTGCAAACATGCGACTTAGGTAGCATCAGAATAATGATCCGCGCAGGAATGCTATAGCGGTTTAATCACTTCTGTAGCGGATGAAAGCGACCGGCCCCGGTAATTTGGACCCATTCCATTAGCACCGGGCTTCAGCCCGGTGGCCGG
>CAIXUG010000034.1 GCA_903922605.1 uncultured Verrucomicrobiota bacterium
CCGGGCCTGGTTTCATGCCGATCACCAACCTTGCGGACGATGGCTACGTGATTATTTAAACCGCTATAGTGCCATTTCGGAGACTGCAGGCCATGACAGTCTGCGGCAGCTGGCGGAAGCCACGCGCAGGATTCCGGCCCGGTTCAACGGTTGCGGCCGTGGGGTCGGTTGCGGAAACCCGAGGGCACATTGAAATACCTGAAAACCACCTCTTGCGTCGGACAAAACCCTGTGTTAGGCATGAGCCATACAGCACTGCCACAGCTCACACAAAGCACGTCCCTACCTATGCACAAAATGCACCTAACCAAAGCCCATCGAAGCCGGGGCTTCACCCTGATCGAGCTTCTCGTCGTCATCGCCATCATCGCCATTCTCGCCGGCATGCTCCTGCCGGCGCTGGCCAAGGCGAAAACCAAGGCCCAAGGCATCCAGTGCCAGAGCAACGGCCGCCAACTGATGCTGGCCTGGCATCTCTATTCGGTTGACAACGCGGATAACCTGGTCAGGTCGGCCGGCGAGGATATGATGGTCTCAATCTACAGTCCGACGCACGTTTATCTATTGGGCGGGAAAGACGCGAATCAATGGTGCATGGGCGAAATGTCGGGCACCGGAACCGGATTGACCAACAGCCTGCTCATCATGGATTCCCTGCTGTACAAATATGTCGGCAGCCTGGGGCCCTACAAGTGCCCGGCTGACCGAAAGACGACGAAGGATCCGTACGGCAAAAAAGGCGGCATCCCCTCCCTCCGCAGCATGTCCATGAACTGTTGGATGAACCCCATCAATGTGTGGGCGGCTGACAACGCCAAGTGTGCCAATTTCCGCAAGCAAGGGTCAATCAGCCGGCCGTCGGACACGTGGGTGACCCTGGACGAAAATCCGGTCTCGATCAACGACGGCTGGTTTGTCTGCGATCCCAATTCGACCGCGTGGGTGGACTATCCGGCCTCGTATCATAACAAGGCCAACGGAATCTCGTTTGCCGACGGTCACGCCGAAATCAAGACCTGGCACGATAAGGCCGTGATCGGCCTGACCGCTGACAACATCGCCACCGGTTCCATCCCGATCAGCGACAAAGGCGTTGACCTCAAGTGGCTCCAGGCCCGCAGCTCCTACGGCCCCAATGGTCCCCCGCAGTAAGTTCGGGTCACTCTTAAATCTGCCTGATTTCTCCAGCCAGCCCGCTCGCCTGAGCGGGCTGGTTTGTTTTTCGGGGAGGCGGTTGATGGCTCAGCCGGAATCATGCAATGGAACGGAGATACGGCCTCGTCCGCGTGAAGTGGCGCGATGCAACCCGATTTTCCGATTGACTGATGGTCTCACGCAACGGTTGAAACGCCGGGGCAAGGCCCAGACTTTGTGCCCGGGCCCGTCAGGCCCAACTCGCAGACCCAGCGGTCCGCGCCTGTAGTTTGGCTTTGGCTTCGAAGCGTCGGCCAACAAAGCGATGAATGCAGGTCCCCCGCCGCCGGTCAGGGATTAACTCATGGTCCCGGTTGCGCACCCGGCTCTGCTTCGGCGATGTTGCCGCCGCATGAAGCCTCTGATGGACGTCCTCCCGCGCGCACGATTGATCGTGCGCACGGTGGTTGCGGCCGGGGCCGGTCTGCTGGCGTGGCCCTTCCTGGGCACTGCCGCCGTGGATTTTGGGCGCGACGTGCAGCCGATCCTCTCGGACAAGTGCTACCACTGCCACGGTCCGGACGAGCCGGCGCGCAAGGCGAAGCTGCGCTTTGACACCAAGGACGGCGCCTTCCGCCTGAACAAGGAGGGCAAGTCCGTCATCACACCCGGCAAGGGCTCGGAGAGCGAGCTGGTGAAGCGGCTGCTGGCCAAGGACCCCGACGTGCAGATGCCTCCACCGGAGTCGCATCGCACCGTGACACCCCAGCAGGTCGAAACGCTGCGGAAGTGGATCGACGAGGGCGCAAAGTGGGGTCTGCACTGGGCCTTTCAGCCGATCGGCCATCCTGCGGTGCCGGTCCTCCAAGACCGCAAGGGCCAGACCTGGGCGCGCACGCCGATTGACCGTTTCATCCTCGCCCGCCTGGAAAGCGAAGGATTGAAGCCCTCTCCGGAAGCTGATCGGGAACGGCTCATCCGCCGGGTGAGCTTTGACCTCACCGGCCTGCCGCCGACGCCCGCCGAGGTCGACGCCTTTGTCCATGATCCCTCGACGACGGCCTACGAACGCCTCGTGGACCGCCTCCTGGATTCCCCCCGCTACGGCGAGCGCATGGCCGCCGAATGGCTGGACCTCGCGCGCTATTCCGACACGCACGGTTACCAGGCCGACCGCTACCGGCCAATGTGGCCGTGGCGCGACTGGGTGATCGCCGCTTTCAACCGCAACCTGCCCTTCGACCAGTTCGTGACGTGGCAGCTCGCCGGCGACCTGCTGCCGAACGCAACGAAGGAGCAGCGCCTCGCCACTGCCTTCAACCGCCATCACCTGCAGAATGAGGAGGGCGGCATCGTCGAGGAGGAGTTCCGCGTCAGCTACGTGGTGGACCGCGTGAACACCTTCGGCACGGCCTTCCTCGGCCTCACGATGGAATGCTCGCGCTGCCACGATCACAAATACGACCCCATCACGCAGCGGGATTACTACTCCCTGTTCTCCCTGTTCCAGAACATCGACGAGTCCGGCCAGACGGTCTATTTCGGCGACGTGATGCCGGAGCCGGCGCTGCTGCTGAGCACCGACGAACAGGATGCGAAGCTGGCCAAACTCCGTACCGACATCTCCGCGCAACAGGCGCGGCTGGCTGCGGTGCGCGAGTCGGCTCGCGCGGGCTTTGGGGAGTGGCTGAAGCACCGGCCCGCCGAGCCGCAGCTTCCCGGTCTCGTGGGCGCATACAACTTTGACGAACTGAAGGACGGCAAGTTCGCCAACGCCGTCGGGACCAACAGCGCCAGCGCCGATGACGGCCCCGTGCTCGTGCCCGGTCACACCGGCCAGGCCGTCCAGCTCAACGGCGAGAACGGCGCAACCTTCCCCGGCGTCGGCGGTTTCACCCGGGCCGATCCCTTCAGCTACAGCCTATGGCTGAACCCGTCGGTGCATGCACCGCGCTTCGTCGTGCTGCACAAGAGCAAGGCGTGGATGGATGCCGGCAGCCGGGGCTACGAACTGCTGCTGGAGGATGGCCATGCGTCCGTCGGTCTCCACCACATGTGGCCGGGCAACTCGCTCAAGGTGCGCACCCGCGACGTGATCCCGACGAACACCTGGACCAGCGTCACCGTGACCTACGATGGCTCCAGCCGCGCCGCCGGCGTGCATGTTTATGTGGGAGGCGAGTTGGCCACGGTCGAAGTCATTCGAGACAATCTGTGGAAGGATTTCACCTACGGCGGGGACGAACCAAACCTCACCCTGGGCCACCGGATGCGCGATTCCGGCTTCAAGGGCGGCTCGGTGGATGACCTGCGCGTCTTCGACCGCGAACTGAGTGCACTGGAGGCCGCGCATCTGGCGGGTCGCGACGCTCTGCACACCGCGCTCACCATCGCGTCGGAAGCGCTCACCCCGCAGCAGACCGACGCGCTGTTTAATTACTACCTCGCCGCGTTTGCGCCCGAGACGCGGGAGTTCCGCCAATCGCTCGCCACCGTCCGCCGCGAGCAGAACAAGCTCGTCACCTCCATCCAGGACATTATGGCCATGCAGGAGCTGCCGCAGCCCAAGCCCGCCTTCATCCTCAAGCGCGGGGCCTACGACGCGCGCGGAGAGCCGGTTTCCGGCGACACGCCGCATTTCCTGCCGCCCTTCCCGGCGGACGCGCCGCGCAACCGCCTTGGCCTCGCGCAATGGCTGCTCGCGCCGGAAAATCCGCTCATGGCCCGCGTCACGGTCAACCGCGCGTGGCAGCTCATGTTTGGTCGCGGCCTCGTCGAAACGAGCGACAACCTTGGCTCGCAGGGCTCACCGCCCACGCATCCCGAACTGCTCGACTGGCTGGCCCGCGACTTCGCCGGGCACGGCTGGAATTGGAAGGGACTGCTGCGCGAGCTGGCGCTGTCCGCGACCTATCGGCAGTCGTCGAAGGTCACGCCGGATCTTCTCGCGCGCGATCCGCAGAACCTGCTGCTGGCGCGCGGCCCGGCCAAGCGGCTCACCGCCGAGATGATCCGCGACCAGGCGCTGGCAGCGGGCGGATTGCTTGCGGAGAAGCTCGGCGGACCGAGCGTAAAACCCTACCAGCCCGGCGGGCTCTGGGAATCCGCGTGGGGCGGCAGCTACGAGAACGGTCACGGTGACGATTTGCACCGGCGCAGCCTTTACACCTTCTGGAAGCGCACGGTGCCCCCCCCGGCGATGATCGCCTTCGACGCGGCGGAGCGAAACGTGTGCGTTGTGCGCCGGCAGAGCACGAGCACGCCCCTGCAGGCGCTCGCGCTCCTGAACGACCCGCAGATCGTCGAGGCCGCGCGCCACGTCGGCGAACGCATGCTCCGCGAGGGCGGCACGAACACCCAGGCGCAGGTGACCTTCGCCTTCCGCCTCGTCACCGGCCGCACGCCCACAGCCAAGGAGACGGTAATCCTGCGGCAGCTTTTGGAGGAACAGCAGGCCCGCTTCACTGCCGATCCCGCCGATGCGGCCAAGCTGCTGGCGGTGGGTGAAACCAAGAATGAAGGGGATTTGCCGCCTGCGGAACTGGCGGCCGGAACCGTACTGGCCCAAGCCCTGTTCAGCCACGACGAGGCTGTGATGCGGAGATGAAAAGCAAACCGCTGATCTTCGCTAATAAACACTGATGAACACCGATACGCAGCCATTCAAAGAAGAGGGCTACCGGCTGATGGGGGCGGCGTTTGAGGTGTATAACCAGCAGGGGTACGGACTGGGCGAGGAAATCTATCAGGAGAGTTTGGAGATCGAACTGGGGCTGCGCGGCATCCCGTTTGTGCCGAAACAAGGGGTGCAGGCCTTTTACAAAGGCCGACCGTTGAAAAAATGCTACATTCCCGACCTGATCGTGTTCGGGGAAATCATCGCTGAATTGAAGGCCGTTTCACAACTTCTCCCGGAGCACCACGCCCAGCTCATCAACTATCTGCGTCTGACCCGCAAACCCATCGGCTACCTCCTTAACTTCGGCCACAAAGACACCCTGGAATGGGAGCGCTTGATTGTGTCCCATCACTCATTATCAGTGAAGATTAGTGAAGATTAGCGGTTTTCCTCTCATGAAATGCAAACCGCTAATCTTCACTGATCCACACTGATGGCCAAAATTTCCCATTTAATGATCAACTTCACTCATAAAGACACGTTGGAATGGGACCGCCGGATCGTGACTATTTCCAATCAATTAGTGCCGATCAGTGAAGATTAGCGGTTTTTCCCTCCCGTTCCCATGAACTGCACTCACGTCAATTTTCAGATGAACCGCCGGGACTTCTTCGCGCGGTTCGGGCTCGGGCTGGGTGGGGTCGCGCTTTCCGGCCTGCTCAACGGCCGTGCCTTTGGTGCCTCGGCCCCTTCACTGGCCAATCCCTTCCAGGGCATCATGGACGCCCCGCATTTCGCGCCGAAGGCCAAGCGGATCATCTACCTGTTCATGAGCGGCGGGCCGTCGCAGATGGACCTGTTCGACCACAAGCCGAAGCTGAATGAGATGCAGGGGCAGGACCTGCCCGCGAGCGTCCGCATGGGCCAGCGGCTCACCGGCATGTCGGCCAATCAGGCCACGCTGCCGATCGCCGGTTCGCCCTTCAAATTCGCGCAGTACGGCCAGGGCGGCGCCTGGATGAGCGAACTGCTGCCGTGGACCTCCAAGATCGCGGACGAGCTGTGCTTCGTGAAATCGCTCCATACCGAGGCGATTAACCACGATCCGGCAATCACCTTCTTCCAGACCGGTTCGCAGATCGCCGGCCGGCCGAGCATGGGCGCATGGCTGAGCTACGGCCTCGGCAGCGCCAACGAAAACCTGCCGGCCTTCGTGGTGCTCATTTCGAAAGACCGCATCGACCAGCCCCTCTATGCGCGGCTCTGGGGCAACGGCTTCCTGCCGAGCCTGCATCAGGGCGTGCAGTTCCGCAGTGGCAAGGAGCCGGTGCTGTTCCTCCAGAACCCCGATGGCGTCGAGCGCGCCGGACGCCGCCAGATGCTCGACCGGCTCGCCGAGCTGCATGCGCAGCAGTATCAGGATCTCGGCGATCCCGAGATCAATACCCGGGTGGCGCAATACGAGATGGCCTACCGGATGCAGGCCAGCGTGCCCGACACGCTCGACGTGTCGCACGAGCCCGACAGCGTGAAGGACCTTTACGGCCCCGAGGCGAAGAACCCCGGCTCGTTCGCCGCGAACTGCCTGCTCGCACGCCGCATGGCCGAGCGCAACGTGCGCTTCATCCAGCTCTATCATCCGGGCTGGGATCACCACGGCGGCCTGCCCAAGGGCATCCGGCGGCAATGCCAGGACATCGACCAGGCGTGCTACGGCCTGATCACCGACCTGAAGCAGCGCGGCCTGCTCGATGAGACGCTGGTCGTATGGGGCGGGGAATTTGGCCGCACCAACTACTGCCAGGGCAAGCTCACCAAGGACGACTTCGGCCGTGATCATCACCCGCGCTGCTTTACGGCCTGGCTGGCGGGCGGCGGCGTGAAGCCGGGCATGAGCTACGGCGCGACGGACGAGTTTGGTTACAACGTCGCGGAAAACCCGGTCCACGTGCACGACTTCCAGGCGACCATCCTGCGGCTGCTGGGCATTGATCACGAACGGCTTACCTTTAAGTTCCAGGGCCGCTACTTCCGCCTCACCGACGTGCATGGCAATGTGGTGAAGAGCATTCTGGCCTGATCGGCCCAGCTCGAATCGCGCAGCCAGATTCCAACTGCGGACCTGCCTGCGGGGCGCTTTCCTGTGCGCCGTCGTATGAGCCAAGCCCGTCGCACACGTCTGCCGGTTTCTTTCCGGCGGCCGTTACTTTGTCCGAAGGGTTCGGTTCAGGAGGTGGAATGCTTTATGTGCCAAAAACAAAACGGCCGGGATTCCGGCTTGTTGGCCGTGGAGCCTGAAGATTAACTGTGAGCCAGCTTCCAACCCCCTTTCCCCGATGGACACGGCCTTTCTGATCTATCTCATCTGCTTCGGCGTGGGCCTGCTGTTCACGGTCGTCAGCGGCATCCTCGGCGGCGTCTTCGGCGGCCACGAGATCCATGGCGACTCGTCGGATACGCACGCCGCTGGCGGCTTCGCCAGCCACGACATGCCCGGCTTTTCGCCGCTCAGCCCGACTGTCCTGGCGACGTTCGTGACCGCCTTCGGCGGCTTGGGCATGGTGTTTCACAGCATTCCCGCGACCCACAGCCCATTCCTGAGCGCACCGCTGGCGATGCTGGGCGCGTTCGCGGTGGCGGCCGTGGTTTTCTGGGTGTTCAACACAATTTTCCGGAAGACCCAGGGCAGCAGTGAAGGCCGGGTGGCGAACCTGGTCGGTCTGACCGCCGTCCTGAACACCTCCATCCCGGAAAACGGCGTCGGCGAAATCGCCTACGTGCAGGCCGGTTCCCGCTACACCGCACCGGCCCGCGCCGAGGACGGCAACGCCGTCGCCCGCGGCTCGACCGTCCGGATCACCCGCATCACCGGCTCCGAGTTTTTCGTCACGCCGGTCTGAGTCCCTTTTTCCCGTCCGTTCCCAACCCCAGTTCTTATGACCATGAACTCCATCCCTCACCTGCTGGCCGTCATCGACCTTGGCACCTACGGCATCGCCGCCGCCGTGGCTGCAGTCCTGGTCGCCACCTTCTTCATCTTCGCCGCCGTCTGGGCCAGCCGTTACACCAAGGTCGGACCCAACGAGGTGCTCATCATCTCCGGCCGCCGCTACCGGGTGACCGATCCGGGTGGGCACGTGCTCGACCGCGGTTTCCGCGTGGTGAAAGGCGGCGGCACCTTCGTGTGGCCGGTCATTGAGAAAGTGGACATCCTCTCGCTGGAGCTCCTGACCATCGACGTCAATACGCCGGAGGTTTACACCAGCAAGGGTGTGCCCGTGCGCGTGGATGGCGTGGCCCAGATCAAGATCAAGGGCGACGACATCTCCATTGGTACCGCCGCCGAGCAGTTCCTCAGCAAGGGCACACCGGAGATCCAGAACATCGCCATGCAGACCCTGGAGGGCCATCTGCGGGCGATCCTCGGCACGCTCAGCGTCGAGGAGATTTACCAGAACCGCGACATGTTCGCGGTGAGGGTCCAGGAAGTCGCCGCCGGCGACATGGCCAACATGGGTCTCTCGATTGTCAGCTTCACGATCCGCGACATCCGCGATTCGCAGGGCTACCTCGAGGCCCTCGGCAAGCCACGCATCGCCCAGGTGAAGCGCGACGCGCAGATCGCGCAGGCCGAGGCCGACCGCGACGCGATGATCAAGTCCTCGCAGGCCTCGCAGGCCGGCCAGGAGGCGAAGTTCGTCGCCGACACCCGCATCGCCGAGGCGCAGCGCGACTACCAGAGCAATGTCGCCCAATATCAGGCGGCCGTGAACCAGAAGAAGGCCGAGGCCGACCTCGCCTATGACCTGCAGAAGTACAAGACCGGCCAGCTCGTGAAGGCCGAGGAAGTGCAGGTGCAGATCATCGAGAAGCAGAAGCAGATCGAGCTGCAGCAGCAGGAAATCCTCCGCCGCCAGCGCGAGCTGGAGGCCAACGTCCAGAAGCCCGCCGACGCCGAGCGCTACAAGGTAGAAACGCTGGCGAATGCCCGGAAGTTCCAGCTCGAGGCCGAGGCCGCCGGTGCCGCCTCCGCGCAGAAGGCGAACGGTTTCGCGGCGGCCGACGTGGCGCGGGCCACGGGTCTCGCCGAGGCCGAGGCCAACCAGGCGCGGGGCCTCGCGCAGGCCGCCATTATCGAGGCGCAGGGACGTGCCACGGCCGAGGCCACCCGGCTCAAGGCCGAGGCCTTCCAGCAGTACAACGAGGCGGCCGTCATCGAGCTGCTCGTCAAGGTGCTGCCCGAAATCGCCGGCCGCATCAGCGAACCGCTGTCGAAGATGGAGAAAATGGTCATCATCAACTCCGGCAACGGTCCCGGTGGCGGCGCGAGCAAGCTCACCGGCGACGTCACCCAGATCATGGCGCAGCTCCCGCCCGTGCTCGAGGCGCTCACGGGGGTGAAGCTGGAGCAGCTGCTCGCCCAGGTGCCCGCACTGCGCAAGGCGATGGACAAGGGCGACGAGCCGAAGGCGTAAACCATGAACTCGACCGGGCGACGCATGAAAATAGATATGGGCCAGTGGGGTGTTTTGTTTGTGCTTATTGGTGCTGCATTCGCAGCATTAGGAACATATTTTAATTATTTAGACCAAGCTAAGAATCAAAACCTACTGAATCAAAAGAATGAGGAGATAATTCGATTAACTCAAAATGCTTTGGCCAGCGTTACCGGAGGGTCAAATTTTCCATTTCTCGACATTCTCCAACGAGACACCGATCAATTAGCTCTTTGTGTTGGCAGCGGCGATTTGTTTCCATTATACGATATTTGTGTCCGAATTGTAGATTTAGATACTGCGGAAAAATCGCAGGACATTATCGGCAAATCAGTTGTGGTTGGTGATTTACCGGCCAACTCAGCCTACCCAGTCGGAATGCTTACTGTCGTGGGAATGAATGCTGTGAGGTTGAATGTCTTTTTTAGCGCCAGAAACGGGCGTGTAACTCAAGAAGTTCGCTTAAAGAAGTTCGAGGGAAAGTGGCGGTTGGCGACAAGAGTACGCGACATAATGGGAACAAATATCTTGAAGCTGACAATTGATCCGAAGTTCCCACTCGAGGCTAACGGGGCTGTAAAATGGGACTAGTTTGGCTATTTCGAAACACCTCCAAAGTTGCGTCATTCAGACATGGGCTGTCTGTTTTTTCTCATGTTCACCTTAATACCACTGTTCATCCTAGTAGTGTTCGCGGTCAATCTCGCCAAGGGCCTCGCCCAATGGTCGAGCAACAATGCCCAGCCGGTGTGCACAAGTGCCCACTACGCAAGGCGATGGACAAGGGCGACGAACCCAAGGCGTGAACCGTGAACACACCCAATAAATGCCCGAAGTGCGGCGGCAGCGTTTTTGAGCCGGGGTTGTTATTGGACCGCGGCAGTGCCAACGCCTTTTCGTTACCTCAATGGGTCGCCGGGCTTCCGGCGGATTCCTTCCGGGAGCGCTTGAAAATGGCCGAGCGTGCCAGACTCAAGGTCACAACCTTTCGTTGCCAGGGCTGTGGCTTCCTCGAGTCCTACGCACGCGAGTGACAAACAGGACGGTTGTGCACGTGCTCTTCACCCTCATGTTCACCCTGGCCTCGCTGTTCATCTTTGTGGTGGCCGTGCTCGTGATCGGTGTGTTTGCGGTCACGATCTTCAAGGGCATTGCCCAATGGTCGAGCAACAACGCCCAGCCGGTACTCACCGTGCCGGCCCTGGTGGTCACGAAGCGCCAGCATGTCAGCGGCAGCGGGCACGACAGCTCCACCTCCACCTGGTATTACGTGACTTTTGAGACGGTCACCGACGACCTGCGGCAGGAGTTCTCCGTGCGCAGCGTGGATTACAGCGGGCTGGCCGAAGGTGACACCGGCGACCTCACCTACCAGGGTACGCGGTACAAGGGTTTCATTCGCGTGCGCCGACCGGCGGCAGCCCCGCCTCCTCCTCCAGTGCTGCCCGTTTCGAACTGGACCTGCGGCTATTGTGCCGCTTCCGTGCCGCACAATTCGCCCCAGTGCCCGGCCTGCGGCTCATCGCAGCGCGCCGCCGCTCTTGCCACCACCGGAACTGCCAGCGCGGCATGACTGACATGCTGTACCCGATCCACCATACAGTCGCCGGCCGACTTGCCAACGCTTGCAACCGACAGGCGCTGACCCTATGGATGAATTGCTCTCCGGAAGGGCCATCTGAAGGATTGAAGGCACCCGACAGATCCTCTCGAAACCTCGCGACGCCAACGTGAATCAATAGCCGCATGTTTCCACCGATATCCACCTCCAAGCTGTCGCCCGAGGAAATAGGTGTGTGGCTGCTTTTGGGCGGGCTCCTCGTGTTTGGCTTGGGTTATTCTGTGTTCGATTTTATCCAACGAAAGCGAAGGAGATCACAGCCGATCGTCAACGTGCCCGCCCGTGTTTTCGCGAAACGTGAGGAGGTCGGCGGTGGCAACGGCATCTCCATCCATACCTCGTATTATCTGACTTTCGAGCTTGCGGCGGATGGTTCGCGGCGGGAACTCGCCGTGGACGGCCCCTTTTACAGCAGGATGCGCGAGGATGAAACCGGCTACCTTATCCTTCGCGGCACCGAATGTCTGGACTTCGTCCGCGTATCGCAGCCGGTGACAGAGGCCCCGCCACCGCCTACCTTGGAATGGGTTTGTGATTACTGCAACGCCGTGGTCCCTCACAGCCAATCCAAGTGCCCTGCCTGTGGCTCGATCCGTCGGGTCACCAGCCCGCTGCCTGAGTAACCTGTGCCCTCAGCCATGACCGATAATCCCGACAATCGCGTCAAGCTGACGGTCCTCGCCGTGTTGCTCGGCTGGATGCTCGTGGCGCTCGTTGTGTTCGGGACCAGTGGCGAGACCACCCGGCACCTCGTGCGGGTGGAGGCGTGGATCGGCCTGCCCGGCCTCCTGATCGGGATGCTGCTGCTGCTGGCCTGGACGAACCGCCGGCGCATCCGCAACACCGTGGCCGATACCGGCGGTCTCGTGGAATCGCTGCGAGCACTGCCCCTCGGGCAGCAGGATTGGGGGCGTCCTTCGGCGGGCCACCTTCCCAACTCAACCAAGTACGCCGTCGTTTACACCGACCTGCTGGGCCGGCGGCATCAGGCCGTCTGCCGCTCCAATTTCAGTTACGGTGTGATCTGGCTGGAGGATTCCATTGAGGGAGACATCACTGTCGAATAGCCTTCCTGCTGAAATCTTTACCTTCTGCTTCCTATGACCGTAATGACACATACGGACGAAATTCTCTTCATCAGTCTCGTATTACTTGCCTCCGTGGGCAGCTTTGCCTTCTGGATCTGGATGCTGGTGGATTGCGTCCGCAATGGCAGCCTGTCGAGCAATGAACGCCTCGCCTGGCTGGTTGTCATCGCCCTCACCCACATTCTGGGCGCACTGATCTATCACCAGCTCGGTCGGCGTTCACGGAGAGGCATCCTGCCTCCCTCAAACCGATGAAACTTTGCAGGCCGGCACCGAATAACCTTCCTGCCCCGCTAACCCCAACCCCCTGATCCCCATGCTCGCCCTCATCGGAATATACGAACTGCTGTTCATCTCTCTTTGGGTGCTGGTGTCCCTGGGCATCTTTGCCCTCTGGCTCTGGATGCTGGTGGATTGTGTCCGCAACCGCGGCCTGTCGGACAACGAGCGTCTCATCTGGGTCATCGTCATCTGCCTCACCCATGTGCTGGGCGCGCTGGTTTACCTGATTTTCGGCCGACGCTCGCGGGCCGGGGTGCCGTCGGTGCCAACGCGTTGAAACTTTCCCCGCCAATGCCGGGTGTTCTCACCGTAACAAACGACGAATTATGAGTGCTTTCCTGGTCATTCTCGCAATTTTGGCGCTGCTGTTCCTCATCCCCTTTGGCCTCGCCTGCTTTGTCTTTTGGGTGTGGACGCTCATCCATGCCATCCGCAACGACAACCTCACGGGCACGGCGCGGGTGCTGTGGGCGGCGCTCATCTGGTTCCTGCCCTTCATCGGCTCGGTGATCTACTTCTTCGCCGGGCGCACCGCCGAACCCCGCCGGTTGATGCCGGCCTGAGTCCGCCGCACTGGCCGGGCGCGACGGGAGTGCGGACCGCCTGGTCCGCCAGCAGGACGATTCTGAATTTGGAACGCAGGAAAACAGGAACGAAGACAAAGACCGGTTCTTTCTGAATTCCTGTTTTCCTGCGTTCCAGATTACATCCTCTTCCCCTGCCCGCTCGCCCTCCGGGCGATTACCGCCTAGGCTTAGTCCGTTCGTGAGCGCCGACGCTTTGGAAATCCCCACCCTGGTCGCGAAGCAGCAGGCGCTGCTCGCGGCCCTCGTGCGTTTACGTGACCCACAGGCCCGGTTTGCGTGGGCGGTGGAACAGGCGAAGCACCGTGCGTCCCTGCCGGAGGCATTTCGTCTCGAAGTCCACCGGGTCACCGGCTGCCAGGTGCGCCTGTGGTTCGTGCCCGAGTTTCACGATGGGCGCTGCTGGTTTCGCACGGATTCCGACGCGCTCACGCTTAAGGCCATGACCGGCCTGCTGTGCGAGCTGGCCTCTGGGGCCACTCCGGCCGAGATCGCCGGCCTGGACTTCGCCTTCCTCGACCAACTGGGGCTGCTGCGTCAGCTCGCGGAAAACCGCCGCGCCACCGTCCTGCGCGTCGCGGAACAGATCCGCATGTTTGCGGCCTCGCAAGCGCCGGCCTAGGCGCCGCATGATCCCGTATGCACCTTTGCGATGCCCACAACCACCTGCAGGACGACCGCTTCGCCGGCCGGGAGGATGAGCTGGCGGCCGAGGCCGTGCAGGCCGGGGTCGCCCGCATGGTGGTGAACGGCTCCGGTGAGTCCGACTGGCCGCAGGTCGCGTCCCTGGCTGACTTGCATCCGGCAATGATCGTGCCCGCCTTCGGCTGTCATCCCTGGTATCTCGGGGAACGCACGCCGCAATGGCGCGAGGAACTGGTCCGCCAGCTTGACCTCACGCCCGGCGCGGTGATCGGCGAGATCGGGATCGACCGCTGGATGCTGGAAAACCCGGACCGCTGGCGCGCCTATCTCGGGCCGGCGGGGGCTGCGGCCGAGCCGCCCGCCATGGCCGAGCAGGAAGCCGCCTTCACCACCCAGCTCAAGCTCGCCGCTGAGCGCAACCTTTCGGCGAGCATCCATTGTCTTCAGGCCTTTGGCCGGCTGCTGGAGTTGCTGCAGGCGAATCCCCGGCCCGCACGCGGCTTCCTGCTGCACAGCTATGGCGGCCCGGTCGAACTGGTCGCGCCGTTCGCGAAGCTGGGGGCTTACTTCAGCTTTCCCGGCTACTTCGCCCATGAACGCAAGACCCGTCAGCGCGAGGTCTTCCGCGCCGTGCCGCCCGACAGGCTCCTGATCGAGACCGACGCGCCCGATCAGTTGCCGCCGGACGCACTGAACCGCCATCCACTCACCGACCCAACCACCGGCCAGCCGCTGAATCATCCGGCCAACCTCGCCGCAATTTACCAATATCTGGCCGATTTCCTGGGTGAGCCCATCGATGTGTTGGCGACGCAGGTCATGACAAACTTCACGCGCCTGTTCGGCTGAAGCCCTGGGGTGGTTTAGAGATTCTATGGCCCTGAAAGAGCAGGGAATTGTTCCCCCCGAACCTACCAGTTCCCGGAGGCCAGCAACGTCTCGACGCATTCGCTGAGCGCGCCAGCGTTTTGGAGTGCGGGCGCTGCTGCGCCGCTTTGGTTGGGGCAAGCCAACGATAGCCGAACGGCACCAGCAAAGAGGTGTCCGCCCGTGCAAAGCGCCGGAGCACCGGCGCACTCCATGACGCTGGCGCGTTGGCCATACCTGCTTCCAAATCGGAGGCCTTCCTCTCCCCAGTGGCCCCGTCCCATGAAGGAGGGTGATTCATGAATAGGGGAAGAACGCGCACAACTTGCCAACCGCACTGGCGTCGCCAACCACCCAGATCAGACCCGCAGGGAACCACGGAGCCCTCGGGAGGCGTAATAAGATTGCGCCCCATTATGCCCGACGAACACCCGGCCATAACGCAGATCACAATACAGGGCGCCGCCCAACGTCCGGATTTCCGCCGGTGTCTTGATCCAGCTCGAGGTCTTCTGGTCGAACTCGCCCAGCTTCTGCAGCGCAAAGTATTCCTCCTCCGTCAAAAGCTCGATGCCCAGGGTGGTGGCCAGATCGATCGCATTGGTGGCCGGCCGATGTTCTTTACGCGATTCCCAGCCCTCCCGGTCGTAGCAGACGCTGGTGCGGCCCTTGGGGCTTTCCGGGGAACAGTCGAAGAAGACGTATTCGCCCGTCTTTTTGTCGTGGCTGACCACATCAGGTTCGCCGCCGGTGCGTTCCATTTCCTGGAGCACCCACAGCTTGGCCGGACTGGCTTCCAGCCGCGCCTGCACCTTGGCCCAGTCCAAGCCCTTGTGGCGGTTGGGGTGTTTCTCAAAACGGGCCCGCAAAGCCGCCAGCAGTTCGGCCCGCTGCTTTGGTGACAACTCCGGTTTGTCGCTCTTCATGATGGCCCAAATTTGCCGGGACGCCGCCGCCGCGACTAGCCGATTTCGTGGGAAGCGACCGGGTCGATCAGGGCCCTGGTGGTGTCGAATTATGGCCGGCTGATTGGGTTGTAACGCTCGATCGCCGCCGCTGCCGGGTCAGCCACCAGACGGGTGAGGTGGTCAGCGCTGTGATGGTGAGGATGTTTGTGAACACGGTGGCGTAGGCCTGAACTTCCGGGACGGGATAATCCACCCACTTGCCCTGCTCCAAATGGAAGAAGCATGCCGGAATGGGAAAGCTGGCGATCCGGTAGCGTTTCCCGGCCGGGTACTCACAATACAAGGCGCACCAAAAGCCCAAGCCCATACCGCCCGCGCCGAGGAGCACAAACGCCAACCACAGTCCCCGCGTTGCCTTCTGCTTCCGCAGCCGCTGAAATAGCCGGACCAGCGACCATCCGCTCACACTCAGGAACAGGATGAGGTCGAGAAAGCCACACATGGGACGTGGATTGGGAAGAAGGGAAAAACCGTGGTGGCTGGAGCCGGAATCGAACCAGCGACACGCGGATTTTCAATCCACTGCTCTACCAACTGAGCTATCCAGCCACTAACGGAGGGGCGAAATAAACGCCGTTGCCGGGGGGTGAAGCAAGGTCTTTTTGCAGCGTCGGCCGGTGGACCGGAGCGGCGAACGGTAGGGACCGCGCACGGCCGCTGTTCCCGTCCTGACGGGGCGTCAGAGGCATGGGCGCGACCACGGGCCTTCGTTCCGTCGCCTGACGCTGCGCTCGGCGACGGGGACGGCGCAGCGCGCCATCCCCACCCGCAGTGGAGGGAAGTTGGCCTCCCGCCCGGTCAGGCCTTCTGCTCCATGGCCATTTCCACTTCGATGCGCTGGAGAAGGAGCTTGGTCAGCTTCACGCCCTCGGCCTCGGGGATGTGCTCGCCCTCGTACTCGATGCCGAGCCAGCGGTGGTAGCCGGCGGCGAGCACGATCTTCATCATGCGGCGGTAGTCCGTCTCGACGCAGTTGCCGAGCCGGTCAAAATCGTGCGTCTTGGCGCTGACGGCCCTGGCATAGGGCATCATCTCGGTCACGCCCTGGTAGCGGTCGTAGTCGTACCAGTTGCCGAAGTCGGGCAGCAGGCCGGCGCGCGGGTGGTCCACGAGCTTCATCAGGCCCACGAGCCATTTGCCGTTGGAGGCGAGTCCACCGTGGTTCTCGACCATGCAGTTCAGGCCGAGGCTGGCGCAGTATTCGGTGAGCGGGCGGAGGCCGTCGGCGGCGCGCTTCTGCTGTTCCTCGAAGCTGCCCTTGCCGCCGGTCTCGGCGTTCACGCGGATGCTGTGGCAGCCGAAGTACTTGGCGGCGTCGGCCCACTTGCGGTGGTTGTCCACGGCGATCTTTCGCTTGGCGGGATCGACGTCGCCGAGGTCGCCCTCGTCGTCGCACATGATGAGCTTGATGGCGACGCCCTCGGTGTCCGCGCGGGACTTGAACTCGCGCAGGTAGGCCTGGTCCTTGGCCTTGTCCATGAAGAACTGGTTCACCAGCTCGATGGCGTCGATGTCGTGGGTGCGCCTGGCCACGATGGGGAAGTCGAGGTGGGTCATCTTCTTGCCGAAGATGGCCTGGTTGTACGACCACTCGGCGAGGCTGATCTGGAAGAGCGGCTGGCGCGGCTTCAGCAGGTCGTCGTCGCTGGCACAGCCGGCCAGCGCGAGCACGGCGAAGGCCGAGGAGGAGGTGAGGAACTGGCGGCGGGATTGGGGGGTATTCATAGGCGGCGAGATATCAGGGAATTCGGCCGGAGAACAGACTGCGTTTGGTCCATGTTTCCGGAGTATTTCTTGTCACGTCATCACTCTGCGGGCTGGCCTGGTTGTCCTGCCGATCAGGACCGAAGGAATAGACGAACGGCTTGCCCGTCCCATCAAAGGTGATCCGGTAGGGCGTGCGCCACGTATCCACATATTCTCCGGCGGCGTTGACGCGGTGTGGTGCGATGGTGAGAAAGGTATTTGAAGAGGCATTCTCACCGCGCAAGGCGCTCAGAATTTGAGCTGCTGTTCCGGTGGGATATTTGCCCAGGACGGTACGGTAGGCTTCCAACGCCGATTCCAGGTTCAAAACATCAACCTTGGCGACCAGGCGTTTTTCTATCGGGCTGGCGTGGAGGATCGCCGGTAAGAGCAGGCCGACAAACATCGCGGCCGTGACGAGAAAAAACACAACCAGCCAGCCAAGCAATCGTCGCTTGGCTGGCTGGGCTGGCTTCATGAGGGCATCCGGTCGGTCAATGCGCCGGAGCGGTTCCTCGACCGACCGTGGGCACCGCCTTTTTCGGCGGATGGAAGAACAGGATCAGGGCGAAGGCGGCAGCGGCGGCGCAGATGAGCGGCACGAGGAACAGGCCCTTGAAGTCAGTGACCTTGTCCACCGTATAGACATTCTGGATCAGCCACGGGCAGATCGAATTCGCCACCAGCGCGCCGATGCCGAGGATCATCAGGTTGAACAGGCCCTGGGCGCTCGAGCGGATGTCCTTCGGGAAATGCTCGTCCACGAAGATGTACACCGTCGCGAAGAAGAAGGCGTAGCAGATGCCGTGCATGACCTGGATGAAGATGATCAGCCCCTGCGCGTGCGGCATGAAGGCCCACACCGCGAAGCGCACCGCGTGGCCGAGCACGCCCAGCACCATCGTCGTGCGCCAGCCGAAGTTCTTCAGGACCATCCCCAGTACCAGCATGGTGAGAATTTCGGCGATCTGACCGATGCTCATCACCGGCATGATCCAGTTGCCGGCGATGCCCACCTGACTGCTGCCGAGGAAGGTGCCGGCCCAGTTGAAGTAGCAGTTGTGGACGAACGAATCCACGAAGGTGACCAGCCAGAGCACGAGCACGAAGGGATGGGTGAGCAGCTTGAGCGCGGACACCAGGGCGAGGCTCTCACCCGCGACCGCGGGCTTGGGCGGCGTGTGCGGCAGCGTGAGGCTGAAGGCCGCCAGCAGCAGCGACGCGAGGCCCGCCACCACAAAGGTCCACTTCGTCGCGTCCAACAGCGGCTGGCCGGTGAGGCCGTTCGCCAGCACGGCCCCGACCCACGCCACGACGCCGTCGGGCTTCGCCGCGTCCACCTTGGCCCAGTCCACGAGGATGAAGGTGAAGGGCCACGCCGCGAGGATCCAGCCGATGGTGCCGCCCATGCGCACGACGCCGAACTCCTTCTGCGGATCCTTCATGTTGGCGAAGGCGATGGCGTTCGTGATCGAGATGGTGGGCACGTAGAGCAGGCAGTGCACGAGCATCAGTCCGAAGAACGGCCAGAAGGTCTTCACAAAACCGCAGCCCAGGATCGCCAGGCCGCCGATGAGATGGCTGAAGGCCAGGAACTTCTCCCCCGCAAAATTCCGGTCGGCGAACTGGTTGCTGAAAAACATGCCGACGATCGCGGCGATCGGGAAGGCGTTGAGGATCAGCGACTGTTCACCGGGCGAGAAACCGAGGCCCGGCAGGTAGCCGAAAATCAGCGGGAGCCAGGCGCCCCAGATGAAGAATTCGAGCACCATCATCAGGAACAGCTTGAAACGAATGGAGGAGTTCATTGTGTGGAAGAACGGCGATTTCGCGGCGAGGCTAGAGAGCGGGTCCGGCCGCGACAAGCACGATGGCGGGGAACGTCGGCTCGATCCATCCCTGCCATGGGGGAGAGAGACGGGGAAGTGAGCCAGCGGGTGGGTGAGTGGGAAAGTGAGAGGGGGGGAGTAAGGGCGGTGGATTTCGCACGGGCTTACAGCCCTGGGCGCTGAAGTGGGGCGGTTACCCGGGCCTGCGCTCGCGGGGCTCGCTTCAGCCCGGGCATTCCTTGGACGGGCTTTCAGCCCTGAGGACAGCAGAAACCGTAGTGGAAACCCATTTTTGGACCACGGATTTCACAGAAGGCACGGATGGGATAAGATTTTCGATGGGATAAGGAACGACGATGGGTAGCCGCTTCTCCTTCCTGTTTTCCTGCTTTCCAAATTGATCCCATTCCGGCCTGCCGTTGACTTGGCGGCCTAGGTTCCGGCATTTTCGTCGCGCCGATGTCCGCCGTGTCCGTCCAAATTGTCCCGCTGAACGCCATGAAACCTCATGGCGCACGGGCTCGTGGATGGAGGGCGAACTGACCGACGTCACCCCAACCACGGCCGGCAGCGGACGTGGTTTGTTCCCCTGCTGGCCATCCCCACCATGAGCCAGTCCGCCACCGCCTCCCCCTCGCAGCCCCAACCGGCGTTTCTCCGAAACATCGGGCTGCTCTACGCCATCCGGGTGCTCTTCTGGGCACACTTCTTCGGCGCGGTGATGACCCAGTTCTTCACGGAATGGGGCGGCCTGAAACTGTCGCAGGTGTTCTATCTGAACGCGTGGTTCATGCTCTGTAGCTTCCTGCTGGAAGTGCCCACCGGGGTGGTCGCGGATTTCTTTGGCCGGAAGGTTTCACTCGCGCTCGGCGGCCTGGTGGCGGCGGGTGGGGCACTGCTGTACGCCAGTCAGCCGTCCCTGGTGCGCTTCGTCCTGGCCGAGGCGGCCTTGGCGGTGGCCTTCACGCTGCATTCAGGCGCGGATGAGGCGCTGCTCTACGACAGCCTGAAGGCGGCCGGCAACGAGGCCGCCGGGGTGCGCGTGCTCGCGCGGCTGGAGGCGTGCAAGCTCATCGGCATCAATCTCGGCACCCTGTCGGGCGCGTGGATCGCCGCGACTTGGGGACTGGCCGCACCGATGCGGGCCTATGCGGTGCCGGTGATGGCGGTGACGGTTCTGTCGCTGTTTCTCCGTGAAGCCCCGACCGGGGCGACGGCGGCCACGCGGGGGAACTACCGGAAGATTCTCACGGCCGGCGGGCGCTTCTTCTGGTCGCACCACGCGTTGCGGCGTCTGAGTCTGGAGCTGGCGGTGACCAATGCGCTCGCCTGGGCGATCATCTGGCTGTACCAGCCGCTGCTCCAGCAGTGCGGACTGCCGCTGAAGTGGTTTGGCGTCGTCCATGCGTCGGCCTGCCTCGCGCAGGTGGGATTTCTCTCGCAGGTGGAGCGGCTCACGCGCTGGTTTGGTTCACGGCGGCGTCTGCTGCTGGTTTCCACGGTAGTGGCCGGCGTGGCGATGCTGCTGCTGGCCTGGCTCCGCTGGCTGCCGCTGGTGCTGCCGCTGATCGTGATCGCCTTTGCGTTCAGCCTCCCGCGCGTGGCGATCTACAGCGCGCAGTTCAATGCGCTGATCCCTTCGGCCGAGCGCGCCACCGTGCTCTCCTTCGGCTCCATGATCCGCACACTGGCGATCGTGGTGCTGAATCCCCTCACCGGGCTGATGGCGGACCGCTCGCTGGCGCTGGCGTTCGCCGTACTGGGCGGCCTGCTCACCGTGCTGCCGTGGTGGTCGCGCGTCGAGGACGACGGGAAGCCGGTGGCCGGATAAGTCCCGAGTCCAAGGTCCCAAGTCCTGAGTCCCGACTCCCAGACCCTAAACGCTAGACCCCAGACCCAATCTCGGCGGCCTTACTGCTTGGGTTTCAGGCTTTCCGAGGCCTTGTTGGCGGCGTCGGCGACCTTTTTGGCGGCTTCGCTGGCGACTTCGCGCGTGGCATCAACGGCCTCGGCCGCGCCCTTCTTGGTCGCGTCGTAGGCCTTTTCGCCGGCGACCTTGGCTTTCTCGCCCAGTTCCTTCGCCTTGTCACCGGCCTGGCCGGCCAGTTCCTTGGTCTTATCGGCGACCTTTTCGGCCGTTTCGGTGGATTTCTCCTTCACTTCGGCCGTCTTGTTTTTGACGTCCTCTTTGCTGCACCCGGCAACGGCCAGGGCGAGCACGGTCAGGCCGACGAGGGGGAACAGGTTCGTTTTCATGGGCGGAAAGGAAATTTTACCGGTTGCGATGCGCCTTAAAGAAAGATCGGCCCGGCCGGTTTGTCAAAGGCGATGCGGGCAGGATAGAGAGTGAATCTGGAAAACAGTAACGCAGGATCAGACCCTCTTCCTTCCTGTTTTCCTGCTTTCCAAACTAGAATCAAATCCGGCTGTCCCGACCTCACCGGCCGAACAGCCGGTCGAAGCCGCGCCAGGTGTTCGGGTTCAGGTGGTGCATCGCGTCGCGCAGCGGGCCCGCCCCGCCGGCTCCGAGATCGTATTCCATGACGAGGCCGACGCTGTGCGCACCATGGTGGCCGTCGCGGATCGCTTCCACCCCGTACGCGTAACCCAGCACCCAGTGCCACGCGCCGTTGGCGGAGGTGTAACCGAGGCCACCGCCGACGCCGCAATGCCAGCTGTTGGGGAGTTCGAGGCCGGGGAGAAAATCCACCTTGGCGAGGCCGGTGTTGATGGCGAGATCCCAGCGCTTGGAGCTGGTGAAGGGGACGGAGTAATAGGTGTTGAGCAGGGCAAAGCGCTCGGCACTCAGCTCCTGGAAATAGTAGCCGGGCACCATCAGCGGGAATTCGGCATTCATCGGCAGCGCACCACCGAGCCGGTAGGCGCTGAAGCGGTCGGCATGGATGCTCGTGCCGCCGGTCAGGGTGACCTCGATGTGCTGGCTGTGCGGGAATTCCCACGCAACCAGCGCCCGGCTCCAGAACAGGTGGGACTGCGCCTGGATGTCGCGGTCGCGGTTGTACCCGTATTCCTGCGAGTCCGTGCGGAACTGGCCCTCGTACCAGAGGGAGACCTCGAAGGCACGGTCGGGGAAGAGCAGCGGTTCGCGGCCACCCCAGCGCAGCCCGAGGCGGAGGTGGTAGGCCAGCTTGTCCTCGGGCAGCACAAAATCGGGGCTGGTGGTGTCGTTGCGCTGGTACAGCGAATAGCGCGCGGCGCTGCGGAAGACCAGCTGCAAGGGCACGTCACCGATGCCGGTGTAGTTCGTCTGGCCCGCCGGCAGGGGATTGAACAGATGATATATGGACACGCTGCCCTCGGCACCGTTCCCCGTGAAGGATTCCTCGTTCCACAGTTTGCCGCCGCGCATCTCCGAATAACTGTCGGCGAAGCCGCCGCCGGCGATGCCGAAGCCCATGTCGGTGTTTTCGCCCAGCAGGCCTTTCACACCCAGTTCCGTGTCCAGGTAGGTCGGCGCGAGCACGAGACGCAGGGTGAGGTTGGTGCGGATGAAACCCGGCTCGTTGTGGTAATAGTAAGCGTAGCCGGCGATCGGGCCACGGCCCTCGAGAGGCTGGTTGTAGCCCAGCTGGAACAGCTCGCGGTGTTCCGGGTCGATCTGGGCGCACAGGCGCGGCAAGCCCATCAACAACAGGCCCAACAGGCTGGCGAGCAGGAGCGTGCGACGCATTGCGGAACCTTCTGGGCCGCGACGGTATGTGCAAGCGATTTATCGGCCGCCATCTGGGCGTGACACGCAGCGCCGGAGCAGGAATGCTTTGCCCCAGAAAATCAGCTTCCGCCCTCTAAACATGAGTTTTACCTCGGGCCACCGCCCGTTCCGCCATCATCGCCGCGAGCGTTTCGGCTGCGTCCTGGCCCTGTTGACGCCGCTGGCGGCGCTCGCGCAGGACTCCTCGCTGCTGAGCCTGGCGTCGGGCAACGACCATGCGCCCAGCCAGCTCGGCGGACTTTCCATCGTGATCGACCCGAGCAGCGCGCTGGCCTCGAACAGCGCCGCACTCGCCGCTTTCGACCGCGCGGCGGACACCTGGAAGAGCTATTTCTCCGACCCGGTCACGATCAACATCACCGCCGACCTGCTGAACCTGGGCAGTTCCTCGATCATCGGCCAGACGAGCGTCACACTGTTGCAGGCCCCGTATGCGACGATCCGCAACGCGATGGTCAGTGATGCGGCAGGCCAGCCGGGAGACGGCATCGTGGCGTCGCTGCCCACGGCGGCGCAGTTCAGCGCCAACGTCCCTTCGGGCTTCAGCCTTTCGGGTATGGTGAACCTCAGCAAGGCGAACGCCAAGGCGCTGGGCTTTACGGGACTGGACACCGCCTTTGGCAGCTCCGATGGCACCATCCAGTTCAACAGCAATTTCAACTTCGACTACGACAGGAGTGACGGCATCACCCCGGGCAGCATCGATTTCCAGACGGTGGCCACGCACGAGATCGGGCACCTGCTCGGGTTCCTTTCCTCGGTGGATGACATCGATCAGAGTTTTTCGACCCCCGGCGCGGTGTCGCCCTACGCGCTGGATCTGTTCCGGTTTGGCCAGAGTTCCAACAATCCCTCCACCACCTCGCAGTTCACCACCGATCCCCGCGAGCTGCGGCCAGGGGTGGCGTCGGTGATCAGCGATCTGAGCCAGCAATATCCGCTTTCTACCGGCCTTTCCCATGGCGATGGCCATCAGGCGAGCCACTGGAAGGACGACAGTCTGACCGGCCAGTATGTGGGCATCATGGATCCCACGCTCGCCACCGGAGTCACGGAGCCGGTAACGGCGGCCGACCTGCGGGCGCTCGACCTGATCGGGTGGGATTTGTCGGTGCCCGAACCTTCCACCTATGCTGCCGCTGGGGCGATGGTGGTGGTGATCGCCGGGCAATGGTATCGGCGGAATCGGCAGAGCCGCGCCTGCTGAGCGGTTTCTTTTCTCGCTCGCCGCGCCCTGCACTCGCGCGGCTTTCTTCTTCGCTAAAGCGAACATCATCAAGGCGTTTCAAACGCTTTGAGAGCGATCCAGCCTGGTTGCAGCAGGGAGTTTCAGTCGAACGGCCAGTGAAGAACTCCCCGAGAACTGCCGCGCAGTACTTTAGCCAGCGCCTCTTACAAAAAATAGTTAGTTAGTGTGCTTATTTTAAAATATAGTAACTATTTATGACTAGGAAATTGCCTAGTCCTCCAGACCTCAAAACTAAGGAGCCCACGATCCTCCTCTCAGGGGATGCGATCTGCGACATTTTTTAAAGCTCAGGGAGCTAAAGTTTTTGGAGCCCTTATCTCGGTCTTGTTTTGATCCCATTCTCACGCCGTAAAGTGCTCAATAAAGGCATATTACGCAAGATGATCGCCTGCATTTTACCTCCGCCGAAACCCGCTGGGCTCAGTGATGGCGAGACGGAATTCACCCTCTTGAAGCGGCTTTTTGCACCTACTTCTCTTGCGAATATTGCCGCTTGAGTCTAAGTATGCGCCCTATCGTCGGTAAGGAATTTACTCAAGTAAGCTCAGGAGCTGCCGATAGGGAATACGACGGGAACCGCAAATTTTCGTCCGGCACGTTCTGAACCGGCCGCCTCGCCTCAAGCGAAGCCACCGGACAGAAGCCCAAAAAGGGCACAGCGGGCCGTAATGGATTGAGGAATAGAAGCATGAAAGCTCAAGTTGTGTTGATGATGACGGTGGTGTTGCTGATGGCGCAAGTTGCCCAGGGGGCGACTGCCACCAGCAAGGGAGTTTCCCGGACTGGCACCACCACGACGACAAATACTCCGCCGGCGACGAATACGACGACGACGACGGTGACGAACGCGCCGCCGCCAGCGACGAACACCACCACCACGACCGTGACGAACACGCCACCGACGACGACGAATACGACGACGGTAACGGTGACGAACGCGCCGCCAGCGACGGATACGACGACGGTGACAAACACCCCGCCGCCGCCCCCGGCTCCCGATCCCACCACGACAACGAACACGACGTCTTCGTCCGGCCTGACGACTTCGACGAATTCCGCCCCGACGACGAACACGGTCACGACGACACAGCCGCCCCCTCCTCCCGCTCCGGCGCCGTTGCCGCCGCTGCGCCCGACCTACGCGCTGGAGGTGCTGGGCGAAGGCGGCACCATCCGTGAGGCCACGGTGATCCCGCCGACGAACTCCACCACTCTGTGGCTCAAGCTGCACCACGTCACCGCCACGAATGAGGCCAGCCTCAGCATCAACGGGGGGGATTGGCTCCCGCTCGACCGCGGCCATACCGTGCCCCAGGGCTCGGCCGCCTGGCTGAACGGCATCGGTGGCGCGCTCGAACTGGTTGCCGTGACCGTGCCCAGCGCCACGTTCACCCCCGGCCAGTCCAACCAGTTCCGCTTCCGACTCGATAACAGCGATGGCATCAGCCTCGGCTACCGGGTGCTGGAGATCAATTTCGCGGACGTTTCCGGCCAGCTCCTGTTCCCCCGCCTCAAGCCCACCACGCTGGTTTCGCCCGAACTGGGCGGCGGTGATGCGGTGAACGGCTCGAACGTCTGGTTCACGGCCACGCTGGTTTCCTCCTGGAACGGCACCAACACCCTGAGCCACTGCACCGACTGCCACGCCGAGCACGGCGAGGATCTCC
>CAIXUG010000035.1 GCA_903922605.1 uncultured Verrucomicrobiota bacterium
CTTATAGCCGCCGTGACCGTCATCCCGGCTATAGAGGTTCCAAACGTCGTTCGTGGCGAGGCCGTACGCCGCCGGGCCCGACTTCACCGGCGTCGTGTCCACTCCGAACTGCACGTTGAGCAGCTTCGGGGTGGTGGCGTCGGCCACGCCGGTGCAGAAAAGGACCAGCGAAACAAAAAGCAAAAAACGACCGGAGATGAATTTCATGACGGGAAAAGGTCTGCAGATAGGTTGGAACGCGCTCCGAATTCGGAGGTGAATATCAGTTCACATCTGTGAATTCAAGCGCGAACCTGCGGCCGCGCTCACGGTTTGCGGCGCAGCAGCAGCGCGCAGTTCCACGCGGCGAATTCCCGCAGGCCGGGCACGGCCATGAGGAATGGAAACTCGGTATAATAGCGCGGCGCGGCCTTCACCAGTTCCAGCCGGGTTTCCTCCCGGATCACGCGCAGCATGTGGCCCACATAAGTCGGGAAAAGATTCACGTGCGGCTGGTGGAAGCGGGGCCGCTTGCTCAGCGAATCGTAAATCCGGGCACCCGTTTTCGCGCCCAGATAATGGAACGGCGAGAATTCATGACCGCCCCACGGGGACAGCCAGTTGGTCCAGCTCAGGTACAGTGAACCGTGCTCGGTGAGCAGTTCGTGCGCCTGCCGGAGAAACGCCTCGGGCTTGGCGAGGTGTTCCAGCACGTTCGAGCACACGACGAGGTCGTATTGGCCCAGCCCGGTCAGGCGGTCGCGATCGAGATTCACCGTCAGAAACGGCGCCGCGCGGTGTTCCGGGAGCAGCAGGTTGCTCTCGTCGGCAAAGGTGGTACGGACTCCCAGCCCGGCCAGCTCGCCGCCGAACACCCCGTGGCCGCACCCGAGATCCAGCGCTGAGGTCTGCGGTCCCAGCGCCACGCCCTGCGCCCGGAGCCAGCGGATCGCGTCCGTGGCCTGCATCTGGTAAAAGACCGGGTCATCACGATGCTTGAGAAAGCGCCAGAGCAGGCTGGGAAGGATCATCGGGAAGTCAGGCTTTGACGACGCGCAGCCGGAAACAGACCTCCTCCGGGGTGAGCAGCGTGGCGAAGAACCGCTCGAAGAGAACCGGTTCCAGGTTGATGAGGTGGTCCAGCCAGCTCAGCGCGGCGAAGTTGGAGAAGTGGAACCGCTGCTCCTCGACCACGAAGCGCGCGGGGCTGAGGTAGTTGGTGCGGTGGCCCAGCTTCCAGCGCTCATAGAACTTCAGCCGCTTGTTCGTGATGTCCTCGTAGTTGTCGAAGGAGCGGATGCCGAAGGGAATGCGGTGGTCCGGCTCGGAGTAATACTTGGTGCTGAGGAAAAACGGCACGCGCACGACGATCAGGGCACCCGGACGGCAGACGCGCCACAGCTCGGTGATCACGGCGTTGAAGTTCCCCATGTGCTCCAGGATGTGGCTGGCCAGCACCTCGTCGAAGTGCGAGTCGGGGAAGGGCCACGGATACCGGTTGAGGTCCGTGAGGGTGTTGCCGCCGTAATCGACCATGTCGAGGTTCACCCAGCCCGGACGGATGTCCAGGCCGCAACCGACGTTGAGTCGGCGGGGCGCGTCGGCGGGCGCGGTGGCGTTCATCGGCGCAAAGGATGGAAAGCGGCGCGGCAAATGCCAGAGCGGACTTTTGCGGCCGACCAACGCATGGCCAGGTCTTCCTGCCTTTACACTTCGAAAACCAGAAGGAACTGAGCCTGGTGTTGCCCAGCCTCTTGCAGCATCTGGGCATAGGTCTCCAGATCAGAAATGCAACCCATCCTGAGATTGACGTCAGCGATGGCCGTCGCGCCTTCCTCACCGCGCAACCGTTGAAGTGTGCTTGCAATCGCGGCAAGCCCTTCTGCCGGTAGGTAAAGTCGCTGAAGCGGCCCGCCGGAGAGCGATCCCGGTTCGCCGATAAACCGATCTAGCGCCGAAAAAATGGCGGTCTCCGGTGAGGTGGGGACATCGGCGGTGGCGGAATCGTCGAACAGTTGGTCAAAATCAGAAACGCCGGCCGAGTCACAGATATACGCCTGCCCGAGATTTTTACCGTCAGTGTAAAACTTTTCGGCTGAAGGAACTTCCGGTACCAGAAGACAAAGCAATCCCATTCCCATGGCCTTTCCAAGCTGATCGGATGCCAGGCTTGGAACAATGAAATTCAACGGGCCGGACGATATCGGTGGGCAGATACAATTCTGGCAGCCGCTTGTCCGGCTGGACAGCGCAATGGGGTTTGGCTGAAGTCCACTCTCCGAGTACCGCCCAGGCAGGTTACATGCCGTAACCTTTGGCCGGCCAACTCCGGAACCGACACAATCCAGAATCGAATCTTGTCAGAAGGGCGGCGCATCGTTAGCCAACCGCCGCCCGGTTCCCGTGAAAATCCTCATCGTTTACAACTCCGCGCTCGACGCCCGCTCCGTGTCGGGCGTGCAGCGCCATTTTGCCGGCGTCGTAAACCAGTGGATCGCCGACGGACACCCGACCGACTTCATCGTGGCCCGCGCGGCGTGGCCGATCTTTCGCGAGCAGTTTCCGAATTCACGGCTTATCAGCAGCGACAACCTTTTTGATTTCACGAAGAACCTGCGGCAGACGTGGCGGTATCTGCCGGCCTTCGCCTGGCGCATGGTCACGGCCAGTTTCGTGCGCCTGCCCGACCGTTACGACGTGGTGCTGGCCTGCGCGCAGTTCATCTATGAGGTACGGCCCGCGCTCACGCTGGCCCGGCGGATGGATGCGGCGATGGCCATCAAAATCCACCACGTCGTGGCTTCGCAGCGTGCCCCGAGCGGCTTTTTTGACCGGCTGCATTTCTGGAGCGAACGGCACACGGCCAGACTGCTCAACCGCCACGCCGACCTCATCCTCTGCGGCACCCCGCTGATCGCGCGGGATTATAACGCGGTTGAAAAGGGACTGGGCCTTTCGCCCAGCCCGACCATCAGCACTGGCTATGGGGTGGACCTCGACCGGCTGCCCTTTTCCGTGGACGCACCGAAGCGCTTCGACGCCGTGCTACTGGGGCGCGTGCATGAGCACAAGGGCGTGTTTGACGCGCCGCCGCTCTGGCAGGCGGTGCGTACGCGCCGGCCCGACGCGAAGCTGCTGGTCATCGGCGAAGGACCGCACCGGGAGGAGCTGGCCCGGCGTTTTGCGGCTCTGGGCATGGGCGAGCAGACCGGCGCCGTGACTTTCACCGGGGGCATCTCGGATGCCGAGAAGGATGCCCTGCTGCCGCAGTGCCGCGTCGGGTTGAGCTTGTCGCGCGAGGAGGGCTGGGGGCTTTCCGTGACGGAGTTTCTGGCCATCGGCCTGCCTGTGGTGGCGATGGAAGTACCGGTCTTCCGCGACGTCTTCCCCAATCAGCTCGATCTCATCGCCCAGCGCGATCACGCGGCGGCGGCGGCGCGGGTGCTGTACTGGCTGGAACATCCGGCGCTGGCACGCGAGCGGGCGGTGCAGGGACGTGAATTCATCGCGCGTTACGATCATCGTGAAGTCGCCCGCCGGGAGCTCGGCGCCCTGCAGCAGGCGGTGGCGAAGCGGTGAAGGAGCTGAGCCGTCAGCAGCTCGTGACGCAGGATTGCAGAAGGCTGCACCAAGGCTCAAATCAATCCAGCCATCGATCATGACATCGGCCCGGGAGCGGGACTTTGTCGAGGCTGAGAAGTTTGCCCTGAATTTGACCGGCCCTTTGCGGGCCAGAGCTGCCTCGTGTCTGCTCCGCTCACTGATCTCCATACTTCATGACAAGGACGAAGGGACGGCTGAGACCTTGGGCCGAGAGGCCGAACTCGAGACGAATCCGAAAACGGCTTTTGCGGAAAACGCCCGCCCGAATGGCACCTCCCATCCGCGAAGTGTCGATCTCGACATGGGCGGCGTTCGGAAAAGTCACCGGGCCAGGCCGCTGTCCGAAGTGACAGATCCAACCGAGCCCAGCCAGAGCGCCGTGCTGAAGCGCTCCTGAAAGTGGCAGTCCCCACCTTCCGCCGCGGGGTGGATTTATCCTGCGACCGGACTAGGAATGAGCATATCGTTGAACCGTGAATCAGACGATATCGTGGAGACGGATCCTTCCGGCCTTGCTGCCCTGGTGTTTGGTGGCCGTTTCGCTCACTTTGACACAATTTTACAGGACAGAGCAGCAGTCGTGGCGGGTAGAGGTTCAAGATTTGAGCACCAGACTGGCCATTTCCGACGCGGAAAGGGATTTCAGAAACGGAAAGGTCAGGCTTTTAAAAAGGGTGGATGGAAACGAAGGGTTGCGATTTTCCGGGGAAAAAGAGGGTGATTTTGAGATTTGGATACCGACGTATTCTTCAAAGGGTGGCGTGCAGGCGTTAACCCGGATCGAATCCTACATAGAAAATTACAATCTCCTGATGCGGTTTATGAAAAAAAATCCGGATCGGTATGGCCCATCGCGACGATCTTCAAAGATCGCTGAAAATGGCACCAACAGGATAACCGAACCGGTTGGTGTGACGAACGGGAGCCCGTCCGCTCCAAAGCCCTGAGGCGTGGTTCGCGTTTGTCCGGCGGGTCATGAAATCGCCGCGAGCTCATCAAGCCGTCGCACCATCGGCTCAAGTATGGCCAGATCACTCCCGGGCCGGTGCAGTCCCCGCGGATGAGGCGCATCCGACGGGATGAGGCCGCGCAGCTTCAGGAACTGGGCGCAAGTGTGCTTGTAGGCGGGCACGGGCGCGCGGAAGGCGAACATGCCGAGGTATTGCAGCCAGTCATTCAGCTCGTGGAAGCGCGCATCGCCGGTCGTCCAGAGCCGGTCGCGCGCGGCAAACGCCTCCACGTGGAAGGCCGACAAGCCCAGCAGGTAGTCGCTGCCCCACATGACCATATCGATCGCGAGGTCGTTGCCGGTGTAAACCCGGAAATCCGGCCGGTGCGAATCGCGCACGGCCAGGCGCTGCCATTCGAGTTCGCGGGAGAGGGAGCTATGCTTTACGCCCACGAGCTGCGGGAGATCGAGCAGCGTCCGGAAGGTGTCCAGGCTCCAGATGCGGCCAAAGGGCACGAACATCTCGCCCAGCTCGAACCCTATGAATTCCTCGCAATCCGAAGCGACGGAGCGGAACACCTGAATCAGCTGCGCCTCGGAAAGCGCCTTCACGGAGGTGCAGGGAAACAGGATCGGTGTGCCGCCGGCGCATTCGATGACGCTGCATTCGCGCCCATAAAGGTGGGCCGGATCGCCCGCCTCGCCCTCGATGAACGCGCCGGCCACGAAGCGGCGGCCCCGCGCGAGGCTGTTCACGAGGCCCAGGATTTCGGTGCGCTCCTCGCGGCTCAGCAGGTTGGCATAGCCGGTGTCCATGTTCACCGCCGGCGTGAGCCCGGCGGCCCAGGTGCGCTCGACCAGGCGCGCGAAGGCCTCGAAATCCGTGCGCCCATCCGGGTGGAAGGGCAGCAGCACGGCGGAAATGCCCTCAATGGGGCGACCGGGACGAAGCGGTGGAACGGTCATGGGAGAAGCAAAGCGGAAGCGACCGGCCAACTCGAAGAAGATTTTGGAGCCGAAACCGCCGGCTTTGAACCCGATGCGTCCGGGAATGGCCGGGGCAATCGCTTAATTGGGAACACAGGAACGCAGGAAATGGCAGATCCCTTCCTGTTTTCCTGTGCTGCAAATTCAAAAACCTGCAGCGCACTGTTTGGGGCCGTGCTTGACGCACCGGCACGGGATTCCTAGTTTCCCGCTTCCGGATTGGTGGTCGTAGCTCAATGGTAGAGTCCCAGCTTGTGGAGCTGGCTGTTGCGGGTTCGAATCCCGTCGGCCACCCCATCCGTCCCTTGGCAACCTTCGTTGCCAGGGCATTGCCAATGAAAACGCCGCCACGGCCAGAGCCGGGCGGCGTTTCGTTTTTCCGGGCAAGCCGGTGATGGGAGGCCGTCAATTACGGCCTGAGGCGGTAGAACTTGCGGGCACCGGCCGGCGTCACCGTCAGCGGCGACTGGGGCGAACCTGCCACGTCGCTGTAGGTGCCGGCGGCCTCGTCAGCCGACTGCAGGGTGGCACCCGACCAGGTGATGCTCACGTTGCCGCCCACAGGGGCGATGCTCAACGACCGCACCACGCCCACGCCGCCGCTGTAGTGCGCGGCGATCTGCGCGGCGCTCAGCGCCTTGTTGTAGATGGCGGCCTCATCCACGAGACCCTTGAAGGCGTCGGCATCGCCGTCGCCCCGTGAACCAACGGCCCATTCCAGACCGGGCAGTGCCAGCGCGCCGACGGTGTCGGTGGTGGCGGCGACCAGGGTGCCGTTGCGGTAGAGCTTCCAGGCGGTGCCATCGTAGGTGCCCGCAAGGTGGACCCAGGCGGTGCCCGAGAGGTCCTCGGCCGGGATGTCGAACGTTGTTCCATGGGCGGCCGTTTCATCCGCCGAACCGACCACGTAGGTGTTGCCGTCGGTGATCTTCAGCACCGCGCCGACGGCGCCGTCCGCACCGCCGTGGGCGAGGATGTTGGCCACAGCGCCCTGGCTCGCGGCGGGCTGCACCCAAGCTTCCAGCGTCACGGGGCCGGACACATTCAGGCCGGCGGGGCTGCCGATACTGGTGAAGCCGAGCAGGCCATCATAGCCGGCGGCGGCGTTGTCCGCTTCGAAGCCGGCGAAGGCCGTCGGGCGGGGGCCGCTCTGGTCGTTGGTGGCGGAGATGAGCGCGCCCGTGGCGGCGGTGCCGAGTGTGCCGAGGTTCTTTGCGGGATTGAACGCGGGTTCGCCCAGGCGGAGGTATTCGACCGGCAGATCGGCCAGGATGACCGAGGCGTAGCTGGCGCTCTGCAGGTCATTGGTGCCGGCCTGGTAGTGCGCGGTGACCTGGTCGGAAGTCAGGGCGTCAGCGTAGAGGGCGACTTCGTCCACGACGCCGTCGAACGGGTTTTCGCCCGGCTGGGTGTTGTTGTAGGAGCCGAGCGAGAGGCCGGCTGCGGCGAAGGTGCCGTGGTCATCCGTATTGGCCACGTAGCCGCCGCCACCGGAGGCGACCTGCTCGCCGTTCACGTACATCGTGGCAGTGGCGTTCGGGCCGTCCCAGGACACGACGAGATGCGTCCAGGTGCCCAGCGTGCCGGCATCGGGTGCAGACGACTGACCGGTGATGTCAACGCCGGTGCTGCTGCCTTGGCCGGTGTAGGTGCGGAAGTTCCAGCCCGTGGTCGGGGAACGCTGGAAGAACACCCAGCCCTGCCGGTTTTCACCGGAGTAGGAATAGCGGTTCATCAGCGGGGCGGGCCCCGGGGAATCGGTCACTTCGGTGAGGACCTTCAGCCAGGCCTCAATGGTGAAGGAGGAGCCCGCGTCAGGATTCAGGGCCGCGCTCCAGGGGACGAGCGTGTTCACGCCACCGCCGCCGCCATTCTTGGAATGGTAGCCGGCACCGGTGTCGCTGCTGCCAGGCAGCACGCCGGCCGCGGGATGCCGCACGCCGGGCCCGTGTTCGCCATCGCCGCCGTTGCGGACGCTGCCGAAGTTCACGGCCACATCCTTGTCAGGCGAGGTTTCGTTGAGGCGCAGGTATTCCACCGCGCCGTCCGCCACCACGACCGAATCGTAGGCAGCCGTGCGCGACGCGTTGGTGCCGTTCTGGTAATGGGCGGTGATCTGCGTCCCGGTCAGCACCTTCTTGTAAATTGCCACCTCGTCCACCGCGCCAACGAACGGGTTGGAGCCGGTGTCGTAGCTGCCCACGGAAAGGGACGGGGGTTTTGCCGCGGTGTTGGCCTTGAAGGTGCCGGTGGCGGCACCCACGTTTTCGCCGTTCACATACATGGTCGCCGTGGAGCTGGGACCGTCCCAGGTCACGACCACATGGCTCCACGTGCCGGCCTTGCCGGCGTCGGGCGCGGAGGACTGGCCGGTGACGTCCACGCCGACCGTGCTGCTCGTGCCCTGGTACATGCGGAAATTCCAGCCGGTGGTTGGCGACCGTTGGAAAAATACCCACCCGGACCGGTCACCGTCGGAAATGCGGTTGAAAAGCGGGCAGGGCCCCGGGGAATCCGTCACTTCCTGGGTGACCATGAACCAGGCCTCAACGGTGAAGGACTGGCCTTCCGGAGGATTGTTGTCCGCCTGGAAGGGGACGAGCGTGCGTGCTCCGGTACCGTTATAGTACGCCGCCGCGTCGGTGCTGCCGGCCAGTGCTCCGCCGACCGGATGGCTGTTGAGGTTGGTGCCGTTCCCGGCGGCGCCAATGCTTCCGTAATTCAGGACGGTGGTGGAACGGGCCGGGTCATTGAACCGGTAGTAGGCCAGTGGGCCGTCACTGAGCACGGCGGTGGAGTAGGCCTGGCCCAGCAGCGTTGCGGGCAGCAGGAGTGTGAGTGCGCCGGCGGCCAACCGGGCCGACAGACGTTGAGTGTGTGTGATGTTCATGTATGCTTACGGACGGACTGAAATGGCAAGTCGGCGAACCTCCTGACGAGGACGATGAATAGGTCGGAACCTAGTCGGTACGACCGCTCGGACAAGAATCCTCCGCTACCCCGTTCAAGGGACAACGACGGATGGGTGACGACTGCGTAAACAGCGTTATCCGAGCAAGGTAGCCGGATTCTCACCGATCGCCAGCGTGCGGCCTCCGGTGAAGGATTCCTCCACCTTCCCGCCGCGCCAGATCCGCTGCCGGTAGAGCGTCGCAAAGCCGAAATCCGGCGCGGCCCCTCCCTGGCCGCCGACGAGCTCGCTGCCCCGGCGCACGTTGTCCTGCATCCAGGCGGGCAGGAGCAGGTGGAAGGGGTTCCGGCGCACCTCACCCACATGGAAAGAGGTGCCGGTGACCTGGTCGGTCAGATTTTCCGCGCTCACCTCAACCATCAGGTTGGGTCGGGTCATCTGGCCCCAATACTCGGTTTCCACCAGTGCGGTGGTGAAGTCCGCCGGCAGCGAGGCGAGCGCCTCCATCACGAGGAAGTGCGTGCCGATGTGCGTGCCGTTCCAGTCGTGCTCATGGGGAAAGAAAATCGCGCGTGGACGATGCGCGGCGAGAATGCCCGCGATGGTCCGCACCATGCCTTGCCAATGGGCGGGATCTTCCGCACGGCACTTCGGCGTCACCTTTTCGAGGCCGGCAGGCGCGGTCTGGATGAGGCCGAAGCCGATGTAATCGCAGGCCGCCTTCAATTCCGTGAGCCGTTCCGCCTGCCGGGCGCGGTTGCTGCCCTGCGTTACCGCCACGTTCATCACGTTCCACGCGCATTCCCGGCGCAGGCGCAGCGGGAGGGCGCCGATGATGCATTCGTCATCCGGATGCGGGGAAAAGATCAGCGCCGTGGGCGCGCCGTGGGCGACCGCCGGGTTGGCCGCCGGCGCGAACCCGCCGAGCGGATGCCTCTTCCCTTGACGGAAGTGGCGGGCGTAATCGGCGACAAGATTCGCGTACGGATTCATGCGTGGGACGAAGATAGACGGGGGCCGGGGCACGGGGGAATCCCGTTATTGGGGAGGCGCCGTGGCGACATGGTCCGCGCGGAGCCGGGCCCGCCAGCGCAGGAAGGGCTTTTCGAGGAGCTGCTGCGAAATCCACGCGGCGACGAAATTGCAGAGCAGGTTGAGGGGGAAGAGCCCGCTCCAGGTGTGGTTCAGCGTGGTGAGAAAGGGCTGGTTCCACACATAGAGGCTGTACGAGAGCCGCCCCAGCCACGTCATCGGACGCGCATTCATCAGCCGCCCGGGCAGGCTCTGGGCGTGGGTCACACACCAGACCACCACGAGGCAGATGGCGGCCGTCTCCAGCAGCGGACCCACGGTGGCGTAATAGTAACCACGCAGCCACTGGCGCAGGTACGGGGAGACCAGCAGCACAAACACGGTGGCCAGCGCAACCCAGCGTCCCGAGGGCAGCGGCAGCCGGCCGGTGCCACCCCGAATCCGCGGCCAAAGGGCCAGCAGGCAGCCGGCGATGATCGGGTCCGCCGCCGTGTGAAACATGATGCTGATCAGCGGACGGGCGGGCGCGTACAGAAAATACGTGGCGATCCGCACCAGGGGCAGCAGCGCCAGCGCGACCAGGCAGGCCCGCGTGGCGCGACGGATGCCCAGCCAGCCAAGCAAAGCTGGCCACAGCAGGTAGAACTGCTCCTCGACCGCCAGCGACCAGAAGTGGCCGAGATACCACTCCCCTTCGTCATGCCCCACCCCCAGCACGAGCTGTTTGTAGTTCCAGAGGAAGGTGCCGGCCGCGAGGAACTGCTTCGTGCCGATGAGCACCACCCCGGTCAGGGCGAGCACGCCCATCACCAGCAGATAGCCGTAAAAGACCGGAAAAATGCGCAGCGCCCGGCGCAGATAAAAGGCCCGCAGGTCGATGCGGCCCGCCGTGTCCAGCTCGTGCAGGAGCAGTTGCGTGATCAGGTAGCCGCTCAGGACGAAGAACACCATCACCCCCAGCGACGCGTTGTGGAGGAGCACCGGGGAAATCTGCCAGCTGGCCGGCAGCGTGGCGAAGCTGTGGCCGCAGAGGACCAGCAGGATGGACACCGCGCGCAGCCCGTCGAGCGAGGGGATCCGGCGAGGTTCGCTGTTCACCGCGCGACGCTAGCGGGCGGCGCTGGTGCGAGGCAATCCCGGCGACGAAGCGGTGGGTGAAAAGACACAGTCAAAGCACGATCAACAGCCGTGGCGGTCACTTCGGTGTCCTAATCGTAATCTTCATCATAATCATAATCTCTCCGTTTTCCGTGATGATGATGAAGACAGCACCGCACCACTGCCGGCTTGCCAGACCGGGCCCGCCCCGCCTCACTGATGGCCGTAATTACTGGGCCAGCCCGTTTCCTTACTCATCAAACTCCCGTGCAACGGGGTCGACGGTTCCGGCACGCCGATGCCCACACTATAGTGGCGTGGTCGGGACGGGGAATACGGGCTGGCCCGAAATGCCTGCCGGTGACGCGAACGGCTCTTTGACCGTCTCCCGAAACCAGTCCACAAAAAGTTCCTCCAGCGTCAGCGGGAACACGTTCACCCGCACGCCGGGCAGCGCCCGCACCCCGTCGAGCTGCGCTTCGTCGCTCACGCGTGCCAGGGCCGTGACGACCGGGCCGAGCGTCTGCGACTTCAGCGCCCCGGGAATGGCGAAGTCCGGCGGGGCGTAATGCTCGGCAAAGACGACCTGCACCCGTCGCATCGTGCGCTGCCAGTCCTCCACCGCGCCTTCCGCCACGATCCGGCCCCGGTCCATGATTCCGACCCGGGTGGCGAGCCGCTCCAGGTCGCCGAGCAGATGCGTGGAGAGCAGGATCGTGCAGCCGCTCCCGCGCATCAGCACGTCGATCAGGCACGAGTTCAGCTCCCGCCGGGCGATGGGGTCGAGGCCGGCGGCCGGTTCATCGAGCAGCAGCACCTCGGGCCGGGTGGCCAGCGCCACGGCCAGCGCGGCGAGGCGTTGGTTGCCGCCGGAAAGTTTGGAAATGGACAGGTCCAGCGGCAGTTCCCAGCGGCGGGCGTGCTCCTTCAGCAGGCTGCCGTCCCAGGTCTCGTAAAAGTGGGAGCAGTAGCGGCCCAGGTCGGCCAGGGTCATCCAGTCCGGCACCTGCTGGCCCTGCGACACGTAGGCCACCCGCTGGCGGTGCTCCCGCGTCGCCTCCCAAAGGTTGAGCCCCAGCACGCGGGCCTCGCCGGTGTCGGGCCGGAGCAATCCCATGAGGAGCTTGAGCAGGGTGGTCTTGCCGGCGCCGTTGCGGCCGATCAGCCCGTAAACCTCTCCGCGCGCCACTTGGAGGTCGCATCCGCTCACGGCCACGGTGCCGTTGCGGAAGGCCTTGTCCAGATGGCGCGAGAAGATGACCGGTTCCATGGGCCTCCCCTTGTTTTGGTTCAGCGCCCGCCGCTGACGACGGCAAATTTCACCGGCGTCTCGTCCGAGGCCTTGTCGTTTGACAACGCGCCCAGTTCCTCGCGTACCACGTTGATCACCTTGGGGGTTGGCACCTGCATCTGCGTGGCTTCGACGGCCAGCAGCTTGGCGGAGCGCCGCAGCGCATCCCCCTGCTCGGCGGAGGTGAGTGCCGGTGCCTGGGCGGAGACGAAGGCGCCCTTGCCGTGGCGCTTCTCGATCACGCCCTCGCGTTCCAGCTCGGTGTACGCCTTGACCACCGTGGTGGGGTTGACCGCCAGGGCGGCCGCCAGCTCACGGATCGAAGGAATCTGGTCCCCGGGACGCAGCGTGCCGCCGGCGACGTAGTATTTGAACTGGTCCATCATCTGGCGATAGACCGGAACGCCGGAACGCTCATCAATCTGGAGGTGCAGCCTGGGGCTCATAAGGAAAAACGGCTGTTTTTAGTTTACGGGTGTATGATGACAGCCAAACATTGCCGAGTCAATCGGATTCGGAGCCTGGCCGGTCATGGGCGCCCGATTTTCGGGCGACCCGGTCATCACCACACGCGGGGGTGGCCGCCGGTTGCAACTTTTGCAGCGGCCCTGCTTCGCGGGGCTCTTCTCCGCCGACTACGGCTTCGGCCTTGCTGGCCAGAAGTGCTTCTTCACGTAGAGCAGCGAGCCAACCAGCAGCGCCTCGATGAAAAGTGACCAGATGATCATGATGGGCCGGCTCACCGCTGCAATCTGCTGCATCTGCTCCGCTTGCTGCTCAGGAAAACCCATCTGGCGATACATTTCCATCAGGTCATTCTGGAGATAGCTGATCACGCCCGAGACCAGCAACAGGGTGAAGCTGATCAAAGTGACCCACCAGCCTTTGGGATCGAGCCGGTAAACGGCCCAGGCGCAATAGGCCATGACCGCCGCGAACGCCACGTAGATCAGCGATCCCGGCACACCGGACAAAAACACGCCGAAGAAGGGCACCATGCCATGAAAGGCCAGTGGCATCAGGAGCACCATGGGGACACTGATCGCCAGCCAGACGCTGATCGTGAGCACCGGGATCGGACACCGGTCGGTCCAACGCTCAACCGGGTCACGCGCCTCGCAGGTCGCCTTCACGTGCGGACTGCGATAGAACAGGGTCCAAATCCCGGGCAATACAACATAGATCACCCCCGCGATCAGCATCCCGAAGCCCACCATGAACACGACCATATTCTCCGGCAGCGCTGGCTGGCCGGGCGGTTGCATGAGACGCATGTTCTTCGTGATCTGTGGCAGCAAAAAGGCCACCAACACAAACGACATCAGGCCCATCAGCAAACCGGTGCCAGCGAAGATCAGCAGGAGTGCCCGCGCCCAGCGGCGGGCGAGCATGGAGCCGATGCCCAGCCAAACCATCAGCACCGCCATCCCGCCATACATGCCCGCCGCCAGAATCATTGTCTGGAAATTTGGGGGAATCCCGGTGGTCTTCCCCGCCATCACCTGCCCGAACAGCATCAGCGGGATCATCAGCGCGCACAATCCGCCCAACAGAACGGTGGCAACCCCAAACAGGGTCAGCCCCGTGCTGCGGTCCTTGTAATGGGTCGCGGCGGGAGAAAGGGGGAGGATTTCGTTCATGGCCTGCTATGTTTGTAGTCACTAAACACCGCTCCGGCGGATTCGGCGAAAGAATATTGGCAGGCCGGGAGCGGGCGGGCGCATCTTGACACCGTGGTCAGCGCGGATTCCGGGCGCGTGGTGGGGTGAGCGTCCTCGCGAGCCGGGCCGCCCCAGCCCAAGGCCGCCTCGGCTCGCGAGGACGCTCGCCCCACCGGGTTTTCTTTCGGCCGCCAGCGCCAGCTCTCGCCGGGCCCGAACAGGTTTGCTGGAAGAGCTAACCACGGTGAAAAGATGCGCCC
>CAIXUG010000036.1 GCA_903922605.1 uncultured Verrucomicrobiota bacterium
CGGATTGGCTTCCCGCCGTCCACCTCCCGCAGCATCCGGATCTTCTCCTCAGTCGTGTGTCGTTTCCCTTTCATGGTCTGGCTCTTTCTTCGTTGCCCAGACTCTCACTCCCTCTGGCTCAGTTTGGCGAGGTCAGGTCAGTACCACCTGGTGGTGACCAAGACCGACGCCGCCTTCACGGTCTATATCAACGGTGAGGCGCGCGCCTCGTTCCCGGTGCCGGGTTCGGGCTTCATCCAGAACGGCATCAACGGTGACCCGCTGCTCGAAGGCGGGGCCACGGTCATCGGCCGACGCACCGATGGCGCCTTCAACCCCTTCGACGGCACGGTGGACGAGGCCGCAGTCTATGACTACGCCCTGTCCCCGGCGCAGATTCTCGCACATTACGCGAATGTGCCGACACTGAAGGTCAGCGCCACGCCCAGCCTCACCCTGACTTGGCCGGTCGGCACGCTACAGCGGGCCGACACAGTGAGTGGAACGTACACAGACGTCCCGGCGGCGACCTCACCCTATTCCCCGCCGCTCGGCACCGCGCAGGGATTCTTCCGGGTGCAGGTTCCCTGACCCTACCCGATCATCGGGGCCCGTCGGTTCACCACCGGCGGGCCTTTTTCGTTGGACGTATCCTTCTCATGCTCTTGATCTTGATCGTGCTCGCACTCGCAATGACGGCGCCTGCCGCCCTCGTGATTACGAGCAGGAGCAAGAGCAGGAGCAGGACTGGGAACGCAACGTGACCTTCACGGCCTCGGCGAGCCTCAGGGCGGTGTCACCACCCGATAATAGCGCGGCGAAGCCGGGCCGCGGGGTAACGGGTAGGGCAACTGCGCGACCAACTCGGCGCCGGCGGTGTAAGTGGTCAGGAGATGCCAGATGCCCGAGCCCAGATCGCTGCTCCATTGCACCTGGTAAATTCCCAGCGGCGCGGTGGCAAAGCTGAGTTGAACCTGATCGGGCCCGGCCTGAATGGTGATCGGGCCCGGCGTGGCCAGGGCCTGGCCGACGGCCGCCAGCAAAGGGTTGTCCATTCCGGTCGCCGTGACGCGATGCCCCTGGGACAGCTCCCAGATCATCACGCCGCCGAGGTGATAGTTGCGGGCATAGCTCACCTTCGCCCGGCAGGCCCGCTCGTCGTCGTAGGACAGGAAGGCATCCGCCGAATCCGTGGCCCCGGGGAGGCTCAGGTAGGCCGCCTGCGCGGCGTCATCCCAGTGATAATTTTGCGGCTGGTAATAATCGGCCGAAATGGTCGACCAGGCCACCGGCGTGACCGTGGGCGCGGTCGTCCAGGATTGACGCGGCAGCAGGGTTCCCCCGGTGGGGGTGCCGCCACCGTGATTCCACAACTGGCCATAGAAGGCGATCCCGATGGCGAGCTTCTGGTTCGACACTCTGTTTCCAAGGAAATCGGTCACCAGGCCATCCGCCGAGGGAATCAGGCTGCCGGTGCTCGGGAAGCGATACCCGCCGTCATAGATCGGCGCGTTGAACCAGACGACCCAGCCCGGCCAGGGACCGGCGAGGTCGTAGGTCATCAGGTTGATCTGGTCGAACTGGCTTTGCAGCGAGGCAAACAGCTTCGGTTCGGAAGCCGTGGCGGCGGTCAGCAGGGGACGCGGCACTGTCTGGTCCAAGCTCGAGCGCAGGGCGTTTACGAGTGCGGTGTATCGGCCCGCGTCGGCCGAGGTGAGCGGTTCCCAATCGAGATCCACGCCATCGTAGCCGTTGCTGGCCATGAAACTGACCAGCTGATTCACAAATCCCGGCAGATTGGCGCTGCTCGTGGCCCCCTGGAAACCCGCCTCGCTGTCCGCCCCGCCCACGCAGATGAGCGCCTTGCTATGGGCGGCATGGGCATGCGTCACCAGATCGGCGGAACGGGCGGTGGTGAGGCCGTTCGCGGCGGTGTCCAGCGATCCGTCCGCCTTGGGCACGACCGAAAAATGGACGACATGGCTCACCACCGAGAAATCAATGTCCGCCGGGGCCATCTGCGCCTGGTGGTAGGCAGGATAGTAGGCGGTCGTCCAGAGGTCGGCTGCGGTGATCGCCGTGGAAAAGCAGAGCCAAAAGGCGCCACCGTGCAGGAGTTTTCGGCCAGAAATCATCAGGAAAAATGGCAATCCCGTGGACAAATCATGACCGGTCACCCGGAAACGGGCGAGGCTTTTGGCATGCCTGTTCCGGGGCCGCCGAAGCCGTCACTAGGGCCTCAAATCGGCAGGCGCGAAGTTGGGAAATCAAGCGACGGCGGGTACTGGCAGCCCGGCCAGGGACTTCGCCGCGCGACGGGGCTTCCAGCGGTTGTGCACCCAGAACCAGTTCGCGGGATCGCGCCGCACGGCGGCCTCCATGGCGGTGTTGATATCCTGCGTGATGGCCTCGCACGAACGGCGACGCCCGTTCTCTTCCGTTGGGATGGCGTCACCGGTCTCGATTACCCAGCGGCCCAGGCCGGTACGGTAGCAGATGGGCACGTATAGCGTACAGCCGTAGCGGGCCGCCAGCAAGGCGGGCGCCCGTGAGGCCATGCAGTTGTGGCCGAGAAAGGAGACCTCCTGGCCGTTCGTGGGCGCGCTCTGGTCCGCCACCAGCACGAGCAGCAGGCCGCCCTGCTTCAGCAGCTTCTTCAGCTCGTCCGATTCCGTCCGGCGCTCGAACATCTGCATGCCCCAGCGGGCACGCACATCATGGAACATCCGGTTCAGGGCGGGCTGGCGGATGCCGCGGTAGGTGCTGGCGAACTGGTAGCCGCTGATGTAGGTGGCCAGCCGCGAAAAGAGCTCGAAATTGCCGAAATGGCCGGTGGCAAAGAGGCAGTTTTGCGCCACGCCATCCGCGTCCTTGTGACCGAGCACACCCGGGCCTTCCACCCGCAGGATCTCCTGGATCTTGGCCGGACTCAGCGCGGCGGTGTGGAGGGCGCAGCAGGAATTTTCACCGATGCGGCGGAAATTCTCATGCGCCAGCGTCCGGATCTGCGCCGGGGTCATCTCATTCTGGAAGCAGCGGGTGAGATTGGCGATGGTCATGCGGCGATGGCGGCGGTCCACCCAGAAAACCACTTCGCCACCGAAGCGGCCCAGCCGCGCAGCCCAGCATAGCGGCGCGGCCTGGAGCAGGCCGATGCCACAGCGGGTGAGCAGGCAAAGGGTCTGGTCCACACACGCCGCCAGGAGTGCCGCCGGACGAAAGGCTGCCAGCCGCTGCGTCATGCGAAGGATTCCCTTTGGATGGTCTGCCCGCGATGGGTGAGAAGAAGGGGTCCGGCAAAAGTGGGCCGGACCAATGCCCGTGAGATTCCCGGTCGGAGAGCCGGTGCGCCTGGCGCCAGTGGCATTTCTAATTTGATAAGTGCGACCGCCACGAACAGCCGCGAGGCGGGCACGCAGTGGCAAGCAGTGATCCACACCATGACCGGGCCGTACCGCCAAGCTAGCGAATATTCAGGGGCAGGCAACACGCGAAGCTGGATTTCCCGCGCCCATGACGTGCCTCCCGATTTCTGAACCGTCGCCCGGTCGCCAGTCGGGGTCTTCGGTTGACACGCGGGTCGGTTCGGCAACGTTGCCCCATCCGATGCCCTCTTCCCTGAACGCCTGGCCGCGCTGGAAACGTATCCTGGTGGTGGTAGGGTTGTTGTTCGCGGTCACGGTCGCGACGGTCGGTATCAGCCTGTTTCGCTTGGTGCACACCGTGATTCCCGAATCCTACAACGCATGGACCAGCGGGTACCTCGTCGTTGGATACCTGCAAACTCATACGAACCAATGGCCCCGAAGCTGGGAAGAGTTGGCGGACGCAACCAATTACCATCAGCCGCAGTCGGTATTTGTGCCTTTAGCCCGCCTACGCCAATCCGTCAAAATCGATTGGGCGGCGGATGTCACGCAATTGCAGCACATTGCCGTCAGCAATATCCATGCTGACATCCGCATCGTCACTCGACTGGACGGTTCAAGACTCTCTGCGGCAGTCGGGCCCGATACCGAACCCAACTGGAAAATATTGAACTACCTGCGGACGATCGCGGCAACCAATCAACCGGCACGCACCTTGAGCCTGGGCGCAAGCACAGATCAGTCCGTTGCTTGGATCGCCGCGAACTTCACCCATTTCCAGCGGCTTACTAAAAAGGCGGCGTTCGTCAACCCGGACTTGGCGGCGCTGTGCCGCGGCGTGTCGAAGGAGGAGATCGAGGCCGCAAAAATGCGCTTCGGGCTTCACGCCGGCACCGCCATTCATATCTACATGGATGATCTGGCCGCGACCTCCTTCCGTACCAATGACGCAAAGTTTCCCGTCGGGGCGGTGGTGGTAAAGCAGAAGCTTTTTTACAGCTTCCCCGACCCCTCTGAAGAAGACATGCATGGCGGAGCCAATGGCGTGGGCGGCATGGTGAAACGGGCGCCGGGATACGATCCCGAGCACGGCGACTGGGAGTATTTTTATTTTGAGACGCCGGCCAAAATTGATAGCGGACGCATCGCCTCCTGTGTGCAGTGCCACGAGGCGGCGAAAGGCACCGATCACGTGTTCGGAACTTGGCGGGACCAGATTTCACCGACACCTGCAGCGGGACACTGAGACGGGGACATTGCCTGCCGAACGCGGGCGACAACTCTCTCGTACGCCAATTCCGGCGGGATGGCTCCGCCGCTGTGCCCAGCTTCTATGGCCATCCGGCAATCGCCGACAAGACGGGGGCCGTCGGCCGCGTCACGCTGATGCGACCAATCCATGAGCGTGCAGCGTGTGCAAATCATCGACTCCCACACCGGGGGCGAGCCGACCCGGGTGGTGATCGGCGGCGGGCCGGACCTGGGCAAAGGCTCGGTCGCGGACCGGCAGAAGGTGTTTCGCAAGAAGCATGACCGCTTCCGCTCCGCCGTGGTCAACGAACCGCGCGGCTCGGACGTGCTGGTCGGCGCGTTGCTCGTGGAGCCCGCCGACAAGACGTGTGTCGCGGGTGTTATTTACTTTAACAACGTCGGCTGCCTGGGCATGTGCGGCCACGGCACCATCGGCCTGATTGCGACCTTGGCGCACCTCGGCCGGATCAAACCGGGTGAGCACCGGATCGAGACGTCCGTGGGCATCGTCACCACGACCTTGCACACCGACGGCTCGGTATCGGTCGCGAATGTGCCCAGCTATCGGCACGCCCAGCGGGTCACGGTGGAAGTGCCCGGCCACGGCATGGTCTTCGGCGACATCGCGTGGGGCGGAAACTGGTTCTACCTCGTGGAAGGCCACGGCGAAAAACTCGACCTCGCCAACGCCGAACGGCTCACCGAATTCACGTGGCAGATCCGCCAGGCGCTGCAGCGCAACAGGATCACCGGCGCGCGCGGCGGCGAGATCGACCACATCGAGCTGTTTGGCAAGGCGCGCTCGGCCAAGGCGCAGTCGCGCAATTTTGTGCTCTGCCCCGGCAAGGCGTACGACCGCTCGCCCTGCGGCACCGGTACCAGTGCCAAACTCGCCTGCCTGGCCGCCGACGGAAAACTCGCGGCGGGCGCCAAGTGGATTCAGGAAAGCATCCTCGGCAGCACGTTCACAGGCAGCTACCAGTGGCTCGACCGCGCGGCGGGCACCATTGCGCCGACCATTTCGGGCCGGGCCTTCGTCAACAGCGAGATCACCTTGCTGCTCAACGAGGACGATCCCTTCTGCTGGGGCATTCGCTGAGGCATGTCTGGCTTAGGGTAATCAGGCCTTCTTCAGGAGGTTCATCTGTAATAGGGACAGCCGATATTGGCAGGGCTGAAAGCCCGTACGAATATTGCCTGGGGTGGAGCGAGCCGGGCGAGCGCAGCCCCAGGTTGGCTAAGCCAAAGCAGCCTAGCGCTGTAAGCGCGTCCGAAAGCGGTGGTGGCCCTCGAATCAGGCCTTCAGCCCTCAAACCGATCCAAAGGAGCCTGTCCCTGGGGCTTCGCTCACGGAGTTCGCTCCACCCCAGGCATTCCTCAGACGAGCTTTCAGCGCTGTAGCGAGCAGGCGGGCGAGAACGGTTTGCGGCTTGAATGCCGGTTGAATCGGAGGCCAGCTAGGGGAGTCATCCATCGTACTCGTGCCATGAATCCACGCCGTTCCCTCCTCGCCCTGACGCTGGCCGTGTTCGCCTTGCCCGCGCTTCACGCCGCCGACTACACACTGCACACCTTCAAGCGCATCCAGCTCAGCGACCAGTTCTGGTGCGAGGGCGCGAGCTTTGCGGATTTCAACAACGACGGCGTGAACGACATCGTGTCGGGCCCCTGGTGGTACGAGGGGCCGGGCTTCACCAACAAGCATGAGCTGTACGCGCCGACCACGACTTTCCAGCTCCAGCTCGGGCCGATGACCGCCGTGACCGTCCCCGGCTTTGAGGGTGCGCTCGGGAACAAAAACACCTACTCGGACAATTTCTTCGCCTTCCCCTACGACTTCAACCACGACGGCTGGATGGATGTGCTCATCATCGGCTTCCCCGGCCAGCAGACGGTGTGGTTCGAGAACCCGAAGACGCTGGACCAGCACTGGACCCGCCACGTCATCTTCGAGCAGACGGATAACGAATCGCCGACCTTCGCCGATCTGACGGGCGATGGGAAACCGGAGCTGGTGTGCATCACCAAGGGCGCCTACGGCTACGCCACACCGGACTGGTCGAACCCGGCGAAGCCCTGGACCTGGCACCGCATCTCGCCCGATAAGGGCTACGGAAACTTCACGCATGGGATGGGCCTCGGCGACCTCAATGGCGACGGCCGACTCGACCTGATCGAAAAGGACGGCTGGTGGGAACAGCCGGCGTCGCTCGCGGGTGATCCGGAGTGGAAGTTCCACCCCGGGCCGTTCGGGCTCGGCGGCTCGCAGATGATCGCCTACGACGTGAACGGCGACGGCCTGCCCGACGTGGTGACGGCGCTCACGGCGCACGCATTTGGCCTGGCGTGGTTTGAGCAGGTGCGCACGGGCGGCGAGATCACGTTCAAGGAGCACATCATCATGAACAAGGAGCCACGCGAGAACCGCTACGGGCTGAAATTCACCGAGCTGCACTCGCTGGACCTCGTGGACATGGACGGCGACGGCCTGAAGGACATCGTGACCGGCAAGCGCTTCTGGTCCCACGGACGCACGGGCGATCCGGACCGCAACATGGCCGCCGTGGCGTACTGGTTCCAGCTCGTGCGCGGGCCGGGCGGATCGGTGGACTTCGTGCCGCACCTCATCGATGACAACTCCGGCGTCGGCACGCAGCTCGTGGTCGGTGACGTGAACAAGGACGGCCTGCCCGACCTCGTCGTCGGCAACAAGAAGGGCACGTTTGTGCATCTCCATGAGAAAAAATCCGTCTCCCAGGCGGAATGGGAGAAGGCGCAGCCCAAGCCGGTGGCCGCACAGTAAGGCTGCGGTTGGCGGGGATCGACCGCATCAGCTACACTCACCTCGGACGTGACAACAAATTCGCCGTGAAGAAGCATCGCGGCCCGACGTCCCACTTTTAAGCGCCAGCATGGATCTGGTCACGAAGCCGGCGCGCAGCGGTTGGAGTCACAGCACTATGACGGATTTTCGCGCAACGATTCATCGGTACGGTTCGGGTTTGCTGACAGCGGCGACGCTGGCCTGCGTGCTGGATGGTGCCACCGCGTCCACGCAGGCAGCGGCCGCCGGCCAGATCGTGTTCAACCGCGACATCCGGCCGATCCTTTCGGAGAACTGCTTCCACTGTCACGGCCCCGACCCCGGCTCCCGCAAGGCCGGCCTACGCCTCGACACGCGCGAGGGCGTCTTCGCCGTCACCAAGAAGGACGGTCCCGTGGTCACGCCCGGCCAGCCCGACAAGAGTGTCCTCTGGCGGCGCGTCATGACCACGGACAAGGACGACCTGATGCCGCCCCCGGAGTCGCACAGGGAGCTGAAGCCGGAGGAGCGCGACGCGCTGAAGCGCTGGATCGCCCAGGGCGCCCCCTGGCAGCCCCACTGGTCGTTCATCAAGCCTGAGCGCGCGGCGGTGCCCTCGCCCAAGGTGCCCGTCGCGAAGTCCAAGACCTCGCCGATCCGCAACCCGATTGACGCCTTTGTGGCGGCCAAGCTCGCCGAGAAGAAGCTGGCGATGAACCCCGAGGCCGACCGGCGCACGCTGGCCCGCCGACTCTCGCTTGACCTTACCGGACTGCCCCCGAAGCCGGAGGACGTCGAGGCCTTCGTGAACGACAAGTCGCCGAACTACTATGAGAAGTACGTCCACGGCCTGATGGATTCGCCGCAATGGGGTGAGCATCGCGCCCGCTACTGGCTCGATGCCGCGCGCTACGCCGACACGCACGGGTACCACTTCGACAATTACCGCGAGATGTGGCCGTACCGCGACTGGGTCATCCGCGCCTTCAACCGGAACGAGCCTTTTGACCGTTTCGTGGTTGAACAGATCGCGGGCGATCTGCTGCCCAATCCCACCGACGACCAGATGGTCGCGACCGGCTTCCACCGGTGCAACATGACCACCAACGAGGGCGGCACCATCGAGGAGGAGAACCTCGCAATCTACGCCAGCGACCGCGTCGCCACGACCGGCTGGGTCTTCCTCGGCCTCACGGCGAATTGCGCCGCGTGCCACGACCACAAGTTCGATCCGATCAAGCAGAAGGATTATTACTCGCTCGCCGCGTTTTTCCGGAACACCAAGCAGGGCGGCCTCGACGGCAACGTGAAGGACTCCAACCCGAGCATCCTCGTGCCGCAGACCGATGCCGACATCGCACGCTGGAAAGCGCTGCCCGGTGAAATCACCGCCGGCAAGACACGCATCGAGGACCGCCGCAAGGCGGCCCAGCCCGACTTCGACCAGTGGCTGACCGGAGCGAAGGCGACGGACTTCGATGCCAAGGTCACGAGCAAGGGCCTCGTGGTGCACGCGCCGCTGAATGACGGCGCGGGCGATGAGATCAACGGCCTCACGACGCAGCCGGTGAAGTTCAAGGCCGACGGCGCGGTGACCTGGAAACCCGAGGGCAAGCTGGGACCGGCGCCGGTGATCAAGGCGGGTTCCAATTTCAACCTCGGTGACGTGGGCGATTTCGAGCGGGACCAGGCTTTCAGCTATGGGGCCTGGGTGAATGCGCCCGCCGGCCACAATGATGCCGTGCTCGCCCGCATGGATCAGGGCAACGATTACCGCGGCTGGGATCTCTTCGCCACGGACCGCAATTACGCCGTCCACATCGTCAGCAAGTGGCCGGACAACGCGCTCAAGGTCGTTACCGAGGGCAACCCGATGAAGCCCGGTGAATGGCAGCACGTATTTGTGACCTACGACGGTTCCGGCAAGCCCGCCGGGCTGAAGGTGTTCATCGACGGCAAGCCCGCGAAGCTGAAAACCGACGTGGACAAGCTCTCCGCGACGATCCGCACCACCGTCCCGTTGCGCGTCGGACAGCGCAGCAAGGATCAGGTGCTCACCGATGCGATGGTGCAGGATGTGCGCGTGTACAATCGCCGGCTGGAAGAGTCCGAGGTGGCGGACCTCGCCGCGAACAGTGTTCCGCGTGCCCTTCTGGCCGTGGCCACCGACAAACGCAGCGCTGGTCAGCGCCAGTCGCTCTTCGAATATTTCCTCGTCAATCGCGACGATCCCTTCCAAAAGGCCACCGGGGATCTCGCCGCGCTCGAAGCGGAGAAGGAAGCGGTCCGCCAGCGCAATCCGGTCACGCACATCCAGATTGAGAAACCGGACTCGATGCCGATGGCGAACATCCTGTTCCGCGGCCAGTACGACCAGAAGAAGGACCAGGTGGTGGCCAACACACCGTCCTTCCTGCCACCGATGGCCGCCGGCTCGCAAACCAACCGCCTCGGCCTCGCGCAATGGCTGATCGCCCCGGAAAACCCGCTCATGGCGCGCGTGACGGTGAACCGCTTCTGGCAGGAGCTGTTCGGCGTCGGCCTCGTGAAGACGACCGAGGACTTTGGCATCATGGGTGAGACGCCGACCAACCAGGAGCTGCTCGACTGGCTCGCCGTCGAGTTCCGCGAGAGCGGCTGGGATGTGAAGCATCTCATCGAGCTTATGGTGATGTCGTCCGCCTACCGGCAGGGGCCCCAGGCCTCGCCGGAGAAGCTGGACAAGGATCCCGGCAACCGCCTGCTCAGCCGCGGGCCGCGCTTCCGCATGGACGCCGAAATGGTGCGCGACTACGCCCTCTCCGCGAGCGGCCTGCTCGTCCCCAAGATCGGTGGCCCCAGCGTGAAGCCCTACCAGCCCGACGGCGTGTGGGAACCGGTCGCCATGCCCGAGAGCAACACCAAGAACTACAAGCGCGATTCGGGCGAGGCGCTCTACCGCCGCAGCCTCTACACCTTCTGGAAGCGGGCCGCCCCGCCGGCCAACATGGACGTCTTCAACGCCCCCAGCCGTGAGACCTCCTGCACCCGGCGTGAGCGCACCGACACGCCGTTACAGGCGCTCGTCACGCTCAACGACCCGCAGTTTATCGAGGCTGCCCGGCACCTTGCCGAGGAGGCGCTGACCACCAGCTCCGGTAACACCAACCGCGCGGTGGAAATCATGTCCCGCCGCCTGCTGGCCCGCTCGCTCAATGCCACTGAACAAAAGGTGGTGAACGGCACGCTGGCGACGCTGGAAAGCTTCTATGCCGGCCAGCCCGACGAGGCGAAAAAACTCGTGGCCGTCGGCGAATCCAAGCCGGACGCGAAGATCCCCGCGCCGCAGCTTGCGGCAATGACAATGCTGGCGAACCAGCTGCTGAACCTGGATGAAGTCTTGAACAAGTAGGCCTATGAATCCCCTCTCCGAATTCCAGCGTCTCGAGACCCGCCGGCAGTTCTTCTCGCGTGGTAAAAACGTGCTCGGCTATGCCGCGCTCGCGTCGCTGCTCGGCAAGAACTTCAACCTGCTAGGCGACAACGCTCCGGGTGCCGCGGGTCCCCATCTCCCGCTGCCGCATTTTGCGCCCAAGGCGAAGCGCGTCATCTACCTGCACATGGTCGGCGGCCCGTCCCAGATGGACCTGTGGGACTACAAACCGCATATGAACGACTGGTACGACAAGGATCTCCCCGCCAGCGTCCGCAACGGCCAGCGCCTCACGACGATGACCTCGGGTCAGACGCGGTTTCCCATTGCGCCGTCCAAGTTCAAGTTCAGCCAGGTCGGCAAGAACGGCCTGTGGATGAACACGGAGCTGCTGCCCTACACGGCGAAAGTGGCCGATGACCTCTGCCTCATCCGCACGATGAACACCGAGGCCATCAACCACGAGCCGGCCATCTGCTACATGCAGACCGGCAACCAGATCACGGGGCGTCCCTGCATCGGCTCGTGGGTCAGTTACGGACTCGGCTCGATGAACCAGAATCTGCCCACCTTCGTTGTGCTCGTCGCCGAGCCGACCAACAAGGAGCAGATCCAGGCGATCAGCGCGCGGCTCTGGTCCAGCGGCTACCTGTCGGGTGAACACGCCGGCGTGTCCTTCCGCAGCGGCGGCGACCCGATCCTCTACATCAACAATCCGCCCGGCGTGACCGCCGACCTGCGCCGTTCGCAGCTCGACGGTTTGCGCTCGCTGAATGAGATGAACTACCAGGCGCTCGGCGATCCCGAGACGCACACGCGCATCCAGCAGTTCGAGATGGCCTTCCGTATGCAGGCGAGCGTGCCCGAGCTGACCAACGTCGCGAGCGAGCCGGAGTCCACCTACCAGCTCTACGGTGAGTCCGCGAAGAAACCCGGCTCCTTTGCCTACAGTGCGCTGCTGGCCCGCCGCCTCGTCGAGCGGGGCGTGCGCTTCGTGCAGGTGTATCTCAACAACTGGGACCACCATTCCAATGCCGGCGGCCGCCTGCCCTCGCAGTGCAAGGACATCGACCAGGCCACGTACGGCCTCATCACCGATCTCAAGGCCCGCGGCATGTTCGAAGACACGCTCATCATCTGGGGCGGCGAGTTCGGCCGCACGATCTACAGTCAGGGAGGGCTCTCGCACGAGAACTACGGCCGCGACCATCACCCGCGCTGCTTCAGCATGTGGATGGCCGGCGGCGGCTCCAAAGGCGGGACGATCTACGGCGAAACCGACGACTTCTCGTACAACATCGTGAAGGACCCCGTCCACGTGCGGGATTTCCACGCCACGGTCCTGCGGTTGCTCGGCATGGATCACGAGCGCTTCACCTACAAGTACCAGGGCCTCGACCAGAAGCTCACGGGTGTCGAGGCAGCGAAGGTGATCAAGGAACTGTTGGCCTGAGCAATTCCTGGACAGTTGGCGGTTTGGGCTCGGCCGGACCCATGTGGCTGGCACCAGCAGCCTATTTAGGTGCCGCGATAGCCTTTTGTCTTTGTTTGAGAACAATGTCCATCTGGCGCCGCACCTCATCATTGACCGGCCTGTACTCCGTCGTCATATCGAGGTTGGGATAGACATTGAGATACACCTGGTCGATGCCGTTTCCCTGATGAACCAGGGCCACAGCAAACTCGTGCCAGGACAGGATGGCATTCTGCCGGTTGGTGATCTGCCCATAAAACTGCGCCAGGTCCGACCGGGAAAAATCATGCGGCACCGTGATGACCCCCATGCCTCCGCGCATGTGATCGTATCGGCCAAACGTGCAGACGATCTTGTCCCTGTGCTGTGCCATCAGCAGCATTATGGCAACCACTGGAAGGACGAACCCGGCCGCCCCGAACAGTGGCAGGCTGAACCAAATTTTCCGGCGCTGGCGTGCGCCCCAGCAAATGGCGGTGCAAACCGCCGCCCCGATCACCAGGCCAACGACACCGCCTGCGATCGGGATCAGGACAAGGGCACCCGTGGTATCGGATGCAGAGGTCCGTTGGATGCCCAAAAAAATGGCTCCCAGAACCATGATGAACCGTTTCATGCAAAGGGCGCATCGGCGCCTGGCATGATGATATCGGATCAAAGCCAGTCTGCCCATCTTGTGCTTGCCGCTATTTTGGTGTCCGCCTTTTAACTTTCCTCGCCAGCGAAGGTGCCGAAATGCAACCACGGAGCCATCGGCTGGGGTCCTCCGTCCGACCGGGGCCAGGGGGCTGCTGAGCTGATCGAGGTGCCCCATTCCGACGTCGCACCGGAGCCGCCTTTAAAGTAAGCATCTCCTATGTCCGCGAAAGGCCGCCCTGCATCCGTGCCCACGCCGCCCCTGCCGCCCGAGCTGGCGGCGATGGCGGAGCTGTTTGAGCACGTGCCCGAGGCCGCCTTCTTCGTGAAGGACCGCACGGGCCGCTATGTGGCCGTGAACCAGTCGCTGGTCGAGCGCGTGGGCCTGCGGCACAAGCACGAGCTGCTGGGCCGCCATGTGCGCGAGGTCTTTCCCGCCGAGTTTGCCGAGCGCTACGCCGCGCAGGATGCCGCCGTGCTGCGCTCCGGCCGGCCCATCCGCGACCGACTGGAGCTCCATTGGTATCCGCATCGACGCAAGGGCTGGTGTCTCACCACCAAGCTGCCGCTGCGCGACGCCGGCGGCGCGGTGGCCGGGCTGGTCGGCATCTCCCGCGATCTGCGCGCGCCCGGCGACAGCGAGATCATTCCCGCGCAACTGGGCGGCACGCTGGAATTTTTGGAGGCCAATTTCGGCGAGCCGCTCTCGCCCTCGATGCTGGCGGAGCGCGCCGGGCTTTCGCCGGTCCGCTTCGCCCGGCTCATCAAGCGCATCTTCGGCCTCACGCCCAGCCAGCTCATCACGCAGACGCGGCTGGCCGCGGCCTCGCAGTTATTGGAAGAGACGGACAAGGCCGTGGCCGAGGTGGCGCTGGCCTGCGGCTTCTACGATCACAGCGCCTTCACCCGCGCCTTCCGCTCCGCCACCGGCCGGACACCGACGGAACTGCGCGCGGAACGGAGCCGGGGCGCCCCGGCCCTACGCGCGCGCTGAGAGCGCGAGCAGTTCCAGCGTCGCCGCGATGACCGGAGCGCAGGCCACCAGGCTGGCATTGACCGGTGTGTCGCCCGGAATCTCCGGTGGCGGATAGACAATGCGGCTGAGCGTGTCGTGCGGCCCGGTATGGCGCGGGTCGCCCCGGGTGCCGGGCGGGGCCGTGATCGGCATACCGCAAACCACGACCACCGGAGTTTTCGCCGCTGCCGCCATGTGCATGATGCCGGTGTCATTGCCCACGTAGAGGTCGCAGGCGGCCGTCAGCGCCCAGACGGCTCCCAGCCCGAGCTGGCCGCAGGCGTTGTGCACGAGGCCGGGGGCCTGGACCGCCAGCCAGTCGCCCAACGGTGACACATCCGCCCCGCCGACGGCCACAAAGGCGACGTCAGGAGCCTGCCGGGCGACTTCCCGCACCAGTTCCAGAAAGCACTCCTGCGGCCACATCCGCGGCGTCTCGCTGCAGGCCACGCCGAGCAGGACCAGCCGGCGACGGCCTCCCCGTGCGCGATCAGCCATTTCACGGGCGCGCTGCGCATCGGCTTCGGTCCACCACGTGTCGAGCCGACGACCCGCGGGCTGAAGGCCGACGGCTTCCAGCATGCGCCAGCACTTCTCGGTCTCATGCAGCGACTGCGCCATCGGCAGCGCGTGGGTGTGGAAGCGTCCGCCGGTATCCACGCCCCAATCGGGATCTTCCCAGCAGAAGCGCGCCGGCGCGCCGGTGAACCAGGCCAGCGCGCGCGATTCGAAGTACCAATAGAGCGTGCCGGGCTGGAGCAGCAGCTCGGGGTCACGCGGCCAGATTTCCCGGCGGGCAAACGACAGCAGCGCGGCCAGCCGGCGCTGCTGGTAGAAGCGCGCCGGGAATTTCAGTTCAATATCAACGACGCGGTCCACCCAAGGACACGTGCGCATCCAGGAGGCCCAAGGGGTGCGGCAGATCAGCGTGATCTCGGCCTGGGGCAGCAGACGGCGGAGCTCCCGGAGCATCCCGGAGGTGAGCACCATGTCGCCCATGCCGTCGTAGCGCAGCAGCGTCACCCGTTTGACCTGCCGGAAATCCTTCAGCGGCGTTCGCGCCAACCGGCGACGCAGGGAAGGAAGGCACCGCCCCCAGGCCATGATGCCCTCGATGCTGCTCGTCCAGAGTAGGAAAATGACCCAGCGCGAACGCGCCCAGTTCCATCCCGGCAGGCGGCTCATACCAGTTCGCTGAAAGAAACGGCATATTGGCTGAGATCGCGCGGGGCGGACGCTCCGCCAGTAGTAGGTCGGGCCGCTGGCCCGACAAAGTACGACGGGCTGCCAGCCCGTCGGGTGCTGCTCCGACTTTCGGCGGGCTGGCAGCCCGCCATACTTGCCGGGCTGGCAGCCCGGCCTACTACAGGACGCTGCGCCGTCTCAAACCACGGGTTGTCATCGGGAAATGGTATCATAAGGGCCGGCCCCGACGGGCCGGACAACGCTGCAGTGGAAGGTTTGGTTTCATTGCCCGGAGCCCGGGAGAAGCGGGCCGCCCGCTCAGCGCCGCATCAGTTCCTCGATTTCGTGCGCTTCCAAGGGGGTCGTGGCCATCAGGTCCACATTGCCGCCAGCGCGGATGACCACGTCGTTTTCCAAACGCACGGCCAGACCTTCCTCGGGGATGTAAATGGCCGGTTCGACGGTCATCACCCAGCCCTCGGCAAACGGTTCGGTAAGCTGGCCGAGATCGTGCACATCGAGGCCCAGCGGGTGGCCGCAGCCGTGCATGAAGTATTTCCGGTAGGCCGGTTTCTCCGGGTCCTGCCGCTTGATCTCGCGCGGGGTAAGCAGACCGAGACCGACCAGCTCCGCCTCGGTGAGCTGCTCGCACTCCTTCTGCCACGTTGCCCACTTCTTGCCCGGCACCAAGCCGGCAATCTGCGCACGCAGCACGCGGAGCACCGCGTTGTAAACCTGCTTCTGCCGCTTGGTGAACCGGCCGTTGACCGGGATGGTGCGCGTGAGGTCGGCGTTGTAGTTGGCGTAGCTCGCCGCGACATCGAGCAGCAGCAGGTCGCCGTTGCGGCAGGGCCGCTCGTTCTCGATGTAGTGCAGCACGCAGGCGTTGGCCCCGCTGGCAATGATGGGCGAATAGGCAAACCCGCCGCCGCCCCGGGTGAACTCATGGATGAACTCCGCCTCGACCTCCAGCTCGGTGACGCCGGGCTTCACAAACTTCGCCACGCGCTCGAAACCGGCTTTCGTGAGGTCGCACGCCTTCTGGAGCAGCTCCACCTCCAGCGGTGACTTCACAACGCGCAGCCGGTGCATGAGCCGGGTGAGGCGCTGGTAGTCATGGAGCGGATACTCCGCCTGCACGCGCCGGATGAAACGCGCATCGCGCGTCTCCACCTCCGACACGGAGCGCTTGTGCTCGTTGGTGTTGAGATACACGTGGTCCGCCTCGCACATCACCTTGCGAAAGATGGCCGGAAACTCGGAGAGCCAGTGGACCTGCCGGATGCCGGTGAGCCGTCGCGCCTCCTCCTTTGTGAGCTTGTGGCCCTCCCACGTCGCAATGAGGTCGCTGGTCTCGCGCAGAAAGAGCATTTCGCGGTGCTTCTCGTCGTCCGCGTCCGGGAACAGCACGAGGATGCTCTCCTCCTGGTTCACGCCCGTGAGCCAGAAAAGGTCGGAATTGGCGATGAGACGCAGCGTGCCGTCGGCGTTGGTCGGCAGGATGTCGTTGGCATTCACCACCGCCAGCGAGCCCGGCAGCAGCAGCGGTTTCAGACGGGCACGGTTCTCAACGAAGAGCTGCGGATCAATCGGCGCGTAACGCATGGACGGGACGTTTGCAGAGCGGAGGACACCCGGCAATCACGTGAGGGCCGCAATCATTTCCACCCATTGATCCAAAGGAAATCCTCCAGCCCTGTCGGAGGCCGCCGGCTGGCCGGCCCGTTCCCAAGTCCCTGCGCGGGAATATCCAAACCAGTCACAGCGCATGTCTAATACCAATTCTCACAGTTTATCGGAACAATGGTTCAGGGCGTAGCGTTTGCTTGGTCGCGGAGCCAGTGATGGATGAGGGACAGGACGCGTGCGGGCGTCTCCCAGAAGGGGCGCAGGGCCGTGGTCAGGGTTTCCTCC
>CAIXUG010000037.1 GCA_903922605.1 uncultured Verrucomicrobiota bacterium
ATGACTTGCGCCTTCGATTCCCCATTTGGGTATTGGGATGGGTCTAGCTTTTTGATAAGCGTTTCCCTCGTCATTTAGAAATCTCCTTCGGGTCATGTGGGGGGTGTCTTTGGGTTAAATCCAGTGTTGACACTTTAGAAGCAATGGGAATAAACTGTCAACAGTAAAAAGCACGGGACGCAGATTTTGGCTGACAAGGCGTATATCTCGAACATCTCGCCGGCCTGGACGATAGAGCAACAGCTTGTGCTGATGCCTGCCGGCGTGGATGTCTACCGGGATGAGGTGAAGCCGCGCCACCGCCAAGCGCACCAGATTGCGTCACTGGAACAACGCGCTTCGATCTTGCGTCCGACCAACCGGCGCCGCGCCGAGACGATCTATGTTGCCAGCCTCGCCGTGCTGGCCTGGGGCGAGCCTGACTTCCGCGCCGTGCTAACCGCTGCCGGCGCCAGGGGCGCCACCATCAAGGCACTTGCATCGGACGTGGAGATAGCGCCCGGCTCTGATCCTGACGCCGCTGTAGCCGTTTGGAAGGCCAGTCGGAACCTCGATCAGCGCGTTGCTGCGCTCAAGGCTGGCCCGGCTATCTCGGCTGAGAACCGGCGTAGCAAGTCAGACAAGGCTATCAAGGAGCACGTCGAACCTTACTGGCCGCTGCCGTCCAAGGAATACCCTACGGCGGCCCTGGTGGCTGCCTCTGGCCTGTCGCTGAACACGATCAAGGATCGCCTGGGGCCGAGGCCCATCGCGCAATACAAGCACCAGCAGAACCTAAAGCGCGCCGCGGCAAGGGCCAAGAAATGACCGGGCATCCGTTCGTCTACGTGTTTCTCCGCGATGATGGGGCGCGCAAGGTGGGGTTCAGCGGGAACCCAAAGAAGCGCGCAAAGCATCTGCGGATCGGCGTCGGCGAGCTCGTGCTGGAACGCACCTGGCAGTTGGAAAATGCCCGCGAGGTCGAGGGGATCACTCATCGCCTATTGAAGCGGCACCGGCATTCCCGCGCGTCGGGCGTCGAAACGTATAACCTCGGCCTCGATGAAATCTGCGCCGCCGTGGAAGCCGCTATCGCTGAGGCAAAGCGACCGGGAGCAATCAAGAAATATCGCGCGCCAGAGCCATTGCCGCCTCTCCCGCTGCCGCCATTTGAGCAATGGATGGCCGACCTCCAGGCGTGGCAGCTTCTTCGGCTGCGGCGCTATGACGAGATCGCAGAAAAGCTGGGTCGGCGCATGACGCGGGCCGAACAGCGGGAATGGATGGCCGCTGGCGGTATGGCCGATCACCCAGCACCACAGATGCCCGAAAGGAAAGCTAATGCCTGAGCGCGTCCAGCTTCGTCGCACCAAGGGCTGGCGTATGCCACCAAACGCCATGAAGGTCGATCGCTCGACCCGGTGGGGCAATCCATTTAGCTGCACGCCTCACGGCTGCCAGGTGAAGCCCTGCGGCTGCTGCGAGCCTTTCCGCTGCTGCACTCTGGTGTTCCGAGAGTTTGTTGTGAGC
>CAIXUG010000038.1 GCA_903922605.1 uncultured Verrucomicrobiota bacterium
GGCTATCTCCCGCGTGGTTTTGCCACGCTCGTACAGCCGCAGTATCCGCCGCCGCAGCTCCACCGGGATCGCTCGCATGCCCAAGCTCACCACAGTCCTTAGGCTTTGTATAGATACATTATTTATGGAAATGCTCTAATCCCTCGGCTCCGCCTCCGCCTCGAACGAGTAGGATTACGATTAGGACAGGATCGCGGCGAACCGGAGGTTTGACAGCGCTGCAAAATTGGTGAGCCATTGGCAATTAGCACACTCAACTGGCGTCACCGCATGAACTTCCCCTTTCCTCTCGCTCCCTCCGTTCGTGCCCTCCGGCGTTTCTCCTGGATGCTCGGCAGTCTCGCCGCCGCCGGCTCGCTGCTGGCCCAGTCACTCACACCGGCCATCGATCCGGTCTGCGGCCTGCCGAGACTCTCGCTGCGCAACGGCGTGGCGGGTGAAGTGTACCAGCTCAAGGCGACCGATGATCTTGGGGCTGTGGGAGTCTGGGATACCCTGATGCGGCTGGCGCCCGGCACACATGAGCACCAGTGGCTGGACTTCAACCCAGCGGTCCAGGGCCGCCGCTTCTACCGCATCGAACGCCTGACCGCGGTGCCCCTGCAGCCGATTGACGACTTTGCCCTCAACGACCATCTGGGTGTCCGGCACCAGCTCTTCCGCGAAGGTGACTCCAAGGCCGTCGTGCTGGTCTTCACCGACAATGCGCACCTGGCGGACGCCTGGTCTGTCCTCCAACCCATGCAGGCGAAGTTTGGGTCGCAGGGCGTGCTCTTCTGGCTGATCAACCCGCAGGACACGCGTGCCTCGCTCGCCGAAGCGGCGGCGAAGGCCGGCGTCACCGTGCCGGTGCTGCATGATCTGGCGCAGCTCGTCGCCCGCGCCTACCAGGCCAGCACCGCGTTGGAGACCGTCGCGATCGCCAACGACACGCTTGAGGTATTCTATCAGGGACCGGCGACCGACCTTTGCCCGACTCCGTCCGGAACCGTCGAGCAGCCCTATCTCGCCGACGCGTTGGAACAGTTCATCGCGTCGCAACCGGTGGTCGTCCAGCAGGTCAAGGTTCATGGCACTCCGCTGGCCATAAACACGGTGCCCGAGCCCTCCTACGCGCGGGATATCGCGCCGCTGCTGCAGGCGAAATGCGTCACCTGCCACCGGCCCGGCGACATCGGCTCCTGGGCCATGACCAACCACAGCATCGTGGCCGACCACGCGGTGAGCATGCGCCAGGATCTTCTGACCGGCATCATGCCGCCGTGGCATGCTGATCCCGGCTCGGGCACTTTCGCGAATGATTCCTCCCTGACTCCCGCCGAAGCCGCCCGACTGGTCGCGTGGCTGGATGCCGGGGCCAAACGCGGTGACGGCGAAGATCTGCTGGCCACGCAGCCGCCTCCGCCCGCACCGATCTGGCCACTGGGCCAGCCCGACCTGGTGCTCTCAATCCCGACACAGTCCGTCCCGGCCGACGGTCTGGTGGACTACCGCTATCTCCTCGTGCCAAACCCGAAGACGAGCAACGTCTGGTTGCGGGCGGCCACGGTTCGTCCTGGCAACCGTCAGGTGGTGCATCACAGCCTCGTTTTCACGGCTGCCACCGTGTCCGATTTTCTGCAGGTGCAGGGCGGCCTTGGCGGGTTCTTCGCCGGCTATGTGCCCGGCATGGAAGCGGTGGAGTTTCCCACCGGCACCGGCAAGCTGCTGAAGAAGGGCAGCTACCTCGTCTTCCAGATGCACTACACGACGACGGGCACGGCGGCCACCGACCAGACCCAGATCGGCCTCTACTTCGCCAAGGCCCCGCCGGCCAATGAACTCATCACGTCTTCCGCCTACCGGACCAACTTCACCATCCAGCCTTTCGTGAAGGACCAGGAAATCACCACCGAAACGACGCTCACGCGCGACAGCGTGCTCTACGAGATGAGCCCGCACATGCACTACCGCGGCCACCGGATGCGCATCGAGGCGGTGTACGCCGACAATTCCTCCGAAACCCTGTTGAACGTCCCCGGCTACCAGTTCGCCTGGCAGTCGCTCTACCGCCTGGCTGAGCCGAAGACTTTGCCGGCCGGAACGGTCATCCGGGTCACCGCCGGCTTCGACAACTCCCTGTGGAACCCGTTGAATCCTGATCCGTCGCAGACGGTCGTTTTCGGCGAACAGACCATCAACGAGATGCTCATCGGCTACCTGAATCTCACCCAGCAGTAGCGGCCGCTTGGCGGAGACGGGGATGGAATGAATTTGGAAAACAGAAACGCAGGAAGATGCCCTGCCTGCTCATTCCCTCTCTTGCTGCTTTCCTGTTTTCCAAATTGATCTTCTCTCCGTCCGCCTTCGTTCCACGGTTGCGGTTGGGCGACCGCGGGCCCAGCTTAGCTGCGTATGGAGCAGCGTATTTTGCGGGTGGTCGTCCTGGGGGCGGGGTTTGGCGGCCTGACTTTCTGTCAGCATTTCCGTCACTCCAACGTGGTGATCTATCTGGTGGACCGCCAGAACCATCACCTCTTCCAGCCGCTGCTGTACCAGGTGGCGACCGCCGGCCTCTCCTCACCCGAAATCGCGCAGCCTGTCCGCGCCGTCTTTCACGACCGGCCGGATGTGCATGTGCACCTCGCCAATGTGGAGGACATCCTCCCCGCGACCAAGGAGCTTGTGGTGGACGGGCTGACCCATAGCTACGACTACCTCGTCTTCGCCCTCGGAGGGCGCACGAGCTATTTCGGCCATCCCGAATGGGAGCAGTTCGCTCCCGGGCTCAAATCGCTGGATGACGCCCAGCGCATCCGGCGCGGACTGCTGTTCGCGTTCGAGCACGCGGAGAACACGCGGGACGAGGATGAGCGGCGGCGGCTGATGACCATCGTGATCGTCGGCGGCGGGCCGACCGGCGTGGAACTGGCGGGCGCCTGCAGCGAACTCACCCGACAGGTGCTCAAGCGGGACTTCAAGCGCATCGACCCGGCCCAGGCAAGGGTCATCCTGATCGAGGGGAGCCCTCGGCTGCTCGGGCAGTTCACCGAGCCGCTCAGCCAGAGCGCCCGGGACACTCTCGAAGGCATGGGCGTCGAAGTCCGCACCAATACCCACGTGAAGAACATCACGCAGGGTCGCGTGGAGCTTCCGGATGGCTCCTTCATCGAGGCGGAAAACATCCTGTGGGCCGCCGGTGTCGCCGCGTCGCCGCTCACCGCCAAACTCGGCGTGCCCATCGACCGCGCGGGCCGCGTGCTGGTGAATCCGGACCTGAGCATCCCGGGGCGTCCCGAGGTGTTCGTCATCGGTGATGCCGCCTATCTCCTGGACAAGGATGGACAGGTCGTCCCCGGTGTTTCCCCTGCTGCCATGCAGGAAGCCAAACACGTGGCCCAGATCATCATGAGCGAGCTGGACGGCAATCCCGAACGGCCTCCGTTCGACTACTGGGACAAAGGCAGCATGGCGACCATCGGGCGTTCGGCGGCCGTGGCCAAGGTGGGCGCGTTCGAGATGACCGGCTTCCTCGCGTGGATTGCCTGGCTATTCATCCACCTGATCTTTCTGGTCGGCTTCCGCAACAAGGTGGCCGTGCTGTGGCAGTGGTTCTACAGCTACGTGACCTATCGGCGCGGCGCCCGGATCATCACCGGATTGAAGTGGCCCAAGGGGTAATTCCGAAGTCCAAGTTTCGAGTTTCGAATTGAAGACGGCCCCAAGGAGATCCCAACAGTGACCGGAATTGCCGTGGGGCTTAGAATTCGGAGTTTGAAACTCGAAACTCGAAATTTCCCTCAGTCTTTCAGGAGGTCCCGCTGCCAGGTCAGCAGCCGCTCCCATTCGCCCGGTTCCTTGCGACCGAGGGCAAAGAGCGTGCTGCGTGAGGCGATGATCGTCGGATCGATCCCCAGTTCGGCCCCCCGCTTGTCCCGGCGCTCCTTCAGGACATCGGAGTAATCCAGCTCGGCCCCGGTCATGCGGCGGGAGCGCACCCGGATATGTTGGGGGCGTTCGGCTTCCGGCACGGCCAGACCGCGATCGATGGCATCCAGGATGCCGCCGCGGCGCTTCGGGGTCAGGAAGTGGGGCAGCTTCACGGCCTTGGTGCCGCCCTTGCTGGCCTGTGCGGAGATCTCACTGAGCGCCTCGTGCTTGAGAATGAAGAACGGCGGACGGCCGGTGCGCAGCGCATCCTTTTCGCGCCAGTGCCAGAGCTCGCGCAGGACGGCGAGCCCGGTCTCATCGAGCTGGTCGTGGCCCCGGATGCGCCAGACGGTGTTCGCATCCACCTCGCTCGGACGCGCGTTGTCCTCGATCAGGCGGACACAGAGTTCCCGGTGCCATTCCAGCCGGCCCAGCTCGACCAAGCGGGCGCGGAGCTTTTGCTCCAGCTCGCGCAGGTGGCGCACATCGTTAAGCGCGTACTCCGTCATGCGCGGCGTCAGCGGGCGGCGGCCCCAGTCGGCCTTCTGCGCGCCCTTTTCCAGGGTCAGGCCGAGATACTTGGTCAGGCAGTCGTTGAGCCCGAACTTGGGTTCGCCCACGAGCCGGGCCGCCCACATCGTGTCAAACAGGGTCGTCGGCTTGAAATGATGGCCGTTGTAGAGCAGGTGCAGGTCGTAGTCCGAGGCGTGCAGGATCAGCTCATGCTTGTCGAAGGCCTCCCAGACCGGTTCCAGGTGCAGGTCGGCCAGCGGATCGACCAGATAGGCGCCGTCCGGGATGGCGATTTGCAACAGGCACAGTTTCTCCGGATACGCATGGAGGCTGTCTGCCTCGGTATCAATTCCGACCCAGGGGGCGTCGTGAATGCGGGCCGCAAGCTCGCTCAGTTCAGCGGCGGATTGAATCACTGCGGCAACCCTCCGCCAAATTGCCCGCGCCGCCAAGACGGGAAGTTGAGGGGTTGGCCAGGTCGTTTTCGGCGAAACGGCTTGCCCCTGCCGCCCCTTTGCGGCAGTTAGACGCGACACGTCCCAAGTTGACTATGAGCAAGAAGACTTCCGCCGCTCCGGCCGCGAACAATTTCCCCAAGCTTCACAACGCCATGTGGCCCGGCCTCGTCGGCAAGGGCAGCCCCGGTGCGGAGCCGTTCATCGACCTCGACACCATGCTCGACCTCACGGCCAAGGCCGAGGTCAACGGCGTGAAGTTCGACGGCGTGGACCTCTTCCTCTACGACCCGCACGTCAACATCGACATCTCCGACGACAACCTCAAGCGGCTCGCCGACAAGATCAAAGCCAAGGGCTTCGTGGTCGGCTCCGTCGTCGCGCCCGTGTGGTTCGACGGTTCCGCCATGGGTGACGAGACCAAGCGCGCCAACTGGGTCACCGCCGTGAAGAAGGGCTGCCGCATCGCCAAGAAGCTGCGCGAACTCGGCGTGCGCCCCTATGGCGTCGTGCGCATCGATTCGGCTGCCAGCGTCACCGACTGGGACAAGGACCCGAAGAACAACACCAAGCTCATCGCCAAGACCTTCAAGGAAGGTGGCAAGGTCGCCAAGGACCACGGTGAGCGCCTCGCCGCCGAGGGCGAAATCTGCTGGGGCGGCATGCACTCCTGGAAGTACATGATCCAGACCCTCGAGGCCGTGGGCATGCCCAAGGTCGTTGGCTTCCAGGCCGACATGGCGCACACGCTCCTCTACACGCTCGGCTACAACGCCCCCGAGCACCGCATCGTGCCGGAGAAGTTCCACTGGGAACCCGCCGTCTTCCATGCTGCCATGAAGAAGATGACCGACGCCCTCCGGCCCTGGACCTTCGACTTCCACGTCGCGCAGAACGACGCCACGGTCAAGGGCTCCGGCGACCACGAGAAGACCGGCAAGCACTGCCCGGTCAACGACGTGTATGGCAAGCTCAACGTGGCGCGCGACTCCGCCTACTGGCTGCGTGATTCCACCGGCAAGGTGACGAAGAAGACCCGCCACATCTGCTGGGATGGCTGCATGTTCCCCAACGAGATGCTCATGAAGCAGGAGACGTGGAACAACATCCTCGCCTCCATGCTGCAGGTTCGTGAGAACCACGGCTGGAGGGAGTAAGTGAGTAAGCCAGAGAGCCAGTAAGCCAGCAGGTGGGTACCGGCCCGCTCACCGGCTGGCTTACTGGCTCACTCGCTCACTTCCCCTTCGGACACTTCCCATCCCCGTCCCGTCGCCGCATCTTCCGCCGGTGCATCTCGCTCACCTGCGTCTCCGTGACTTCCGCAATTACGTGCGGTTGGACGCGGAGTTCACGCCGGGCTTCCACCTGCTGCTCGGCGGCAATGCCCAGGGTAAGACGAACATTCTCGAGGCCATCTACCTGCTCGCGACCCTGCGCTCGTTTCGCGGCGTGGGCGGCGCGCAGATGATCCGGCACGGGGCGAAGGGCTACTTCGTCGGCGGCACGGTCGTGGGCCAGGCCGCTGCGGAGATCAAGGCCTACTGGTCGGCCAAGGAACGCAAGCTGTCGCTGAACGGCACGCCGGTGCGGCGGCTGGCGGACTACTTCGGGACGCTGCGCGCGGTGGTCTTCTGCACGGAGGATCTGCAGCTCGTGAAGGGGGCAGCGCGCGGGCGGCGGCGCTTCCTCGACCTGCTGCTGGCCCAGACCCAGCCGGCCTACCTGCCTTTGCTGCTGCGCTACACGCAGGCGCTGCGCTCGCGCAACGCGCTGCTCAAGCAGCCGTCCGTGGAAGAGGCGCAGCTCGCCAGCTTCACGCAGGAACTGGTCACGCTTGGCATGCAACTGATGGAAGCGCGCCGGGCGCTGGTACCGAAGATTTCGCCGCTCGCGCGGCTGGCCTTCCGGCGCATCGCCCACGATCAGGACGAGCTGAAGATCGACTATGCGCCGAGCGTGAAGGGCGATTTCGCCGTGGCGCTGGCCAATAGCCGCCCGCGAGAACGGACCTATCGCACGACACTGGTCGGACCACACCGCGACGACCTGGCGCTGGTGGTGAACGACCACGACGCGGAGGCCTTCACGAGCGAGGGACAGAAGCGGACCCTCGCCATCGCCCTGAAGATGGCGCAGGCGGAATACCTGACCGGCATTCACGGGCGTCCGCCCGTGCTGCTCATCGACGACGTGATGGGCGAGCTGGACGCCCACCGTCGCGCGGGACTGCTGCCGCTGCTGAACCAGGCCCGCCGCACGGGTGGACAGGTCTTCATGACCTGCACCGAGGAAAACTGGCCGCAGGAACTGGGCAGCGAGCTGACCCGATGGCAAGTAAAAGGCGGAACCTTGGAGAAAGCTCCAAGCTCCGACTGAGGCGTAGGACGTCCGCGACCAAGCGCGCTCGCCTCTTATTAACACCGGGGTTTCAACCCGGTGCCACCCAACCTTCCAGAGAGATAACCGTTTCCAACGGTTTTGGCCACGGAGCCCGTCGAAGTGGCTCTGGCAAACCGTTAGAAACGGTTGTTGTCACGATAGGCTGGAGGTACCCGGTTGAAACCGGGTGTCAATGAGACACTTGCTTCCTCTCGTCAGTTCGTATGGATCAGCAGCCGTTCCACCGCCAGATCCTGATCGCCCAATGACACCAGTCGGTCGGTCAGTTCGTTCAGTGCCAACCGGGCCTCGTGAAAGCAGTCGGCCAGCAGGGCGAACACCTCTTCCAGCCCGAAGCGTTCGGCGAGCCGATGGCGGCTGGCGCTGGCGAAACTGCTGCTGCCCATCCGTTCGTAGTAGCCCACGTCCGGGAACCCCTTGCGCCGCACCCGCGCCTCGATGCGCCCGGAGAAGAGGCCCGTGTAATAGAGCGCCTGGTTGCCCATGTGCGAGCGGAGCTCGAACGCCGAGCGTTCGTCCACCTGGGTGAGCGCGGCCAGCATCTCGTAAAAATAGTCGAGCGGAGTCCCCGCGCCCGGCAGCCGCGCACGGGTGCGCTCGGTGCGGGTAAATTGGGTGAGCAGTTCCGCCACGTAGTCGGCCACGGCGCGCTCGTTCACGCCGAAAGTTCGCAGGCTGCGTCGCACCAGCACGTAGAAATAGAGATGGCCGGAAATCGTGAGACAGCCGGTGCGCTCCAGCACGGCCCGGTAGATCTTCTCGTCGTCCAGAATCTGGTCGCGGGTCTCTTCATCGGCCAGGAGGTCGCGCAGCGCGGCGGTGTCTTGGGGTGATTTGCCAAGGGTGGCGAGGAGGAAATCCAGATCGGCGGCAGTGAATTGCAGCCGGCAGTTGGCACGGATCACGTTCACAACTGCAGTGAGCATCGGTCACGCCAACCCTGACATCCGCGGCACGGAATGGCGAAATGGCAGCGAAAGCGTCGCCAGACCGGCCGAGAAGCGGCGCTTTGGCCAAAACGGGGCAATCAGCGGTATTTCCCGTGTGGGCGAATTTTGCCGAGCCTGCGGCCCTTTTTACAGCAGCCGGGCAATTGCCGCCCGGAACACCCGCTCCACGGTCAGCCCTTTCAGGCAGGCCAGCGGCTCGGCATTGGCGCAGGTGGCCTTCATGCAGGGCGCACAGGGCAGATCCACCCGGAGCGTGTGCGCCAGTTGCCCATAGGGGCCGGTGCGGGTCGGCTCCGTGGGCCCGAACAGGCCGATGACCGGTCGGCCCAACGCGACGGCGACGTGCATTGGACCCGTGTCGTTGGTGATCATGAGCGAGCAGCGGCGCAACCACTCGACCATGCCAGGGAGCGAAAGCTGGCCGGTAAGATCAAGGCAGCGTTCGCCGGCCAAGCCGGCAACCTGCGCGCCGAGCGGACGGTCGGCATCCCCGCCGAGCACGACGATCCGGAGCGATTCATCGTGCGCCAGCAGGCGCTGGGCGAGCGCGGCGAAATGCTCCGCCGGCCAGCGCTTGTTCAACCAGCGCGCGCCGGGTTGCAGGGCGATCCAGCGATGGCCGTTCGCGGGCCACACGGATTCCACGACCGTGGCGGCGTCCTCGTTGCGGGGCAGCCAGTCGAAATCCCAATGGACAGGCACCCCCTGCCAACGCAGCACGTCGAGATACCAGTCCACCGCGTGGGTCTGATAGGAAGCGCGCGGCACGGAGACGTCGTGGAACCCGGACGCACCTTCCCGCCGGTCATCCAGACCGACAGTCAAGCCTCCCTGGGCCAGCCACGCCACGAGGCCGCTGCGGGCCAGACTCTGGAGGTCGATGACCCAGTCGTAACGTTCGCGCCGCATTCCCCTGATGATTCTCAGCGCCGACGGCCAGCCAGTCGGTGCGCCCCAGCGTTTGCGGTCGAAGGGAATGACCCGCCGGATGTCGGGATCGTGCTCCAGCAGCGGAGCCAGTTCGCGGTTCAGCCACCAGTGAATCTCCGCCTCCGGAAAATGCCGCCGGAGCAGACGGGCCACGGGCAGCGCCTGCACCACGTCACCCAGCGAGCTGGGTTTGAGGACGAGGATTTTCAAAGGATGGGAGGGGGATTATGAGGAAAGAACCGAAGCCCGGGGCAAACCGCAGTTCCTCATCCCGCTCAGCCCCCCATCACTGACCGGTGGCCAACCGTTCGGCGAGGCGCTCCGGCAGGCCGGCGGCGCGAATTTTGCGCTGTTGCGCGGCGATGTCATAATCCAGCCGGCGCAGCTCGATGGTCTGCGTAGGCAGGTCGTAGACGACATAGGCGGCCTTCGGGTTACGGTCACGCGGCTGGCCTACGCTGCCGACGTTCACGAAGTACTTCTTGCCCGGCTCGACGCGGAACTTGGAGTAGGTGCCGCCGCGCACGCCGGTGTCGCGGATAAAGGCCACCGGCACGTGCGTGTGGCCGAAAAAGCACACCTGGGTGTTCTGGTAGGTGAAACTGGCGGCCGCCTCGAGCTTCTCGAAGACGTAGCCCCAGCGCTGCGGGGCATCCAGCGTGGCGTGAACGATGGAAAAATTGGCGACCAGCCGGAAATACTTCAGTTCCCGCAGCCATTGCCGATCCTCCGTAGTGAGCTGGTTGCGGCTCCAGGTCACGGCCTCGGCGGCGGCATCGTTAAAGCCATCGGGATTGTCATCCAATCCGATGTATTCGTCGTGATTGCCCTTCACGACCGGAATGTTCATGCCCCGGATGATGTCGAGGCAGGCCTTCGGGTCGGCACCATAGCCCACCACGTCACCCAGACATACGACATGGGTACACTTCTGCTGCTTGATGTCTTCCAGCACCACCTGGAGGGCATCCAGATTGGCGTGAATGTCGGCTATGACGGCGTATCTCATTGCAATTACCGCGCGATATCGAACCCGCGGAATTCACCGCCTGGCTCCGACCAAAAAACTGCCTCATCCCGGATCAACGGCCCGAGCCCGCTGTCGCGGATGGCCTGCTGAAACTCTTTCAGCTCGGATTCCGCACCTTCGGCCACGAGTTCCACGCGACCATCGGTCAGATTGCGCACAAAGCCAGTCACTTCAAAGCCGGCGACAACCTGCCTGGTCTGGTAGCGGAAACCCACTCCCTGCACCCGGCCGGAATAGAACACCTGCATTCGGCGACGGTTCATCCAGAATGACCTGTCACGAACGCTGGCTCCCCGCCAACTGTCCCCAACAGGCCGGCGACTTAGCCATATTCATGCCGGATGAAGCAAGGTTTTGTTCCCCCGAGAAGAGGCGAATGTGGCCCAACCGGTTACGCCAAATCCGCAGAAAGCGCAGTTGTGGTCACCGCCAGTTTGCGGCGGCCGGCCAAAGCCTCCAGTTCCGGCTGATCCAGCAGGAGGGTACGGTCGGCCTCCACCGCCAGCACCGCCACTCCATGCGCGGCACACACTTCGACCGTTTTCGGCCCGACACAGGGGAGGTCAAACCGGAGGTCGTGACCGGCCTTGGCCACCTTAACGGCCACGGCACCACCATCTTTGCCAGCCAGCTTGCCCCCGCGTTCCAGGCAGGCGTCGGTCCCCTCGAAGCCTTCGACCGCCAAAACCGTGCCCCGCTTCACCACCACGCTCTGCCCAATATCGAGGCGGGAGACCTCCTTGGCAATGCGCAGTCCGAAACGGACGTCTTCACGCTGTTCCTCCGTCAGTTTCGGGCCGACGGCATAGCCGGCGGACGGCATCCACGGCTTAAGCCAGCGCAGCGGTTCGATCAGGGTAACGCCATCCTTCTGCAGCTCGTCGGCAATGGCCCCAAAGAGCGTGTGTGCGTTCTTCTCCTTGAGGCGGAACAACATGCCCATCGCCCGGAGATCGGGGCGGAGATCGAACAGGTTCTTGGGCGCAATCTGGCCCAGCATCACGCACTCGTGAACGCCCCGGTCGGTGAAGGCGGCGATCATCTTCCCGAGCTGACCGACACGGAGCCACACGATCTCATCCACCAGCGGCGCGAGGTCGGGGCTGGTCTCGCCCTCAAAGGCGACGGCGACCAGGCGGCGGCCTTCGCGCCGGGCCTCCTGTGCGAACAGGAGCGGCAACGACTTGGAACCGGCAATCAGACCCAGTGGGACGGAAGATTCGGACATGACCAGAAGGGTGCCGCGAGGATGCGGCCGGCCGGGTCACGGAGGCAACGTCCAACGTCCAACGTCCAACGTCCAACGTTCAAAGGAAGCAAACTCGGTTCGGAGCCTTCTCTGCGAAAGCGACCAGATCACTGGCAGCCAGAGGTTTCCGGCTTTGAACCTTGGGCGTTGGACGTTGGACGTTGGACGTTCGCGAAACTGAACCCCGCCGCCTTCCACCCCGACTTGCGCCCGCGCTGGCTTCAGGCAGCGTTGCAGCGTGTTCAAACGGATCACCCTCCGGGCCCTCGCTTTGGCCCGCCTGTTCATCCTGGCCGCCAGCTTGCCGGCCCATGCGGTCATCCTGTTTGGGACAGGGGATCCGGAGCGGAACACCACTCCTCCCACCGGCACCTTGGCCGGCAGTGGCTGGCAGTGGCAGACGGACGTCGGCACCTGCGCGACTGCCGTAGGCCCACACCATGCGGTGACCGCTCATCACCTTGGGCAACATCCGGGTTCCCTGCTGAGCTTTGGCGGGTTGGTGTACCCGGTGATCGCGGCCAGCACCCCCCCGAACAGCGATTTCACCCTCGTGGAACTGGCCGGCAGCCTGCCCAGTTTTGCGCCGCTCAATTCGGACACCAACGAGCTTGGCCGCCCGCTGATTATTTTTGGCCGGGGAACACTCCGGGGTAGTCCCGTGCTCGCGCCGGATGGCAGCGGGGATGTCCGCGGTTGGTATTGGGCGGGCGGTGACGGGCGCCTGCGCTGGGGCACCAACGTGGTGGCCGATACCGACACCGGCACGCCGGACAACGGTCTTTTCGGAGATGTCCTGATCGGAACCTTCGGCCCGGATGCCAGCGGCGACACCGGCACCCTTTCGACCGGGGATTCCGGGGGCGGCACTTTCATGCTGGGTGAGGACGGGCAATGGCGGCTGGCCGGTGTGAATTACGCCGTGGAGGCGACGTTCAACACCACGACGAACGGAGCCGGCTTTAGCGCCGCCCTGTTCAACCGCACCGGTTTCTACGAGCAGGACACCAACAACGTTTGGGTCATTGACGACCAGCAGGCCGAGCATCCCGAAACCGTCTTCATCGTCACCCGGGTTTCGAGCTATGCCGCTTGGGCACAGGGAGTGATGAGCCAGCCGATAACCAGCCGGCCGGTGTTGCTTTCGGCACCGATGGTGGAGGGGCCCTATGGGGAGCATCCGGCCTATTCCGTGAATGCCACGAAGCAGCAGATCACGCTCCCGACGCCGGCGGGCAACCGGTTCTTCCAGCTCCAAGGAGCCACAAACCTGAGTCTGCCGACGCGATCGGGCGGGCAGCTTGTCTTCGGCTACCAATAAAAAACCCGCGCCGTTGCGGGCGCGGGTTTGAGCGGGAAAATGCGGTCGGCGGTTCAGACCGTTATGGTCACACCCGGCTTGGCCACCTTATACCAGCCATCGGCATCCGGCAGCGTCTTGGGCGTGGTATCCCAGGTGTAGGTGTCGGTGTCGGGATGGAGGTTGATGTTGGAGTTCAGCGCGTCATCCCAGGAGATTTCCTTGCCGGAATAGGTGGCCATGCGGCCGAGGATCGCGGTCATCGTGGACTTCGCGCCGTTGAAGGCCTCGTTGTACTCCTTGTTTCCGCGGATGGCGGCAAAGAGATCGTCGTGCTCGACCTGGTACGGATCCTTGTCCTTGCCCTGGAAGCGCCAGGCCTCGCCGCCCTTCGCCTTGATCTGGTACCGGCTCACCTCACAGGTGCCGTTTGAACCGACCGCATGCTCGCTCACGCTGCTCCAGCAGCCAGCCTGATGGCGGCACTGGCTGAAATTCGTCGCGCCATTGGCGTAGAAGAACTCGACGGCATGATGGTCGTAGATTTCGCCGAACTGCTTGTCCACCCGCACCTGCCGGCCGCCCATGCCGCGCGCCTTGACCGGATAGCCGTTCATCACCCAGTTCGCCACGTCGAGGTTGTGGATGTGCTGCTCGACGATGTGGTCGCCGCCGAGCCACACGAAGTAGTACCAGTTGCGCATCTGGTAATCCAATTCGCCCTGGCCGGGCTTGCGCGGGTTGACCCAGACGCCGGCGTCGTTCCAGTAGGTGCGCATCGTGTGGATATCGCCAATGGCGCCGTCGTGCAGGCGCTGGATGGTTTCCAGATAGCCGGCCTGGTGATGGCGCTGCAGACCGATGCCGACCTTGAGATTCTTGTTCTTGGCCTCCTGGGCGGCGGCAAGAAAGCGGCGGATGCCCGGGGCGTCCGTGGCGACCGGCTTCTCGGCGAAGATGTGCTTGTTCTGCTTCACGGCCTCCTCGAAGTGGAACGGGCGGTAGCCCGGGGGCGTGGCGAGGATGACGACATCGGCCAGCGCGATGGCCTGCTTGTAGGCGTCGAGGCCGACAAACTTGCGGTCATCCGGCACGTCCACCTTCTCGCCGTGGGCTTCCTTGAGATTCTTGTATGAGCCGTCCAGGCGGTCCTTGAAGGCGTCGGCCATGGCCACGAGCTTGTTGCCGGGCACGCTCAGCGCCTGGCCAGCCGCACCGGAACCGCGACCACCGCAGCCGATGAGGGCGATTTTGAGTTCGTCGCCGCCGGCGGCGAAGGCGAAGCGGCTGGCCGCGAGCGCACCGACCGTGGCCACACCGGCGGTGGTGATGAAGTTCCGCCGCGTGACCGGCGTGATGATGGGAGACTGGTTCATAATTGTGATGCTGCGGCCATTTCGGACGCCGACGAAGGCACCCCGATTCAAGCCGGGTTCAGTACTGTGACAGGGAACGTATGGCCAGACTAACGAGGTGGACGCAGCGGGCAAAGAAAAGTTTCGGGCCGGTGGCGGTCACGGAGTGCCTGCTCTTGCTCTCGCTCTTGCTCTTGCCCCCGTCTCTTCGCCCCACCTCACGGAAAAGCTGAATCCTTCCCGGGTCACCACTATCCTCCAGCCATGGTCGTTGCCACCAGCGCGGTCGAAATCCTGCCCGGTGTCCATCGCTGGGCCGCCTTTTCGCCGGAGCACAAGGTCGAGCTGGCGGCGCATTCCGTCTGGGATGGGCGCACCCTGCTTGTTTTTGATCCCATCCCGCTGGCAGCCGAGGTCTTTGATTGGTTTCCCACGCCCCAGGCACCCGGCGCGGTGGTGCTCACCAACGGCAACCACGAGCGCGACGCGGCCCGCTGGCGCGAACTCTTTCCGCTCCCCATCTGGGCCTCGCCCGAAACCGAGCCGCTGCTCAACGGCGTGCGGCACTGGGATGTCACCCAGCCCCCCTTCCCCGGCTGGAGGATCATTCCCCTGCCCGGCGGCGCGGTCGGCGAAAGCGCCTGGTTCTGCCCGGCAAAGTCGCTCGTCGTCTTCGGCGACGCGGTGGTGAACCTCCCTGGGCGCGGCCTGGAACTCCTGCCGGACAAGTATTGCCGCGATGCGGCGGAATTGCGTGAATCCCTGCGCGGCCTGCCGGAATTCGACCATGCGCTGTTCGCCCACGGGGAGCCGATCCTGGGCGGCGCTTCCGCCCGGATCGCCGCGCTCTTGTAATCACGCCCGCCGCAGCTAGCGTCCGCGCCACGTCATGTCCTCGTTGCCTTTCGAACTCGCCCTCGCGCTGCGCTACCTGCGGCCGAAACGCACGTTCGTCTCGGTGATCACGCTCATCTGCATCCTGGGCGTGATGCTGGGCGTGTCGGTGCTTATCATCGTCATCGCGGTGATGACCGGCTTCGACAACAAGTTCCGCGAGAGCCTCATCGGATTCCAGGCGCACCTGAAAGTCGAATCACGCGCCACGGCGACGATGACCAACTGGAACGCCGTGATGGACCGTCTGGACAAGAATCCCGCCGTCCGCGGCGTCGCGCCCTATGTGAACGCCCAGGTGCTCATCAAGTCCGAGCCGGCCAATGGCGGGCCAATCCGTACTTTCGGCGCGATTGTGCGCGGGGTTCATCCTGAACTGGAAAACCATGTCAGCCGACTGACCAATTCGGTCATCCTGGGCGAGGCCCGGCTCACACCCCACAGCCTCCTCGTGGGAGTGGAACTGGCGGATACTTTCGGCATCCATCCCGGCGACCACCTGGCGGTGTATGCCCCCGCCGCGTTCGAGCGGTTGGAGGCGTCCATGGACCGGGCGCGGAAAGAAGGACGCAAGGACCTCGACGAGCTTCCGATGGCCACCGAGTTCAAGGTGCGCGGCCTGGCCGATCTCGGGCTGCATGACCTCAACGCCAACGTGATCATCACCTCGCTGGCCGATGCCCAGGATCTCAGCGGCATGGACGACGGCGTGCAGGGCCTGACCGTCATGCTTCACGACGCCTCCGAAAAGAACACCCTCCGCCTCCAGGCTGAACTTCAGAAGCAGCTCGGGCCGGAGTACGGCGTGAGCACCTGGCTGCAGGAGAACCGCGACTTCCTCAATGCCCTCGCCACCGAGCGCAGCATGATGTTCATCATCCTCTTCTTCATCGTGATCGTCGCCGCCTTCGGGATCATGAGCGCGCTGATCACCTTCGTCGTCCAGAAGACCCGCGAGATCGGGATGCTCAAGGCCCTGGGGGCGACGCCGCTTTCGGTATCCTTTCTGTTCCTGGGGCAGAGCCTCGTCGTGGGCGTGCTCGGGGTGCTTAGCGGACTCGGCTTCGGCATGTTCATGCTGCATTTCCGGAACCAGTTTCTCCGGTTCATGAACGACGTCGTCGGGTTCAATCTCTTTCCCTCCACCATCTACCAGTTCCGCGAGCTGCCCGCCCAGATCGTGACCTCCGACGTGCTGCTCATCTGCGGGGTGTCGCTCGTGATCTGTGTGCTGGCCGGAGTCTTGCCGGCCATTCGGGCCGCCTGGCTGCAACCCGTGGAGGCTCTGCGCCATGAGTGAACCCATCCTCACCGCCACCGGCATCCGGAAATCCTATTCGCTGGGTCGCCGCTCGCTGGACGTCCTGCGCGGAGTGGACCTCACGGCGCGGCGCGGTGAGTTTGTCGCGCTGCGCGGCTCCAGCGGCGCGGGCAAAAGCACCTTGCTGCATCTGCTGGGAGGATTGGACCGCCCCGATGGCGGCGACATCCGGGTCTGCGGTTTTGACCTCAGCAAGCTTTCGACCACCTCCCTGACTGAATTCCGCAACCGCCGCCTGGGCTTCATCTTTCAGGCGTACCACCTGCTGCCCGAGCTGGACGCCGTGGAAAACGCCGCCCTGCCCGCCCGCATGGCCCGCATGCCGGCAGCCCAGGCGCAGGCCAAGGCGGAAGACCTGCTGAAACGCGTCGGACTCGGCGAACGGTTCGAGCACCGGCCCTACGAGCTTTCCGGTGGCGAACAGCAGCGTGTGGCCATCGCCCGCTGCCTCATCAACGATCCCGAGGTGATCTTTGCGGACGAGCCGACCGGCAACCTCGACACCAAAACCGGGGCGGAGGTACTGGAGCTGCTCCTTTCCCTGCGCGCGGAACGCGGCACCACGCTCATCATCGCCACCCATGACCCGGCCGTAGCGTCACGCGCCGAACGGGTGGTCAACCTGGTGGATGGGCTGGTCGCCTGAGGTGTGGAGCGCCGGTCTCCGACCCGGCGTGATGGCTTTGTCTGCACTGCCGCGCCGGGTCGGAGACC
>CAIXUG010000039.1 GCA_903922605.1 uncultured Verrucomicrobiota bacterium
GCTGCGCCGTCCCCGCCCTGAAGGGGCGGAGGAAACGTGCGGACGCCGTGGGCGTTCGTTCCGTCGCCTGACGCTGCGCTCGGCGACGGGGACGGCGCAGCGCGCCATCCCTACCAATGTACCGTTTCTTTTCGGGAACTGGTATCAGACCTGTTTGGTCAGCTTCACCCCGAGCTTGAGCAGCGCCTCGGCCTCCGCATCGCTCTTCGACTCGGCGTAGATGCGCAGGATGGGTTCGGTGCCCGAGCCGCGCAGCATCAGCCAGGAGCCGTCCTTGGCGATGAACTTGACGCCATCGAAGGACTTCACCTCGGTGACCGGGGATTTGCCGAGCTTGGCCGGCGGGTTGAGCTTGCAGAACTGCATCAGCGCCTGCCGCTTCTCCAGCGGGAAATGCGTATCAATGCGTGCATAGCAGTGCGGTCCGAACTCCTTGGTCAGGTCGGCCAGCAGTGTCTTCAGCGGCTTCTTCTCCTTGGCCAGCAGCTCCAGCAGCATGAGCCCGGCAAGGATGCCGTCGCGCTCTGGAATATGGCCGGGGAAACCGATGCCGCCGCTTTCCTCGAAGCCCAGGAGCACGTTGCCCTTGATCATTTCCGTCGCGATGTACTTGAAGCCGACGCCGGTCTCGACCAGCTCAACCCCGTACTTGGCGCACATGCGATCCACCATCGTGGTGGTCGTAATCGCCTTGATCACCCGGCCGGTCTGCTTGCGGTTGACCACGAAGTGGCGCAGCAGCAGGCAGATGATCTGGTGCGTCGTCATCAGCCCGCCATCCCCCAGCATGCCGCCCACGCGATCCGCGTCGCCGTCGGTGACCAGGCAAAGGTCGTGCGGATGCTTGGCGAGGTAGGCTGCGGATTTGACGTAGTTCTTGGCGATCGGCTCGGGGTTGATGCCGCCGAACAGCGGGTTGTGCTCGGCGTTCAGCGTCGTGACCTGGCAGGTGGTCCCCGCGAGCAGCTCGTCAAAGCAGCCCGCCCCGACGCCGTAGAGCGCCTCATGGGCAAACTTGAGCTTCGACTTCGCGATGAGGTCGAAATCCACCAGTTTTTTGCACGCGGCGTAGTGTGGGGCGCGGAGGTCCTTCACCACGATCTGCTTGCTGGCCAGCGCGTGATCGTAGTTCACATGCTTGACCGGCGTCGCATCCAGCAAGGCCTCCACGGCCTGGCAGATGGCCGGCTCCGCCGAGCCGCCGTACCAGGCCTTGAGCTTGAAGCCGTTGAAGGCGGGCGGGTTGTGGCTGGCCGTGATCATCACACCACCGATCGCCTTGGCCTGCTTCACCGCGTACGAGACAGCCGGCGTGGGCACCGGGGAATCCGACAGGATCACCGGAATGCCGTTGCCGACCAGGACTTCCGCCACGCGGCGGGCAAACTGGTCCGAGAGAAATCGCCGGTCATAGCCGACGACGGCCCGCTTTTCCGTGCCCGCGACCGGATTCTGCTTCCAGTAGTCTGCGGTGGCCTGCGCCACCCGGGCCACATTGGCGAAAGTGAAATCTTCCGCGATGATCGCCCGCCAGCCGTCCGTGCCGAATTTGATTTGTGCCATAATGACGCGTCACGGGAGCTAACCACATCTGCCGACAAGCAGGCAACGGGCATACGCAAACAAAACGGCTTGCCCGCGTCCCCACTGATCCGTATTTATCCGCCCCCGTAAGTTGCCAGTGTAGCTCAGTTGGTTAGAGCGTGGGACTCATAAGCCCGAGGTCGTAGGTTCGATTCCTACCACTGGCACCACCTTGATTACAAGGTGTTTACAAAGTTTTAAGCCAAAACTAAGACTGCCCACTAAGACTAAGGCAATGGTGTTTGGCTATGTCAGCCGTGTCTTTTTGGTGTGCGACCTAGGCGGCGATTTTGCCCCTTGAGGATACCGGCTGGCGCTGAAAGGGTGCGCCTATGCTTCGGATCAAACTTCCCCCCTTGCCGTTTTTGGTGGTCTTCACCTTCGCGGCGATACTCACGGGGCAGGCGCAAGTGTTCCCGCTACCGGAGCCGACTCGCCCAACCTCGTTTCCCCTGGTCCGGCCTGCCGTGACGGGCACGGTGGTTTCGTGGGGGGATAACAGCTCTGGCGAAACCAACGCACAGGCGGGGCTAACTGGCGTGGTAGCGATTGCCGCCGGTGCTGGCTATTCCGTGGCACTGAAAAGCGACGGCACAGTTGTCGCATGGGGACAGAATAACCACGGTCAAACGACTGTTCCCGCTGGCCTGAACAACGTCGTGGCGATTGCGGCCGGGGCTAGCCATGTAGTTGCTCTTAAAGCCGACGGCACCGTCGTCGCGTGGGGAGATAACACTTACGGTGAAACAACGATTCCCGGCGGTCTAAATAATGTCGTAGCCATCGCAGCGGGCGGATATGGGAATGAAGGCGACGGCTATACTGTCGCCCTCAAAAGCGATGGCACGGTCGTCGCGTGGGGAAGTAACCAAAATCGTCAAACGACGATTCCCGCTGGTCTAAGCAATGTCATAGCCATCGCGGCGGGAGATCGGGCCGTTTCAGTAATCGTCCAAGATGGAACTATTGCCGGGCGCGTTGTTAGCTGGGGTGCGGGTGCACCAGCCGTTCCCACAGGCTTAAGCGGGGTTGTGCGTTTGACAACCGATCCGGCCAACGGTCTGGCTCTTAAGAGCGACGGAACAGTTCTACTATGGGATATTTTTTATCAACCCCCCGTCGGCCTAAGCAATGTCATTGCGCTTGCGAACGGGTGTCACGTTGGGACGGGGGTATTGGCCCTTAAAGTCGACGGCACCATCGTCGCGTGGGGGGATAACACTTGGGGTGTAACGACGACTCCAGCCGGCTTAAGTGGTGTCACAGCAATTGCAATGGGTTACTCGCACGCTGTCGCGCTGGTTAGCGACGGGCTAGTCGTTCCTAACCGCGCCATTGCCACAGCGCAGGTGGTCAACGGCTTCGTCGTGGGCTTGGATCTGATTGGCGGCGGCAAAGGCTACACCAACCCGCCGACAGTCCTAATTAAAGGAGGGGGAGGAAGCGGTGCCACCGCCACTGCGATAGTCGCACAGGGCATGGTCACGGGTTTTACGATCACGAATCCCGGCAGCGGCTACACCAGCCTTCCCCAAGTTTTGATCGCGTCGCCCCCCTTCACGCCGCACGCCACATTGGCAGTCAGCCGCGTAAATGTGACGGTGAACGTAGTGCTCGGTCTTACGTACCAAATCCAAGCATCCAACGACCTTGTGGTTTGGACTCCAACCGGGCCGCCCTTTGTGGCCGATTCCGAAACCATTACCCAAGAATTTATCGTGGCCGATACCGGGCGGTATTTCCGCGTTGTGCTCGCCTCGCCGTAGGTCGTCGGGCAAGCGTTGAACTGTTAAGTGTGCCGGCGGTTTTTTAGGTTCTCACGCGAGGAAAGTGCCCATCGTCACCCGTACCGGAAAAACCGACCGAAAAGAGATTCCTTACCCCTCCCAATGCGCGACAGGCGCGACAAGGCCCGCATTAATTGGGGATTCTCGCTCTTTTTGAGGCGCGACAGTTGAAGAGGTGTCGCGGGTCGAAAGGGTGAAGGAAAGGCCCGTCTTCATTGGTTTGTCGCGGGTGTTGCGCCTCCGTCTGGTGTTGCAAGATAGCGCGCGAACGCATCGGTGAAATCTTCAAGGTGATAGCCCTTCAAAACCTCAGTTTCGATTCGCACATCTCGCGGGGTGACACCAAAGGGTTTCAGCAGCTTCGCCAGTTGCACGGGAGAGATCGGAAACCCGTTGCGATATTCAGGCCAAGGCCGGTCTTCACGCTTGCCCAACTCTTCACAGATGCGTTTTGACGGGAGCCTGTCGAGCCGGATAGCACCGAAGATGTCGCGAAGGTCCGAAAGCAATTCCACGCCCCGACCGTGCGCGGCGATGTCCGTGCCCGTTTCCAAGGCCGCGAAGGCTTGGCGCATCCGTTCCGGCCATGAGCCGCCAGCCGCCTCCGCGATGGCAAACAGGGGCCGCCAGTTATCCGCCGTGCGGTTGTGGCATCCCGCTGGCAATCCGGGGTCGCACGCTTCAATTATGGTGCGGTTGTCGGCAATCCACCGCGCCAGTTTGCGGCAAAGCTCTGCTTCACGTTCGGTGTGACGGGAATCAAAGCGCGCCGACACTTCGCCGGGTTTGGCGCGGACAAGCGAAATCCCGATGCTTCGGTCATGCAGGGTTGGCGGAAGCTGACCGATGCCAGCGAGCACAACGGGCGCGGAGACGTTGAAGCCCCGGACTTCGTGCCCCTCGCCAACACAGCGGAAAACCTTTCCACCGCGCCGATGCCCAGCATTCAGCAACCCGCGAAGCTCCTCGTTTCCTTTTAGAAAACTGTCCACTTCGTCAACAAGCAGCGTAGGTGCGTGCATTTGCACGACACGGAAGAGCGGGGCCACCGAGATGTTTTCAGTCTTCAGCGGTTTCGGGACAAGCAGGGTGACGAGATCGAGCGCCGTAGTCTTCCCACATCCTTTTTCCGGTGAACGTAGGTTTAGCCTGGGTGAGCACAAAAACACATCGAAGCAATGGGCGTGAGCGCACCACATCGTTAGTGCGTCAGCGGCTCCCGGTGGCAAGACGAGATACTTGGAAAAGGTTCGGCTTACCTCCTGCAATACTTCGTCACCGTTGACAGCATAGGGCCACGGTTCGGGTGGCCTAAATGCGATGTTACTGCCTTGTAAGTCCTGAGACTCGGTGCTAGGCTTTTTCGTGTTGGGTTTCAAAGCGGCCGGTTCCTTGTTTGCAGCAAGGGCCGGCTTTTCGCTTTGGAGCGGGTCGGGAATTGGATCAATCATAGGAACAGGTTCGGAGGTTTGTGGTTTTCGTGCGCGGTCAGGTCGTTTAGGTCTTTGAGTTTCGCACCAGCCACGGTGCGGAAGGGGGTGAGATCGTAGGCGTCCACCTGGGCACCGACTTCCAGAAGCTGCCTCGTCCACACCTTTGCCGCCTCGTGGCCGGCGGCGTCGGCGTGGGGAAAGATTCGCACGCGACGGCGCGTGAACATCGGGAGCGCGTCGGCTTGGATTCGTTGCGAGGCACCCAACAGGACCACAGGCGCAACGTCGGCTTCGCGGCCGGCACACAGAGCGAGATGCAGGGCGGCAAGCAAATCGGGTCCGCCTTCGCAAAGGGCAATGAGCGGGAAGCCATTGGATTCTGACACGCCCAAGGGCCACGAGGCGCACCCGCCCGGCAAGGTCTGAGCCTTGGGGCCGTCCGACCACCACAGGGCACCGTCAAGGCGGCGGGCTTGCGCGACACGGCGCGAGCGGTCGCACACAAACCAAGCTGGGCAGCCGCGCCATATCCCGAATCGCAGCAAGCCGCGTTCGCTGGCGAGCCGCACGCTTGCCACGGAGACGCGCCGCAAGGCGGCCAGCCGTCCGTGGTCGTATGGCGTGCCCGCGTGCATTGGCGGCCATGCCGGGGCCGGCGGACGGGCATAGGGGCGCGGCTTCACTCTCGCGGGCACCAATGCCGGCGACGGACGCGGACAGGCGGGGTCAAGCCCGGCGAGGCGGACAAATTCGCGGAGCGTGTCGCGGGTGGTGAGCTGGCGGGCGCATTGCAGGAAGCGGATGGCGTCGCCCTGTCCACACCCCGCATGGCACTTCCAACCATACCCCCCGGCGAAGATGGAAAACGACGCGCTACGGTCCTCGTGCAAGGGACACCGGCACGAGCGCGCCGGCACGCCCGGCAATGCCAGCAATTGCCAAACGGCGGCCACGTCGAGACGCGCCTTTGCCATGGTCAACGTGTCAGTCGGTATCATGGCGGCGGGAGGCGTTGAGATTGGCGAGGGTGGTTTCGAGGGCGGCCACGTAGTCTTGCAACCGCCACGTCGCGCCGGCCCAACGCGCCCGGCTGGCGAGTGCCAGGATCGGATGCAGGATGGCGAGACAGGCGTGAACCCGTGCGAGCCGGAGAGCGTGCATCACTCCCCCGCGTTGGGTTGGGTGGTCTTGCTGTCAGTCGCGCCAGCGGCTTCGGCCTCGCCGCGCGCCGCACATTCGGAAATGTACGACGCGACGGAGGACGTGACGAACAGCCGCGTTGCCCGCTTCTGTTGCTTCTCCCGGAGGCTCACTGATTTGATGAGCCCGGCGGCGTCGAGCGCGTACAATTTCGACCTGGTCAGGCTGAAAATTGGGTCGTGCCCGTGTACGGGTGCGCGGAAGTAGAGGGGAAGCCGGGTCTGCGCGTCGCGCTCGCTCAGGAGGCTTTTGGTTTGTTTAGCCGTGGCATTAGACTTAATGGTCATCGGCCATTAAGTCAGCCACACGCCCGACATCTCGTCGTTGTACGGATCGATTATCTCGATGCTTACAACCTCCTCAGATAGTCCCGCCAGCCCTTGCTTTCCCCTTCATCTGAATTCTCCGCCACAATTAGCAACCCTGTGTAACGCGCATTGATTGCGCGCTCGGCCGCCTTTATCGCGTGCGAGCAATTTGCCGCTGAAAGGTTTCCATATTCCCTATCGTTTTCGTCGCTTCCGACGCCAAACGGTTGCTTTAGGGGCTTAAGCAAAGCATTTATTTCTTTCGTGGTTTTGCCCCCTTTGACGCGTAGCCGATAGATCGCCAACTCACGCAGATCAGGGGCGAAATCTGGTTTTTTCCTATGCGCTGATTTGTTCCGCACATTGTGTGAAGTGCTGAAACCTCCAACTCCACTTTGCTGAAGGAACTTCCTGAACCCCTCAACCAGTGCGTTTTCGGACTTTGTCCAATCGATTTCCAAGGCTTGAATTGTGGAATAGGTAGCCTCGCCCATTACGAAATCAGGCATTTCGCTCGTGATTGTAGCAGCATCACGAAACTTTAGGTCTCGCGGTTTTATACTTTTATGATGGAGACAGATTTCAGAATTCTTCAGCCATAACTCAAGGAATTCCGAGAAGGGCACGCATCGAATCTCTTCTTCGTCCGGAACTTTCGCGTCGCCAATTACTGAAAGCTTCTGTTCTGGGCTGAGCGCAGAAAATGGCAAACTCCCGCTGCCAAGTTCCCTATCCAATTCCCATAAAAAGACGTGCCGTAATGCCTGGGGTCGCTGACTAAGCAGCTCTGCCAAGCCCGAGAAATCCCATTCCTCGCGCGGCAATGGCGGGAAATAGGGCGCGCCACACTGCGCTTGCTCACTGAATTTCTGCTGGAATAGACGAAGGCCCGACTTTGGCTTGTCTGATCCCGATTTAACCTTCGCCATTGTTCGCCCTTCTCATTCGCTCATTTAAGAGGCGCCCGGCTCATTACCGGGCGACTCAAGTTTTATTTGAGCACGCTGGGAAGCAGGTTTACGGCGCTCCGTTGGGTTGCGCTTTCCAAATGAGTGTAGATTCGTTGTGTGGCTTCGCTGGCCCTTCCCGTGAGCTTGCGACGGCGTTCCGGCGAAACCCCCTTGTCGGCCAGAATGCTTTCAAAGCCGTGGCGCAATGAATGGAAACTTAGCGCGGCAAAGGTGCGCCCGCTCTTTTGCGTCGCGCGGTCCTGAGCGATGCCGGCAGCGCGCATCAGGTCGTTGAACTGCCGGGAAAGCCCGGTGTTGCCGCCCGTGGTCCGGCCGGCCAGTGAAGGCATGACCGGCCCGGCGGTGTCGCCCGCGATGCTCTCCAAGTAGTCGCGCGTTTCGTCGTTCAACTCCGTGGTGACCACTTCCCCCGTTTTCCGCTGCCGATAGCTCAGGGTGCCCGTGGTGAGATTCAAATCGGACCATTGCAGGTTCACCACGTCGCTCAGGCGTGCGCCGGTGGCGTAGCCCAACAGGATGGCCGTCCGCCAATCGCCCGTGGCGGTGTCCAAGAGCAACTTCACTTGCGCGGGGGTAAAACCCGTCCGCTCCATGCTGCGAACCTTGGGCAGTTCCACCGTTTCCACCGGGTTTCTGTCAATCAACCCCTGCCGGCGGGCGTAGGCGAAAGCGGCGGACAGGCTCGCGGCATCCGTCTTCAGCGTCTTGCTGGCGCGCACCTTGCCCCGGCCCGTCAGATAGGCTTGCACGTCGGCGGCGCGGATGGCGACAAGCGGCTTGTCCGCGCGCGCGCCCAAGTGGGTGAGGAATTGCGCGACGGTCGCGGCATACCGTTCCGCCGTGCCACTGGCCTTGCTGCTGGCCTTGTGCGCCAGCCAGTCGGCAAAGAAGTCCTTGGCGGGCACGCTGCGGATGGATTCGGCCCCGCCGGTGGACCGCTCCAAGATTTCACTGAGGATGGCGCGGGCGTTGTCGGTGGTCAGGGTGCCCAGGCGCGCGAGCTTGGCGGCGTGCTCAAAGGCGTCGGCCTGAATCTGGGCGGCGCGGCGGTCGGGGGTCTTGGTGGTCCGGTTGATTTGTTTGCCGGTCGCGTCTGTGTAGCGCGCGAACCAGTTTTTCGAGGCGGGATGTTTCCAGACGCAAGCCATGACGCCGGCCATGCTAAGACTATTTCTAAGACTGTCAACTGTGACAATGGCGTCCGTGAAGTGTCAATTCATTGGCATTTCACGACTGTAAAAGGTCAGGAATCGAATCGTAGGTTCGATTCCTACCACTGGCACCAATCTCCAAAAATCCGGAAAACGCCCTGTTTCATTGGATTTTTGCCACACTTTTTAGGAGCGCTGGCGAAGTCAGGTGGCCGTCCCCTCTCACCCCGGCCCTCTCCCGCTAGGAGAGGGAGAAAGGTCGTCCGCCGGTCGGCGGGAGTATGCGCGGGATTGGCCGGTGAACCTTTCAGTCAGCCAGTAGCCTCCCGGCTGTTTCCTCTCCCAGCGGGAGAGGATTAAGGTGAGGGAGAACGGCCCGCGTTCACCAGCGGCCACTTTCCTTCCGACATCAGCAGCTGACCACAGTGAAAAAATGGGGCCGATTGCCGTTACCGGGGATCGTAATCTGGACGCGGGCCATCCGCTTGCCCATGCTGCGGAAACCATGCCGCATCGTCCAAGCCTTCTGGCCCTCACCCTCGCCATCCTGGCCTCATTCACCGTCGCCCGCGCGCAGGTCCATTTGCCGCCGGGGTTTCGCGTCGAAGTCATCGCCGGCCCTGAGGTCGTGAGCGAGCCCATGGACCTGACGTTCGCCGCCGACGGATCGGCGTGGGTCACCGGCCGGGCCGGCGACCTCTGGCGGATTGATCCGGCCAGCCACACCACCCACCATGTGGGGCGCGTGGACACGGATGTCAGCGGTGATCGCGGGCTGCACGGCGTCGCGTTGCACCCGGACTTCCCCCGGACTCCGCAGGTGTTCCTGTCGTATCATGCCGCCAACCATGCCCCATCCCAGTACAGGTCGCGCGTGGTGCGCTTCAACGTGACGGGCGAAGGCGCGCAGGCCTCCCTGGACCAGGCGAGCGAGACGTCGCTGGTGGAATGGATCGGCGACCCGGCGGGTCAGCACGTGGGCGGCGCCCTCCTGGCCCATCCGGTCGAAAACCTTTTGTACGTCAGCACCGGTGAGAACAACCAGAACGCCCGGATCAAACAGTACTGTGATGACCCGGAAAACAAGGCGCAGTCGTTGCGCGACCTGCGTGGGAAGGTGCTGCGCATCGGGTTTGACGGCTCCATCCCCACGAACAATCCCTTTGCCGGGACACCGGACGCGCAAGCCGCCATCTTCACCCTCGGACACCGGCAGCCCTGGTCCCTGGGGTTTGACGCGCCAACCGGCTTCATCCTCGAGGCCGAAAACGGGGGTGACCTCGTCGACGACTTTGAGGAAGTGAACCGCATCGTGCCGGGGGCCAATTTCGGGTGGCCAAGGGTCTTCGGCGACGGTTGGTCAACGTCCACCCGTACCAACCGGATCGAGGGCTTTGTGTCGCCCTGGTTCACCTATAAGCGGAACACCGGTGCCTCGTGCACGGGAGCGGCAATTTATCGGGCGCCGGCGTCGGGCGGAGGTTTTCCCGCGAAGTATCTGGGGGCTCTCTTCTATGCCGACTTCGCGCGGAAGTCGGTGCGGAGCGCGCCCTTGGACCCCGCGACGGGCAAGCCAGGGGAAAGCGAAGCCTTCATGCAGGGCGGTGCCGCCGGTGCGGTGGCCCTCCGCCTGGGCCCGGACGGGGCGCTTTACTTCATCACCCACGGCGGAGCGACAAAGGCTTCCACCAATGACACGGTGGCCCGGATTGTCTGGCAGCCCTGAGTCGTGGCTGGGCTCGGAGCGTTCCGGTGTCGCCAGGAGGACGCCTTGTTTTATTCGCTTCAGCGGGGTTTGGCCGTAAGTTGCCGCCAATGGCCGGCGATGGTTTCGGAATCGAGCGGGACCATTCCGGCGGACGCGTCGATGCGGCGGCCGCTGAGGACTTCCGCCCGGTCGACCAGGGTGGCCACGGGCTGGGTGGCAGGTTTGAATTCATGCACGACGAGACCGTCGCCACCCGTGACGACGAGGAGTCGGTGTCCATCTGGGCTAAATACAAGGTGGCCCATGTCATAGCTGTGGCGATGCGGCAGCGAAGTGGTGATCGCTTCTCCCGTGAGAGCGTCCCAGAGACGGACATCGCCCTCCGAGGCGAGCGTCGCGACGCGGTGGCCATCGCGGGAGAAACTCGCTTCCAACAGGCCGTCCAGGTGGCGCATGGGCGGCGTCAACGGGCGGTGGGTCCGGACATCCCAAACCCGGGCGGTGTGGTCCTGGCTGGCCGTGACCACCAGCGACCCATCAGGGCTGAATTCCGCATCGGTGACGTCATCATCATGTTCAAACGGAACGCCGGCAGGCCGACCGGAAGGGAGATCCCAGAGTTGCGCGGCCCCTTTGCCATCATCCGGTCCCTGGCAGGCCGTGAGCAGACGCGCCCCATCCGGGCTGAAGCGGACGGTGGTAATGGGGCCACGATGCGGCAACGGGGCGGTGACGGGCGTGCCCGTAACAGCGTCCCAGACCCGGGCGGTGGCATCGTCCGAACCCGTGGCGACGAGACGACCGTCGGGACTGAAGACCACGGAGCCGACCTTTTTGGCGTGGCGCAACTGGGCGACCGGTCGGCCGGTGGCGGTATCCCAGAGCCGCGCAAAACCATCCGCGCAGGCGCTGGCGATGGTCTTCAAATCCGGGCTCAGGATGGCCTCGCCCACAGGTGCCGGATGTTTGAGGGGAGGGACTAGATCGCGACCGGAGACAGGGTCCAGGAGTCGCACCAGACCGTCATCGCCGGCGGTGAGCAGGCGGCGGGAATCCGGGCTGAAGCGGGCCCGGCGGACCGCACTGCCGTGGGGGATGGCAGGGCCTTCGGGAAGGCCGGTCGTGGCGTTGAAGACGCGGACATTGTTCGCCGGCCAGCCGGCGGAGGAGGCGATCCGGGTCCCGTCCGCGCTGAACTCCGCCCACGCGCTGTGAGGGTGTTGGATCGCGAGCAGCGACGGGTCCGACTGTTTGAGATCCCACACGCGCGCGACCCCGGCGAAACCGAAAGTGACCAACCGGGCGCCATTGCCACTGTAGGAGAGGTAGAATTCCCCCGACCCGTGAGGCAGCGCAGCCAGGAGTCGGGCGCTTCCAGTGGCATCATAGATCCGGGCGACACCATCCTCGCACGCGGTGGCAAACGAGCGCCCGTCGGGGGACCACGCCGCCGAGACGATGCCGCCGGGGAGCGTGAACCGGGCGATTTCAAGCCCGGTGGCTGTATCCCAGATGCGCGCGGTCTTGTCCCAGCCGCCGCTGAGGATCTTGGATCCGTCCGGGCTGAAACTGGCGGCGAACAGCACGTCGCCGTGACCGAACGCCGGAATCAGTTCCTTTCCCTGGTGCCAGTCCCAGACGTGGATGAGCCGGCGGTCGCTGACCGTGAGGAGGCGGCGGCCATCGCGGCTGAATCCGGTCCAGGAAACCACCTGGTCGTGGACCATGGGTTTGCCGAACGGGGTCCCGGTCTGGGCGTCCCACAGGCGGACGGTCTTGTCACTGCCGCCGGTGACGACGTAGCTGTTGTCGGAGGTGAACTTGGCGTTGACGACCAGGGAATGGTGGGAAAAGTCGCGAAGGTGCCGCCCGGTGGCCACGTCCCAGAGGTGGGCGCTCCGGCAGCCCCACGCGGTCAGGAGGGTGGTGCCGTCGCGGCTGAACCAGGCGGACGGATCAAGCTTGAGCACCGCCCATTCGAACGGTTCCTGGTCTTCGGCGCCAGAACGTAGGACCGGCGTGATCGGCGCTCCTGGAAGCGGGGTGCCGATGCCGGTATCCCCGAGATAGTCATCGCCCCGGAGAATGGGCGTGAGCGGCGCGCCCGTGGAGGCGTCCCAGATGCGGGCATTACCCGTGATGTCCATGGTAACAACTTTGGTGGCATCGCGGTTGAAGCGGACCCGGTGAACCGCCGCCGGGAGGGTCATTTCGGCGGTAAGCGGGCGTCCGGAAGCGAGGTCAAAAACACGGGCGGTGCCGGACGACGTGCCGAAGATGATCCGGCGGGACTCGGGGTCGAAGTTGGCGGCCCGGACTCGGTCCTTGAAGAAGAAGGCCTGCTGGAGCTGGGAGGCGTGGTCGAGCACGGCCTCGATGCGGTAGCGATGGTTTTCCTCATGGACCGGGCCGCGGTTTTCGAGCCGCAGGGCTTCGGTCAGCCAAAGGAGCGCCGTGTAATCCTCACCCGTGTCCAGGAGCTGGTTACCGCCGGAAACGTAGGTGTGCACCAGCCGGTCGTGGCTTTCGGTGGCGCGGGCTGAGGCGCGGGCACCCATCCAGGCAATTCCGCCCACGCCCGCGACGAGGAGGACGTGCACGAGCACGATCAGAGCGGCCGTGACGGGATGGCGACGGGTCCACTTGGAAACGCGTTGGGCAACAGTGACGGGACGCGCGTGGACCGGCTCACCCCGGAGCCAGCGTTCGAGGTCGGAGGCAAGCGCGCGAGCCGAGGAGTAGCGGCGGTCGGGACGCTTCTCCATGCATTTCAGACAAACCGTTTCGAGATCGGGATCGGCGAACCGGTAGAGCTGGCGGGGCGGGATGGGCTCCTCCTCCTGGACCTTGCGTAGGGTGGCCAGCGGCGAGTCGGCACGGAAGGGCGCGCGGCCGCAGAGCAGCTCATACATGATGGTGCCCAAACTGTAGATATCAGCGGCGATGGTGAGCTCGTCCACGCGGCCGGTGGCCTGTTCAGGCGCCATGTAATTGGGCGAGCCGACGATCTCGGCGGTGAAGACCGCGGCCCCGGCGGCATCGATGCGACGGGCCAGGCCGAAATCGGTGATGTGGGGTTCGCCCGACGCGTCGAGGAGGACGTTCGCGGGCTTGAGGTCGAGGTGCAGGATGCCACGCTGGTGGGCGAAGTGGATGGCACCCGCGAGCTTGACCATTAAGGGGGCCAGCTTTGCCGCCTCAACCGGAACGCTTTGCGCCCAGCGGACCAGGTCGGTCCCCTCGACCAGTTGCATGCTGATGAAGGGGACGCCATCGATGGCGCCAAAGTCGTAAATGGGAACGATGTTCGGATGATGGAGGCGTCCGGCCGCCTCGGCCTCGATCCGGAACCGTTCGCGGGCCTTGGGTGAGGCAAGCTGGGAATCGCGGATCATTTTCAACGCGACCCAGCGGTCGAGGCTCACCTGACGAGCCTTCCAGATGACACCCATGCCGCCACGACCGATCTCCTCGATCAGCTCGTAGTCGCCAAAGGCCTGCGGCGGCCGGGCAGATGCGTTTGAATCCATCAGGGAGGGGTGAGTGGAGGTAACAGCATGATACGAATACCGCACCAAGCCCGGTGAGGCCGCTTACAAAAGACCATCATGCCGAGCCGCGCTTGGGGCATCGCCACGCATTCTCAATGGGATTTGACGGCGTACTGGTGGCATAAGTACCAGCGAAGTGTCGTGCCTCACAGTTTTCCAAGGGTAGGAGATTCTAGCCGTAAATAACCAGCCAAAAGGCCATCCAACCCGGGGCATTGGTCGCGGCCTTGTCCCTCGAGGTCGCCTTCATGGTTCACCCATGCGCGTCGCGAGATTGCCGGCCCTCAGGTCGCAATGTTGACCCCATGGCCGTCTGCCGATACCATGGCGGCCTGAGGTTTATCCTGTGGAATTCGCCTCGATGCGCGCCCCGCTTGGCGGCGACGGCCTCGCGGCTGGCGCGGTGGCCCACCAGAAACGGCTTCTCCGATGGCACCGTGACGAAGCCTGCACAACGAAGCCATGGGAACCGTAATCGGCCAGTTCGAGTCCTTCGGCTGACACCAAAAACGAAATTCCAACTAAACTAAATCGAATAGCTGCCGATCCCTAGGAATGGGCCTGTTGTCGAGCATAATTTCCTAGGTGTGATCCTAGGAAAATTTTGTAAGATTTACTAGCCAAGCTGAGTCAATTAAGCCTAAATTCTCCTAGCAATGCCTAGAATCCATTCCACTCTATCCGTCAGTGACGCGCTTAATGCCGGCACAATTTCGGCCGCGCGCCCTAGGGTATCCAATGGTAACCATGGGCCGCTTCCACGCAACGAACCCAACGACGGTGTGCCCCATTCCCTAGGACTTTCAGACGTCGCAATGAAATCCAACGAACCTTCCAATGCTGCCCGTACGGCGAAGCAGAGGATCTTGCTGGTAGATGATCACCCGCTCATGCGCAGCGGCCTGACCCTGCTGCTCAATTCAACCCCCGATCTGGAGGTATACGCCGAAGCCGGCAGCGCCGCCGAGGCGGTGGGACTCCTCACCAAGATCAATCCCGACATCGTCGTGCTGGATCTTGGCCTGCCCGACCGCAACGGCCTCGAAGTGCTCAAGGACTTCCAGGCCATGAACCCGAATCTGCCCGTGTTGGTCGTGTCCATGCACGACGAGATGCTGTACGCCGAGCGTACCCTGCGCGCCGGAGCCCGCGGCTACGTCATGAAGGAGGCCGGCGGTGAAAAACTGCTCGAAGCCGTCCGCGCCGTCGCCGAAGGGCGCGTCTTTGTGAGCGCCAAGGTTTCCTCCGAGCTTCTGGGCAACCTGGGCCGCCGTACTGCCGCGAATCCCAATCGCGACCTGATGCTCGACCGCCTCAGCGACCGCGAGTTTGAAATCTTCCGCATGCTCGGCGAGGGCCACAGTACCCGCACCATTGCCGAACGCCTGCGCCTCAGTCCCAAGACCGTTGACGCCCACCGCGCCAACATCAAATCCAAGCTCAGCCTCAAGGATGGTGCCGCGCTCGTGCGTCAGGCCGTCCGTTGGAATGAGCTTCAAAGCGGTCGGCCAGCCACGGCGGCTTGAGCCAGTGAGCCGGCAAGTGGGAAAGTGAGAAGGGGGAGAGGGAGGGTGCGAGCTAAGTCTCATTCCTCCCTGCCCCTTTTTCCCCCGCTCTAACCGGCGGCGGCAATCTGCCGCGTGATTTCAAAGGCGACGTCCAGCGCCGCCTTGGCCTGCGCACCGGTGACCTTCGGCGTCTGCCGTTCCCGCACGCATTCCACGAAGTGGGCCAGCTCCAGCCGAAGCGGCTCCTCTTTGGCGATCGGGACCGGTTCGCGCACGATTTTCTTCCCCGCGAACTCGCTCACAATGGTGGAGTCCTTCGCCGCGAGCAGTTTCTTCAGCAGCGAGCTCTCGCTCTCGCCCTCGCGGGCCAGCCGGTAGATGAAGCCCTCCTGCGCGCGGTAATCAAGGCTGATGTAGCTGGTCTGCTCACCGCCGCTGAACACGCGGATCTTCCGCATGCGCTCCGGGCTGATGCGGCTGGCGGTCAGGTTCGCGACACAGCCGTTGGCAAAGCGCAGGCGCGCGTTCGCAATGTCCTCGCTCTTGCTGAGGACCGGGATGCCCACGGCATCCACCGCGACGAGGGGCGACTTCACGAAGGCCAGCACCACGTCGAGATCGTGGATCATCAGGTCCAGCACCACGCCGACATCCGTGCTGCGTGCCGGAAAGGGTGACAGCCGGTGGCACTCGATGAAGCGCGGCTCCGTCGCCACCTTTTCCAGATAGCTGAAGACCGGATTGAAGCGCTCGACGTGGCCGACTTGGAGGACCAGCCCCCGGCTCTGCGCCAGCGCCACCAGTTCGGTCGCCTGCGCCGCGCTGTCGGTCATCGGCTTCTCAACCAGCAGGTGCTTCCCCTGTCCCATCAGGTCCTTCGCGAGGCCGAAGTGGGTGGTCGTCGGAGTGACGATGCTGAGCGCGTCGCTCGCGGCGGCCGCCTCGTTCACATCAGCAAAGGCGCGGACCCCGTGTTTCGCCGCGTGTGTGCGGGCGGCCTCGGGATTGACATCGTACACGCCGGTGAACTCCGCGAGCCCCGCCTTGGCGAGTTCCGCGTAGATCCGTGCGTGTTCCTTGCCGAGCGAGCCCGTGCCCAGCACGGCCACCCTGGGTTTGACTGACATGGGAGAAGGCTTGGGCCCGTCGCGCAAAGTTCAAAGTTCAAAGTTGCCGCACCCGCGACCGCCCGCGCAGCCTTCGCACCGCAACAGGAATGAACGATCTCGTGATCCAGGGCCACGGCCTCACCCCCGACGATGCCCGGGCGCTTCAGCGCGACACCGGCGCGAAGGCCGTCCACACACCGCGTCCCGGCATGGCGCGGCTCATTGACCTCGCGGAGCGCGGGCCGGTCGCGCCCTTCTGCGCCGACCGCCGGTTCGATTTCACCTTTCTCGACCGGCCGCTGCACCTCGACCAGTTCCAGCTCGTGGCGATGGACATGGATTCGACGCTCATCACCATCGAGTGCATTGATGAAATCGCCGACATGGTCGGGGTGAAGCCGCAGGTCGCCGCCATCACCGCCGCCGCCATGCGCGGCGAACTGGATTTCCCTGCTGCACTCCGTAGCCGCGTCGGTCTGCTCGCCGGGCTCGACGAAAGCGCACTGCAACGGGTCTATGATGAACGCCTTCAGCTCTCGCCCGGCGCAGAACACCTGCTCACCGCTGCCCGGACTGCCGGCCTGAAAACGCTGCTGGTGTCCGGCGGATTCACCTTTTTCACCGAACGGCTGAAACACCGGCTGCAACTGGATGACACGCTCGCCAACACACTGGAGGTGAAGGATGGCAAACTCACGGGCCAGGTGCTCGGAGCCATCGTGGATGCCGATGCTAAGGCCGCGAAGGTTCGCGCAGTCTGTGGTGATATCGGCTGCGATCCAAGTCAGGCCATCGTGCTGGGCGATGGGGCCAACGATCTCAAGATGATGGCCTTCGCCGGCCTTAGCGTCGCCTTCCGAGCGAAGCCGGTGGTGCAGCAGCAGGCCCACGTCGCGCTCAACCACGTCGGGCTGGATGGGGTGCTGAACCTGTTCAATTCCTAATCTTACTCATCATCATAATCTTGATCTCAACCACCCAAACCAGAGGGAGTAAGAACAAGAGCAAGATTATGATTAAGAATACGCCAATTTCCGCCCACATCCCCATTCATGCCCGATAGCCGCCTCCAACGCAGCCTGCGCGCGACCTTCCTCGGGATGGTCGCCAATGCGCTGCTCGCGGGCGGCAAGCTCTTTGCCGGTCTCGCCGGCAATTCGCACGCGCTCGTCGCCGATGCCGTCGAATCCTTTGCCGACATCCTCGGTTCCCTGATTGTCTGGCGCGGGCTGGTGGTCGCCTCGAAGCCGGCGGATGCGGATCATCCCTACGGCCACGGCAAAGCCGAGCCCATCGCAGCCGCGGTCATTTCGACCATGCTGCTGTTGGCTGCGGTCGGCATCGCCACCCATTCGATCCGCACCATGTTCGAGCCGGGGCCCGGTCCGCGCCCCTTCACGCTGGCGGTGCTGGTCGTCGTGATCGTCGTGAAAGAGGTGCTGTTCCGTTACGTGCGCAAGGAAGGCCGGGCGACCAACAGCTCCGCCGTGCAGACCGACGCGTGGCACCATCGCAGCGACGCCATCACCTCGCTGGCCGCCGCCATCGGCATCAGCATCGCCCTGATTGGCGGCCCCAAATATGCCAGCGCGGATGGCATCGCCGCCATCGTCGCCGCCGGCATCATCGCGTGGAACGGCTGGTCCCTGCTGCGGCCGGCCTTGGAGGAGCTGATGGACGCCACGCCCGACCCGCTCCTGACCGAACGCATCCGTGCCATCGCCGCAGGGGTCGCCGAAGTGGATGCGGTGGAGAAATGTTTCGCCCGCAAGATGGGTTACCAGGTGCTGGTGGACATGCACGTCCACGTCGATCCCGAGATGAGTGTCGAGCGTTCGCACCGCATCGCGCATGCGGTGAAGGACGCCATCCGACGTGAACTGCCCCACGTCCACGACGTGCTCGTCCATATCGAACCGGCGCGTGTGAGGAGGGAGACAGGAGACAGGAGGGGATGAATCCCGGAGACAGGAGGCGGCGGCAACAGTGGTACGCGGGAAACCGTGCACGCCCCGGGACCTCAGTTTCAGGACTCAACGTTCGCCACTCGCCACTCGACACTTTTTAGTGCGCTTCCTTCGCCCGCCTTACCAGCTCGGCGTGTCCGAGGAAGATCGCCCCGTCATCAAACGCCCCACCCCGCACGGCGAAGGTCACATGCTCGCCCGCCTCGAAGATCAGGCGCTCGTATCGGTTGGTGCCGCCGAAGAGCCGCCGGCCCTCAGCCTTCGTGTAAAATTTGGGGTATTCCTCGGGCACCTTCCACTCGACGACGACGCGGAGATTCCGGTCCGGCGAGACGCACAGCACCTTGACGTAGCGCCCGACAATTCGGTCCTCGATGCGCTCGACGGTGCCTTCGAGCAGGAAGTCACGCCCCTTGTACCGGGCCTGCGCGGCGTTCGGCTCCGTGCGGTAGTGGTTTACCAGGTCAAACACGTTCACCACCTCGCCTTGGTGCAACGGGGGCAGCTGGGCCGCCGGCCTCGTGGGTGGCAACTCTTTCCAAAGGTCATGGTTGTCCGGCGCCATCACCGGCTGATGCGCCTGCGCCTGCGCCCTTTCGGCGGTGGCTTTGGCGGCGACCACTTCACCACGGGCAGCCGCCAGTTCGGCCTTGAGCCGCTCCACCTCGGCGGTCTTGCGCCGCAGCGCGACAATGGGATCAAAGTGGAATCGCCGTTGCAGCTCCGGCGGCAGGTCGTAGAGGTAGATGTGCTCGACGCCGTCGTGGTGCTTCACGAGCACGCGCTCCTCATCCGCCTCGGAGAACTCGACGCGACGCAGGACCCGGCCATCGACCGTGGTCAGGTCCTCGGCGGACAAGGTCAGCGCCAACCCCAGTCCAATGCCCCAGCAGGCCAGTCTGTTCATGCCTCAAGCGAACCAACCGCATTTGTGGCCGTCAATGGAACAGGGAACGGGTTGAGCCAGTAAGCCAGTAAGCCAGTAAGCCAGTGGGTCAGTGGGTCAGAGAAGACAAAGGCCATCACGACTGGTTCACTGATTACTGACCTACTGGCTCACTGGCTTACTGTTCCACTCCAGTCTCCTTGTGAAAATTTCCCCTTCCCCGCGCCGCGCGCCGCCGCATCATCCGCGCGCCTAATGAAAATCGTTCTCGCTTACTCCGGCGGCCTCGACACCTCGGTGCTGCTCTCGTGGATCAAAGACACCTACGGCAACGCCGAAATGATCGCCTTCTGCGCCAACATTGGCCAGGAAGACGAGCTGAAGGGCCTCGAAAAGAAGGCCAAGAAGACCGGCGCGTCGAAGATCTACATCGACGACCTCCAGGAGGAGTTCGCCCGCGACTTCATCTACCCGATGCTGCGCGCCGGGGCCATTTACGAGGGCCAGTACTTCCTCGGCACCAGCATCGCCCGCCCGCTCATCGCCAAGCGCATGGTCGAGATCGCCAAGGCCGAGGGCGCGGACGCCATCGCCCACGGCGCCACCGGCAAGGGCAATGACCAGGTCCGCTTCGAGCTGACCGCCGCCGCACTCGCCCCCGAGCTCCAGATCATCGCCCCGTGGCGTGACGAGCGGTACCGCAAGGATTTCCCCGGCCGCCAGGCGATGATCGATTACTGCGCCGCCAAGGGCATTCCCGTGCAGGCCAGCGCGAAGAAGCCGTACTCGATGGATCGCAATCTCCTGCACATCTCCTACGAGGCCGGCATCCTCGAAGACCCGTGGTACGACTCCTTTGACCTGAAGAACCGTGAGTATTTCACCACCCTTTCCGTCCTGCCCGAAGACGCGCCGGACAAGCCGGAGTACGTCACGCTCGACTTTGTGAAGGGCGACTGCGTGGCCGTGAACGGCAAACAGCTCACGCCGCTGCAGGTGATGAAGACGCTGAACAAGGTCGGCGGCAAACACGGCGTCGGCCGCGTGGACATGGTCGAGAACCGCTTCGTGGGCATGAAGAGCCGCGGCGTGTACGAGACCCCCGGCGGCAGCATCCTGCACTACGCGCACCGCCAGATGGAGAGCCTCACGATGGATCGCGAGGTCATGCACCAGCGCGACGGGTTCATCCCGAAGTACGCCGAGCTGGTGTACAACGGCTTCTGGTACGCCCCCGAGCGCCTCGCCCTCCAGGCCTACGTCGAGGAAAGCCAGAAGAACGTCACCGGCACCGTGCGTGTGAAGCTCTACAAGGGCGGCCTGTACGTGGCCGGCCGCAAGAGCCCGTTCAGCATGTACAACCCGCACATCGCCACCATGGAGGCCGACCCGACCAAGGCCTACAACCAGGACGACGCCACCGGCTTCATCCGCCTGAACGGCCTGCGTCTCCGCGTAAACTCGACCGTGAACGGCGCGGCGAACCTGGAGAAGCTAAAGGGCTGAAGAGCCGGCCAGCCGCACACGGTCGGAGCGCCGGTCTCCGACCCGGCGCGGTCACATTGACCGACTGTAAAATTTGAATTGGGCGGCACCTCACGCTCACCCGCCTCGGAAGGGCCAAAGGCCCGGCCACAAGCTAGCCCAGGGCAAGCCGGACGCAGTCCGGTGCCGCCCTGGGTTTCGTGCCCCCCGTAATCGCCGAGCCCTGCAAGGGCGGTACAATCTTGCGCCCAAACGGGTTGCGCCGGCCCTTCAGGCCTCTCCCCTCTTTTTGCGGAAACCCAAGGCGTCGCTCGTTCCTCGCTTTGCCTTGGGCTGGCTTGTGACCAGGCCTTTGGCCTTCAAAGGCGGGCTGCTTTTCGAATCTGTCGCGCCTGCGTCTTTCAAAACTCCTGATAAAGTAGGAGACGACGTGAGGAGTCTCTATCTTTCCGTCTTCGCCCCGGTGACAGCGTGATTCACTCAAACCCAGAATGAGACTCGTCACCTCGTGTCCTCCCCGAATAATTGGACGGACTCCTGTTCGGTTCGATGTGTTGCGAATGCGAGAACAGTCGGCTGGTAAAACCCGGAGCCGGCGCTACGCCTCAACCTGTGAACGATCAAATTGTCATCGACCCAAAGGTTTGCCATGGCAAGCCGGTGATTCGCGGCACGCGCATGCCGGTGTCCCTCATCGTGGGTAGTTTGGCCGGCGGCATGGGCTTTGAGGAGGTGGAGCAAGAATACGGGCTCACCCACGCTCAAATCCGTTCAGCCCTCAAATTTGCCGGTGAACTGGTGGATCAGGAGGAGCATCACCCGCTGGCTGCCGCGTGATTGGTGAACCGCCCGGTCGCCCAGACTGATCCGATCCGTGCGTTGGTCAGCCCCGTGAGCTATCCACAGGATCGATAAATTCGGACGGGACCCTCTGGGCGGGCCGGGCGGTTGAAAAGAGGATGACGCGGGCCGCTATTCGATCGTGATTTGCAGGTGGCTCTCGATGACCCCCGTGCTGATGGCGTAGCGGGTCAGCCCGGCGGTGTCGTGGATGGCGAGCTTCTTCATCAGGTGCTCACGGTGCTTTTCCACCGTCTTGATGCCGATGCCGAGCTCGCTGGCGGTTTCCTTGTTGGCCTTGCCCTCGGCAATCAGCTGGAGGACTTCCATCTCGCGCGCGGTCAGCTCGATGGCCTTGGTCTTGGGGGTGCCCTTGGAATTGAGCTCCTGCGCGTTCAGTTTGCCTCGACGCGCCGAAACCTCGGGAGAGAAGAACTCCCTGCCCTTGTGAACCTCGCGGATCGCGTCGCACACGATATGGCTGGAGGACTGCTTGAGCAGAAAGCCCCGGGCACCGACCTCCATCGCCTTTTGCACATAGGCGTCGTCGCTGTGGGCGGAGAGCATGAGCACGCGCGCGGCCGGCCAGGCATCGATCAGCTGCCGGGTGGCCTCCAGCCCGTTGAGCAGCGGCATGGCGATGTCCATCAGCACCACGTCGGGGTGGAGCTTGAGCGCCGAGGCGATGGCAGTGCGACCATCCTTGGCCTCACCCACGACTTTGAGGTCGGTCTCCAGTCCCAGCATGGTGCGGAAACTTTCGCGCACGACGATGTGATCTTCCGCCAGCAGTACGGTGATTTGCTTCATGGGGATTCGGGCTTGAGGGTGGTTAGTTTCTCCGCGGACGCGGCGGGGGGCTTCGGCAGCGGCAATTGCACCTGGACCGCAGTGCCGTGACCCGGCGCGGACACGATTTCAAACTGGCCGCCGATCATCTCGACGCGCTCACGCATGCCCAGCAACCCGAGCCGCCGCCGGCCGCGGCTGTGCAGCATGTCGTCCACCAGGAACGATTTCCCGTTGTCGTGAACCTTCAGGGAAAGGCCCATGGCGTGCCGCTGGAAGCTCACCTCGACCTGCGTGGCTTTTGCGTGGCGGGCCACATTGGTGAGCGCTTCCTGGATCACGCGGTAGAGCACCGTCCGCTGATTGATGCCCAGCTCCTCGATCCCGGCGAAAACTTTCAGGTGGACGTGGAGCTTCGTCCGCTGGGTGAAGGCCTTCACATAGGACTGCAGCGCGGGAAGGAGCCCGAGATCATCGAGCACCGCCGGGCGCAGCTCGCGCGCGAACTGGTGGACGATCTCCACCGATTTTTCGACCAGCCGCTGGGTGCGGGAGATGTTGCGCTCCAGCGTCTTGGAATCGGTTGTCGCCGCCGCGTGCAGGGTGGCGAGGCGGATGTTGATGCCCGTGAGGGTCTGGGCGATCACGTCGTGGAGTTCGCGGCTGATCTTCCGACGTTCGTCCTCCTGGGCCGTGATGATCTGGCGTGACAGGCGGCGCAACTGCTCCTGCAGCAGATCCGAGCGCCGGAGCAGCACGGCGTAGTGCTGCTCGCTCTTCTTCAGCGCCTCCTCCGCCGCCTTGCGCTGGGCGATCTCCAGGCTGAGTTCGAGATTCGCGGCGGCCAGCTCAACCGTGCGCTGGCTGAGCGTCTCGATGAACTTCTTGAGCTGGACGACCGCCTCGCGTCCCCCGCGATGGGTCTCCTCGATCGGGGTGATCGCAACGCCGAAAAAGACGCCCGCCCGCCGGATGAGCGCGGTGCGCTTGCGGGGCGGCACGTCCGGCAGCACCTCCTGGATGAGGATCTCCTCGTGGAGCTTGGCGAGGTCGAGGGTCTGGAGGCCGGCGGTCAGCGCCTGGGCGCCCAGCCCGCGGGCCGCGTCGAGGCTCGCTGGCACGCCGTGCTTCAGATACGCCCGTAACGCCGACCGGTAAAGTTTTGCGAGCTTCCGCTTCATAGACGGCCGATATCACGGCCGACCTGTCGCACCGACTTGGCCGAACTTGCCACCAGCCGCTGCGTGCTGGCGAGGCCCATCTTGAAGCCCTTGGAGTTGCCGCGCGCCTCGCGCTTGAGGGAAAGCAGGCGGACGTTGATGCCCAGCAGGGTCTGGCCGATCTCGTCCTGCAGCTCGTGGCTGATCTTGCTGCGCTCGTCCTCCTGTGCAGTCAGCACGCGATGGGTGAGCTGGCGCAGGCGCTTTTGCAGCGCCAGCGATTCCTCGAGGCACTTCTTATGGTGCTCGCCGCGCTTCTTGAAGGCTTCCTCCATGAGCTTGCGCCGGGCGATGCCCCGCTCCAGCTGCCGGTTGCTGGTGGCCAGTTCCCCCGTGCGCTTTGCCAGCGTCTTCTCCAGCCGGCTCAGGTGAGCCTGGTTCTGGCGCGCCGGGCCGCGGGTCTCCTCAATCGGGCGGTTCGCCTCGGCAAAAAAGGCCGCCGCCTGCCGGATCTGCTCGCGGCTGTGGGCCGAACCATTCCGCAGGGCCAGCGCCTCCTCATGGATGCGCGCCAGGCCCAGGGTCTCCAGTTCGAGGACCACCGCCCGGCGGCCAATTGCCAGCGCGGAACGCGGGCTTCCCCGCCGACCCGGCTTCAAATGCTGGCGCATAGCGGCGGGAAAAGTCGATGAGGTTTTGTTCCATGATGGCGGACCGGGTTTAGCGGTATGGTTAGGGCTTACGCCTCAGAGCTTGCCAGTGCAAGGTGCCAACATGGGTCACTCCCCGTCTTCTAGCTATGGGGTGAACACCCCTTAAGAAGGCCGTGAGACTTGGATGTCGGGTTAAACCCCATAGGCGGGTCATCCCGTGCGATCCAATATCCATCTATCCCGTCCGTGACGTGAACGCTTGGCGTTTCGTCGGCGACGGAGCAAGCACTCAACGCAAAAAAGAATTATGACCACACTCGAAATCAAGGGCGACTGGAACATCACCAAGGGCAAGCTGCAGCAGAAGTGGGCCACGCTCACCCACGACGACCTGCACTACGTCGCGGGCAAGCAGGAGGAATTGCTCGGCCGCATCCAGAAGCGCACCGGTGAAACCCGCGAGGCCGTCGAGAAGGCCATCAAGGAATCGTCCAGCACCTGCTGCACACCCTGACCACGGTTCGCGGCATCCCGCCGCCTGACGCACCCGCCGCCCGCGCATCCGGGCGGCGGGTTCGTCTGACGGCGTCAGCCATCGGCTGGATCCGGCAGGGTTTCACCCCATTGTGAAAGGCTGCCCTGATCAGCCAGTCTAGTACGTGGGCTTAAACCCCCAACCACCGTCGAATATGAATACCAAAATGAAATCAATTTCCATGCTCACCCCCATGCTGGTCGTGAGCACCCTTCTCGTCAGCACCACCCCGTTGCTCGCCGCCGATACGGACAGCCGCATCGAGTCCGCCGCCAAGAAATCCTACGTGTTCAAGACGTATCTGAAGGATGACTCGATCCATACCAGCTCGAAGGACGGCGTCGTCACCCTGACGGGCACCGTCGCCGATGAATCGCACAAATCCCTGGCCCACGAGACCGTGGCCAGCCTGCCCGGCGTCACGGCCGTGAACGACCGCCTCGAAATTAAGGGCGGAGGCCCGGCCGAGCACTCGGACGGCTGGGTCGCCCTCAAGGTGAAAAGCACCCTGCTCTTCCATCGCAATGTGCGCGCCACCAAGACCGACGTGAACGTGAAGGACGGCATCGTCACCCTGACCGGCGAAGCCTCCAGCGCCGCCCAGAAGGAACTGACCTCCGAATACGTGAAGGATGTCGAAGGCGTCAAAGGCGTGGTGAACGACACCATGGTCGTCACGGTCGCGGTCACCCCCGACCCGACGCCGGGCGAGGCGATCGACGATGCCTCGATCACCGCCCAGGTGAAACTCACCCTTGCCTCGCACCGTTCCACCAGCGCGCTGCGCACGAAGGTCACCACGATGGACGGTGTGGTCACCCTCGCCGGCATGGTCAAGAACGCCGCCGAGAAGTCACTCGTCACCAAGCTGGTCACCGATGTCAGCGGCGTGAGGAGCGTGGTGAACAACATGGTTGTGCAGCCCACCATTTCGCAGAACTGATCCCCTATGTGTTCCAGGGCGGGTGCGGCAGCGCACCCGCCCGTTGAGCCCGGACACGCCCCAGACACCCATCTTCATCAAAATTAAAATATGAAAACTACCCACATCACTCTCGGTCTTCTCACCGCCGCCCTCTTCATCGTCGGCTGCGACAAGCCCGCCGACCAGACCAATGCCCAGCAGATGGACAAGGTCGCGCAGGACACCAAGGTGGCCGCGCAGGACATGAAGGACTACACCTACGCCGAGAAGACGGAATTCATCGCCAAGATGCGCACCGAATCGGCTGAGATCCACGCCGACCTCGACCGGCTGACCGCCCGGATCGACAAGGCCAGCGACAAGGCGAAGGCCGACGCCCAGCCCAAGCTGCAGGCGCTGCGGGACCAGGTGGCCAAGCTCGACGCACAGATTGACGTCGCCAAGGACGCCACCGAATCGACCTGGAACGACGTCAAGAGCGGCTTCAAGAAGGGCTACAATGATGTGAAAGACGGCTTTCAGCAGGCCCGCCAATGGGTGAGCGACAAGATCGCCCCCTGAACAGCTTCGCGGTCAACAACCCTTAAAGGCTACTCCTATGTTATACACCATTGCCGTCGTATTGATCATCCTGTGGCTGCTGGGCCTCGTCAGCAGCTATACGATGGGCGGTTTCATCCATATCCTGCTGGTGATCGCCATCATCATGGTACTGCTGAGCCTGATCCGTGGGCGCAAGGCCTGACATCCCCGACCCAAAGCCGTGATTTTCACGGCCGGGTCGGCCTCTTCACCATTATGAAAAATCCTGTTTCCCTCTTTCTGATCGTCGGCGGTGTGGTCCTCATGGTGTTCGGCATCCACGCCATGAACTCGTTCAATTCCGACGTGTCCCGCTTCTTCACCGGATCGCCGACGGACAAGGCCGTGTGGATGCTCATCGGCGGAGTGGTCGCCGTCATGGCCGGCTTTTCCTTCGTGTGGCGTGGCTCCAAGTGAGCGATTGGACCGGCACGAAGCCATGCAAATGACTCGCTTTCGCCGCCGGCTCCTTCGCTTCGGAGCGGTGGCCGAAGCGGGCTTTAAGCGGGTCTGGGAAGCCGTGGTGCGCGTCTGCCTTTCGAAAGAGCGGGCGGCTCACCGGTCCTCCACGAGGTTCATGGCCCTCCAGCGTGCCGAGCAGGAGTCGGAGCGGCTCGACCGCCTCCGCCACCCCGGAAATTACCGGGGAAAATAGCGACCGCGTCCGCCTTGCGTGACGCATTCGAACACCTCGCAAAATGAGTGTTCCATGGTCACGTCTTGATGAAAATAACCCGCGCACTGACAATCTTTCTCCCGAAGGTGGAGGCCATTTCTTCCCCCAAGGGACCGGCTCCTGAACGTGACCACGTCGCCTCCGCAGCCGCCCCGGTCACTCTCACTCAGTGGCCGAAATCTTGGTCCAACACGGCGCTTCCGAAAGCGGCAGGCGCGGGGACCAACCGGCCCGACGAATCTCCTTCCCTGCTTCCCGAGCCGACCGAGGACCACCACGATTCCGTTCTTGAGCGTTTCGCGGACGAGCATGGGCTGACCTGCGGGCAGGCGCGGTGGCGGTTGTTCCTCGCGGCCTTCCCGCCAAACCGCCGCCCTTTCGCCTGGTTTCTGGGCCAGTTCAGCAGTTGGACCGGCATTTTCCAGCAGGACTGGGCACTCGTGGATGAGGTGGCGGGGGCACGCTCTGAACATCAGCTCCGAGATATGTTAAACTCGGGCCGTCATCACGCCCGTGGCGGAATACTGGACATACTGAAGCTGCGTATTTCCCGCCGCCGCCTGCACCGGTTTGCGTGTCGGCTGCTGGTCACGAGTTCAGGCGGCCGGCCAGCCGGGATGGCCTGACGTTTGCCCACACCCGGGGCAACGACGCTGTTGGCAGACGGGCCGCCCTGGTTGCGACGATATCGCGGTGTGAGGTTCGGGCGGCAGAGGAGTCCCGGCCCGACTGAATGGGGATTTCACCCCATTGGCGGCGAAATGGAGGCTGGCATGATGGGCATCGGTTCGGCGCAGGCCGGCGTGAAACTGACCCAACTCAGCTGTTATCTCCCTCCTTTATGAATTCCCGAATCCCGTATCGCATCCTGGTCGCGGATGACGACGCGGACATCCTTCGGCTCAGTGCGGCGGCGCTGACGCGAAGCGGCTATGATGTGAGCACCGTGGCCGACGGTGCCGCCGCCTGGCAGGCGCTCAACGCCGGGCACTTTGACCTGCTGATCACCGACAACAGCATGCCGGAGCTGACGGGTGTCGAACTGCTCAAGCGGATGGAGGCAGAGCACATGATGCTCCCGGCCATCCTCGTCTCCGGCGTATTGCCGAAGGAGCAATACCCGCGTGCGCCCTGGATGCATCCCGCCGCGATCCTGCTGAAGCCTTATACGCCCGTCGAGCTGCTGGCGCTCGTGGATACCATACTCCGCGTGACCATCGGCTTTCGCGAGCAGATCGGCGCCACACCCGAGTGGCAGCAGTCCTCGCCGCCGACCGGAACTCCGGCCACCAGACCGTAGAAATTTGCGCCAGGCCAGGAGGCAAGGCGCGATCCACGAATCACGAAACAAGCCAACCCAAATCCAATTATGCCACTGTCCACTGTCGTAACGCTGACCAAAGCCAATTTCCTGGCTGAAGTGCTGCTCTCATCCACCCCGATTCTCGTCTATTTCTGGGCCGAATGGTGCGGCCCGTGCAAGGAGATCGGACCGGTACTGGACGACCTGGCCGACCAGTATGGAAACCGGGTCAAGATCGGGAGGGTGAACATTGACCAACAGCCGGCGCTGGCGGCCGAATACGGCGTCCGGGCCGTCCCCACGCTCGTGCTGCTGCGCGAAGGGCATATCGCCAAACAGTTTGTCGGCCTGCGCACCACGCGCGATCTCCAGGACAGTTTCGAGCGGGTGATGGGCTGAACCCGCCACGGCTTCCGAGCCTCCTCGTTCGCCGGGCCATGGCTGCCCCAGGATACCGCCCCCTCGGAGGTGGGGTAAGACCCCATAGCCGCTTCCACCGCGCTTGGCGAAGCTGCCGCCCGGAAAGACCACGATTGGGAAGCGCTTCGCGTTTTCCGCCACTTTCCCGTCTCAACTGATTGAAAGAATTACCATGTCTCTCGGAACCATTCTGCTCATCATCCTGATCCTCTTGCTGATCGGCGCCTTTCCCACCTGGCCGCACAGCAGGAACTGGGGCTACTACCCCAGCGGCGGGCTGGGCCTGGTCGTCGTCATCGTCCTCGTGCTGCTGCTGCTCGGAAGAATTTGAACCGGCCACCAGGGCGGGCGCCCTGCCTGCCTTCGTCCGCTGCTTTTGCACCCATTCTCCCATGAGCGTAGCGCCCGTATTTTACCGTCAACGGCCGTGCTTTGCCGGGAAGCCGCCCGTCACCAGCATTCTCCCCGTCGGAGGGCGGCGGATTTGAATCTTATTCGGCGGATTTTCCCACACGGCACTTTGGTGGCGCTGCTCACCCTGGCCCTGTACGGCGAGCTGCCCGCCCAGACGAATGGGGAGCCCAGGGTGATGCTCCCGCGCTCCGTTCCTGATCCGCTCGAACCGCTGAACCGGGTGGTGTGGGGCTTTAACAAAGGCGTGATGATCGGCGTCATCAAGCCGACCAGCCGCGTGTACCGGTTCGCCGTCGCGAAGCCGGTCCGCAGAGGAATCGGTAACTTCGGCCACAACCTCACCTTTCCCGGGCGGCTGATCAACAATGCGCTCCAGGGCAAATGGGCGGGCGCACGCGATGAGACCTACCGGTTTGCCTGCAACACCACGGTGGGTGTGGCGGGATTCTTCGACGTCGCAACCCGGTGGAAGATCCCCAAATCGGACGCCGATTTCGGGCAGACCTTCGGCCAGTGGGGCTGGGATCCTCACTGCTTCATCATGCTGCCGGTTTTCGGGCCGAGCAATGAGCGCGACACGCTGGGGCTGGCCGCCGACACGGCCGCAAATCCCCTGCTTTATATCTCGCCCTATAAGCCCGAAACCGGAAACCCGCTGACCTATCTGGGCCCCTACACCTACTTTTCCTACGCGGTCATGTATAATGATCTTTCTGATACGGTGAACGAAACCGTGCGCTTCAGCCAGGCGGAGATGGACCCGTATTCTGAGATCCAATATGCGTGGACGTTTGCCCGCGCCAACCAGGTGGCGGATTTTCAGGTCAAGGGCGAGCCGGACAAGGCGTCGCTGGAGACCATCGAGTCCGTCTTCTTCACCTACAAGGACCCCGAGTTTCCCCTGCACGGCCGAAACGGCTCGGTGCTTATTCCGACCACGGACCGGAAGCTCAAGTTCACCTATTGGTTGCAGCCGGGCCGGGCGCCAGTGGTCTATATCGTTCCTGGTCTCGGCTCGCACCGCCTGTCACAGTCGTCTCTCGCTCTGGCCGAGCTGGTGTTCCGCCACGGTTACTCCGCCGTCTGTGTCAGCAGTGTGTTCAATTCCGAGTTCATGGAAGCGGCCTCGACCTCGGCCCTGCCGGGCTATCTGCCGGTGGATGGCCAGGACCTGCGTGTCGCCCTGACGGAGATTGACCGCCGCCTGCGCCGCGATCATCGGGACCGCCTGGGGGAGACGGCGCTCATGGGCTACTCAATGGGCGCATTTGATTCCCTGTACCTAGCAGCCACCACGACCAATGGCCCCTCCCCGCTGATCAGGTTCGACCGCTACGTGGCCATCAGCACGCCGGTCCGGTTGGTCTATGGGCTTTCCAGGCTGGATGAGTTTTACGACGCACCGCTGGGCTGGCCGGCCGCCGAACGGGCGGACAACCTGGAGAACACCCTGCTGAAGGTGGCGTCGCTGAGCCGGGGCACGCTCACGCCCCAGACCTCGCTGCCCTTTGACGCCATCGAGTCCAAGTTTCTCATCGGCATGACGTTTCGCTTCATGCTGCGCGATGTCATTTACAGCAGCCAGCGACGTGCCAATCAGGGGGTCCTCCGGCAACCGCTCCACACGTTACGGCGCGAACCCGTTTACAACGAGATTCTGCAGTACTCCTACCGCGACTATTTTGACCGGTTTGTCCTTCCCTATTACCGGAGCCACAGCCTGCCGGAGGCCTCCTCCGAGACGTTCGCCGCTGCGGACGACCTGAAATCCTACACGGACGGACTGCGGGCCAACCCCAACATCCGAGTCATCGTCAACCAGAACGACTTTCTGCTGGCGGATGATGATCTCACGTGGCTGCGGGCCACCATTGCTCCGGACCGGCTGACGGTCTTCGCCGAGGGTGGCCACCTCGGGAACCTTTCCAACTCGACCGTGCAACAGACTATTTTGAGGGCGCTGGGAGGCTTGCATTCGTCGCCGCGCCCGACCGAGTGAGCGGGTGCCCTGCCGCAGGCTTCAACCCGGGGTAGCGGGCGCAAATCCGACCCGTTTTGTGCCTGCGAAAACCGCCAGCCGCCCCGAAGGCCCCCCCGAATCTCACCGGTTGCACAATGGGGTGAACACCCCATCAGGAATATACCCCATAGAATCTAAGGCCCGCCGACACCCAATGTGTCCCCCGACAATTTACCATGTCGTCTCGCGAAGTGAATCGCTGATGACGTCAACTCCGCCCCCGAAACTGCAACATTAGAAGCTGAACAATCCCATGACCACCTCATATCCACCGCCCTCGCCGCAGGGCTTCCGGCGAACACCTCGCACACTATTGCAATTGGGGGCGGGCCTGCTGGGCCGGCTCCGGAACGGCTGGACGCTGGCCTGGACCACGCTCATGGCGGGCCTGCTGCTGGGCCTGACGCCGGCGCGCGCGGACCAGAGTCCGGTGGGCTGCACGGGCAGCGCGCTGGGGATCAACCTGTTCACTGACTCGACCGACGTGCATATCGGCGAATCGATCCGCTACAGCGTGACGGTTTTCAACGGGCTGCCGGGCAGTCCGAGGGTGGCCTGTGATGCGTCCGGCATTGTGGCTTTTCTCGTGACTCCCGACGGCATCACCAACCAGATCACGCTGCGGCGCACCTCGCTGGTCCAGTCCGATGCGGACTTCTATCCGGACGTGGTCACCTATGTCGTGCGGGCGCAGGACATCCTCCCGGACTGCACCGTGCGGGCCACGGCCTCCGATGAGGGTGACATCCACCAGAACGACACCAACAGCCGGGGCGGCGCCAACCAGGGCCTCAACTCCGAAGTGGTGCAGCCCTGCATCCAGGTCACCGCGACCTGCACGGGCAGCATCGGCCAGTTCGGCGCCATCACCTTCACCGGCACGGTCCGCAACTGCGGCAATGCGCCGCTGGACAACGTGACCGTGTCCAACCAGGTCAATGGCGGCTCCTTCCAGA
>CAIXUG010000040.1 GCA_903922605.1 uncultured Verrucomicrobiota bacterium
GCCCGGCAGCCTACGCCCAACGGATCGGTCCATCCCCGGCTCCGGTCGGGCGCCGCCCTCCCTCCACCGGGGATGGACAATTTGCAGTAAACCAACAACCATCAACCAACGCCTAAAGCTCTCATATCACATGGAGCAGTTTGGGAGGTCCGGTCACCCTCGATCTTGTCCTTCGGAAAGAATAGGAACTTATGGCTGGTGACCCCGCCCTTCGGAATCTTCACCAGGTCGTCCATGGCAAAATTGACAATATTTCGCTGATAACCGGGCAGCCGGTCGGTCCAGAATTTTGAAAATGCGGGCACCCCAATGCCGGTGGCGAGCTGGATCGCGTCCTTGGTAAAGGTATCAGCCCCAAAGGACAGGGTATAGGCGGACGCCACCGCCCCGGCCAGCTCAAACGCCCGGAACACTACTGCCCGCGGTTCATTGACCGCCTCGTCCGACAGGATGGAATAAATCTGCTGGGCGCTGTGCGGTGCGACTTCAACAGGAACAGTGAACCGGAGGGGCACACCACTCTTTGTGGGTGACTCCACGATGGCCCGGCCCTTCGCGCGCACCATTCCGCTGCTGACCAGCCGGTCTTCGGCGTCAGTGTTTCGCAGTGACAGGCGCACGACAAAATAATGAAGGGCGATATTTCGGCCAAAGAGCTTGATCACTTCCTCCTCGGGTTCAGGAAACGCCATGATGTTGCTTGGGAGGACCCGCTTTGCATGATAGTCATGGCGGAAGGAGGGGACACTGTAGAACGTGAAGGTACGGGACGCAGTGGCTACCACCTGCCGCGAGGAGTCGTCCTCGAAACCATTCCGCGACAGGTACGCCAGGCTCAGCTGGAGCTCGGTCAGCAGGCTGCCCTGTGCCACTCTCAGAGCATTTTGAGCGTTTCTGGAGGATTTCTGGAGCTCAGGCAACCTCTGGTTCAATGCCTGTTCCTCCTCCGTCAGCTTCGTTAACGACCTTAGTTTCTCGATCAGCTGCTGAGCATCTTTAGGATCAATATCGTCTTCAATCCGCAGACGGGCAGAGACGGAAGGGCTGTCTGCCGCACTCGAAAGGCGCTCTTGCAGCACCGCCTTTTCACTGTTGCTCAGGCTTCGGGTCGCCGCTTTGAACTGGGCGGAGTACTCCCCGGATTGGGTGGCGGGCCTGACGACGGCGTGACGCTGCCCGCCAGCTTCGACGGCGGCCTGACCGCCACCCTGACCGTGGTGGTCACGGGCGACGCGAAACTCAATGCCGGGATCGATTGGAATGCCAATGGCAGCTGGGCCGACGCCGGTGACCAGATCGTCACCAATCTGAGCCTGACCGCGGCGGGCAATCCCCACCTGATCAGTGTCACGGTGCCTCCGGGCATTCCGAGCGGAACCACCTTCGCGCGCTTCCGCTACAGCTCCGACAGCAATCTGCTGCCCACCGGCCTGGCCGCCGACGGCGAAGTGGAGGACTATCAATTGACTCTGGTGGCGGATCAGCCGCCCGTGGCGGGCGCCGACTTCCTGCAAACCGATCAGGACCAGAGCGCCACCCTGCCGGAGATCAAACTGCTCGCCAATGACTCCGATGCCGACGGCGACACCATAAGCATCAGCGCCGTCACCACGCCCACCGCCCAGGGCGGCTCCGCCATCGTCTCCGGCTCGGACGTTCTCTATACTCCGCCTGCGGGCTACTCCGGCAGCGACAGCTTCACCTACACCCTCAGCGACGGACGCGGCCAAACGGGCCTGGGCACCGTGACCGTCACCGTGCGCGATCCCAATGACGCGGGTAACAACCCGGCGACGATCCGGAATCTGGGCGGCGGAAACTTCGGGATCCAATTCGCCGGAATCCCGTCGTTTCCTTACCAGGTCCAATACTCCGGCGCCGTCACGGGCCCCTGGACCGATTTTGGATCCCCCATCACCGCGACCGCCACGGGCGCGGTGGCCACCACCGATGCATCGCCCGAGGCCTCGACCCGTTTCTACCGAATCGTCTCCGTCCCATGAACCCGCCGCTTTCGCCCTCCGGGTTCACCACTGATGCCATGAAAAGTTCACCCAGGTTGCTCGCCAGCGCGGTGGGAATCCTCCTCGCCCTTCCGGTCGCGGCGCAGGTCGTCCAGACCTATTCGGCGATGCCGAACCTGACGATTCCCGACAACTCCACCGTCGGCGTGGCCCAGACCATCACCCTGCCGGCAAACGTCGTCTCCATCACTGACGTCACGCTGGACCTGACCGTGACCGGCGGATTTACCGGGGATTACTATGCCTATCTCGAACACGGTTCGGACGTGGCCGTGCTCCTGAACCGCGTCGGCCGTACCGGCTCGGCGCCGTTCGGCTACCTGGATAATGGCCTCCAGGTGACCCTGTCCGACTCCGCCGCAAACGGGGATATCCATACCTACCAAACGGTGTCGAATCCGGCCGGCGGGACCTTGACCGGGACTTGGGCGCCGGACGGACGGTCCGTCAGCCCCTTCGACACCGTCACCAGCGATCCCCGGACCGCAACCCTTTCCGGCCTCAATGGCCAGTCGTCGGGCGGTGCGTGGACGCTGTTTGTCGCCGACCTGTCCGCCGGCGGAGTAGGAACATTGGCAAACTGGTCGCTGACGATCACCGGTTCCTCGGTCCCCGAACCCGCGAATTGGGCAGGGGTGACCGGCGCCGTGCTGGCCATTCTTGCCGGGACACGGGCAGCCGCGCGTAAGGGTCAGTGAAATCGTCTGTGGAAGGTGCAGATACGCTGAAACACCAGTACACTTGTCAGGCCCCCGCGCTTCAGGTATTTCCACCGCGGATGAAACCGTTTCTGGCCTTTGTGTTTTTCTTCGTGTTCACGATCGTGCTCGCGACCGGCATTGTGCTGGCGGCGACCAAGGGCGCACTCTGGCTGCTGATTATCGGTTTTCTCCTCTACCTGGCGCTGCTCACCAAGTTCGGCTGCCAGACGCACTGATCCTCCGGCAACTCCCCTGCCCCGGCAGCCCTTTTCACGATGACTCCGCCTTGGGACAATGAGGCGATGCATCGCCATGCCCGTCGGCTGGCGGACAGTCACCGGCGTTGGACCGGTCGCGATCTGCTGCCGCCGGAACCCGACTCCCGAGAGCTGACACGGAAGCTTTTCGCAGCTCCATTTGTCCTGGTCTCGCACGGCACCGAGGCTGATCCGGTGCTGAACTACGGCAACGCCACGGCGCTCACACTTTGGGAAATGACCTGGGAAGAACTGATCCAGACGCCTTCCCGGTTTACGGCCGAGGCGCCGAACCGCGAGGAACGCGCCCGCCTGCTGGCCGAGGTGACGCAGAACGGCTTCATCGCCAACTATGCCGGGGTACGGATTTCCAAAACCGGCCGCCGTTTCCGCATCGCGCAGGCCACCGTTTGGAACCTGATCGGTGATGATGGTGGTCCGGCCGGACAGGCGGCGACCTTCAGCCAGTGGGAGTTTCTCGAAACTTGAAGCACGAGTGCCCTCGACCGCGCACCAGCATCCTGGAGTGCGGCGCTGCTGCGCCGCTTTGGTCGGGGGAAACGAATCGAAATGGTCGTTCGCACGCCCGTGCAAAGCGCCGGAGCACCAGCGCACTTGTATCTTCGATTTGCTGCTTGAGTCCGGCCGTGAGGCCGGAGAAAGGCGGTGCCGCTGCGGGCCTGCAGGCCCGCAGCGGCGGCGTGGTCGGGAGCGAGCGCACTCAGTGTGCCCGGATGGGCGACACGTCTTGGAGCCGGCTCCGGCCACGCCACGGCCCGTTGACTCGAACCATTGCCAGCGTCCGTCGCGCCCTTGTGCCGGCGGGACGCGCATCTTGCAAGTATGAGTAGCGCCGCCCCCACCAGCACCCTCACCACCTACGCCGGCCTCGATGTGGCCAAGGCCCTCCTGGTCCTCCACCTCGCCGGCCAGCTCCACGAGCTGCCCAACACGCCCGCCGGCCACCGCCGCCTGGTCCGCCCCCTCCAAGAAACACCCCGCCGTCCAGCTCGTCTGCGAAGCCTCCGGCGGCTATGAACAGGCCCCGGTCCGCGCCCTCTGGGCGGCCGGAATCCCCGCCAGCATCGTCGAGGCCGGACGCATCCGGCATTACGCCCGGGCCTGTGGCCGGCGAGCCAAGTCCGATCCGATCGACGCGGCCGTCATCGCCGAGTTCGGGGCCGCCGTGCGCCCGCGTCCCACCCCGCCACCCAGCCCGCTGGCCGACCGGCTGGCCGCGCTGGTCCAGCGCCGCCGCCAGCTCCAGCGGACCCTCGTCGCCGAGACCAACCGCGCCGCCCATTACACCGACCCGCTGCTCCGCCGCCAGACGGCCCAGCTCGCCCGCCTGCTCCGCGCCCAGATCCGGACCTGCGCGGCCGAAACGGCCCGGCTGATCGCCGGGGATGCCGGACTCGCCGCGAAGGTCCACCGCCTGAACACGGTGCCCGGCATCGGTCCGGTCGTCGCCGTCACGCTCGTGGCCGAGCTGCCCGAACTGGGCCGGCTCCGCGACGAGGCCCTCACCGCCCTGGTCGGCGTCGCCCCGTACGACCGCGACAGCGGCCTCCTCCAGGGTTCCCGCCGCATCGCCGGCGGCCGGCGCACCGTCCGTTGCGCCCTCTTCATGGCCACCCTCAGCGCCGTGCGCCATGACCGCATCCTCAAGGCCCATCACCAGCAGCTCCTCGCCCGTGGCAAGCCACCCATGGTCGCCCTCACCGCCTGCCTCCGTAAGCTCCTCGTCCTCCTAAACCGCCTCCTCAAAAATCCCAACTTCACCCTTGTCGGTTAACACCATTGCTCCAAAACGCATCCGCGACCCCGAAGGCGTAAGAGTTCCCGACGGTCGGCGACCATGAAAAGATGCGCCCGACACGCGGACGAGACCGTCCGCGCTCCGGTCCAAAAGAAAAACGCCCGGGCCTTTCGGTCCGGGCGTTGGTGCAAAATCGGAATCGGTCCGTTCAGGCCAGCTTGGCCAGCAGCTCGTCGTTGGTCTTGTGCTTCTTGAGCGCGGCGATGAGGGTTTCCATGGCCTCGACCGGCTGGAGATCGGTCATCATGCGGCGCAGCTTGCGGATCGCGTCGATGTTCTGCACGGGGAAGAGCTTCTCCTCCTTGCGCGTGCCGGACTTCGGGATGTCGATGGCCGGGAACAGGCGCCGCTCGGCCAGCTTGCGCTCCAGAATGAGCTCCATGTTACCGGTGCCCTTGAACTCCTGGAAGATGAGCTCGTCCATGCGGCTGCCGGTGTCCACGAGCGCGGTGGCGAGAATGGTCAGCGAACCGCCCTCCTCGATCTTGCGCGCGGCGGCGAACATCTTGCGCGGGATTTCCAGCGCCCGGGCGTCCACACCGCCGGTCATCGTACGGCCGGAACCGCCGTGCACGCTGTTGTAGGCGCGGGCCACGCGGGTGATGGAGTCGAGCAGCACGAAGACATCCTTGCCGGCCTCGACCATGCGCCGGGCGCGCTCGATCATGAAGCGGGAGAGACGGACGTGCGTCTCGAGATCCTGATCGTTGCTGGAGGCGACGACCTCGGCCTTCACGCTGCGCTGGAAGTCGGTGACTTCCTCGGGGCGCTCGTCGATCAGCAGTACCAGCACATGCACCTCGGGGTGGTTCGTGGTGATGGCGTTGCAGATCTGCTTGAGAATCGTGGTCTTGCCCGTGCGCGGCGGCGCGACGATCAGGCCGCGGGTGCCGCGGCCGATGGGCGTGACGAGATCGATGATGCGGGTTTCGAGGACGTCCGGCGTGGTTTCCAGACGGTACTTCTCGATCGGATCGATGGTCGTGAGCAGCTCGAAGCGCGGGGAGTGCAGGTAATCCTGGTAGCTCTTGCCGTTGACCTTGAGCACCTCGCGCAACTGCGGGCTGTTGCCCTTGTGCGGCGGGTTCACCGTGCACTCGATCAGGCAGCCTTCGCGCAGGCCAAGGCGCTTGATGGAATCCGGCGTGAGGAAAACATCGACCGGCTTGGGCGCATAATGGCCCTTGGCCGAGCGCAGGAAGCCGAAGCCCTTCTCCGAGACTTCGAGGTAGCCTTCGTGCAGGACGGGATTGCCATCCGGCCCGAGTTGCGGTCCGGGTTGCGGCCCGCCGCCGCCCTGTTGGCGCTGCTGGTTTCCACCACCACCGCCTCCATTTCCGCCGCCCCCGCCGCCACCACCATGACCCCCGCCGCCACCGCCGCCGCCACCGCCGCCACCACGGTTCTGGTTGCGGTTCTGGTTGCGGCCCTGCTGGTGCCGCTGATGACGGCCACCGCCACCACCGCGTTGCTGAAAACCGCCGCCTCCGCCACCACCACCGCCTCCGCCTTGCGGGCGGGGCTGCTGATTTAGAAAATTACCACGGTCGTTGGGATTGCCTCCCCCATTGCCGCCGCCGTTATCTCCTCCGTTACCACCGCCTGGGGCGGGGTTGTTCGCCGGAGCCGGTCGCGGCTCAGATGACGTGTACGTATTATTGGCAGTGCCGGTGCCAGGTGACCAATCTGCCGGTGCAGGTTGCGCCGGGGCAGGCTGCGAATTGCTTTCGCTCATAACAATGTGTTGTGTGCCCGGAAGGGCCTGAACCCAGGAAAGGCGGCAGAAATTTGTGAAGCCGCAGGGAATTCGAACTTGGGGAAGCAGTTCCAGATATACTCTACGCCGGAACTGTCAGACCTCGGACACGAGAGAAATAGCGGCGGATATGGCCCAAAGCAACAGTTTGTTTGTGTCAAAATGGAAAAGCCGGGCCAGAGCCCGGCTGATTGCGATCCACTTTGGCTGTCTCGCTTACTCGAAGCCCAGCAACCGACGCCCATCGGCCGTGATCATGCTCTGATGCCAGGGCGGATCCCAGACGATCTCCACGCCGGCATCCTCGACGCCGGGCAGCATGAGGATCTTCTGCTGGGCATCACCCGCGATGGTGGCACCCATGCCGCAACCGGGCGCGGTCAGGGTCATTTTCACGAACACCTTCTTGTTGCCCGTCGGCAGCGGCTCAATACCCATGTCGTAAACAAGGCCGAGATCGACGATGTTCACCGGGATTTCCGGGTCGTAGCAGGTACGCAGTGTATCCCAGACCATCTGCTCGGTGACCTGTTCGCCCTCGGCGAAGCTCTTGCCCACGATCTCGTCGGGCTTCAGCCCCAGCGCGTCGGCATCCTTCTGCGCGATGCGGTAGAGGCCGCCATTAGCATGGACAGTATAGGTGCCTCCCAAGGTCTGGGTAATGTCCACTTCGGAACCGGCGGGAAGTGTCACCACATGTCCGGCAGGAATCTGGACGGACTCGGTGTCGCGACTGAGCGTGACGGTCGTAACGGATGTCATGTCGCCCGCAATGTAGAACGGGAATCCGCCCTGCCAAGCCGAGAAGTCCGAAACGACATCCGCACCGGCGGCGCCGCCTTCGCAGTGGATACTTCCACAGGTTTCCGGTTATCCTGTTCATGTGAGCTCGACCGCCATCAGCAACGATAAAGACGATCCGCTGTCCCAGCGCATGGCGGCCTTGGGAGTCCTGGAGAGCGATCTCGAGGAATCCTTCGTCCGTTCGGGCGGCCACGGCGGCCAGAACGTGAACAAGGTCGCCACCTGCGTCATGCTGCTGCACCGGCCTTCCGGCATCGCGGTGAAATGCCAGACCACGCGCCACCAGGGGCAGAACCGCCAGCTCGCACGCACCCTGCTGCTCGACAAGCTGGAAGCGCTCCGCAAAGGCCAGGCCGAGGCCGAGCGTGCCCGCGTCGAAAAACTTCGCCGTCAAAAGCGCGGACGCAGCCGCGGCGCGAAGCTGCGGATACTGGCCGACAAGTCGCATCACGCCGCCAAGAAATCCTCCCGCCGCCGGCCACCGGCGGACTGAGCCATCCGACCTGCCCATGTTGAAGCCGGTTCTCCAGCACGATGCCCTGCTCGCCGACATCGCCGCCGCGCGCGATGACGCGGACGCCTGCCACCTCTGGTGGCTGGGCCAGAGCGGCTTCCTGCTGCACTGGCGCGGCAAGTTCGCACTGTTGGACCCCTACCTTTCCAACTCGCTGACCCACAAATACGCGAACACCGACAAGCCGCACGTGCGCATGACTGAGCTGGTCGTGGAACCGGGCCGACTCGATTTCATCCACGTCATCACCTCGTCGCACAACCATACGGACCATCTCGACGGAGAGACCCTGATCGCGCTCTGGCAGGCCAACAACCCGGTCGAGATGATCGTGCCCGAGGCCAACCGCCAGTTCGCCGCGAAGCGCATGGGGGTGGAGCCCACGTCGATCCGGGGGATGGACGCCGGCGAATCGGTCGAGGTGCAGGGCTTCACCTTTCACTCCGTGCCTGCCGCGCACGAGGAACTCGACCGCGACACCCAGGGCCGGAACATCTACCTCGGCTACGTGCTCAAGTTCGGCCCGTGGACCGTGTACCATTCGGGCGACACGCTACTGTTTCCGGGCATGGTGGAATGGCTGCTGCCCTTCAAGATTGACGTGGCCCTGCTGCCGATCAATGGCCGCGCCCCGGAACGACGGGTGGCCGGAAATCTGTCCGGGCCAGAAGCGGCCCAGCTCGCCCATGACATCGGCGCCCGCTGTGTGATTCCCTGTCACTACGACATGTTCGAGTTCAACACGGCCTCGCCCGACGAATTCGTGGCGGTTTGCCGAAAGCTCGGCCAGCCCTTCCAGGTCCTGCGGGCTGGCGAACGTTGGAGTTCAGCGCAACTCGGCATTTGATAGGGCAATCTGACGCAGTGGCGATTGGGACTGAGCGCCTTGGGCCCGTTCTCTTCCTGCTTTCCTGTTTTCCAAATTCAATCCGCTCCCGCATCCTGCGCCGCACATGGTCATCGCCCCTTCCCTCCTGGCTGCCGACTTTGGCCGGTTCGCCCATGAGGCCGCCCGCGCCGACCGTTCCGGTGCCGAATGGCTGCATCTCGACATCATGGACGGCCACTTCGTGCCCAACATCTCTTTCGGGCCCGAGGTGGTCCGCGTCGTGCGGCCGCATTTCTCGCGCGTGCTGGATGTGCATCTGATGTGCGGCAAACCGGAGATTCTGCTGGAACCCTTCGCCAAGGCCGGAGCCGACCGTATGACCGTACATGTAGAGCTGGGCACGCAGGTGACGCCGCTATTGTGGAAGATCCGCTCGCTGTGCAAGCCGGTGGGACTCGCCGTGAATCCACCCACCAACATCGCCGAAGCCAAGCCCTACCTCGCCGAGATCGACCTGCTTCTGGTGATGACGGTGAACCCCGGTTTCGGTGGCCAGGCCTTCATCGAGGAATGCGTGCCGAAGGTTCTGCAGGCCGCCGCATGGCGGAAGGAGCTCGGCCTCGACTTCCGCATCGAGGTGGATGGTGGCATCAACAACGAGACCGCCGTGGAATGCGCACGCGCCGGGGCCGACACCTTCGTCTCGGGCACCGCCCTTTTCAAAAAGCACAACCTGCGCGGCGCGGTGGACAAGATGCGCGCCCTCACGATGAAGGCCTCGGGAGAGCTGCTTTAACCACGGATTTCACGGATGGCACGGATGGGAAAGTGGTTTGGACACACGAACTCGTCCGAGCAAAGGAAGCCCGGTGGGGCGAGCGTCCGGCGCTCGATCACCGCATGGGTGACACTTTGTGCTCACCGCATGGGTGACACTTGGACTCCGTGAGGCGGCGCGCCGAAGCGGAGGCGAGCGGAGCGAGCCGGAGCGGA
>CAIXUG010000041.1 GCA_903922605.1 uncultured Verrucomicrobiota bacterium
CAACGAATCGGTCCATCCCCGGTTCCGGTCGGGCTCCGCCCTCCCTCCACCGGGGATGGACAATTTGCAGTAAACCAACAACCATTAACCAACGCCTAAAGCTCTCATATCACATGGAGCAGTTTGGGAGGTCCGGTCAGGTCCATCGCCAACGAGGTGATCCAGCACCTTGCCAGTCTGGTCGGGGCCGAGGTGAAGGTTACGGTGGAAATCCAAGCGCGGGTGCCTGCTGGTGTGCCTGAAAGCGTGGTGCGGACCGTGAGCGAGAACTGCCGGACCCTGAAATTCACCAGCCACGGATTTGAGCGGGAGCAATAGAAAAGCCCGACACGTAACGTGTCGGGCTGTGTTCGGCGAAAGAAATAACCGAGTTCCGTAAGGGAATAAGGAGGACGGCGGTTATGTGGAGCGGTCACCGGTTGATGACCACGTCAATCCAAGGGTTACGTCGGTACCGAGGGCGCTGGTGGCGACGGGTTCTCCGGCGGCACGGTCGGGGCGCGCAGTTCCAGGATGCCGGGAGCCACGCAGGTGACTTGGACGCGCTGGCCGGGCGTAAACCCCGCACGCTCCAGCCAGCGGCCCATGAGGCGAATCCTCGGTTTGGTAAGGCCTTTCCAGAAGTCGCCGACAGTCTCGATCTGCAACCGGCGAACCGGTCGGGTCGGGAGCGGCGTGGGACAGTCGCGCAGGGCGATGACCTTGTATTCCTTGGGCTGCGCCTTTTCCTTTTGGGGAGGGCGCGCTGCGCCGGGAAGGCGAACCTCGTCCTTGAACAAATCCGGTTGTTGCATGATGACTCTCCTCGGGGATCGTGCGGCCTGGTGTAAACAGGTGCTGCCGGAGATGACTCTCGCTGGCAGCGGCACGGTCCCTCTTTTGGTTTCAACGCGGGGTTGAAGAAAGGGGAGAATGCGAACCGGAGGGTTCAAGCCGCCGTTGGGCGGCGCGGAAGTAGCCGGCATCCTTCTCAATGAGGATGAACCGGCGACCCGAGTCCCGCGCGGCGAGACCGGTGCTGCCCGACCCTGCGAAGGGGTCGAGGATGATTTCACCGGGATCGCTGTAGGACTCGATCAAGGGCACCAGCGCCGTGAGCGGCTTCTGCGTGGGATGCAGCTTGTTGCCGGAGTAATCGAAGTTGATGACATCCGGCGGCGGCCGAGAGGGCTGGGCGGGCCGCCCCTTGGCGAGTAGATAGGCCTGTTCGTGGCACATCCGCGTGTGGCCCTGGCGCGAGGCGTAGGGCTTGATGAACACGAAGTGCCCGACGGGGAACAGGCCCAGTTCCTTCCAGACGGCGAGGAACTTCTCGACCTTGCCCCAGCCATAGAACGACACAAGGTAACGGTCGGGCCGGAGCACGCGATAGATCTCCGCAAACGCCGGGTAGAGCCAGCGCGGGTTGTCGTCGTTGGCGACCTTGCGCCCGTCGCTGTCCTGATAATGGACGAGGTAGGGCGGATCGGTGACCACGAGGTCAATGCACTGGTCGGGCAGCCGGCGCAGCACATGGATGCAGTCACCCTGGGTGACCTTGTTCAGGAAGGGTTGGAGGGGATTCATAGTTCCTCCATGATCTCTTCCCTTGTCAGGGACTGGACGGTGCGTCCGTCGGTGAGGAACTCCGGCGCACGCACGAAGGCGTAGGAGGACAACCGGTTCACCGTGCGTTCGCGCCCTTCACGGCCCGTCTCCGTCGCGTCATAGAGCACGACGAACTGCCGGGTGGGGAAGTGATGCAGCAGACGGCGCAACTGGAGCGAACGCAGTTCCGTCCCCAGCAGGGCGACGACGCATTCGCAGCCGCGTTGGCGAAGGTGGAACAGGTCAAAGAATCCCGGCACGAGCAGCACCGGAAAGGTGCCGCCGACCTGGAGGACACGGTGGAGGTTGAACAGCTCGTCGTGGATGGGGCCGTGGAAGCGATACTTGGAACGCTCGCGCGGCAACGGGTCGCCCGGCCAGCGGCCGGCGTAGCCGACCAGATCACCGGCGGCGTTATGCACCGGAATGAGGATACGACTTTTCAGGCAGGCTTCGCTGCGGCTGAAGCCGAGGCCGAAATCGGCAATGGTCTCGGGCGTAAGGCCGCGTGTTTTCAGATAGGGATGATGGGCATCCACTTCGACGGTGCAGCCCAAGGGCGGCGTCATCGGCGGATAGGCCAGTTCCACCGGCTGATGGAAGGCGGGTTGGGGCGGATGTTTGCGGGGCATGGGGGAGTTGCTTTCAAGGAACGGTTTGGTTGAGGAACTAAAGGGCGTTCCACACGGAATGCCTCCAGTGAACCATGTTACCACGGCGCTCCCCGAACCCGGCTGTGGACAAATGAAAAACGCCTCCCCGGAAAACGGGGAGGCGGTGGTGTCAACCTTCGGCGGCGGAAGGCCGGCAGGCGGGAAGCCGTTTACAGCTCTTCCATGATCTCTTCCCGTGTCAGCGATTGGACGGTGCGCCCGTCGGACAGGAACTCCGGCGCTTTCACCGGCGAATAGCATCCGAGCCGCAGGGCCAGCTCCATCCGCAGCTTTCGCCCCTGCTCCGTCTCGTCACAGACGACGGTGAACGGATGACCGGGAAAGTGATAGGTGAGCCGGCGCAGTTGCACGTCGTTGATGCCCTCGCCGATCAGCGACACCACCGATTCGACAGCGTTCCGGCGCAGGTGCAGGTAGTCCATCGGATCGGTGACGATTGTGAGCGGGAGATCGGAACGGAACACGATGGCCCCAAAGAGGTTCAAGACCTCGGCCTCGGCGCTGCCGGCATACTGATACTTGACGCAATTCCTGGGCACGGGATCGCCGGTCCAGCGGCCGATATAACCGGTGAGGTTCCCCAGCACATTGTGCACCGGGATGACCAGCCGGCCCTCGAGCCGGTCGGTGCCGACGCCGAGTTCGAGTTTGTTGACGAACCGCTCGGAATAGCCACTCAAGGCGAGATAGGGATGTTGCCGGTTGAGGTTGATCCGCCAATCCAGCTCGACGGTGTCGGGTGGGGCCGGCAGATGGCTGGAAGCGCGGAACGCGCGGGGACGACGATGGATGACTCTGGCCATAGGGGAACTCCATTCAGGGAACGAACTTGGGAGGAACTAAGGGGCAGGCCACACGGCCCGCCTCCAATCCTCCATCCTACCACGGCCACGCCGCCGGCCGGCTGTGGACAAATGAAAAACGCCTCCCCGGAAAACGGAGAGGCGGTGGTGTCAACCCACGGCGAGCCGAAGGTTATTTTTGTGCTGAAGGCCGTTTGATATGCGGCCAATAGACGATGTAGTCCTTGCCCATGTGGTCGTGCGACGAGTCGCGCAGTCCGCGCGCCGCCGCTTCCTCGATGGCCGCCTGCGGGTCGGCGCAGACGATGCCGAGACAGGTCGCCCCGAACATCCACCGGCCGCTGTAGTCCTCGTGGAGCGTTCCGCCGAGGGCGACGGCGACTTCCTCGATGATCCGAATCTGTTCGGACAGGCTCATGGGTGGCCTCCCGCTGTCTGCAAGGTCACGAAAGTGACCCGTGGTTTGAACGTGGTCTCGACCACGAGTTCCTGGTGATTGCCGAGGGAGAACCGTGACGTGTAGTTGCCCGTGATTGCCGAGAGCAGTCCGAGCACGCCGTCCGCCTCCCGGTTCGTGACCGGTCGTCCCGCATGGCAGGCGTGCTCCATCAGCGCTTCGATGATGTGCCAGGGAAGCACGTTCTGGTAGAGACCGCGTTCCAACTTCACCTTGCCGAACGGATAGCCGTGATAGGGACTCATGCGACACCTCCCAGCACGGCCTGCAATTGCTCGGCGGTGAGATGTTCGGGTTGTTGGCCTTCCTGCCCGAAGGCGTGGATGCCGACATAGGTGAACCGCGCGATCCGCGCGGCGAGGTCGCCACGGGCGGCCCGACCGGCGTTATCCTCATCCAACATCACCAAGACTTGGCTGCGCCAATCAGTGTGCCGGCGGAGCAATTCCTCCTGGGCCGTTGACAGGGAGCTGCCCATAAGGGCAACCACCTTACGATGACCGAGTTGATGCAGCTTCATCGCGTCGAAGAAACCCTCGACGATGACCCACGGAAGCTCGGGCGATTCCCGCTTCGCGCGGTCGAGATTGAACAGCTCCAGCGATTTTCGGAATCCCGGCGGGAGCTTGTATTTGGGCGTGCCTTCCGGCGGGTCGCCGACATGGCGTCCGGCATAGGCGACGATCTGGCCGTCGCTATTGTGAATGGGGATGGCGATGTGTCCGGCCAGCATGCCCTTCATGCAGAAGCCGACCCCGAAACTGGCGACGGTTTCGGGCGTGAGACCGCGTTCCAAGAGGTAGGGGTGATCGCCGTGGAGTTTATCCAGCCGGAAATTCAACGGCGGATTCGGCGCGTTGCCTTCCGGCTTCGCTGCCATCGTGGGTGCCGCTTTGACGTCAGGCTTAGCTTTCGGCGCGGGTTCGTTAGAAGCGTTTTCAGGCGCTGCCCCCGCTGTGCCTTCGGCATAGACCCGTTCCGGGTCCAACTGAAACCACTCGATAGCCTTCTGCGCCGCGCCGTAGGCGCTCACGTCCTCCATGCGCGCGATGAAGTCGAGGACGTTGCCGCCGTGTTTGCATTCGCTGAAACAGTTCCAGAGGTTCTTGCTGACGCTTACCCGGAACTGCGTGGGGTTGGTGCCCTTGTGAATCGGGCAGCAGCCGCTGAGGCTGTCGCCGCTGCGCTTCATCGGGTCGAGGAGACCGTAGTGTTTGAGGACCGCTTCCATCGTGACGGACTCCCGGATCGCCCGGAAGTCCACGAGTCTGTTCTTCTTGGACATGATATTCCTTGGATTGTGATGTGCTCGGGTGGTTTCCAAAATGGCAGCCACCTCTAACCTCGCATCCTACCATGAACGCAAAACACCCCGCCAGTTGCGGCGGGGCGGGAACACGAATTGGCCGGAATGGCTAGGGCCGGTGCGTCGTGAAGGAATCCAGCAGCGTCTCGTTCGCACCCATCTTCGCGGATGCCCAAGGCAAGGCCAAGGGGTTGTCATGCACGCGAAAGGCTTCCGCGTCTGTGAACAGGAACAAGCCCTGGCCGCGTTCCAATTGTCGGCAGGCTTCGACCAGAGTCTGCACCCGCTCAGGCGTGCTGGTGACGGTGAGCACGCGGAAGCGGTGGAAGCCCAGACGCGAACGGTGCAGGTTCTGCGTCCACGTCGCCTCGTAGGCCAGGAGCTTCCGGTAGAATGAGGATTGCGACAGGTTTTGGCGTTGCACCGGCATGGTGGCCCGGTCGGCTTCAAGGAAGTAGAAGGCCCGCTTGGTTTCCGCACCGGTGAACTCCAAGCCGAACACCCGGTCGGGGATGACCCCGAACTTCAGCCGGCTGCTGACATTCACACTCCACCGGAATGGCTCACGCTGCCGGCGGGCGGCCTCGGGCAACGGCAGTTCGTCGTCGGTGAGCAGTCGCACGTTGCCCTGCCGGCGGCAGGCGAGTTCCAACGCCACCATGATGTCGGCGATCAGCAGCGCGTGTTCCAAAAACACCCGCTTGGTGTCCCGGTTCTTCGCGCTCCAATCCAACCGGTGAAAGGGCAGTGCCAGCTCCCGCTTCAGCAGTGCAGCGCCCTTGTTTCCGAGTCCGTAGGTAATGGCACGCGAGCCGCCCTGGTAAAAGTAATCAATCTGCGCGCGGGGCCGTTCCAGGTAGCCGTGGTGGTAGAGCAATTGGAGCCGTCGCAGGATGTGCTGCCGGCTGCCACCGACCAACGCGATCAGATGGGACGAGCGAAGGAAGCGGTGCCGATGCACCTGCCTGAGAAGCTCCCGGTCGCGTTCGGTCAACTCCATGCGCGCGACACCGGGAACACGTTGGAAACGGGGAAGACGGAATTGCTCCATCTCCTCATTCTACCATGAGGACGGGCTACTTGGGCTTGGCCTTGGATTTCTTCGGCGTCTCCGCCGCCTGCTTGATCAGGTCGCCCAAGTCCACCTCCAACGCGGCGGCCATCCGCAGGGCGACTTCCAGCGAAGGGTTGCGCAAGCCGCGCTCGACGTAACCGACCATCTGCTGCGAGACACCGGCGCGCTGTTCCACCGCATACTTCGACAGTCCGCGCCGCTCACGCTCCTCGCGGAGCAGCCGGATGATGCGGACGCACAGGGCACGATGGGGGTCGCCGGAGGGCACCCCAAACTTTTGCGCGAAGAGGGAGTTGACATCGTATGTCACTGTAGTTACGTAGCACACATGTTTACGAAACGCCTCGGTCCCGACCCGCACGCGAACGGCGCACAGTCCGCCGGCTGCTCCGGCTGCCCCGATATCTGGGAACTCGCGAACGGCGACTTCGCCGTCATCGGCGCGGACATCACCGCGTTCGCCGGAGAACTCCCGCCGTCCGCCGGCTGCGGTCCTGATGAACGCATGGTCCGGGTGCCCCGCCGGACCCTCCTGCTCGCCAAGCGCGACATCCCCGACCCGCCGTAATCCCCAGCGGCCTCCGGCCGCTTGGGGGAAAGGCGTGGTATGATGGGAGGCAATGCAAGCATGGCCCTGGCTGGGACAACACTGGTTTGAACTGCTCAACGCGGTCGGCGTCGTGGGCGGTTTGCTGTTCACCGCCGTCTCGCTCCGCTCGGAGACCGAGACCCGCCGGGTGGGCAATCTGCTCACCATCACGAGCAACCACCGGGAGGTGTGGACGGAGCTTTACCGCCGGCCTGAGCTGGCCCGCGTGCTCGACGCGTCCGCCGATCTGCGGAAGCAACCGGTCAGCCGTGAGGAGACGATCTTCGTCAACCTCGTCGTGCTGCACGTCAGCAGCGTCTATGAGGCGATGAAGAACGGCCTCGTCATCAAACAGGAGGGGCTGCGCCGCGACGTGGGGCAGTTCCTTTCGCTGCCGATTCCAAGGGCCGTGTGGGAAAAGGCGAAGGCGCTCCAGAACGACGACTTCGTCGCCTACGTCGAAGCGTGTCGAAAATAGAAATGATACCGGAATGAAGGGGCGCTTGAGCGCCCCTTTTTCTTTGCCGGTTCATCCTTTGCAGGCGAGCACCCGGAGTCCCTTGACCCGTTTGAATTCACCGGCGTTGGCGGTGACGAGGGTGGCCCCGAGGCTGCGGGCCTGGGCGGCGATCAGCAGATCCAGCGGGCCTATGGGCGTGCCCACCGCCTCTAGGACGGCGCGGATGTCGGCATAATGCAGCGCCGCCTCGAGGGTGAAGTCCGCGATCTGGAAGAGGCCGAGAAAGGCTTCAAGCCGCGCGGCATGGTGGGGATGTGTCCGCAGGTTTTTCTTCACCCCGGTCCAAAGCTCGGCAGCGACGATGACCGGGATGCCTACCAGCGCCGGGTCGGGCAGTTTTCCGAGGCCGGATTGGTTGCGCAGCACCGGGATGCAGGCGCTGGAATCGAGGAGAAACGCAGGCTTCACGAGGCGAAGGCGGTCAAAATTCGGGGATGGCGCGTTCGTGGGCCTTCGGCCGGGGCGGCGGTTGGGGAAAGTCCCCCGCCGCCGGAAACTTTTCCGCGAGGTGGCGCGCGATCTCGGCGAAGGACCGGAACTTCGGCACGGGCATGGGCGTGAGCACGACCTCGGCCCCGTGCCTTTCAATCAGCACCTCCGTGCCTTCGAAGCGGAAGGCCCTGGGCAGGCGGACCGCCTGGCTGCCGCCGTGCCGGAAGATTTTCGCAGTTGTCATAGCTACTGTCTGTAGCTACGTCCCGCGAACGTCAAGCGGCAAGAGTCCCGCTCGGTTCCTCCCGCAGCTTCGGTCACGGATCGCCGCCGGGCGCGTGCCCTCAGCCGTCGAATCCGTCTCGAGGGGCCGCGAGCCACCGGTTCAACTTCGTCTCCACCTCATTCCGTGGCGCTGCGAACCGCTCTCGTGACCGCGCAATAAGTTTGTCCCTCCTACCATTACGATTCTCCAACGGGGCCAGACTGCGCGCCCGGAAGGGCTGCCGGTTGGTGCCGTTTTCGAGGAGCTTCACGACCAACTCGAAGCGGTCGAGATCCACCAACTGCTGCTCGACGAACTCGCGGCCGAACTCGTCGCGCAACACCTCGGCGTCGGTGTGACCGACGCGGAACGAAATAAGCGTCCCCACGTTGCCGAACACTGCCTGCCGCACCGGCAGGGACAACTGGTCGATGTATTGATGGGACAAGGCCAGACACAGCCGATACTTTCGGGCCTCGGCGAGAATGGAGGCGAAGGCATCCGTGCCGAAGTTCTGAAACTCGTCGATGAACAGGTAGAAATCCCGTCGCTCCTCCTCGGGCACGTTGGCCCGCGCCATCGCCGCCAGTTGAAACTGTGTCACCAACAACGAGCCGAGCAGGTTCGCCTTGTCGTGACCGAGATTTCCTTTGGAGAGGTTCGCGATGAACACCCTCCCTGTGTCCATGACGAAGGGGATGCTGACCTTCGTCCGCACCTGCCCGAGGATGTTCCGAATCACCGGACTCTGGAGGAACTGCCCGAGCTTGTTCTGGATCGGCGCAATGGCCTCGCGCTGGAAGCGCGGGTCGTAGCTCGCGTATTCGTTCGCCCAGAAGTCCCGGATGAACGGGTCTTTGATCTGGCGCACGACCCACGCGCGGTAGTCCGCGTCCGTCAGCAGCCGGTTCACGCCGAGCAGGGTCGTGTTCGGACAGTCGAGCAACGCCGCGATGGCGTTGTAGAGGATGTATTCGAGCCGTGGCCCCCACGAGTCGCGCCAGATGCCCTTGAAGGCACCGACGATGCCGGAGGCGACCAGATGCCGTTCGTCCGGCGGGACATTCGCCAGAAGGTTCAGGCCGATGGGGAATTCGAGGTCGCCCGGATTGAAATAGACCAGATGGTCCGCCCGGTGCGGCGGGAGGTGCTGCAACAGTTCCTCGGCCAGGTCGCCGTGCGGATCAATGAGTCCGACGCCGTGACCGGCGGCGAGATGTTGCACGATCAGGTTGCGGAGCAACGTGGTCTTGCCCGAACCGGTCTTGCCGATCAGGTAGAGATGCTGGCGGGCATCGGCAGCCGAAAGGCCGAAGGGAAGCGAATCTCCCCAATGGTCATGCACTCCGATGTGGATGGGCTGGTCGTTCATGGTGCCAAGACCAGCCGCCACTCCAGCCGGGCCGGAGCTTCCCGGTGTCGGGGTGAAGCTCCGGTCTGGTCGGCGGCGGGGAATGCCCGCACGCAAGCGCCGGCAAACGTGTCGGGGACGAGCCGGCGAGGTAATGGCGACTGGGTTCGGAACCAGAATGGTTGCGGGAACGCAATTCATGATACCACGGCGCGGCCTACGCCGCGTTCCGCCCAGGCCGCTGCGCGGCGGCGCTTTTGTCCACCTGCAACCCACCCGATAGGGAAGTCGTTCCGCGAAAGCGAAGTCGTCCCTCCGCGTCTCCACGCGAACGGTCGCGGTAGCGAGGTCGTCGGTGGCGCGGTAGCGCCTGCTCCTGAAACCCGTCCCCCAACGTGTCGTCGCTAAGGGACGATAGTCCCGAGGCGGCCGACTTCGCGGTTTTTGGTGGCCGGTTGACGGTAGGAAACCTGGACACCCGATAGCCGGAGGAAAAAGCGCGAAGTCGGGCGCTAGCCGACGACACGTTGGGGAACCGGTCGTGGGCTGGTTAAGCCGTCCCGTGGGAAAATGATGGGCGTCAGCCCCTACATACCATGTATGTCGCCCGTATTGTCGGGGGTTTGATAAAGGACACGGCCATGCTCCGCCCGTTTGCCGAACGTCGGTGAAGCATGGTAAGATGGAGCGATGGAAATCACCCACTACATGGTCAAGATCCGGCCGGCGGCCGAAGGCGGCTATTGGGCGGAAGTCCCGGCGTTGCCGGGCTGCTTTTCAAAAGGCGATAGCCTCGAAGAGGTGACCGCCTACGTGCGCGAGGCCATCGAATGCCATCTGGCCGGCCTGTTGCAGTCCGGACAACCGTGGCCGGTGGAGAAGCCGTCCCGCAAGGCTTTCGCCTTTCCCGTCTCGGTGCGCGCACCGAGCGCCGCCTAGCTCCTTTGACGGAACGGCCGTCCTTATGGTAGGATGGAGTTTATGAAACCCATCACTTACACCGTCGAACTCGAACCGCTCCCACAGGGCGGCTTTGCGGTGCGCGTGCCGGCGTTGCCGGGGTGTGTGACGTGGGGCACGGGTCTTGAAAATGCCGTGGCGATGGCGCAGGAGGCCATCGAGGCATGGATTGAGACCTTGCAGGAACTCGGCGAACCGATCCCGGTAGAGCGTCAGCATCGCCAGCCGGTAAAGCTCGGTGTTCAGGTGCGACGGCCGATGCTGGCTTGACCCGCCTGCCGGCGGTGCGGCCCGCCGACCTGGTGGCCGCGCTGAAACGGGCCGGCTTTGTCGAGAAACGCCAGAAGGGCAGTCATCTCGTCCTGTGGCACGAAGCCAAGCGTCGGACGACTATCGTGGCCCTGCATGGCCGTGATCTGCCGGCTCCAACCCTCAAGGAAATCCTCAAGCAGGCCGGCGTAAGCCAAAGCGAGTTCCGCGAACTGCTCTGAAACTCAAGAATCCCGCACGCACTCCGTGACGGGATTTTCATTTTGGCGGGGAACGGCTCAACCAAGCCCTATTAACAACGTCGCACAATATCTGTTTGCGACGTAATGACCGCGTTGGTGAATTTGATCGGTGGTGCGATGCGTTCATTCACAGGTCTGACTCAGGCCCATAAAGTCGGGACTCTTGACACAACTGCATCCGTGTGGTGTTTCGCAATTTATGACCTTTTCAAGCTTTGGCGGTTCCGGGGATGGGTTTCACCACTGACCCGAAACTCGTCACCGCTCGTGGGTTATCCCCAGGTCGGTTCCTTTTTTTGAAGAAAATGCTCCCATGCTGGTTATTTTTCTTCTTCGTATTCTTATATAGAGTGAAGTAAGCCAGCTTACTTCAAGTGGTTGGTGGGCTTACTTCTTGAGGTAAGCCAGTTTACTTCTGGTCGTGCGCTGGGGATAACTTTGAATCTTGGGCGGCACTTGGAAATGGATGGTGTAGAGGTTCGTCTTCCCCTGCCCCCGGCGCTGGATGGTGACCAGACCGGCCGCTTCCAGTTCGCCGATCAGTTGCGTCACGCGCACACGGGTCAGGCCCATGTCCTCGGCCAGCCGTTCCTGGCCGGGAAAGCACGAGTCGTTGTGCCACGCATAGGACAGGAACATGGCGTAGGTGATCTTGGCTCCCACGGACAGCGAACTGTCTTTGAGAATGAAGTTGGGCACCTGCGTAAAGCCGCCCTGCGCCACCGGGTCGGTGGTCGCCAGCTCAATGTTCTTCTCCTTGATGAGTTCGTTGATGGGTTGCATGGGTGTTTTGTATCTTACCACGCTTGCGTCATTGGGATGACGGTCAACGGCGTGGGCGCTTGGTCAGTTTCGCCAGCTTGCCCGTGGGCTTGATGATCCGCTCTTGATTCGGATTTACCTTCACGGTGACGAAGCCCTTTTCGCGCACGGCGGCGATGCACGCCCTCACCTGTCGTTCCGCCACCCCGAGGAAGCCGATGATCTCTCGGTTAGAGGCGCGGTAGCCCTCTGCCGGATCGGCATTGCCGATTTCGGCCAGCAACGCCTTCTCGCGGAGCGATAGCCCCGGTGCGAGCCAGAGCCTGTGCGGAATGCGGATGTCGTCGGGTTGGTGTTGGTTCATGGCACCAGTCTATCATGAAACGGCTTTTTTCCGCCATGTCACCCCCTGTGCATAACCTCCGCCCCTTCCGCCTTTCCGCATTCGTGTGGTAGAATTGGATGCAGGAATAACGGCACGGAAACTCTTCCTCCCGGTGACTCCCCCAACATCAAACCTTCATGCCCGAATCAGAATTACAACCCAAACCCGAATTTGCGCCGTCGGCGTCCGACTTCGGCATGGTGCGGAAGGATGCGGAACCATTCCGCACGATTCCGAATGGTTCGGAAAGCTTCGGCAACGTTCCGCAAGCTTCGGAAGCTTTCCGCACGCCGCCTTCGGTTCGGCGGGAGAACTGCACCCTGACGGTGCGCGAGGTGGCCCGGATGTTTGAAGCCGCCGGGGTTGCCCGCTCGGAGCGCAGCATCACCAACTGGTGCCAGCCAAACCGGCAAGGCATCGCGCGGTTGGAAGCCTACTACGATCCCAACGAACGCCGTTACTTCATCACACCAAAGTCCGTCGAGGCCATCATCGCCGAGGAGAAGGCCAAGGCCGCCAAGGCCAATGCGGAACCGTCAACGCATGGTGCCGAAGAGTTCCGCACGTCGGCGCAGAATGGCTCGGAACAGTTCCGCGCCGCTCCAAACTCTGCGGAATCGACGCGACCAAAATCATCGGGGATGGAACTCGAAGGGGAACTGGCCGAACTGAAGAAGGAAAACTTCGACCTCAAGCTGACCAACCGGGGGAAGGACTACTTCATCGAACAGATGCAGACCGAACGCGAACGCCTGCTCCAACAGCTCGTCGAAACCAGCCGCACCGTCGGCCAGTTAGAAACGAAGCTGCTCGGACTTAACAAACCTTCTACAGAGGCGGGATAAATAGAGTGATGACATATTGAGGCAATAAACCGGCGCGTCCCTTCGTATGGAACGCGCCTTTTTTTCCGACCTCATTCATTGAGCTTCAATTGACAGATATGGCCGTTGAAGACCGTGACAGTGTCGCAGCGATTCTCGGTGTGCTCGGCCGCGTCTGTTACTTCCAAGCCGATCCGTCGTTCAGCCTGCTGACGGATTTGAGGTGACGCGTGCTCTTCCCGACAAACTCCGTCACAGTTTCCAAGTCCGCCGCCACCGCCCGCCGGTCAAAGGCGTTCAGCTCGGCGCTCACGTTCAGCCACGTCACAAATCCTTCCACGTCACACCCGTGCAAGCCGCCCAGACGCGTTAGGGCTTCCTCAACCTGAGCACGCTTGACCCACCCAAATTCCAAACGGACGACTTCGGGCAACCGTCCATGAAACCATCCTGCCGGCATGGTGGCGACGCTGCGGGACGTATGTAGCGCAAACCACAGCAGGCGCACCAAGGCGGCCCGGAGATAGACGGCTCCCGCCCCCAGCGGCCCGTGCCGTTCCCAGCCTTCGACGGGTTCGGCGTGGATTGCGAGTTCCAACGCTCCCTCCGCCACCCGCCACGCCAGGGACTTCGGCGGTGCCGGCCAGACACCCGCGCGGTTAAACCGAGGGCGCAAGGTCAGCAGCAATTCGCGCTCGCGCGCCAGTGCGGCGGCCTCGTCGGGACATGCTTGCCATTCGATGCGAACGGCGCGGCTCAGTAGCCGTAGGTGGCGGCGGGGCAGCCGTTCGGGATTGGCCACGCGATAATGGTTCAGCCGTTGCCGCAGGTTCTTCGCCTTGCCGACGTAGAGCACGGTGTCGCCCGCGTCGCGCAGCAGATACACGCCCGGATGCGTGGGCAGCGCGCGGAAGAACCCGCGCCCGAGCCGTTCGACCAGCGGCCGGGCGTCGGGCAGGAGACGGAGTTGCGCGCCGGACACCCGCGCATCTGACCGCAAAGGCTGGGACAACGCCAGTCGCCCCTCCGGTCGGACACCGGATGTCCCTGTGAACAACGCAAGGTTGACGCGCGAACCGAAATTACTCATCTGAGTAAGCCATGAACGAATCTCCCGAGACGCGCGAGCGGGTGCTGGGCTACGTCACCCGGACGGTGGTGGCCGGTCGGCCCAGCCCGAGCCTGCGCGAGATCGCCCGCCACTGCGGCTTCGCGAGTTCGCGCGCGGCCGGCTGGCACGTCGAGACGCTGGTGCGCCAGGGCGTGCTGGCCCGCGACCCCGGCAAGGCGCGCTCCCTGCGGCCGGTGACGGCGACGCCCCGTCATCGCACGGCGGAGATTCCCATCTTCGGCAGCATTCCCGCCGGGTTCGGGGAGGAGCGGGAAGCCGAGGCGGAGGGCTGCATCGCCGTGGACCTCGACGAGCTGCAACTGAAGCCCACCGCGCGCACGTTCGCCCTGCGGGTGCGGGGCGATTCGATGATCGGCAAAGGCATCCTCGACGGCGACCTGGTGCTGTTGGAGCACGGCGCGGAGGCGCGACATGGACAGGTGGTGGCGGCGCTGATTGACGGTAAGAGCACGCTGAAAACCTATGTCGTGAAAAACCGGAAGGCATTTCTCCGCGCCGAGAACGCGAAGTATCCCGACCTGATCCCCGCCGAGGAACTCATGGTGCAGGGCGTGTTCCGCGCGCTGATTCGGAAAGCGAAATGACCCCGTGGCCCGCGCCATCGTCCATCTCGACGCCGACGCGTTTTACGCGTCGGTGGAACAGTCGGCGAATGCCGGCCTGCGGGGGAAGCCCGTCGCCGTGGGCGGCGAGAAGCGCGGCATCATCGCCAGCGCCAGCTACGAGGCGCGGAAGTTCGGCGTGTTCACGCCCATGCCGACCGTGCAGGCCCGCCGGCTATGCCCGCGCCTGATTGTTCTCCCCGGTGATTTCGAGCGTTACGAACAGTTCAGCCGGTGGATGTTCAGCTACGCGCAGGACTTCACGCCGGACGTGGAAATTGCCTCCGTGGACGAGGGCTACTTCGACCTTTCCGCCACGCCGAAGCCGCCCCGCGAGGTCGCCACCATCGTCCGTGACGCCATCCGTCAGAGTCTCAAAATCAGCGTCAGCGAAGGCCTCGCCAGCAACAAGCTGGTGAGCCAGATTGCGGCCAAGCTCCACAAGCCCGCCGCGTTCGCCGAGGTGGCCGTGGGCGCCGAGTTGGATTTCCTCGCACCGCTTCCCAACAAATGGTTGCCCGGTGTGGGGCCGAAGACCGCCGCGCGTCTCGATGCCGCCGGGCTGGCAACCGTCGCCCATATCGCCGGCACGCCCGTTGATATGCTCGAATTGCTCGTGGGCAACCAAGCCCTCGCGCTGCGTCAGTTTGCGCGGGGCATTGATGAACGGCCCGTGGTGCCCCTCCGGGAAGCGGCCAAGTCGTTTGGTGAACAGCAGACCTTTGCCGCCGACGTGACGGACGAAGGTTTTGCGGAAGCCACTTTGCGCCGCATGGCGGACAACCTCTTCGCCCGTGTGCGGGCCGAAGGCCGCACCGTCCGCACCCTGACGGTCAAGGTGCGTTACAACGACTTCGCCGAGGACCAGTGCGGCGAAAGCCTGCGGGAACCGACGGCCCTCGAAACCGACGTGTATGGCCGGCTGGGGATCATGCTCCGGCAGGCGTGGCGGCGGCGCGTCAGCCTTCGCCTCGTATCGCTGAAGCTGTCCAACGTCCACGACGGCCGGTTCAGCGTGGAACTGCCCCTGGAGGCCAATGCGCGCAGGCAGGGGGCCAACGAGCGGCTGGCCCGCGTCGTGGACGATCTTCGCAAGGCGCGGGGCCATTCGATCATCCTGCGCGGCCACGACTTCACGTTGCGAAGCGCACCCGCTGCCAGCCCGACCGCCGCGCCCGTCGCGGCTCCGCCGCTCAAGCTCGTGGTGCGGGTGACACCGAAGCGCACCGCCTTCGTGCCGTTGCGCGTCCACAGCCACTACACGTTTCTCGACTCGACCCTCTCGCCGACGGCCATCGTCGAACTCGCGGTGAAGCACGGGCTGCCCGCCGTCGCGTTGACGGACAGCGGCAACCTGCATGGGGCCGCCGAGTTCGCACAGGCCGCGCGGCAGGCGGGTATCAAACCGATCTTGGGCGCGGAGCTTTCCGTGGGCGGTCACACGTTGCTGGCCTATGCCGCCACGGCACGGGGCTACGCCAACCTCTGCCGCGTGCTGTCCCGTCCGAACAACCGAGAGACGGGCGACGAGGCGTCGGTGGCGAACCGGCAACGCGCGCCGTTTCGGCGGAGCGACCTGGAAGGCTGGACCGAAGGGCTGCTGGCCGTATCCGACGATCCCGCGCTCGCGGACCTGTTCCCCGGCCGCTTCTATCAGGCCGCCGCCAAAGTCCCCGGCAGGTTCCCGGCGGTGCTCTGTCCGCCTGTGCGCTACGGCACGCCCGACGACCGTCTGAAGTTCGACGTGGTGCAAAGCATCCGCACCCGCACCCTGCTCCGGCAGGCACACGCCGGGAAGCAGGACGGGCCGTTCCATTTTCGTTCCCCGGCCGAAGTCGCGCCGTGGTTCGCGCGCCATCCCGATTGGGCCGCGCACAGTCTGGAACTCGCCGAGCGGTGCGCCTTTGAGTTCCCGTTCGGCCCGCCGCAGTTCCCGGACTTCGTGACGCCCGACGGGGCCGCGCCCCGCGACTTCCTCCGCCGGCTGGTGCTGACCGGATTACGGAAACGCTATGGCACGCGCGCCCCGCAGTATGCGGCCCAGGTGGACGAGGAACTGCGGATCATCGCCGAGGTGGGTTACGAAGCCTACTTCCTCGTGGTGTGGGAGATCCTCCAGGACTGCCGTGCGCACGGCATTGACTGGATCACGCGCGGCTCCGCCGCCGACTCGATGGTCTGCTACTGCCTCCGCATCAGCGACGTGTGTCCGATCCGCTTTGATCTCTACTTCAAGCGGTTCCTGAACCGCGAGCGTATGGCGCTCCAAAAGCTCCCGGACATAGACATTGATTTCCCGCACGACCGGAAGGACGACGTGGTGGACCTGATCTTCGCGCGCTACGGCCGCGAGCGGTGCGCCATCGTGGGCGGGTTCTCCACGTATCAGGCCCGCGCCGCATTCGCGGACATCGCGAAAGTGCTGGGCGTGTCGGAAGGCCAGGTGCGGCGGTTCACCGAACACTTTCCGTGGACGAGTTCCGGCAACCTGGTGGAGCACCTGCGGGGGGACGCCGAATGCCGTGAACTCCCGTTGGACGAGGAGCCGTTCCAGACGGCGTTGGCACTGGCGGCGTTCCTCGACGGCGTGCCGCGCAATCCCAAGATGCACCCGTGCGGGGTCGTGCTCTCACGACAGCCGATGCACGAACTGACGCCGACGTTCCTCTCCGCCAAGGGCTATCCGACCACGCATCTCGACATGGACGCCGTGGAATTGGTCGGCCTCGTGAAGCTCGACGTGCTCGCGCAAGGCGGGCTGGCCGTGTTGCGGGACGCCAAGGAATCATTGATCCGACGCGGTGTGAGCGTGGACTTCGGCGCGTTGGAGCCGTGGGCCGATCCGTCCGTGTGGGCCATGATCGCCGGGGGTGGCGCGCGGGCGGTCCATCACATCGAAAGCCCGGCCATGACCTCGCTCTGCCAGATGACGAACGTGCGGGAGATTGACGGCGTCATCGGCATTGTCGCCGTCATCCGGCCGGGGGCGGCCAACGAAAACAAGAAGCGCAGTTTTACCCGGCGCTATCAGGGTTTGGAGCCGGTCACGTATCCGCACCCGTCCTTGGAAGCGTGCCTGCGAAGCACCTACGGACTCGTCACGTTCGAGGAACATATCCTGCAAATCAGCGAAGCGTTCGCCGGGCTGCCGGGCGGGCGTGCCGACGTGCTGCGCCGCGCCTTGAACAAGGGGAAGACCGCCGTCATTGCGGAGCTAAGGGAGGAGTTTTTTGCGTGTGCCTTGGCGCGGGGACACCCCCCGGAGAAGGCGGCCGAAGTGTGGGAGTTGGTGGCGGGCTTCGCCGGGTATGCCTTCAACAAGGCGCATTCCACCGCCTACGGGGTCGAGGCGTATTGGGGCGCTTGGATGAAACATTATTATCCCGCCGAATTTCTCGCGGGCGTGCTCACCAACGGAAAGGGCTTTTACTCGCCGCTCGTTTACGTGCTCGAATGCCTTCGGCTCGGCTTGAAGCTATTGCCTCCGAGCGTGAATGCGCCCGGCCCGAAGTTTGGCGTGGAAGCCGGGGCCATTCGTGTGCCGGTGACGCACCTGAAAGGGCTGACCGACCGCACCGCCAAGACATTGCTGGCGGAACGGCGGCGGGCACCCTTTACGTCGCTCGCGGACTTCGCCCGTCGCGTCACCCCTCTGCCCGAAGAAATGGAAGCCATAATCCGGGCGGGGGCGTTGGACGGGTTCGGCCGCCCGCGCACCGAACAGTTTTGGGAGGCGCAGTTGCTTGCCCGCACCTTCGGCGATAGGCACGCCCACGGCCAAGGTTGGTTGCTGCCGCCGCCCGGTCTGGACCGGCTCCCCGAAGTCGCCTTGCGCGAACCGACCCGCCGTGAACGGCTCGAATGGGAAAGCGACCTGTTCGGGTTCACCATCTCCGGTCATCCGTTGGAACTGTTCCCGGACGTGGCCTGGCAGAGCTACTGTCCTGTGGCGCGTCTCCATGAGTTCGTGGGGCAGACTGTGGTGACGTGCGGGCTGGTGGTGGAGGCGCGCGTGCATCATCAGGCGACCGGTGAGCCGATGAAGTTTATGACCGTCGCCGACCGCAGCGGCATCGTGGAGACGGAGCTGTTCGCGGCCAGCTACCGCAGTCACGCGCTGGCGACGATCCGGTATCCGGTGTTGGAGGTTGAGGGACGGGTCGAGCCGTTCGAGAACGGAAACGGTCACACGCTGCGCGTTATGCGCGCGGGGAAGCCCCGCACGGTCGCGTGAATTACACGCCGCCGAGGTCGGCCTGTTCCAAGACCGGGGCGACGCACTCGGGCGAATCGTTGCGGGCGGAGTTGACGACCTGACTGACGCGGTGACGTTCCAACGCCTCGTCCGCGAGCGGCACGCACAGAGCCGCGAGCTGCTCCGGTGTCGTGGCCTCGTCCAACCACCGGGTGGCTCCGTCCGCACTGAGGACTACCGGCATCCGGTCGTGAATCGGGGAGGCGGTGGCGTTTGGCGTGGTCGTCAGAATCGTGAACGTCTGTTCGTGGACGGCGGGGTTTTCGGCGGGTTGCCAGGATTCCCAAAGCCCGGCGAACAGCAGCGGTTCGCCGTCACGGCGCACAAACCACCACGGCAGCTTTTGTTTGCCCGACGGTTGCCACTCGAAGAAGCCGTCGGCCGGCACCAGGCAGCGGCGGCGTTTGAAGGCGGAACGGAAGGCGGGTTTGATGGCGACGGTTTCCGAGCGGGCGTTGATGCACGACGCGGCCAGCTTGGTGTCCTTGGCCCACGAGGGAATCAGCCCCCAGCGCAGTTCGTCCACCACGGGCAATCCGTCCCGCAACCGGATCACCGGGGCCAGTTGCATCGGCGCGACATTGTAGCGCGGCCGGGGCACCAGCAGGGTCAGTTCGGTTTGGCCGACCCGTATCCGCTTCGGCGGCTTGGCGAGGCTGTAACGTCCGCACATGGGGGGAAGGATGGCACACGAGCCACGGACGGGGAAGCGGCTACACCGGGAGTGCCGGAGGCTGGCTGCGGCAGTTCCCCTCAGGCGGCTGATCCAACCAGTTGAGCAAGTCTTGGACGGTGGGGTGGTCCGGATCGCCGCTCGGGAAAGTCACCGGCGCTTGATACTCATGCTCGGACAACACAGGTGTCTGCCCTTCGGATTCCTCAGCGGGATTCGGCAGGAGTTCCAGCACGGCGTAAAAGCGTTGCCCCTCAAGGTGCCAGGTCGTGGGGTCTTCCGGGTGCCAATTGAAATAGGCTTCGACGTATGGGCCGCTTTTGTTGGGCACGAAAAAGGTGAGCGTGCCGTCGTCGCCGACCCGGCGGAGGACCAGCTCCAAAGGCCAGCGGGTGAGCCGCGCGCGGAGTTCGGGCGGCAGCCCGACCCGGTCCATCTGCTCTGGCGTTGCCAGCGGATACTGTCGGGCTTCGGCCATGCCGAGAGGTTGGGCGCGGCTAGTATTATTTTCCAGCCGACATTTGCTTGGTTGCGTTGCTCGGTTAAACCCGGAGGCAATAAACGGAACGCCATTCACGTTTTGAAGAGAGTGGTGAGGGTGGCGTCGTCGAGAATCGTCAGCTTCCACGTATTGCCGCCTAATTCTACACAGCGCGACACCGCCGCTTCAGCCTCAGTCCGTCGCCCCAGCAGAGTGAACGCCCAAGCCAGTTCAAACCAGCCGGCCGGATGCTGTGGGGCAACCGTGGTTGCGTGCTGTGCGAGATACAAAACCGGCTCCGGTTGCTGCGCGGCCCGATAGATACGGCAACGGAGGAACAGCACGGCGGGGTGGTTACGATAGGCGAAACCGACTTCCTCGATTGCCTCTGCCGCCTCGTGGTTATTGCCCAACTCAAGCCAGCCCTCGGCGGCACGGAGCGCGGCGGTATCCGCCGATGGCAGTTCACCGTTCACCGACCCGCGTAGGGTTCGCTGTGGGCCAAGTGGGCTTGCCAGTTGTCGGCATACTTCGCCGCCAGTTCGGGGTTGTGAATGACCAACAGATTCTCGGCGTTGTTCTTTTCGGCGGCCGTCGTGAAATTGAAACTGCCGGTCAAGAGGGTAGCGCCGTCAATGACCATGACTTTGTTGTGTGCTATGGCGTGACGCGCATCAATGAAGGTGGCGATCTCCGCATGAGCCACGAAATCGGCGGACGAGTAGCGTTCGGTGCGTTGGCTCCGGTCGAGAATAACTTGAACCTTCACGCCCCGCTTGTGTGCGTCCACGAGCGCCTTCGCGATGGGTGCGGACGTGAACGAGTAGGCTTGAACCAAGACCGTGTTGCGCGCCTTGTCCAGTTCACGAACGACGGCTTCGGTGCATCCGCCTTTGGGCGAAAAATAAACCTCCGTGTCGGTGGTGGTGGCAGTGCGGCGTGGTTCCTTGGCCTGAGCGGCGAACAGGCTCAGGCACAGGGCGAGGGTAAAAAGGGCGTGGCGCATACAGGCCGGATGATTGGTGTTGCCTCAGTTCACGCAAGACACAGTTCGCCTGCCAGCCTTCAGCCGAAGCTAAGCCGCCGATGGAACATGCGGCCCCCGCAACTAAGTCCGCCGCTTATGAGATGAAGACCCGCTCCCCAAGGAGCTTCACTTTTCTGATCCGCGCTGGCATGTGTTTGGACCACACGCGCGGGAATTGGTTCGGTTGAATCGTGGGCACGAGAACCACGAACCACTTGGTTAGGATCGTCGAGAACCGTCAGATTCCACGGCTTGGCGAATGTGCCGGCAATAGTCGTTGAATGGTTTGCTTCGTTACTGTGATACGCTCAATTGCCCTTGCCGGTCTGTTGGGACGTGAATTCAGCGGGTGACAGTTCAGACAAAGGCGGATTATTCTCCCTTTGAAATCTGATCCCCACATGGCGGCAACCAACCTCACCGGTCCGCGTCGGCCCACCTTTGTCCGGGCGTTCCTGCCGTTCTGGACCGCCGTCTCGCTGGGCGCGCTCATCCTGTCGGCGGACTATCACCGCCGCCATGCGCCGCTCACCGTATTGCAGGTAAAGGTTACCATCGACGGCGAAGCGCCCGAGGAAGGATTTGCCATCACGGCCAACGGCCAAGCCCACCGGCTGGTAGAACCTATCAGCCTGGGATCAAAAACGATTCAAATCACCGCGCCCGATACGGAACCGGCCGAGCGTAAGCGCTTCGTCTGGTATGGGCCGAACGACCTCGGACTCGTTGATCTCAAGCGCATGCATGGCGGCCTCAAGCTGACTGTCGAACCGCCGCCCGACACCGTCGAGGTGCATGGTGGCCACGCGAACCGCACGAACACCACCGGCGACTTCATGGACCTGCCGGCCGGAGCCTACGAGGCCATCTTCCGTTTCGGCGGCTTGGAAGACCGAACCCGCCTGCGGGTCGTCGGGAACCAAGTCACACCCTATCGCCGAATTGCGCCCATCGGTTCGCTGGAACTCTCGGCCGAACCGGCGGAGGGTGATTTTGAACTGCAGTCCAAGATGACCGTCGGCGGCTGGACGGGCACATTCCCCGGCAGCCTGCCGCGCCTCACGGCCGGCAATTATCATCTGATCGCCCGCCGTGGTGACTATCGGCGCGAATATGACCTGAGCGTCCGGCCCAACGAGACCAACCGGATGACGGTCAAGTTCGTCTATGGCGTGGTGGAACTCGCCAGTGAGCCGGCCAACGCCGAGGTCTGGCTCGGCGGCAGCCGCCTGGGAACGACGCCCCTGAAGCTGCCCTCGGTCGTGCCGGCGCAATACCGCTTTGAGTTGCACAAGGAGGGCTTTGATGTGCGGGCGGTGGAATTGACGGTGGAAGGCGAAGCCACGGCCAAGGCTGCCGTGACCCTGGTCAACACCCGCTACCGGGAGTCACTGGAGGCGGCGCGGCGTGACCGGCAGGAGGGGCGCTTCACCGCCGCCCTGCAGAATTTGGAAGCGGCGTTGCACGAACAGCCGGACGATCCGGTCGCGCGGCAACTGCTTCCGGCGACGCGCGCGGCGGCCCTGCGGGAGCAGGCGGTGGTGCGCGCGAGGGCGGGGGACTTTGATCAGGCGCTGCCACTGCTGGCCGAGTCCCGCAAACTGGTCCCGGAGCAGCCGGGACTGGCCGCCCTTGAAGCCGAGATTCGGCAGGCCAAAATCAAGCACGATACCGAGGCGACGGCGCAGCGGATCGTCGCGCACCATCAGGAAGCGGAAGCCGCCTTTCGGCGGTCGTTACGTGACGAACCGAACACGGAGGTTTTCCCGACCGAGATCTGGCATACCTCGAAGTCGGCCGTCGAGGTGCGGCGAGCCTGTGAAAAGGTGGGTCACGAGGACGCGGCCTGGCGGGTCAATTCCGTGGTGCCGGACACCGAGGCCGCCTTCACCTGCAAGCTGGGGAACCTGATCCCGTTGATCGGCTGGGGAATCTACGCCCGGATCGGAGTGTCCGGCTTGGAAGCCGGCGATACCGAGATCCGGATCATGCAGTTTGGCTATATGCCCAGCACCCAGGGCGCAATCCCGGACCCGGATGCGAAGCGTATGCGCGGCCGGATGCATGACTTCCGCCAAAAGCTTTCCGCCCAACTGGGGGACGATCTGAAGTGAACCGCACCTCCGCATGAAAGCCACCGACTCCGCCGTTCCGACCGTGGCGGGCAAACCCGTCCTGTCCCCGCTGGACCCCGGCTTCTGGAACGACGCCGGCAATGCCTGGGACTGGGTGCGCTTCGTCTGGCGGGGACCGGACCCGGTGGTCGAGCTGAACCTGAGCAACGTCTATCGAGAGCAACGCTTCTCGTCGCAAACGATTTATCAGAGCATCATCACGGCGGTGGAGCGGCTGAAGCTGCCGGGCACGAAGTGCGAACCGCAGGTGATTCACGAGGGCGGCCGGTTCTCGCCGTTCCGGGTCTATCTCCAAATCCGCCGCGAGTTCAGCGAGTTCCTCGTCTGCGCCGCCCCCGTCGGCGAATCCTTCTTCCTGACCGTCCGGCGCATCGACCGCTTTCCGCATGTGAAATGGTTTCACTACCTGTTGGCGGCGGGGTTCGTCGGCCTGTTGGCCTGCGCCTGTGTGGTGGCGGAAGGCATCCTCCCCGGCCTCGTCCTATTCTGCATCCTGCTCTCGCTTGCTTGGTCGGTCATGCGCTACGCCGCGTGTGCGACCGGTGCGTGGCTCCGGGAGCATTTGCACGAGGTGCCGATCCTCGGGCCGCTGTATCTGCGGTGGTTCCGACCCGACACCTACTTCCGTCAGGACTTGCACGCGGCGTTCCTTTCCTTGGTGGATGGTGTCATCAAAGAAGTCGTCGAGGGTCTGCAACAGACCCAGGCCATCCGGCCGGCCACCGAGCAGCAGGGCGGCCCCCTCGTGCCCAACCTTCACGAGCAGGGATGATCGGACACCAGATCGCCCAGGCGCTGACGGAGCAGTTCTACCGCTGGGAACTGCGGGGCCGGGGCTGGCTGGTCTGGCCGGAACCGGTTCGGTTGGAACCGCCGTTCCGTCCGTTTGAAGGCCACTATCTTCCGCGCCAACTGGTCGAGGACGACGGCCAGATCGAAAGTCTCGGCAGCAAGTTCGCCAAGGGTCTCGGCCGAATCTTCGGAAGTTCCGCACCACCCGTGCTCGAACCGCCGCCCGAGCTGGAGGAACCGGACGCCGACCCGACCGAAGCGCAGGCTGACCTTGTCGAACTGCAGATCGCCCTGCCGCCCGACTACCAGCCGCAGGCGTCGGTCTTTGAGCAGTTCCTGTTCAGCATCGGCCACGCGCGCCACCCGGTCGCCTTCGAGGTGATCGGCATGGCGAAGGAACTAGTGGTGCAAATCACAGCGGGAGCCAGTGACGCGGAAGCGGTGCGGAATCAGCTCAAGGCGTTCTTTCCCGAAGCCGTCATCACCCCGGCAGACCAGTTTCTGCTGGAGCTGATGGCGGCCGACGACGGCGGCGGGGTGGGCCTCATGGACTTCGGTCTGGAGCGGGAGTTCATGGTGCCGATCAATAACCTCAAGGCCATCGCCACCGATCCGCTGGTGAGCCTCTGCGGTGCCCTGGACCGCCTGGCGGAAGGCGAAGCCTGCGTGTTCCAGGTGCTGCTCGAACCGGCCCGCAGTCCGTGGGCCACGTCCATGATCCGGGCGGTGTCGCTGGGCGACGGGAAACCCTTCTTCGCGAATGACACCGAACTGGTGGGATTGACCCGGCTTAAGGTGGCGCGGCCGCTGTATGCCACCGTCGTCCGCACGGCGGCGGTGGCCGCCACCCCGGAACGGGTGCTGGCCCTGCTGAAGGCCGTCGCCGGTTCCTTGCGACCGCTCGCCAACGTGCAGGGCAACCAGCTCGTGCCGCTGACCAACGAGGACTACGACCTGGAGGACCACCTCGCAGACCTGTTGGCGCGGACGAGCCGGCGAACCGGGATGCTGCTGAACTCGGACGAGGTGATCGCGCTGGCGCACCTGCCGACGGCGGCGGTGCGGGCGAAGCGTCTGCGCCGGGCGGTGCTCCGCACCCGCGCGGCCCCCGACGAACTGACGAAGGCCGACGGCATCCTGATCGGGGAGAACGAGCACGAGGGTGTGGTGTCGGACATTTACCTGCCGCTGGCGCAGCGGCTGGACCATTGCCATATCCTGGGCGGCTCCGGCTCGGGCAAGTCCACGCAGCTCGCCCTGATGGCGGTGCAGGACATGCAACAGGGCCACGGGCTGGCCGTCATCGATCCGCATGGCGATCTGATCGAGACCCTGCTGCCGCATGTCCCCCCTGAGCGCCTCGACGATGTCATCCTCTTCGATCCGACCGATCAGGAATTTGCCATCGCCTTCAACCCCCTGGCCGCCGGCTCGTCCCGCGAAAAGGAACTCCTGGCGTCGGACTTCATCGCCGTCATGCGGCAGCACACCTCGGGCTGGGGCGACCAGATGTCCTCGCTGCTGGGGAACGCGGTGCTGGCCTTGCTCCACCATCCGCGCGGCGGCACGCTGCCGGAACTGCGGCGGTTCCTCGCCGACCCGAGCTTTCGCACGGAGTTCCTGAAATCGGTCACGCACCCGGAGGTGGCTTACTTCTGGGAGAGCGAGGCGCAGTTCGCGAACAAGGCGGCCGTCGGCTCCATCCTGACGCGGCTCGACGCGCTGCTGCGCTACGAGTCGGTGCTCCACATCCTCGGGCAGCGGGCCAACAAGCTCGACTTCGCGGACATCATGGACTCGGGCAAGATCTTCCTCGCCCGATTGGCGAAGGGGTTGATCGGTTCGGCCAACGCCTACCTGCTGGGCGGGTTGCTGGTGTCGCGGTTCTATCAGACCGCCATCGCCCGGCAGAGCCGGCGGCGCGAGGACCGCCGGCCGTTCCTGCTGATGATGGACGAGGCTGGGGAGTTGCTGACGCCGACGGTGGCGGAGATCCTGACGGGCACGCGGAAGTATGGCCTCGGGCTGACCCTCGCTCACCAGTCGCTGCGGCAGCTCGCTGGCGACGACGAGGTGTTCGGGGCCGTCACCGGCAGTTGCGGCACGAAGATCAGCTTTCAGGTCGGGAGCGATGACGCGCGCAAGCTGGCCGAGGAGTTCGGCGGGTTCACGGCGGCGGACCTCATGGGCCTGCCCAAGTTGCACGCCCTGGCGCGGGTCGGTTCACGCGACCGGGCGTTCAACCTGAAGACCCGGTTCCTGCCGTCCGCACCACGATCTCAGGAGGAAGCCTACGCCGATCTGCTCGGGCGGACCCGCCAACGCTACGGCACGCCGCGCGCCGAGATCGCCACGGAGTTGGCGGCACTGCGGCAGTTCCTGCCTAAGCGCAAGGCGGCGGACCCCTTTGCCGAACTGTCCGCCAAACAAAAGCGGGAGCGGAAGCAACGCGAAGAACCGGCGGAGGCGGTGGTGGAATCCGATTCCGAGGACGCGGCGGCGGAGGCGCAGGAGGTGGTCAAGGGTGAGGCGATCAAGAACACCCTCATCCAGGCGGCGGGCGGCTGGGGCTTCTCCCACCGGACGGAACAGACGGTCCCGGACGGTGGCGGCCGGATTGACCTGGTGCTGACGCGGGGGGAACTGGTCCTCGCCTGCGAAATATCGGCCACCACGTCCGCCCGGCACGAGGTCGCCAATCTCCAAAAGCGTCTCCGCGTCGGCTGCCCCCTGATCTACCACCTGTGCGACCATGTCAAACGTCGGGGCCAGATCGAGGCGTTGCTGGACGGGCTGCTGAGCGCCGGGGACCGGACCAAGGTCCACTGCCTCTCCACCGGCCAGTTCCTGGCGCACCTGGGCGAACTGGCCGCCGCTAACCGCACTCCCGATCCCGCTCCTGGGGATAAAACCGAGCTGGCTCTGACGCAGTCCCTGACTCCGGTCGAGATGCAGGCCGAAGCCCAACGAATGCTGGCCGCGCTGGCGGCGAAGCTTCGGCGAAAACCACCGTCCAAGTAAACGTTGCGCGCGTGGGTGGTTGTTACCGGGTGAACTCAAATCCGCACACCGGCGCGGTTTGCCGCGCCTACGCGATCAATTCTCAATGAGGGTGTTGGCACTTTTGTTGTTACCTCGGTGCTCGAACCCCGGTTTTCACCTCGAAATACCCTTGAAACATTGGTGATTGTGAAGTTGGAGCGGGTGAAGGGAATCGAACCCTCGTTTCAGGCTTGGGAAGCCCACGTTCTACCATTGAACCACACCCGCCGCCAGCTGACGGGGTTTTCGTAGCCGGTTGAGCAGGGGAATGCAAGGAGGAGTGGGAATCGCGGAGCGGGGAACGCGGAGCGCGGAGCAATCAGCAAAGGAGACAGGAGACGGGAGTCAGGAGAAGAACTGCGAAGGGCGCACAACAAAGACGCGAGGTCACGATGGAAGAGAGCAGGGCAATGATCGGGCATCGGTCGTCAGGAATCGGTGGAAGGCGGTGAAGCGGGGTTGAATTCCGGCGCGTTGGGGCTGTCCACTGGGTGCCGCCATGACCATGAATCGATTTCTTGCCGCTCTGTTTGCCGTCGGCTTCCTGACGCTCGCCTCGGGCTGGGCCGCAGAGTCGGGGGCTTCAGGCCCCGCTCCGGCTTATCCGCCGGTGCCGGCGTGGACTCCGGAGCCGGCGCAGCGGGAACATTTTCGCCGGGCGCTCACGTTGCTGGCGACCAGCACGCCGGAGCGGCGGCATACGGTGCGGGTGCTGTTTTACGGGCAGTCGATCACGGAACAGGCGTGGTGGAAGACGGTCGCCGACTATCTGCGCACGACGTATCCCAATGCGGATCTGGTCATCGAGAACCGCGCCATTGGCGAGCATGCGTCGCAGTTGCTCGTGAAGACGGCCGAGGCGGACCTGTATCCGTTTCAGCCGGACCTGCTGATCTTCCACGTGTATGGCTCACACATCGAGTACGAGAACATCATCCGCCGTGTGCGCGAGCGCACCTGCGCGGACATACTGCTGCAGACGGATCATCTGACGCGTGACGACCAGTTCGCCGAGGAGACTGATCCGGCCAAGCTCTCGCCGAAGCAGTGGGATGCGTGGATGAACCATTCGTTTCTCCCCGGCACGGCCGCGAAGTACGGGGCCTGCCAGGCGGACATCCATGAGCAGTGGAAGCGCTACCTGTAGGCGAACCAGCTCAAACCGGCGGCCCTGCTGAAGGATGGCGTGCATCTCAACGCCCATGGCGAATGGCTCATGGCGGAGCTGCTGAAACCGTATCTCGCACCGCTGCCGGCGAAGGGGGGCTACGATCCGTACAATGACGGGCGCGTCCGGACGGTCACTCCTGCTGCGGGTCAGCCGGTCCGCGTCGAGTTTACGGGGACGCGGGTGGATGTGGTCCTGCAGAAGCGCGGAGCGGGGAGCGGGGAGCGCGGAGTGGAGACGGTTTCGGTGCGGATTGACGGTCAGAAGCCAAGCAAGCTGCCGGCCCTCTATGGCTTTCCGCGGGTCAGCGCCTTTCCGCAGAGCGGCTGGCCCATCTTGCTGAAGGTCGGTTCGCAGGCGCCGCTTGCCGCGGAGGATTGGACGCTGCGGCTGGCGAATATTTCGGCCGACGGCAAGAGCGCTCGCTTCACGCTGCACGGCTCGATCACCGGCGACGACGGCGAAGGGGTGAGCACGAACCGCTTCGTGTCGAAGTCGGGCCGGATCGTGTTGGAGCCGGAGGATTGGAATCTCGCGTATTGCTACGCGGTCTTCAAACGTGCGGTGCCGGCCGGATACGAGGTGAAATGGCAGGCGGTCTTGCACGGGCAGGACAGCGTCATTCCGGTGACCGGACCGGCCGGCGTGGAGAACGCCGTGACCGTCGCGCAGGGGTTGCCGCCAGGGAAACATGTGCTGGAACTTTCGGGGCCGGTGGCGGCGGTGCGGAGTTACTATCCAAGCGCCGAGCGGTGAACGGAAAGGCGGTGAGCCAGTAAGCAGTGAGTGAGAAAGTGAGTTGCGTCAGGGAGTCAGCGGTGCCACTCGGACGCGCCAGAAGCGCTGGGATACACTGGCGCTCACGTTGGTGAAGGTCTGCGTTAACGCGGAAGCCACATTGGTCTGCTCGGCCGTCCAAGCGGGCGTGGCCGTCCCGTTCAGGTCGGGCAGGGATTCCAGCACGTAGGTGCGGTTGCTCAGGCTGGTAGTGGTCAGATCGGCGGTGCTGCTGGTGAGCGGCATCAGGCGGAGCAGGGGGCGGGCGGAGACATTCAGCGTCACTGGGCCGCTGGTTGCGCTGCCGGCGGCGCTGTTCACCGTGACGGCGTAGCTGCCGGCATCCGCCAGAGCGACAGCGGGGAAGGCCAGCGTGGCGTTGGTGGCCGGAGGGAGGGGCTGCGAGCCCTGGCTCCATTGGTAGGCAAACGGGCCGCTGCCCGTGACTTGGGCCGTGAAGCTGGCCGCCTCGCCATCGTATAAGTCCAAGGAGCCAGGCGAGACCGTGACGGTCGGGGCGGTCGCCTTGACCGTGAGCGTGACCGGCGTGCTGAGCACCGTGTTCGCGCTGTTCGACAGGCGCACCTTGTAGGTGCCGGCATCGGTCGGTTTGGCCGCGGCGATGGTGTAGGTGGCATTCGTCGCGACGGCCTGGGGAAGCTCAATGTCATTCTTCAGCCAGCGGTATTTGAGGTTGGTGCCGGTTGAGGTGACGCTGAAGGTCACACTGGCGCCGGCGTCCACGGTCTGGCTGGTCGGCGGCACGGTGATGACCGGGGCCTGATCCGTGATGCTCACCGGAAACGTGGTCTCGAAGCTGTGCCCGCCCAGATTGGCCTTTTCAAAGCCGGTGACGCTCACAGTGAACACTCCGGTATTCGTGGGGGTCCCGGTAACGACGCCCTGCAGGCTGCCCTTTAGCCCTGGTGGCAGACTCGCGAACTTGTAGGAAACCGCCGCACCGTAATCGCCACTCTCGATCAGCGTCCGGCTGCCGGCCAAGGCCAAGCTGTTCGTCCCTTGAACGGTGGTCACCGTGTTCGCGCCCTGGGTGATGGTCAGTCCCGTGGCGGCGGAGACGGTGTGGAAAGCCCCACTCACCGCCGCCGCTCCGGCGAGCCAGCGCAGTACCGCGACCACGGGGCTCAGGACCGCGCCGGCATCGGCCAGCGCCAGGCGCACCAACGGGCTGAGCTGCAGGAGCGCCGACAGGGTCAGGGCAGATAGGCGCAGGCGCTTCATACGGGCGGGAACAGCAGTTCCCGCGCCTGCACCGTAGCGGAAACGCTCGGCTACTTCAAAAGCGCTTCCACCTGCGCCAAGTACTCCTTCTTGGTGTCATCGCCGGCGTAGCCGTCGTGGATCACGCGGATCACGCCCTGACGGTCCAGGATATAGGTGACGGGCACGCCCGAGAGGTCGATCCGCTTCTGCAGCTTTTCTTCCGCATCGCGCACCACCGCAAACGGCACGGGTGTCTTCTTCAGGAAGGTGTCCATGGCGGCCTTTTCCTCATCCACGCTCACCGCGATGATGACCAGACCCTTGTCCGCAAACTTCTCGTGCAGCTCCTTGAAGGCGGGCAGCGATTTCACGCACGGTCCGCACCAGGAAGCCCAAAAATCCACGATCACCACCTTGCCCTTGGTGTCCGGCACCTTGCCCTCGAGGGAGAAGCCGTCGAGCGCAGGAAATGGGCTGCCCACTTTGGGCGCGTCGGCCGCAAAGGCCGGGGCACAGGCCAGCGCCAGGGCCAGCGCACCGCACAGCTTACGAAGTTGCATGCTCATGGAATCTCCGGCTCACGATTGTTTTCTGATCCATCACGACCGCGCCCGCCACACCCATCGTCCCGTCGAGCAGCTTCATGCCCTCATCCGGCCCCAGCACAAACACCGAGGTGCTCAGCATCCCGGCCTGCGTGCAGGAGGGGGCCAGCACGCTCACCGCGCGGACGCCATTGTCCACCGGACGGCCCGTCCGCACGTCCACGATGTGACCGATGCGCACCCCGTTGAGTTCAAACTTTCGCACGTAGTCGCCCGAGGTCGCCACGGCCGCCTCGCGCACGGCCAGGCCGGTCCAGGGCTTGCCGGGCTGCCGGGGGTCATCCAGCCCGATGTGCCAGGCGGCGCGTCCATCCGGCGGCAGGCCGAAGACCCGCACATCCGCGCCGAAATCCACCAGCGCGCTGGTGCAGCCCTGCAGCTGCGCGAGCTGGGCAACTTGGTCCACGGCGAATTCCTTGCCCATGCCGCCAAGGTCGAGGCTCATGCCCGCCTTGGGTAGCAGGATCTTTCCCGGGGCGCGCTTCACCTGGCGCCAGCCCACGAGCGCCTGGGCGGCGGCGATCTCCGCGTCGGAGGGCAGGGCGGTGCGCGGCTGCTTCCAGTCCCAGAGCTTCAATAACGGCAGCGCCGTGGGATCAAAAATGCCGCGCGTGAGGAAGTTCAGCTCATGGCAGAGCGCAAAGATGCGGTCCGCCTCGGCATCGAGCACGGTCCAGTCCTTGCCCGCCGCGGCGTTGATGCGGCAGATCAGCGAATCGGGCCAGTAGCGCGAATACTTCGCCTCGAAATTGGCCACCCACGTCAGCGCGGAAGCGGCAAACCCCGAGGCGTACTGCGGGGGCGCGACGAAGGAGATGCGGCACTGCGTGCCCAGGGCCTGAAAGGTCAGCTCGTGGGCGCCGTTGCGGAATTCGGTCCGCGCGGACTTCTGGATGCGGGCCATCATGGCCGCCGCGTTGAAGTCGTCGAGCAGCCGCACGGGGACGGGCTGGACCGGCGCGGCCGACGGTCCGCTCGGACGCGGCGGCTCACCCATGATCAGGTGGGCGGGTCGGACTAGCATGGGAGGAGGGATTGGGTGAGTGGGTCAGGCCGCGTTGCTGAGGCGACCTCCCAAGGGTTGTGGTATAATTGTGGCGCCATCCTGAACCCCCTTTGGAGGCTGGTTACTCCCTTCCCCCTCACCCTAACCCTCTCCCTTGGGGAGAGGGGAAAGCGGGGTGGCCTTGAGGGTTTTCTGGCCGCGCATCCGGCCAATCCCGCGTCTGCTTTTGCCGAAAGGCGGGCGATCATTCTCCCTCTCCCTGAGGGAGAGGGCCGGGGTGAGGGGGAAGGCCACCCGCTTCCCTCCCGCACACCCCTTCGCAAGGCGATTTCCAAACGGTGAATCATGTTTTCGGCCACAGAATTTCTACGACAGCTCGGGTGGGGATCAGCGCTTCCCCTTGTCATCGAGGTTCTGTTGCAGGTCCTCGTTGGAGACCATGGACTCGACCCCATCGGCCGGCACTTCGGCCTTCGCAATCCAGAGCAGCGCATTCAACACCAGCTTCCGCTGGCTGTCGTTGCCCCAGTTCTTGTGCGTGTGGCCGCCGGTGAAGCCGAAGCCGCGACCGCCGTCGGGCCGCTCAAAGGTCCACATCAGCGTCTCCTCCCGGCCGCTGGCCGCGACGATGTGCGGATACGGGCCGGCGGGATACACATAGGGGCCCTTGCGCACCTCGTCGCTCGGCGTGGCCACCAGGATCGGCGTGACCTTCGCCTTGGCGGCGGGATCCTCCACCCAGCGCATGTTGAAATACCATTCGTCGCGGTTGCTGAAGGGTTTCACGCCGCGCGTGACGGGATGCTCGGGGAACTTCGCGTAGTTCGGCGACCACATGGGGTTCACCGAAAAGGCGTTCTCATAATAGCCGCCGATCCAGCGGTGCATGGCCGCGCCGGGATCGCCTGCCGGCACCTCGACGCCGTAGTGCGCAAAGCCGAGGCCGACGCCCTTCGCCGCGAGGCCGTCGAGGAGCTTGAGGTGGTCGCGCTGGATCGCCGGATGGCCGCCACCGCCGTCGGCGTAGATCAGCACGGCGGCGGCGCCGTCGAAGACCGAGTTGTCATCCACTGTGAGGGTGCCGACGACCTTGGAGGGCCAGCCGTTGGAATAGACCTCGACGCTCACGCCCGGCGTGCCGGCGAGACACTTCTGCAGCAGCAGACTGCCCGAGCGAAACTCGTGCATGCCCGGCGGATGGCTCGGCTTGCCCGCGATGATGATGATGCGCTTGTCCGCGGCGGACGCGGACAGGAGGGACAGACACAGGAGCGCGAAGAGACGGAAGACGCTTTTCATGGCAGATGCAGGGGCAAGGTTTCCATCCGCGCGTGTCCGCGCAAGGGCAATCCCGGGGCGGCAAAAGGCTCGCCGCCAGCGCCCCGGTGGCCTTAGTTTGCCTCCCGCTCAACCTCAGATTACTTCCGTAAGGCATGAAAAGACTCCTCGCTGCCCTGCTCCTCACCGGCTCCCTGGCCCTGCTGGCCGCCACGCCCGGATGGCATGAGGACTTCACGCGGGCCCAGGGTTTCGCCCGCAAGACGCACAAGCCCATGCTGCTGAATTTCACCGGCTCGGACTGGTGCGTCTGGTGCAAGCGCATGAAGGCCGAAACGCTCGGCCAGAAGGCTTTCATTGCGTACGCCACGACCAACCTGCTGCTCGTCGAGGTGGATTTTCCAAATTCCACGCCGCAGACCAAGGAGCAGCATGATGCCAACGACGCGCTCAAAGAGCGCTACAACGTGAATGGCTATCCCACCTTTGTGCTGGTGGATGCCGAGGGCAACGAGCTGGGGCGCCAGGTGGGCTATCTGGAAGGCGGCGTGCCCGCCTTCACCAAGAAGCTGAGCGAATGGCGCGCCAAGCTGCCGGCCAACGCTGCCCCCGCCGCGGCCGCACCGGCCGCTTCGACTACCCAGTGAACGATTCCGAGCGCGAACAGCTCGCCGCCGCCGCATGTACCGCCGCCGAGGGCGCGTATGCGCCCTACTCGAAGTTCCGGGTCGGCGCCGCGGTGCTCACCGATGATGGTCAGGTCTTCCCCGGCTGCAACGTGGAGAATGCCAGCTATGGCCTCTGCCTCTGCGCCGAGCGCAACGCCCTGTCCACGGCCATCGCCGCCGGCGCGCGGAAGTTCCAGGCGGTCGCCGTCGCCTGCATCGACGCCAACGCCTCGCTCGGGCTCAATGGCCGGATGCCCTGCGGCGCCTGCCGCCAATGGCTCCTCGAACTCGCCCCGGATGCCGAGCTGATCGTGGCCGGGGATACGCGCGTGTTCACCGTGCGCGAGCTGCTGCCGCACGGGTTCGAGCTGTGACGGGGCGGAGGAGACAGGAGCGGCCTTGCGGCCGGGAGTCAGGAGTCGGGAGTGCGAAGCCAAGGTGAGAGCGTATTCTCCGGCAGCCTATTTTTCTACCCTGCACGCGGCCAAGCCACTGCCTTGCAAATCCTTGCCTTGACCTCATCCCACTAGCACCGGGGCTTCAGCCCGGTGTCCGGTCCGCCCCTTTGGCTCTGCCGTTTCAACGGCTTGCCGGGAGACCATCGTCGCCGGAAAAACGGTTGAAACCGTTGCGCTTCGTGGCCGCTTCCCCACCCGGCTGAAGCCGGGTGCCAGCGAGATTTCAATGGCACGGTGCCCGTCTGATGGGAGGAAAAGGTAAGCGACGGAAGCGCTCTTTCGGGACCGACTTCGCTTCGTCCCGGTTGCCGGCCCCCACACCTGCCGTCCAATGAGTGTCGTGTTTTTGAAAACGCTCGAAAGCCAATTTTATCAGTGCCGATCAGTGTGGATCAGCGGTTAAACACAAAATAAAAACGGGACCCTTGTGAGGATCCCGTTCGCTAAAAGTTCAGCCGTACTGTCGAAGCCTTTGGCTCACCACGGCATCTTAATCTTAATCATACTCTTAATCTTAATCCCCGCCGTTTGCCGCGGGCAGATGCAAGAAAAAGATTATGATTATGATTATGATTAAGAACGGGCCGCTCAGGGCCGCTCAGGGCAGCTTCTTGAGCATCATGTCCTTGAACTGGACCTGCATGGGCGGGCCGGCGTGGACCTGCAGTGCCAGGATGCCGGTCTTGGCCGCCTTGGCGGACTGCTCGTCCACGACCTCGATGGTCATGCGGCCGTTGATGAAGTGCATCAGGTGGTTGCCGTCGGCGATGATGAGGTAGTCGTTCCACTCGCCCGCATGGATGTTGGCCTGCAGCTCCGCCGAGGGGGCGAGGTCGCCCATCTTGTAGATCTTGGTCGCGCCGTTCTCCTCGGTGATGCGGGTGCGCGTGCCGCGCTCGGCCAGGATGCCTCGACCGCGCTCCTCATAGAGGATGCCGCTGTAGGTCGTGCCCGCCTCGAAGTCGGCCTGGTAGCCGCCCACCACGAAGGCGGCGGGGTCCACGATCTTGCTGCGGTACTGCACGCCGGAGTTGGCGAAACCGACGTTGTTGAGCGGCAGGATCTTGTATTTGAAGCGCAGTTCGAAGTTGTCCACCGTGCCGTTGGTCCACACGAGGAAGGTGTTCTGCTTCATCGGATTCGCCTTCTCGGTGTAGCCGGTGATCGTGCCGTCCTTGACCATCCAGTGGTCGCTCAGGCCCGCCCAGCCGGCGAGCGTCTTGCCGTCGAACAGGCTGACCGAGGCGGCCGCCTTGGCGGTCTTGCCGGGCATGGTGCAGCTGCCGGAGCAGCAGCTCGAGCAGCCGGTCTGGAGGACCGCCGCCGCGCCGAGGGCCAGGGTGGTCAGGAACAGGGAGACTTTGTTCATGTTATATTATATAAAGTGATATGCTTTCTTATATCAGGCGCCGAAGAGCTTCTTCAGGTTCTTGACGCCCTTGACCGCGATCTCCTCCTGGGTGGGCTCGATGCGCCGCCAGATGGCCGCCGCGCGGGCGATGACCTTGACGTCGGTGGTGAAGGACTCGATCACGACGTCGCCGTCGTATTTCACGGCCTTGAGGGCGGCCACGATCTCGGCCCAGTTCAGCGAGTCGCCGCCGGGGGTGCCGCGGTCGGTGCCGCAGGCGTGGAAGTGCGCGAGGAGCTTGCCGGCCTTCCTGATGGATTTGCCCTGGTTCTTCTCCTCGATGTTCATGTGGAACGTGTCGAGGTGGAGCTTGAGCGCGGGCGAACCGACATCGGCGATGAGCCTGAGGCCCTGCTCGCAGGTGTTCAGGAAATCGGTCTCGAAGCGGTTGAGCGGCTCGACGCAGATGGTGATGCCCTTCTTCTCCGCGTACTTGGCGATGACCTTGAGGTTCTTCACCACCAGCGCCCATTCCTTCTTCTGCTGGGACGGCTCCACGGCATCGGCCTTGCCGACGACGCTGTAAACCGGGCCGATGACGCGGGAATGCCCGAGCACGACGGCCTGGTCGATGAGGGCCCTGATGTAGTCGGAACCGGTCTTCTGCTCTTCGGGCGTCCCGCGCAGGTCGCGACCGGGGCCCATGCAGGCGCAGATGCTGCCGATGGCGAGGCCCGCCTTGTCGGCGGCGGCCTTCACGGCCGCGGGATCAATGTGGCTGGGATCCTCGACGGGAATCTCGACGGACTGGAAACCCCACTTTTTGAACTGCGGGAAGAGTTTCACGCTTTCAGTGGTGAAAGGCGAAACGAAGAGGAAGGTGTTGATGCCAAATCTCATGGTAGAACGGTAGGGGACGCTAAAATCCGGGCGGTACGGGGAGAAGCTATTTCTGCAATGACAGCCGGCTCACGGCACATTTTCCGAACCATAAACGATGACTTGCATCCGCTTCAGGTCAGCCGTGCTGTCGCCGACCTTGGTAACGGTAGGCGTATCGAGCCCCTGATCCGTGAAGAGTGTCTTCCAGTGGTAGGCTTCGGCGTGACCATCCGCGAAGGAAAAGGCCGCCGACTTACCGTGGCGCGCGGTGGGGGAATTCTGCCAGTCCTTGCTGGGTGAGGATTGGACGGCAAAAAAGCCGTCGTCCACCGTATCCTTGCTCTCATCCACGAAGGTCAGGCAGCCGGATGGGGAAGGCGTGTTGATGTCGCCGAACTTAAGGAAAATGGGGTACTTTTTGGCATCACCAAAGACACCTTGCTGGGCTGAATCACCGCCCGTGCGTCCGTTCATGGAGTAGGTCCGAACGATGCCCTTCGGAATTTTCGACTTCTGCGCCTTAAGATCACTGGGCAGTTCATTGGCGGCCGGATCACGGTAAATGCTGACGGAGCCGTTGTAGGGGAAAAGCTTCCCATTGCGGATAAACAGCTCGTTTGTTGCGTTAGGCAAAGTGACCACATCTCCACCGATCCACGCATTAGTGGTGTTGAGAGTATTTGGCACCAACCGGTCGTTGTAATCGCCAAAGTACATGGTCCAGGCGAGGGCCAGCTGCTTCATGTTGCTGACGCAGGTGATGGCCTGAGCCTTCTGCTTCGACTTGGCGAGCGCCGGCAGGAGCATTCCCGCAAGGATGGCGATGATCGCGATGACGACCAGCAGCTCGATGAGCGTGAAGCCCGCAGAGGTTCGCCGAAGGGTGATTTTTTTCATTCTAGGTGCGACTTTTTGTGGGACCACGTCCGTTGTAGCGCGGCAAACGGGCCTTTCCAGCCAAATCTACACACGCGGAGCACAAACTTCTAGCTAAGATCATCACTCCCAAGGCATTCCAACCGGGGATGATCCGACACTTTTTGCCTGCACGCGCACAACCGGGGATCCCGACTATAAAATACGAAAACCAGCGGACGATCATTCACGGTTTGTTTCACCGCCGCCGGGTTGTGTATGGCGTTTTCAACAATATTTTGCTCGTTCAGCGGGAGGTCAGGAAAGAGGTGACCGAGAGGATGCCAAGTCGCTTCCGAAAGAGCCCCCCGTCGCCACCCATCAGCGCGGCACAGTGCCGTTGAAATCTCGCTAGCACCCGGCTTCAGCCGGGTGGGAAGGCGGCCATGAAGCGCAGCGGTTTCAACCGCTTTTCTGATGGTGGTGGCTTCCGTAAGCCGTTGAAACGGCTGAGTCAAAGACGCAGACAGGACACCGGGCTGAAGCCCCGGTGCTAGTGGAATGAGGCCAAGGCAAGGCAGCGCAAGGAAAGTGGGGCGGCCGAACGGAGGGTGGAAAGCTTGCCGCCATCCTCGCTCGGTCATAAATAAATCTAGCCCAGATATTTGTGAGAAATCATTAGATGAATTTGGAAAGCAGGAAAACAGGAAACGGCAAAGACAGATCCCTTTCCTGCTTTCCTGTTTTCCAAATTAAATCCGCTCCTTCACCCCGCGCAGCTTCCGCAATCGTCTTCTGCCGGCTCCGCGCGCTGCCGCTTGAGCCAGACGAGCAACAGGCTCAGGTCGGCCGGGGTCACGCCGGAGATACGGCCGGCTTGGCCGATCGTCTGCGGGCGGATCTTCTCCAGCTTCTGCCGGGCTTCCGTGCGCAGACTGCCGATGCTGGCGTAATCGAAATCGGCCGGGATGGTCCGCTCTTCTAAGTCGTTGAACTTGTCCAGCTCGCGGTTCTGTCGGGCGACGTAGCCGGCATATTTGATCGTGATTTCGACCTGTTCGGTGACTTGGGGCGACAACTGCAGATCTCGGTTTGGCAGGTCTTGGTAGCGCACTTCCGGGCGTCGGAGCAACTGGGCCATGGTCTCCGTGCCTTCCCTAACCTGTTCCAACCGTATCAGTTCCCGCGCGATGGCGTCACGCTTGGCCTCGAACCGACGATAGTTCCGCTCCGGCAGCAGACCCAGTTCGTAGCCCAACTGGCTCAGCCGCTGATCGGCATTGTCCTGGCGCAAGACGAGCCGATACTCGGCGCGCGAGGTAAACATTCGGTAAGGCTCCTGCGTGCCCTTGGTGACAAGGTCATCAATCAGCACACCGATGTACGCCTGGTCGCGGCGCAACACGACGGGTTCTTTGCCCTGGACCCGACGTGCGGCATTGATGCCGGCCAGCAATCCCTGCGCGCCGGCTTCCTCGTAACCTGAGGTGCCGTTGATCTGTCCCGCGAGAAACAGGTTCCGGCACCCTTTGGTCTCCAGGCTCGGTTGCAACTGGGTCGGATGGCTGAAATCGTATTCGACCGCGTAGGCCGGCCGCATGATCTCCGCCTGCTCGCAACCCACGATGCTGCGGACCATTTCGACTTGCACCTCGAAGGGCAGGCAGGTGGAGAAGCCGTTGACGTAGATTTCGTCGGTGGCGATCCCTTCCGGTTCGAGGAAAATCTGGTGCCGCTCCTTGTCCGCGAAGCGCACAAACTTGTCCTCGATGCTCGGGCAGTAGCGGGGACCAATCCCCTCGATGACCCCGGAGTACATGGGCGACTTGTGGAGGTTCGCCAAAATCAGCTCCCGTGTCCGGTCAGTCGTATGGGTAAGATAACAGGGGAGCTGTCCGCCGGTATGCGCCAAGATCGAGCCGGGGGGATACTTCGGTGCCGGATCGGTCGCAACCTTGGTCCGCAATTGTTCCACGTGGAACAATTGGTCGTTCCAGAGATCCTCCTGCCAGTAGGTGAACCATGGCACCGGCTCATCCCCGGGTTGCAGCTCGCACTTGGTAAAGTCGATGGACTGCCGGACGAGCCGGGGCGGGGTGCCGGTCTTGAGGCGACCCAACTCCAAGCCCACCTCCTTGAGCGACGCCGACAAACCGGTCGCGGCCGCCTCACCGGCCCGACCGCCGGATTGCTGGTTGGCCCCGACGTGCATAAGGCCCCGCAGAAAAGTGCCGGTAGTAATAATGACGGTCCGGGCGTGGAACTGGACTTCCAGGCTGGTCTCCACCCCATACACCTCGCCGTCCCGGTGCAATAGCCGGGTGGTCTGACCCTGCTTGCAATCGAGATTAGCCTGTCGCTCGCAGATCCATTTCAGGCGAAATTGGTACGCCTTCTTGTCACACTGCGCCCGGGGGGCCCAGACGGCCGGACCCTTCTTGGTGTTGAGCATCCGGAACTGGAGCCCGGACATATCTGTAGCCTTACCCATCTCGCCGCCGAGCGCGTCGATTTCCCGGACCAGATGGCCCTTGGCCAATCCGCCAATCGCCGGGTTGCACGACATCTGCCCGATGGTGTCGAGATTGATCGTCAGCAGCAGGGTCTTGCACCCCATGCGCGCGGCAGCCAAGGCGGCCTCGACGCCGGCATGGCCGGCACCGACCACAATGACATCGTACCGCTTGGGATAGACAAACATGGGAATCAGGTGACCAGAGGAGGCAATTGTTCCACGTGGAACAATTGTATTCTACTTTGATGGCCCCGGTGAGCTTATGGCCAAAACACCCAGAACGCAGCCGATCAGCAGCAACACTACTCCCACTACCAATGCCGCTCCCGTGTGCGCCATGGGGGACGCGGTAATCAGCCAGGCACCAATAGCTAGTAGTAAAAAATCCACCGTCAGCAGCACACCTCGGTTGATAAATGATTTATTATCAACAGTTTGGATTGCAACAGCTGGAGTCGCAATGGGTTTGAGGGGCGACTTCCCGTCCACGGTTTGCCCGTGATCCTTGAATCGATCGGGTACGGACAAGGTACGGACCGGTTGCTGGGCAGACTCTGCCAGCAACGCGCCCAAACCTTTGCCCAAACCGGTGGATGCCACGCCGTGAGTTTCGTTCCAAAGCGGCCTTAGCTCAAAGAAAATCGGCGGCCCAGACCAAAGGAGACGGAAGTCAGAAGTCAGGAGATGAAAGCTGGGAGATAGGAGTCGAGCCTACAGCAGACATCGAACGGCCAACGGCGAACTGTCGCCGAAGGGAGCCTCAAGGGCAAAATCGCTTGGTGGGGCGAGCGTCCCCGCGAGCCGAGGCGGCCTTGGTCTAGGGCGGCCCGGCTCGCGGGGACGCTCGCCCCACCGGGCACCGGGTAGTCGCTCCCTTCCGGCGGATCCTGCCCAACTCCCATCTGCTATCTTCCATCTCCTAGCTCCCGACTCCCGTCTCCTGTCTCCTTGCTTCAAACGTCGCCGTAGCGTTAATTCCATGCCTGCAATCTATGGATGTCACACGCACCGCCTTCGGCACCTGGAATGGTGGCCGGTTCATGCACTTCGGTCAGCCGCTGGAAGACAGTCACTGGGTGAAGACCGCCCAGTTGGCCTATCAAAGCGGCATTCGCACCTTCATTACGGCCGACGTTTACGGTAACGGAGCGGCTGATTCCCTGCTGGGAAGCGCATTGGCCGGTCTACCGCGCGATTCCTACTGCCTCGTTGGGGCGGTCGGGCATGACTTCTATTCGGGCAAGCGCGACGGCTCGAAAGGCTTCCCGCGCTTCACCAATCCCGACCTGCGGGCGCCAGGCGATTACGCCAGTTATCTCCGCATGGCGACGGAGAAATCGCTGGAACGCTGCGGGGCCAGCAAGTTCGACCTGCTGCTGCTGCACAATCCCGATTCCCTCGGCTACTCCAGCGACCGCGTGTGGTCGGCCATGCAGAAGCTCGTGGATGCCGGCCTGACCGACCGTCTCGGCGTGGCTCCGGGGCCGGCCAATGGCTTCACGCTCGACCTGATCCAGTGTTTCGAGCGCTTCGGTGCGCTGATCGACTGGGCGATGATCATCCTGAACCCGCTGGAGCCGTGGCCCGGCTCGCTCGCGCTGCCGGCGGCGGTGAAGCACGACATCAAGCTCATGACGCGTGTGGTAGATTACGGCGGTCTCTTCCACGACGATGTGAAGCCCGGCCACCAGTTCGGCTATGGCGATCACCGCACCTTCCGCCCGGCCGGCTGGGTCGAGGCGGGCAACACCAAGCTCGACCAGCTCCGCAGCGTGGCCGAACGCCACGGACTCACCCTGCTCCAGCTCGCGTGCGCGTGGAACCTCAGCCAGCCGGCGGTTCACAGCGTCATCCCGACGCTGATCCAGGAGGTTGGCGAACACGCCAAGCCCATCGAGCAGAAGGTCATGGAACTCGCGAACGTGCCCGACGTGAAGCTGACGCCCGAGGAAATCGCGTTCATCGCCCAGGTCGGCGCCAACAAGGGCTGCATGCACCTCAAGGGCGCCAACTCCGCCCATACCACGCCGCCTGTCGCCGACCAGTGGAGCCTCACGCCGGATCTGGAAGAGGTGGGCCGCCGTTGGGGCATCGACCCGGTCGGCGACCTCGCCCATACGCACTGAGAGCGGGTCCCGGATCCCGGGTCCGAGGTCCCGAGTCTCGGCACTCGCAACTCATAACTCGTAACTACCTTCCCATTGAGTGCTGCGGAAATTACGGGCTTCGTGCTCGCCCTGCTGGTGATGCTCGTGGGGCTCGTCGGCGCGGTGCTGCCGGGTTTGCCGGGGCCGCCCTTGATTTTCATGGCGGCCTTGGGACACCGGCTCTACTTCGGCGAACGCGGCGCGGCCTGGTGGGTCATCATCGTGCTCGGGCTGATTGGCGCGCTGTCGCTGCTGCTTGATTTTCTGGCGACGACTTACGGTGCGAAGCGGCTCGGCGCGACCTGGCGCGGCATGGTCGGCGCGGGCATCGGCGCGATCGTGGGCCTGTTTATCTTTCCTCCTTGGGGACTGATATTGGGCCCGCTGCTCTGCGCCGCCCTCGCGGAAATGCTGGGTGGCCGCCCGTGGAAAGAAGCGGGCAAAGCCGGCGTGGGCGCGGCGTTCGGAGTGCTTGCGGGCACTGCCGGCAAGGTCGCCTGCTGCCTCGCGATGATCGGGCTGTTCGTGCTGCAACTGCTTTACCACGTGCTGCAAACGGGGAACTGAAATCATTTTTGTAGGACGGTGCGTCCCGCCCGTCTTCCAATTTCTCCCCTCGTTGAAGCCTTCTGCGTCCGAATTTCTCCATCGCAGGATCGCTTTTGAAAAAAGAAAATCAGGGGACGGGTCAGCGGCACCGTCCTACGACACAGCCAAGGCTGCGGGGAACTGAGGCTTTACCTTCCGGCGCGTTCTGGCAGGCTGTTCCGTCCAGATGGAACGTACATTGATTCTCTGCAAGCCTGACTGCGTCGCCCGCAACCTGATCGGCACCGTGCTCGACCGCTTCGAGCGCGCCGGCCTCAAGGTCTCCGCCGCCAAGATGATCCGGCTCACGCCCGCCCTGCTCAGGGAGCACTACGCGCACCTCGCGGACCGCCCGTTTTTCCCGGAAATCGTGACCTTCATGCAGTCCCAGCCCGTGCTGGCCGTCATCCTCACCGGCGACAACGCCGTGCTGAAAGTGCGCGAGCTGCTCGGGCCGACCGACTCGCGCAAGGCCCCGAAGGGAACCCTCCGCGGCGACTTCGGCACCGGCAGCATGGAGAACATCGCCCACGCCTCGGACTCGGTGGAAAACGCCGAGCTGGAAGTGAAGCGCTTCTTCCGCGCCGACGAGATCCCCGCCTAGAACAAGTGTAAACTTACAAACGAAAAGGGCGCGGCTTCGGCCGCGCCTTTTCTTTTTGTTGGGAGAGGCAGAGAGGTCAATTTGGAAAGCAGGAAAGGAACTGTCTTCTCCGCTTTCCTGTTTTCCAAATTCAAACTCCCCCTTTTCGGCGTGGACCGCAGCCGTTACGCGCCGGTTGTTGGGTCGTCCGCGCCCTTCCCCCTCACCCTGACCCTCTCCCTTGGGGAGAGGGGAAAGCCAACGACGTTTACAGTTGTTGAGAGCACTTCCGGCCAACCCCGCACCGGTCTTTCGCGAAAAGGCGGACGACGATTCTCCCTCTCCCTGAGGGAGAGGGACGGGGTGAGGGGGAAGGCAACTTGCGGCTCTTCGTGATATCCCTCACAGGGCGATCCACATCACTTACGGCCTGCTGCTCCTCGCCCTTCGCCGCTCAGAAGTAGCGGATGAACGACTTCTTCCGCAGCCGGCCGATCCACTGCTTGCGGAGCCGGTCGCGCTCCATGCCCTTGAGGGTGGCCTCGACGTCGTCGCGCACTTCGGTGAGCGGGCGGACGCGGGCCGTTTCGCGGCCTTCCACCTTGAGCAGGAACACAGCGCCGTCGGTGTCGATCACCGGGCTGATATCCCCGTCCTTGGCCTTGAAGGCGAAATCGCGCAGCTCCTTCCGCAGGTCGCTGTCCTTGTTCTCCACCCAGCCCTGATCGCCGCGCAAGCCGCCCTTGAAGCGCCGCGCGTCGTCGGAATATTCGTCTGAAAGCTTGCCGAAATCATCGCCGGCCACGGCCTTGGCACGGGCCTCGTCGGCAATGCGCTTGGGCTCGCCGGCGGCATGGCGGCTCTTGTCGATCAGGATCATCCGGACCTTGGCGCGGTCGCCGATGCGGTACTTCTCCTGGTTGTCGGCGTAGAACTTCTCGATCTTCTTGGGCGAGATGACGAGGTTCTGGTTGATGTTCTTGATCGTCATCTGCGCGACGATGAAGGCGTCGCGCTCGTCCTTGCGGAAGCTCTCGTAGGTCTGGTTGCGCAGGTGCAGCGTCTTGGTGAGCGTGAGGCGGTCGCCGAACTCCTCCTTCACGCGGGCGGCTACGACGTCGTCGATGATCGACTCGGGCAGGTTGTAGCCGGCGGTCTTGAACTCGTTCAGCACGAGGTTCCGGTCGATGAGCTGCTCCAGCCCGTCGTGCATGATGCCCTGGCGGTGCTCCTCGAATTCCGTGGCCTGGCCCCGCGCCGCGTACTGGCGATAGGCGGCCTCCACGGCGCGCTTGGTGTACTGGTCCACGTCATCAAAGGTGATGACGGCGTCGTTCACCACCGCGGCCACGCCGTTGAGCAGCTGCGGCGCCGCGCGGCCCGGCAGCGCTCCCGCGAGCGACACCACGGCCAGCAGCGAAAGGACGAGACGTTTGCCATTCATGCCCCGCGACGTTAGCGCCCGGGGCAATCCGTTCAAGGTTCAAGGTGCAGGCTGGGCGGCGTGATTGAACGTTGAACGTTGAACGTTGAACGTTCAACGTTCAACTCCTGCCGACGTTCGCCGTTGGCAGACGCCTGCGAACGGAACCACGCCGCAAACATCAGACACCCGCCGGAGCGCATCACCCAGACCCCAAAACCCAGACCCCAGACCCGCGCGTCATTTTGACCGTCACCGCCCCCAGCCTTGTCCTCCTGATCCCCGCCTATAATGAGGAGAAGCGCCTCGGTCCCGTCCTGGACCGTTACGCGGAGTATTTCCACCGCCACTACCCAGGCCTGTTCCGCATCGTCGTCATCCTGAACGGCTGCCGCGACAACACCATCGGCATCGTGCGGGCGGCGGAGCGGCGTTACCTGTGCATTTCGCACCTGGAATTTGCCGCGCCCATCGGCAAGGGCGGCGCCCTCATCGAGGGCCTTCGCCTCGCCCCGCTGGCGGATTTCATCGGCTATGTGGACGCGGATGGCGCGACGCCGCCCGAGGCGTTCCACGACCTGGCGAAACGCGCCATCGCGGGCGAGGGCGACTGTGTCATTGCCAGTCGCTGGCTCCCGGGCGCGACGGTCGCCCACGCCCAGCCGGAAAAGCGCCGCCGGGCCAGCCGGCTCTTCCACCTGTTCGTCGAGGGCTTCTTCTGGATGGGCATCCGCGACACGCAGTGCGGCGCGAAGATCATGCGCCGGCGCGTCATCGAGTCCATCCACAGCAGGCTGCGCCTGGCGGACCTCGCCTTCGACGTGAACCTGCTCTTCGCGGCGAAGCGGGCGGGCTTCACCATCGCCGAAGTGCCCACCGTGTGGAACGACCAGTCCGGCTCGCACGTCGTCTTCAACTTCCGCACGTCGCTGAACATGCTGCTCTCGCTCGTACGGCTGCGGCTGCTCTACTCGCCATTCTACGCGTGGCTGCGGCCCCTGCGACCGCTGGAAACCTGGCTCTACCGCACGCTGAACGCCCCGCCGCCCCTCTCGGCCGAGCAGGCGGAAGCCGAGGGTCTGCGTCAGACGCCTCCGCCAGACGCAAAGGAAGAAGACCCGCACCAACCGCCCCCGCCAGCCGCATGAGGGGTCCGGCCCAGGATGCGCCACCGGTCCAGCCTCCCTTTGGCGAGGCCGCGCGGTTCTGGCTGAAGCTTGGGTTCATCTCCTTCGGCGGTCCCGCCGGCCAGATCGCGATCATGCACGAGGAGCTGGTCGAGCGCCGCCGCTGGGTGGACGACGCGCGGTTCCAGCACGCGCTGAATTTTTGCGTGCTGCTCCCCGGTCCCGAGGCGCAGCAGCTCGCCACGTATCTTGGCTGGCTCTTTCACGGCTGGCGCGGCGGCGTGCTGGCCGGAACGCTGTTCTTCCTGCCGGCGGCGGTGCTGCTCTGGCTGCTGAGCTGGCTCTACGTCACCCACGGCCAGATCGCCTGGGTTGCCGCCGTGTTCTACGGCTTGAAGCCCGCGGTCGTCGCCCTGGTGGCCACCGCCATGCTACGCCTCGGAAAAAAGTCGCTGAACACGCCCCTGCGTTGGGCAATTGCCGCCGCCGCCCTGGCCCTCGTGGCCCTGGCCAAAGCGCCCTTCCCCCTGGTCGTCTTCGGAGCCGGCCTGACCGGCTGGCTCGCCACGAAATTCAGTCCTGCTACTCCTCCTTCCCCTGCCTTCATTGCCCTCACCGCTTGCTCAATTCCGCTCCTGACTCCTGTCTCCCGTCTCCTGTCTCCTTTGCTGCTGACTCCTCTGCTCTGGCTCGCGATCTGGTGGGTGCCCCTGCTCGCGCTCGGCACGGTGCTGGGCTGGGACCACGCCGTCAGCCGTGAGGGATTGTTCTTCAGTCAGGCCTCCATGGTCACCTTTGGCGGGGCCTACGCGGTGCTGCCCTATGTGCAGGCGCAGGCCGTGGGGCATTTTGACTGGCTCACCTCCGCGCAATTTCTCGATGGCCTCGCGCTCGGCGAAACCACACCCGGCCCGCTCGTGATCGTGCTGCAATGGGTCGGCTTCCTCGGCGGCTGGCACCAACCGGGCCGGCTGTCGCCGCTCACGGCGGCCACGTTGGGCGCGGCGGCAACCACTTGGGCGACTTTTGCCCCCAGCTTCCTGTGGATCTTCACCGGCGCGCCCTTAATTGAGCGGCTGCGGCATCGCTCCAATCTCACGGCCATGCTCGGCGCGGTGACGGCGGCGGTGGTGGGTGTCATCACCACGCTGGCGGTGCAACTGGCCCTCCATGTCGCCCGGCCCGAAGGCACTGGGCTGGATTGGTTTGCCTGCCTGCTGACGGTCACGGCCTTCCTCGCGCTCACGCGCACCAAGCTGCGGCCGATACCCGCGATCCTCCTCTGCGGCGTGGTCGGAGCCGGATGGCAGCTCTTCGTGGTGGGGTAACGGGTGCATCATTTCATCCTGGTTCGCTCTCCTGGTAAGTTCCGGCGTGGTCCCGATGAGCCCCGCCGGTCCGCAGACGAAAGAAAACCCGGGTTCCGGTGGGGCGTGCGTCCTCGCGAGCCGCAGCGGCCCGGGCCTGGAGCGGCACGGCTCGCGAGGACGCTCGCCCCACCACGCGCCCGGTGCCAGCGAATGAACCACGGCGTCCGGCTGTGCCCGGCGGTAGTTCTGAGCTGATAGCGCCCTTCTCCGGACGGCCCGCCTCACGCCCGCCGCCTCTTCCTCCTGACTCCGGACGCAGTCCCTCCTGTCTCCTGTCTCCTCCCGCCTATTGTACATCCGCCACCCGAACTACCCCTTCTGTGGTAGTTTCATGTTCGGCACGCAAATCGGCTTGTTTCTTGGGGACAACTCCACAACCTTCTTTGCGTGCTAGATACCGTGTCGGATTCCGCCGGTGCCGCTCTTTCACCTGTGACGGCCAAACCTCGTAAGCCTCGTTCGACGACCCCGGCCAGTTCTGCCGGCGGCGCCGCCACCCGCGTCAAAAACTACGTGCTGGACACCAATGTCCTGCTGCACGACCCGGATGCGCTCCTGAATTTCCAGGACAACTCCGTCCTGCTGCCCATTGAGGTGCTCGAGGAGATCGACAAGTTCAAGCGCGAGACCTCCGAGCGCGGCCAGAATGCCCGTACCGTCAGCCGCCTGCTCGACCAGCTCCGCAAGCGCGGATCACTCAGCGAGGGCGTTCCTTTGGAGAGCGGCGGCAAGATCCGCATCATCTTCGGCCCGCAGCTCGGCCTGAACGGCAGCTCGAACGGCAATGGCCACGGCCACGAGACCGGCGCACCGCAGGGCTCGGTCGACAACCGCATCCTCGCCCTCGCCCTCGCCGTGCGGAAGCGCGAGCCCAAGACGCCCACGATCCTCGTCACCAAGGACATCAATCTCCGCCTCAAGGCCGACGTGTATGGCCTGGCGGCGGAAGATTACGAGACTGACCGGGTCAACCTGAAGGATCTCTACACCGGGATGTTCGAACTCCTGGTGCCCGCAACGAAGCTGGCCGAGTTCCGCGCCAACGGCGAACTGCTCCTCCCGACGAACGGCCCGAAGCGCGCCCCCAACGAGTATTGCACGCTCGTCAGCGAGGCCGAGACCAAGCGCACCATGCTCGCCCGCGTGGACATCACCGGCAAAAAGATCGTCCCCCTGCACGACTGCCAGAACATCTGGGGCATCAAGCCGCGCAACAAGGAGCAGCACTTCGCGCTCGATGCGCTGCTCGACGAGCGCATCAAGCTCGTCACGCTCATGGGCAAGGCTGGCACCGGCAAGACGCTGCTGGCGCTCGCCGCCGGCCTCAAACGCACGGTCACCGACCGCGAGTTCCGCCGCCTGGTCGTCGCCCGTCCCACGATCTCGATGGGCAAGGAGCTGGGCTTCCTGCCCGGTTCGCTGGAAGAGAAGCTCGGGCCCTGGATGCAGCCGATCCACGACGCGCTCGAAATGCTCGGCGACCTGAACATGGGCCGCGAGGGCGGGCGCAGCACCGACCTGCTCCGCACCGGCACCATCGTGGTGGAGGCGCTCAGCTACATCCGTGGCCGGAGCATCGCCAACCAGTTCGTGATCGTGGACGAGTCGCAGAACCTCACGCCGCTCGAGGCCAAGACGATCCTCACCCGCGTCGGCAACGGCGCGAAGATCGTCCTCACCGGCGACCCGTACCAGATCGACAACCCGTACGTGGACTCCGCGTCGAACGGTTTCATCTACGTGATCAACCGCTTCCGCGAACAGGGCCTTGCCGCCCACATCGAGCTGTCGCGCGGCGAACGCAGCGAACTCGCCGAAGTCGCCGCGAACATCCTGTAAAAAGGGTGCGCGGACGGTCACGTCCGCGTCACCATCGTCAAAGCGCTGAAAGCGCGTCTGAGGAATGCCTGGGGTGGAGCGAACGGAGTGAGCGCAGCCCCAGGAAAAGCACACCTTCAACGGGCTGAGGGCTGAAGGCCCGACCCAGAGGAGACTGCGCTTTCTGGGGCGCGCTTACAGCGCTTGACCTCTTTTGCCCAGCAACCTAGGGCTTCGCTCGTCAGGCTCGCTATACCCCCGGCAGTAATCGGGCGGGCTTCCAGCCCTGCTGAGAACCTGAAGCCCGGACTGTCCGGCCGCTTCATCCTCGTAAATCGTAGATCGTCCATCGTAAATCCCCCCCGATGTCCGCACCTGCCGCTGTCCCCCGCCTCCGCCTTCGCGTCACCGCGACGGCGGAGTCCATCATCCGTGGTGGCCATCCGTGGGTGTATAGCGCCTCCCTCCGCGAACAGAATCGCGATGCGGTCGCGGGCGAGCTCGCCGTGATCTACGACCGCCAGGACAAGTTCCTCGCGCTCGGCTTCTTCGATCCCGATTCGCCCATCCGCGTCCGCATCCTGCACGCCGGCAAGCCGGTCACGCTCGACACGGCGTGGTGGCGCGCCCGGCTGGCGACGTCCTTCGCGAAACGCACGCCCGAGGCCATCGGCCCCGACACCGACGGTTATCGGTTGATCAACGGCGAAAGCGACGGCTGGCCCGGGCTCGTGCTTGACCGCTACGCCGGCACGCTCGTGCTTAAGCTCTATTCCGCCGCGTGGCTGCCGCGCCTCGGCGAAATCTCCGCGCTTATCCGTGAAGCCCTCTCGCCGGAGCACCTGATCCTGCGCCTGAGCCGCAACATTCAGGATAACGCTCGCGAGGTGGGCCTGGAAGACGGCACCGAAATCACCGAAGCAGGCCAGCCGGCCAGTAAGCCAGCCGGCCAGAACCTCTCACTTACTGGCTCTCTGGCTCACTCGCCCACTTCGTCCGTCATCTTCAAGGAGTCTGGCCTGCGTTTCGAGGCCGAGGTCGTACAAGGACAGAAAACCGGCTTCTTCCTCGACCAGCGCGACAACCGTCGCCTCGTGGAAACTCTCACCCAAGGCGGGGACGTGCTGAACGCCTTCAGCTTCTCCGGCGGCTTCAGCCTCTACGCGGCGCGCGGCGGGGCGAAGAGCGTCACCGACCTCGACATCTCGCTGCACGCGCTGGAGTCGGCCAAACGCAACTTCGCGTTGAACCAATCCGTGCCGGGCATTGCCGCCGCGACCCATGAGCAGATCCAGGGCGACGCCTTCCAGTGGCTGGCCACCGGCCCGGAACGCAGCTTCGACTGCATCGTCCTGGACCCGCCGTCACTGGCGAAGCGTGAAACCGAGCGCGCTCCCGCCATCCAGGCCTATGCCCGGCTCGCCGCGTCCGGCGTGGGCCGCGTGCGCCCCGGCGGTGTGCTGCTCGCCGCCTCGTGCAGCGCTCACGTGAGCGCCGAGGAATTTTTCGGTGCCGTGCGCGACGCCGCCCGCCGCAGCGGACGCCGCTTCACCGAACTCCGCACCACCGGCCACGCGCCGGATCATCCCGCCACCTTCCCCGAGGCCAATTATCTGAAGGCGATCTACCTGCGCTTCGGGTGATCGACGGGGCGGGGAGAACGACCAAGGACGGGTGGGACTACAACCGCCCTTGAATTGGGGACGCATTGGGTGGGCGCACGCTCCCTTCCCCCTCACCCCGGCCCTCTCCCTCAGGGAGAGGGAGAACCGTCGTCCGCCTCTCTGCGAATGCTTGCGCGGGACTGGCCGAATGCACCTTCCGACAACCTTGGAAGCCGCCCAGCTTTCCCCTCTCCCCGAGGGAGAGGGTCAGGGTGAGGGGGAAGACAACTTGCGTACATCGAGGCCGCCCACCCCGCAAAATGGTGCTCGAACGTTCCTTCCTCCTTGCCGCTACGGAATTGATGCAACCGCTCTAACCAGTCACCGGTGCCGCCCGCGCGACCACCGGGGGTTCCCCGAGTTCGGCCCGGGCCTTGGCGACATCGAAGCCGCCCTCCCATTTCGCGATCACGATGGTGGCAACGGCGTTGCCGACGAGGTTGGTGAGCGCCCGCGCCTCGGACATGAAGCGGTCCACGCCGAGCAGCAGCGCGAGGCCGGCCACCGGCAGCGTGTGCGTCATGGACAGCGTGGCCGCCAGCGTGATGAACCCGCCGCCGGTCACCGCCGCCGCGCCCTTCGAGGTGAGCAGCAGCATGCCGAGGATGCTGAGCTGCTGCACGAGCGTCAGCGGTGTGTCCGTGGCCTGCGCGATGAAGATCGCCGCCATCGTCAGGTAGATGCACGTGCCATCAAGGTTGAACGAATAGCCCGCCGGCACCACGAGGCCGACCACCGGTTTGGCGCAGCCCAACCGCTCCAACTTGGCCAGCAGGCCGGGCAGGGCCGGCTCCGACGACGAGGTGCCCAGCACCAGCAGAAGTTCCTCGCGCAGGTAGCGCAACAGCGGCCACAGCCGCAGGCCGGCCGCCCGCAGGATCGCCCACAGCACGATGAACACGAAGCCGAGGCAGGTGAGGTAAACGCACGCCAGCAGCTTGCCCAGCGACATCAGCACCTCCGGACCCAGCTTGGCGACCGTATACGCCATCGCGCCAAAGGCCGCCACCGGCGACAGCTTCATCAGCAGCCCGACGATGCCCATCACGATGTCAGCGACGCTGTGGGCAAGATCCAGGGCCGGCTTCGCGCGGTCACCCAGCCGGCTGATCACCACGCCGGTCAGCACCGCTAGCAGCAGCACCGGCAGGATGTCCCCCGAGGTGAACGCGCCCACAAAGGTGTCGGGAATGATCCCCACCAGGAACTCGACGACCGTGAGGTGCTTCGCCTTTTCGCTGTAGGTGGCCAGATCTTTGGTGTCGAGCGTCGCCGGGTTGGCGTGCAGGCCCGCACCCGGCTGCAGGGCGTTCACCACCAGCAGCCCGAGCATGAGTGCGAAGGTGGTGGCGCCCGCGAAGTAGAGCAGCGACTTCAGCCCCACGCGGCCCACCTTGCCCAGGTCGCGCACGTTGCCGATGCCCACGACGATGGTCGTAAAGATGAGCGGGGCGATGAGCGCCTTGACGAACTTGATGAAGGCGTCGCCCAGCGGCTTCATCGCGACGCCCCATTCCTTGTCGCAATAACCCAGCAGCGCACCCGCCGCGATGGCGAGCAGCACCTGGACGTAAAGGCTGCGGAAAATTCGCACGATGAGGATTCGGAAAGTCAGGCCCTAGCTCGTGACGGCTCAGCAAGCCGGCGGATTAGCAACGGGGAGAGGTGACATGGCCGAATCTTCTCACGGGTGGCCAGCGCTGTAAACCGTTGAGACAGGGCGCTGGAGCGGTTCGGGATATTCTGTCGTGCGTCGTGTCGTGCGCGGCCTTCCCCCTCACCCTGACCCTCTCCCTCAGGGCGAGGGGACAGCAGGGCGAGTCAGACGATTTTCTATCGCGCATCCGGCCAATCCCGCGCCTGCGTTTTGCCCAGGGACGGACGACGGTTCTCCCTCTCCCCAAGGGAGAGGGCCGGGGTGAGGGGGAAGGCAGCTTTCGTCCATCCGGGATCCCTCATTCACTCTCAGGACTTTCGTCGGAAAAACGCGTTCCACAGAAGTGGACCGCCGGCAATGACAGTTGGCCAAAGGAAAGAAGTGGACGCTTTGGCCACATAAGCCGACCGCACATCGTGCGACCAAGACGCGCATTCTATCCAAGAAAGTCAACCTTGGCCGGTGGCAATGCCCTGCCCCACATCTCCACCGGGAAGAAAGATGAAATGCCGCTCGTGAAAACAGCTGTCCACCCACAGCGCAGCCACCACGAGGGGGAGCAGTGTCAGCAAAAGCGTCAGCTCGTTCTTCATGCGAGATGGGCCGCGTTGTGCTCTAAGAACGGTGGCGGCCATCCGTCATCGAAGTCAGGTCTTTTTGCTGCGGAACAAAATGACGGCCCAGAGGGCCAGCCAGGGCGACAAGAACACCAACACGACCACAGGCAGCAGCAGGCCCATGAGGAGGCCGCCTGAACTCCCCATCCCGCCAACGCATAAGGCCAGAAGCGCAAGCAGAAGAAACACATGGGCGAGAGACGCCGTAATTTCCAGCGAGTCTCGCTTCCGGCATACGGCGAGACCGACTGCGCTTACCGCGAAATACAGGCAAATTGGCCACAGAAGCACGGCGTCGCCCGAGGACGCGCGGGAACCGGCGCCAGCACCCATGCCCGCCTGCGCGGCACCGAAACCTTGAAGCGCGCCCAGAACAAAAGAGACATAAAAGGCGGCGATGCCACCGACCACAAAAGCGAGCGAGGAAAGGATGCGGTTAGTCATATTATACCAATTCTCACAGTTTATCGGAACAATGGTTCAGGGCGTAGCGTTTGCTTGGTCGCGGAGCCAGTGATGGATGAGGGACAGGACGCGTGCGGGCGTCTCCCAGAAGGGGCGCAGGGCCGTGGTCAGGGTTTCCTCCAG
>CAIXUG010000042.1 GCA_903922605.1 uncultured Verrucomicrobiota bacterium
TAGCGAGACATCAACGGCACTTTCCCCGTCTGGCAGGAGTGAAAAGAATCGGTGGGACGCTCTCTTTTCGGGACCGGGCCTGGTTTCATGCCGATCACCAACCTTGCGGACGATGGCTACGTGATTATTTAAACCGCTATAGTGGGCATCAGGGAACCGGTGTCACTGCGATCTCCTCGAACGAACGGAAGCTCGGGTGCCGTCGGGCATCGACCGCACGGTTGCCCGGCCTTTCGGCGAGAGCCACGGCGCATCCCATCGCGTGCGCGGCATCCAGTTCCTCCGGCACATCGCTGAGAAAGAGGATCTCTCCCGGCGGCAGTTGCGCCTCCGCCGCGATAGCCCGGTAGCTGGCCGGCTCCCGTTTGCCACCGATGGTCGTGTCGTGGTAGCCGGAGAATAGCGGCGTAAGATCACCCGCCACGGTGTGGACGAAGAACAGCCGTTGAGCCGCAACGCTTCCGGAGGAATAAATGCGCAAGGCGAGACCCGCCGCTTTCCATGCGCGGAGGCACGCAGGCACTTCGGGAAAGACATGGGCTCGCAGCGTGCCGTCCTGGTACCCGCCCGCCCAGATCAGCCCCTGAAGTTGTTTCAGTCCGGTCTGTTTCGCGTCGGCATCCATCAGGCGATGGACCTGCGCGGCGACCCAGGCCACGGCTTCTGCCGAATCGGTCGGATATGGACACCATGCGGCGAAGTTCGCTGCGCTTGCGTCGCGGGCGAGTTGCTCCAGCGCGGCGTGGACGGCGGCGGAACCACGGTGGTCCGTCAGATAGTTGGCCACCCGCTGCCGGGCGTACGGGAAAAGCACCTCGTGGACAAACGCCAGATTCGAGGTCGTACCTTCGATATCGAGCAGAATGAGGCGGCCCGCGAATTCGATCATGCCGACAGCGCCGGCAGCGTCTCCAGCTTCGCAGCGGTTCCCGGCAGGTAGTTCGGCCCGAAGCAAAGAGGTTGGAAGCCCGTCGCGATGTCGTTGCCGGTGTAAAGAGGGGTCCAGCCGGCCTTTTCGCGGAAGAGGCGGATGGCGCGGATGTTTCGGTCGGCGCAGAGGTCGAACCAATGCTGGGTGCCGGCGGGCACGTTGATGAGGTCCCCGGCTTCCACCTCGATGGCAAACACCGGACCGTCCTTCGGGTGGACGTGGAAAATGCCGTGCCCACGGACGATGAAGCGTACCTCGTCCTCGGCGTGCGTGTGCTCCTTGTTAAACTTGTCGAGCATGGCCTGGAGGTTGGGGATGTCGGCAGTCACGTCGATCACGTCGGTCGTGACGTAGCCGCCGCGCAGCTTGAGCACCTCGACCTCGGGTGCGTAGGCGGCGAGGATTTCTTCGGCGGTGGCATCCGCTTTGACCCGCCCCTCGACCGCCCACTGTTCGTACTGGATGCCGTACGGCGCCAGATAGTCGCGGACCTCTTCCGGCGTACGGAGTAGCCGATTTTCCTCGGGAATGCGGAGCAGTGCCATGACGGGGGAATTTATACGCTCAGGCTGGCCGGCAACGAAAGTTTCTTTCCGGTGACCTCGAACAGGAACTCCAGCACTTCTACATGGCGCCGGGCCTCGGGGAGGTCGGCCCCCCAGGTGTAGAGGCCGTGGCCGGCCATCAGGAAGCCGTGTCGCAATGCGGGGTCGCCGGCGCGAAGGCGCGGTTCCAGTTCGTCTGCGAGGCCGGCGATGTCCTGCGTGTTCGGCACGATGGCCACCGCCACGGTGGTCTCGTGTGTCGTGATGCCGGCCAGGCCCTTGAGCATCTCGTAGCCAGAGATTTCCAGGGAGCCGCGCACGACATTGGCCTCGGACAGCAGCGTGCCCCAGACTGAGTGCGTGTGCAAAATGGTCCCCGCGCCGACCGTGCGGGCCAGCAGGGTGTGCAGGTGCGTCTCGGCGGAAGGTTTGGGATGCGCCGCATCGAGCCGGGTGCCCCGGTCATCCACCACGACAAACTGTTCCGGCGTGAGCCGCCCCTTGTCGAAACCGCTGCCGGTGATGAGCAGTCGCAGCGGGTCGCGCTGGATGACGACGCTGTAGTTACTGCTCGTGCCCAGTGACCAGCCGCGCCGGTGAAAGTCGCGGCCCGTCTCGATCAGTTCATTCCGGAGGGCGAGGGAGTTTTCCATGCAGACGGACGGAGCCTCATACGAAGCGAAACCCGAAGGCGAGCCGCAAGAATGGAGCGTTTTCGTGACGAAGAAAATGCCGCCCCCCTGCGGCGATGGCATTTCATTCCGTGAGCCGGAGATCAGCCACCCGACCCTACCGGTGCTCCAGCAGGAAGATCTTCCCAGCGCCGTCGTCCGTGACTGCCAGCCGGTGACCGTCGGGGGAGAAGGCGAGGCCGAACCGGGCCAGGTCGGCAAAACCCTCGGCCAAAAGCTTAGCCTTGAAGCGGCGGCCCGCGCTATCTTGGCGGTGAAGATGGAACAGGTTGGCGTGGGATCCGCCGGGCACCTTGACGCTGGGCGGAATCGCAATGACCAGGTCGCCCGTGCCGGGATCGCACGCCAGACTGACCGGCCCGCGCGGACCAGGCACCAGCTCGGTGAGCGGCGGCTCAATGTCGATGGGGGCGAACGTCGTCGCGTCCAGCCGCCAGATCGCGTCGTCTTCAGGCCGGCTGGCCTTGCCGGCCCAGGACGCGAAATAGGCCGCGTCCCGGGTGGTGGTGGCGTCGAACAGCCCCGGGGGCAGTTCGTTGGTCAGGGACAGCAGGTGAGGCGGCTCGCTGCCGTGCAGGACCCAGAGATGGTCGGCGCCCGTTTCGCTGCCGACGCCCAACAGCGCGTCGCCCGGCGCCAGGCCGCGTCCGCCGGTCCAGCCCGGCGGCACGACGGCAAGACCCCACGGGTGTTCGCCGGGTGCAAAAGGGATCTCGAGCGGCTCGGCCGTGTCTTCCGTGGTATTGCGGCCAACCTGGGGCGGATTGTGAATGGTCCCCAGCAACGTGGGATTTTCGCCGGGCAGGAAGACCCCGTTATAAAGGTTCCGGTCATGTACGCGCATGGTGTCGCCCCGGCGGTCCATCTGGTGGATTCCGCTGACGCCGTCGCCAAACCACACGTCGCCCGTAAGCGGATGAAACCGGGCAAAGCGGACATGCGGCGTCGTGTCGATGGTTTGCGCCAGCCGCCAGCCGTGTTCGAAGAATGTCAGCGGACCCTCGGTCGCGACTGGTCCGGCCGGCGTTTGGGCGAAGTACCACCGGGCACCCACAATCGAAGCCAGCATTACAAATGCCGCCAGCGCGAGCCACATCTGCCGCTGCCGGCGACGGCGGCGGCCCGGTTTGAAGATCGGGGGCGTCTCACCTGGCGGTGGCGTTTCCAATTGTCGGCGATCACCGGCGCGTTCCAGCAAGGCCCCGAGATCCGCGCCCGGGCAATAGGGGGCGAGTAGTTCGGCGACTTCTGCCGCAGACGCCGGCCGGGCGGCCGGATCCCGCGCGAGCAGGCGGTCAACCAGGGCGGCCAGGCCCGGCGGCAGATCCGCGCGCCGTTCGGCCATCGGCGTGGGCTTCTCAGCGGCAATGCGCATCAGTTTTTGCAGCAGGGACTCGCCAGGCAGGGCAGCCTCGTGCGGGGCCACGCCCGTCAGCAGCCGGTAGAGCGTCGCGCCGAGGCCATAGACATCCGCCCGCGCATCGGTGGCCGTGTGCGCCCGCAGCAGCTCGGGTGCGATGTATTCGACCGTGCCCAGGAATTCGCCGGAATGCGTCAGCTCCCCGCCGCCGGCCTCGGTGACGACCGCCAGCCCAAAATCGAGCACCTTCACCGTCGCCGCCGTCTCCCCACGCGCCAGCATGAGGTTGCCCGGTTTGACATCGCGATGCACCAGGCCGCGACGATGGGCATAATCCAGCGCCAGCGCCGCCTGCCGGATGAGTTCGGACGCCTCCGCCGGCGGCAGGGGGCCGACCGCCCGGGAGATCGCCCCGAGGTCCGCGCCCTCGATGAACTCCATCGTGATGAACCACTGCCCGTCCCGTTCGCCCGCATCGAAGGCACGCACGATGCCGGGATGGTCGAGCCGGCCGACCGCCGCCATCTCCCGCTCGAAGCGTGACACCACGCCCACCGCGCGGGTCAGCGATTCGGGCAGGAGTTTCACGGCGGCCGGCCGCTTGAGCCGTCGGTGCTCGACCCGATAGACCGCGCCGAAGCCGCCCTGGCCAATCTTTTCGATGAAGCGGTATTCCGGGAAGCGGTCGCCGAGCGCCCGCTCGTCGGTCGGCTCCGCTAGAGGGCGCGGCTTCCACCCCGCCGCCAGTGCGAAGGCGCAGCGCGGACACTGCGGACCGGCGGGGCCGGCGAGCAGCGGCGTGCCGCATTCGGCGCAGCGGGCGTTGTTGGTGGTCGCGGACATCAGGATTCCCCGGTGGTTCTACGTAAACAGCCCGAGCAAATGACGCAGCTCGTCATTGATTTCCGCATCGGTCTCGACCGCCAGCGCGATTTCCTCGCGGATCGCCTCGGCGTAACGGTCGCGCATCCGGGTCGCCGCCGCCGCCACCGCGCCCGGCGTCATGCCCAGCCGGCGGCCGATCATTTCATTGCTTTCCCTACCCGCGCCCGTGACGCGCGGGAAGACCGCCTCGAAGAGCGCGAGCCGGTCTGCTTTCGCAAACTCGGCGCGCAGGCGCGTGCCGGCGGCGGCAAGGGTCACTGCGGCCCAGGCGCGGTCATAGGCCAGTTCCGGTGAGGCCATCGCGCTGGCGTCCGCCTGCCAGCGTTCTTCCGCCAGCGCGATTTCGAGCGGCACGAGGGCCTGCCCGCTGCCGCGCTTGGCCGCCGTCGCCGCGCGATGTTCGTCCGTCACGAAATTTTTCAGCGCGCCGAGGAGCAGCGTGCGGAAACGTCCGCGCGCAGGTGTCGCCGCGTCGAGCAGCCGGCCATCGAGCAGCCGGGCAAAGAATCCCTGCACGCAATCCTCGGCATCGGGTGGCGGCATGCCACCCCGCCGAAGGAAGGCGTAGAGCGGATACCAGTACGAGTGGCACAGCGTGTCGAGCGCCGCGTGCCGCTCCTCGCTGGAACCCTGTCCCGCGCGCAACACCACGCTCCAGCGCGTGGGTGCGAACTGCTTCTCGCGGTGGGAAGTTGGTTCGGGAATCACCGCGTGAGGCGTGCTGGCCGCGACCCGCCGCCATCGGGCAGGCCAACACCGATAATCAGCCTCGCGTTCGTCGGTTCGGTTCGGGCCTTGAGGAAGAGGGTGGGCGCGGCACGCCGTCTCGGACGCAATCCGAGATTCAGGTCGTTGCCAGGCAAGGGGCGCATACCGCGAAAAGAGGTATGCGGAAGTGTCTTGCCTGTCGAACGAATTGGGGATGTGCCGGAGGAGCCGGGCAGGGATGCAGGGGAGCAGCGAACGGTGAATGGTTCTGCAAATCGTAAATCATAAATCGTAAATCGTAAATTCCTTCACCTCGGGAATCCGCTCCGGCAAGGTCTCCGCATGTCTGCACCCGACCAGTTGCGCGAACTCTTCCGCATGCAAAAGGCGCTCAATGAGCGCATCGGCGTCCACACCGACCAGATGGACGAGGCCGAGAAGACCAAGTGGATTCTGAACTACACCCGCGCCATGACGCAGGAGATGGCCGAGCTGACCGACAGCGTGCCGTGGAAATGGTGGGCCAAGTACCAGAAGTTCGACGAGCAGAACGCCCGCGTCGAGGTGGTGGATCTCCTGCACTTCCTCATCTCCATGGCGCAGGTGCTCGGCATGAGCGCGGATGACGTCTTCGCCGCCTACGTGAAGAAGAACGAGGTGAACTTTAAGCGGCAGGATTCCGGCTACGCCGCCAAGGATCACGACGACTCGAAGCACATCTGAACTGAGCTGGCTGAACGGGCGCACCCATTGGAAAATCTGAAACACGGGTCATGAAAAGGTTGCTGCTCCTGGTGCTGGCTGGCTGCGTGGCCACGCTGCTGCCTGCCTCCGCCGCCGATACCTACGCCACCGAGCGGGCAGCCTGGGAGGCGAAACTCGCCGCGCAGCCGACCAACACCGTGGTCCTGGTCGCTCTCGGCAAGCTCTGCCACAACCGCGCGACGCTAGACGGGCCCGACGCGGGCGAAGCCCTGAAGCTGGCCGAGAAATACCTGGACCAGCTCCTCCGGATCGATCCGCACCATGCCTTCGGCCGCGCCCTGCTGGGCAGCGCCACGGTCATCACGGCAAAGGAAGCCTGGCTGCCCACGACCAAGATCAGCCGCGTCCGCCGCGGGCTGGCGGTGATGGATGCGGCGGTAAACGACGCCCCGGACGACGAGAACGCCCGCTTCACCCGCGCCAGCAACAACCTGTTCCTCCCTGACTTCTTCGATCGCAAGGGCATCGTACTGGCCGATTTCACGTGGCTGCAGGAGCGTGTGGGGCAGGGGCGCTTCGACGCAGAATTCCGGCAGTACGTGTGCCTGTACCACGGCCGGGCGCAGGTGAAGTTTGGTGACAAGGCCAAGGCGGAAAAGCTCTGGCGGTCCGGCATCGCGATTGACCCGAAGTCAAAAGTGGCGGACGAATTGCGCAGTGCCTTGGACCCGGGCACTGCCGCAAAATGAAACCCCGACCCCAGTCCAAGCCCAAGTCTAAACCCAAGCTCCTCACCCCGCCGAAGCCCCGGCCCGGCAGTCTCTCCGCCGCCCCGCATGTCCATCGCAGCCGCGCCGTCGTGCCCGCCTCGCTGCGACGCGAGGTGGAAGCGGTCCTGATCCCCGCCCCGCGCATCCAGCGCCGCGTGGGCGAACTGGCGGTGGCGATTTCCGCCGACTACCGCGACCGCGAGTTCGTGATTGTCGCGCTGCTCAACGGCACCGTGATGTTCCTCGCCGACCTGATGCGCCGGCTGGAGTTCCCGCTCCAGCTCGATCTCATGGGCGTCAGCAGCTACCACGGCGGCACCTCCTCCGGCAGCCTGGAATTCAACCGCCCCCTCAAGCTGAGCGTCCGCGACCGTCACGTGCTCCTCGTGGACGACATCCTCGACACCGGCAAGACGCTGCGGGCCGTCACGGCCGAACTGGCCCGGCTCGGGGCGGCCAGCGTCCGCACCTGCGTGCTCCTGGACAAGCCGGCCGGCCGGGTAGGGGAGTTCGCCGCGGATTACGTCGGGTTTGTCGTGCCGCACCTGTTCGTGGTCGGCTACGGCCTCGACTACGACGAGAAGTACCGCAACCTCCCTTTCGTGGGCGTCCTTAAAAGGGAAATTTACGCTAAGTGACCCGCGTGAAGTCTGCCACTGATCATGTGTGCCTTACTAGGAATCGGGTGCTGGTAAGATCAGAGTTGCTAACGACCCGCTTTTCCCAACAAGAGGAGATTTAAAATGGGCAACCGGTTTGAAATATCCGACGGGAATGTTCGTTTATGGATCGAACAGGAGAGCCTGCATCTCCTGGCTGTTGATTCTCACGGTGATCCTGTTGAATTGACAAAAGAGGAGGCTGGAAAACTGGCCGAAGCGTTATTGGAGTTTTCCAAGGAACTCGATTCATGATCGGCGGTAGAAAATGGAGGATCAGGAGCCTCATCCATTGCATTTGATCGAGTTCAAACCAAAGCGCTTCATTGTCAGGGATTCCGGGCTTCCGCATGCTGGTGACCGACCACATCGCCCGTGATTCGTCATTCGAAACTCGTCCCTCGAAATTTGTGACCGTTCCCGTCCAGCTCTGGTCCTACTTCCGCGATCTCGCCGGCGTGGCGCGTGTGGAGGTCGAACTCGCCGATGGCGCCACCGTCGAGCAGGTGCTGAATGCCGTCTATGCGCGGCACCCCCAACTGGCCGCTCTGCGCAAATCCACGCTCATTGCCGTGGGGGTAGATTATGCCGATTCCAGCCAGGTGCTCCGGGCCGGCGATGAGGTGTCGTTATTCCCGCCGGTGCAAGGGGGGTGAAGGCCAATTACGAGTTGCGAGTGAGATCACGGATTCACCCGGAGGCGGTAATAGCGCAGGTCACGGGCATCGCTGGCGGGTTCGTAGTGGATGCGTTCCGTACCGACGATGATATCGGTACCGGCGGCGGGCCCCCAGGACGAGGGATCGTTGATATCCTCCGTGGTTTCCAGCACGACGGACGCCGACGTTTCCTGCCAGGCGATCTCGCAGAAGCTGCCGGCGGGTGCTCCGGCGCCGGGGAAGCGGGCCACCAATCCGAGATCCACCGGATTAATGGGCGGTACCGACGTAGCGTCTAGGGGATCGGTGCCGGCAAGGTACTCCTGTAGGTTCGTGGCGCCGTCTCCATCCGGGTCGCCGTTCGGATCGCTGACACCGAAGGCCTGCTCCCACGCATCGGGCAGGCCGTTGTGGTTGGCGTCCACGGACGGTCCGACGACGATACCCGGGGCGTCCGCGATGACATAGGTCGCCGATTGCAAGGGGCTGGGCTGCGGATCGTCCACATAGGCCTGGAAGGTCGTGGTGGCTAGAATCGTGGGCGGAGCGGCATCCAAATACGCCACCCAGGGCTGGTTCACGCCAAGGCGGTAGAAGATGGGTGCCCCGGAGGCGGAGCTCATCCGGACCTGGAGTCCGGCACCGGCCGCAATGTGGTAGGTGCCCGGGGCTGGTGAGAATGAAAGCCCGGTGAAGGCCGCCGCCGTGGGCGGTTCAAACACGGCCACGCTGTCGGCCGGGGCGTGCTGGTTGACGACCGGGAACAGGCTCGCCAACGCCGGGACGTTCGTGGTGCCGGGCGAGCCGAGTCCGGGAGAAGTCCCTAGGAACTGCTCCCGGATCACCTGCAAGTTTCCCCCCACTGGGGCCGCGCTGTCGCTCCAGTCGCCGACGCGCAGGGTGCGCACCAGCATGGCGTCCTGATCCAGGTCGGGATTGGCGCTGAAGAGGAGCACGTTTGCGCGGGTCTGGGACACGTTCAGGCCCGGCAGGGCACCGCTGGCGAGGAGTTTGTGCTGGGTGCCGTCGAAGCCCCAGTGCTGCCACGTCGTGGAGGTGCCCTGGGCTCCGTTTGGACCGCCCAACAGGATGAAAGCGCCATTGGCCAGGGCACCTCCCGCCGAGAACTTGATGCCGGCAGGCGCGGTCAGTCGCTGCCGCAGGACCGGCGCGCTGGTCCCGTCAAAATCGTAGGTGGACGCGCTGTTTCCGTCTTCGAACACGATCAACAGCATGGCCACGGGTCCGGCAGGGAGCACGAGCACCCTGCTGATCGGCAGATCAAATGCATAGGTGTTGCCCGTCGGCCAGGAATAGGGGCCGGGAGCCGTGCCCTGAACGGCCGTCACATACATGTTGGAAGCGCCGGGCGAATAAAAGAGGAAGCTGGTCGGAGTGTTCGTCTGGAACTGGCCCCAGGCCCACTCGGTGTCCGGCGCGAGTCCCGACAAGGTCGGCCCGTCGGGCCGGCTGGCCGAACTGGAAACCGAGCGGAGCACAAAATCCCGGGCCTGGTCGCCCTCGCGGAACGCGCCCACCAACCAGGGCGCATTGGGTGACAGATGCGTCCGGTTTCCCCGGGAGAACGGCCCTGTTTCTTCTTCGGGCCCAAAGTTCGGGCTGAACCCGCCGGCATCGGAGACCAGTCCGGAGAGATGGGTCTGGATGTCTGCCCGATCCCAGATCGTGCCGATCGCCAAGTCCTCCCGGGTGTCCCCCGCGAAATCAATTCCCACCACGAAGGCCGGCCCGATCCCCACCGAAGGCGCAAACATCGAATCGCCCTGGGCATCCGGGAAAACGTTGACCCGGTTCCAGAGCGGCGCCGCCACGGCAAAACCGTCGGCCGCACCCGTGGAGGCGAAATGTCCGATCCCCAACCCCGTGACATTCTCGATCCCGGTGGAGGCGGGATCAGCCCATTGGAAGGAGCCATCCGGCTGCTGCAAGCCGATGCGGCGAATCCCGGTGGCCTTGTCGATGACGAGATAATCCGGTTGACCGTCCGCGTTGGCGTCCAGCGGCGCGGCCAGTTCGGCGTCGGTCTCCGTCACGAACGGCGCTGCATTGGGGTCGGAACCGCCGGTCGGGTTGGACGTGGTCCCGTAGTCATAGCCGCTGGTGGCAGTGAGGCTGACGTTGGACGCGTCCTGCGGAATGATGCTCAGGGTCGCGCCCTGATCGGCGGTGTAGCCGTCGCTGGAAAGGTCGCGGTAGTCGGCGATGCTGCTGCTCAGGTAGGTGCTGGCATCCAGCTCGTAGAGCAACCGGAACGTTTCCCCGACCGTTGCCTGCACGTCGTAGGTGACAGTCCCCAGGGTGCCCTGCAGATGGGAGAGGGCTTTGAACTGGGTTGCGACCTGGGTCGCGGCGACCACATTGACGGAAAGGTCCGCCGTGATTCCGGGGCGCCGCTGATCGGCCGCCGGCGCGGAAACAGTTCCTTTCACTCCCAAAGTGAAGGACAAGGTCACGACGGTGCCCGGGGGCAGGGTGGTTGACGACGCCGTGACGTAGTCCTCGACCGCCACACTGGCCGTGCATTCGGTGTAACCGCCCTCGGTCGTGCTGGGGACGAAGTAATCGAATCCTCCGGTGCTGAGGCAGCGCAGTACTCCGGCCCGCCCGGTGGCGTACGCGCTCGCCCGGCCGGCTCCATAGGTCCGGGCATCGCCCACGCTGATGGGCATGAGGAATGATGATTTGCCGGTGGCCACGAGATTGGTGCTGACACTCAGGGCGGGACCGCTTTGCGCAAAATCTGTGATCGAAAAGACCACGGAAGCCCGGAGCGAGGCATTCTGCGCGTGGCCGGAAATCACCAGCAACAGCAGGCCGAGCGCGGCGGACAGGCGGGAGAGGTTTGGTTTCATGGCGATTTCACCGTGACCTCCCCGCACGGGACCGTCTGGATCGGTTCACCCAGGTCCGAGAACCGCACCAGCCAATAGCGGTAGCGCGCGCCCTGGACCGCCGGTTGGGTGTCCACCAGATAAAGGTCCAGCACCGGCGTGGTGGGATAATCCGGCCCGACCCACCGGAACAGCGGGTCCGCCAGTTCGCCCGCAGAGCCGTTGCCGTCCGAGGGAAACGAGACCCACGCAATGCTGTTGATCAACGGGGAACACTGGATCACATCGCCGCTCACGGCGGGGAACCGGCCGTTGGGGACCTGGGTCCGGTAAAGCACGCAGGGCAGAAACAATTGCTTGGAGTCGCCTTCACGGGTGAAGAGCTGTTTGTTCGGATCGGCCTTGCCGAAGGTCGTGGAGAAACTGGGCGTACGGAAGATCGGGCCGTGCGGGGGATTGGGGTCGAAATTCGCACGGGCGCCGTCGTTGTCGATGGCCAGTGAGCCGACGCGGATGCCAACCGGTGTCGAATCAACGCCGACGGAGCGCAACGGGATTTGCACGTCGCCATTCTGGCTGTAGCCCCAGAACAACCGGGCATCGGGAACATCCCGGAAATCGACGGCCTGGATTCCGGCATTGAACGCGGCGACGGGTGGCAGGGGACGCGCCGGCCACGCGATGTTGGCAGGGGGTGCGGAGGGCGGCTGCCACTGGAACTCGACAACCCGGCTCTGGTCGCTGGGCTCGCCCCCCGGTCCCAGGGCCCGCATCCACACGCGGTATTTGAGGGAGGGATTGACCCCCATGGTGACGGTGAAGCGCGGTCCCGGTCCCAAGTCACCCCCGACGCGTCCGGTCAGGAAACTTTGCTGCAACGGCAACACCAACCGGGCCGTCCCGGCCAACCGGTCGTGGACTTTCCAGACGACCGGGGTCGGGTTCAGTTGCTGGTTGAGGTGCGCCACCAGGCTGCTGACCTGCGGCGTAGTGTCCCGCGGCAGCGCCTCGGTCGCGAAGTAGATCTCAAACCGCTCCGCGTGTTCCGGCGGCTCGACCCAGGACAGCGTCACCGCCGGCGCGGCCAGCGTGCCCGAGAAATCGGCGGCCGTCGGTGTGAGCAAGACAGGCACCGGCGGGGCGTCGCCGGTGAAGGTCAGCCGGGCCAGAAGGTGCATCGTGCTCGGGCTGCCGTTCTCGTCGAGGAACTGGGAGAAATAGTGGACGCGTCCGTTGGAAACCGGCGGTGCGGAGTCCTCGCAGGCCACGGTGGACCCGGGTCCGGTGTAATCATGGAGCCCCTGCGCGATGAGGGTCATCGGTCCGTTCTCGATGCGGCGATACACGCGGTACTGCCGGGCCTTTGCGCCCAGCGGGACATTGAAGGAGGGATGCAGGATGAGGCCGGTCCCGGGCGAGACGACCAGGTGGGTGTTCGCCGGCCAGTCGGCCGAACAGCCCGGGGTCAGTCCACCGAACAGGCGGTCACCCGCCGGCAACGCCTTGCGTTCCGACTCCGCGATCGCGCCGGCGAGGAAGGCGTAGGCCATGCGCTGATTCCCGCCGGGCGCCACGCCCGCATGTGCGGAGGTCGCCCAGTCGCTCAAGTGCGTGCCGAGCACCTCCGCGGCGCAGCTCACCTGCAGATTTGCGCCCACTTTCGACAGGGGCAGCGTCCAATCCAGTTCCACCACGTCCTCATCGGGCGGAAACACCACGACCGTTTCCGGGACCACGGTGCTGCCATCGTCCAGGTTCTTCACCAGGAAGTGCGCCGCGCCGATGCCCGGCTGCCGACGGCAGCGGGCGATGTAGGCGACCGCCGACCCGTCGAGCGCGGTGTCCGCCACCTCGGCCGCCGGTGGCTGGTCCACGATGCAGGCGACCCTCAGGCAGTCGATCACCGGTTTCGTAAAGCTGGAGGGATCGGGAGCCGGCGGGGCGGCGGTGCTGCGGAGGGCTCCCAACGCCGGTGGGCTGAGGGATGACACCAGCTTGGCGCCGCCCGGCGGACTCGCGTGGACCGCGCGGACCGCAAACCACCAGTTCGTGCCATACGAACCGTCGCCCGGCACCTGCACGTGCAGTGCTGGTCCGGCCGCCGCGCCCGGGTCGTCAACGACCGCCACGCGTTGGATGGCCGTCGGGTTACCAAGCACAATGGGATTCGCTTCGAGGTCCAGCCCGCCCGAGAGCGCCAGCGGTTCACCTTTCGCGCTCATGGTGTACTGGCCGTGCAGCTCGGCGTGGGCGGCCTGACAGCCACCGATGCTGGCGTCGCCCCGCGCCGTCACGGTGATCTGCATCCGCCCGTCCGGCGTGCCCATGGTCGAAGGCGGCACCGGCTGGGTCCCCTGCAGGTGCTTGAAATCCACCGAGCCCGTGAGGGTGACGTTGTCGGGCACGTGCAGTCCCAGGGTCGCGTTGAGGTGCGCGTTGTCGAGCACCTCGCCGAGGATCTGCGCGCTGCCTTCGATTTTCGTCATCTCGAGCGTCTTGCTGAAACCGCCGTACGCGCGGTTCAACTGGCCTACCTGATCGTTCAGGTGGTCCACCACCTGGTTGCTCAGCTCCTCGAACGCGGAGCGCACGACGTTGTTCATCACGCCGAACACCTGCTCATACATCACGCCGAATTCGTCATGCAGCGGTTCCACGAGGTCCCGCACGGTCTGCTGGATCTGGGCCAGGAAATCCGACTGCATCACCACGTCCCGGGCGGCGCGCTTGAGGTCGGCCCGCAGTTGTGCGGGATCGGTCTCGGCCAGCAGGCGGCCTGTGGGGTCGTGGGCCTGGGCGAGGTGGTCGTGCAAGGCCGTCAGGATCTGGTCGGGCAGGGCGCCCGCCGTGTTCACCGCCGTCAGCGCCCCCTGCGTCACCTCCCGCGCATCGTCCGCCAGGCTCCGCGCCGATTTTGCCAGGCTGTGGATGTCGTCCAGGGTGCTGGCGATGTCGTCCAGCGTGGGGGCCAGCTCGCCGTTGATTTCCGTCGTGATCGTATCCGTCACCGGCTGGATGGCGTCCGTCGGCAGACCGAAGGAGCCCGCCAGGTTCACCGAGTCGGTGATGAATTCCCCGCGGTTTCCGTCCGCGTCCTTTTTCAAGAGGGTGTCGGCCGTCGTGAGGCCCTGGTCCACGGTGTCCAGGGCGTCGGCAACCTGGCCGGCGATGGAGTTCGCCTGGCCGACGACCCCGACCACGCCCGACAGCTTGTCCTTCAGCTGGTCCCGGATCGCCGCAAAAGACGCAGTGTTCGGGGCGCCGATCGCATTGGCCGCATCGGCCGATGCCGTCAGCCCCTTCAGCGGACCGTCGCTCGCCAGCAGGTAGTCCAGGAACTGGTCGATGATGAGATCCACGCCGTCGGCCACGAGCTTGTCGGAGTTGCCGTCGAGCAACTGGTCGAACGCCGCCCCCGCGGCCGCCAGTTTCGGCCCGTCGGGGATGATCTTGATCAGCGCCTGGGTCGCCTCGCGATCGTCGATGAACAGCGAGGTCAGGTTGACACGCGGCAGCTTGTTGAACTGAAGGCCGAAGCGGATCTCCGCCCCCGACGGTGTGAGCTGCTGGATCGCCCGCTCGGAGGTCATCACCAGGAACTGGCGCTGCTCGGGCACGCTTGACACAAACCGGCGGAGGGCGGAATCCCAAAGCAGCGGCAGTGCGAAATTGACGCCGCCCAGCCAGGTCTGGCGGGCGATCGGGTTGTAGAGGTTGCGCTGGTTGTGCGCGGGATCGCTCTCGTCGAAGTAGAGGAAATTGGCCGGTTCCGCCCCGTTGACATAGGCGTCGTAGCCTGCGCCGGCGGGGAAACCGAGGTTGTCGGAATCATAATTGCGGTCGTTGAAGAAGTCGCTTGAGCCGTTGGGCCAGCCGGCGCGGACCGTGGACCAGCCAGCGCGGATGGCGGTCTTGCCCGTGTCCGCCCGCGCGAGCACGTGGACCTTCAGGTCCTGGAAAAACGGCACGTCGATCGTGCCCGCGAACGCCACGAAACCGTCGTCCGGCGCGCCGGCGGCGGCCGGGTCGTTGAAATAGAAATCCGTCACCGGGTTGACCGTGAAGCCGGGAATGGTGCTGTTACCGGCGGAGCCCGGCCCGTGCAACGCCACGCTCTTCGGCGGTTTCATCCGCGAATTGACGCCGGGAATGCCGTCCTTCGCGGCCACCAGCCGCCCGTCGGGAAGGAAGCCGAGCCCGCCCCGCACGGGATCCTTCACCACGGCGGGCAGCAGCACTTCGGCGCCGAACACCAGCGCCTCGGTCTTGGGGCCACTGGTGCTCGCCACAAACTCGGCGCTGAGCGGATGGAAGCGGGCGTGCCAGTACGCCAGGGGATGCTGGAGGCTGCCGTTCTGCGGCAGCGTCATTTCACCGGGCTCGCCCTGCGGATCAAGGAACAGCTTCGAGAAGGGCTGCTCAAACCCCGCCAGGCCGCGGGCGCCGGGAACGTTCACCGTGCCGGCGACGAGCGAGTCCACCACGCGGTTGTCGCGGTAGGCGAGCTGGTAGTCCGTCAGGGCCAGCGCGAAGCCGTACATCTGGAGGCTGATGCTGCCGCCGGCGAAGTATGCCCGGTCCGCCATCTGGATGCCGCTCGCGCCCGCTTTCCGGAAATAATACTTGGCCGCCGCCGCCAGCGGATACGGCCCGAAGCTGGCGTCTCCCAGCAGGCTCGTCGCCGTTTCGGCCCCGCCGCCTGCCGGGCGCACGTTCAGGCCCGGATAGTCCGCGAATCCCGCCGCGTAAGCCGGCGTGAAGGGGCGCTCGACATACGTTTCGTCGCTGGGCTTCCCGTGGCCGCTCAGCAGAAGCTCCCCGGGCCGGAGGTCGGTCGGTGCTGCGGCCAGCGTGCCGCGCAGCATGTTTCCGGGCACCTCGGCCGCACCGGTCGTAAAGGTGCCCGCCGTCTGCACGAACGCGCCATCACTCCGGGCGCCCCACCGGACCGTCCCGTCGGTGAAGGCCCCCTCCGCGTGTAGGCCGCCGTCGGCCGTGATGTGCCAGGAGCTGTTCGTGGGCTGGAAGGTGAACGACTCAAGCCCGCCCACGAGCGTTAGCCCCGGGGCGCCCGGCAGCGTGTTGAACAGGGCGGGAGCGGCGCCTTCCAACGTGCTGTGGGCCGTGTCGATCAGCCCGGCCTTGATCACCAGTTGCCCCGCCTGCGACCACGCGATCGTCGCGTCGGCCGGAAAATGCGGCGTGAACTGCGAGGGCGGCAGATCAATGGTCGCGTCGTCCAGGATGGCCCGACCCTGGGCATCCGCGCGCACCACCACGTCCACGCCGGCACCCGACCCGGGTGCGGCCAGATAGCCGTCGTTCGAGGGACGGATCTTCGCGACCAGGGTTTCCGGCGTGAGCGCCAGGGCGTCGAGCGCGGCGGTCTCATCCGCGCGCACATGGCGCGTCCCGGTCCGGTGCAGCGTGAAGGTGCCCGCCGCCGTGTCCCACGAGATCGACGAGGCCGCGAACTGCTCCGGCAGATCCTCATGCGCCGCGTACAGCTGGTTTTGTTGCGGATCCACCAAGCCGGGCACGAGCGCCACCACTCCCACCGGGTTCATGGACAGGTCGAGATCCACCTGCCCGAAGGGAAAATCCGACATCAGGCGGCGGAAGTCGGACTCCGTCGCGACGCCAAATCCGGCGGGGAACCCGACCCGGCCGCCCGTCGCGTGCGCCCCGGTCGAATCCAGGGTCACCTCGCCGAGCGTAAACGGGACACCTGCGAGCGGTGGCGCCGCACCGGTGGGCGAGTCCACCGTCGCGGGATCGGCTGACGTGGCGGTGCCGTCGAGGCCCAGCAGGACGTGGAAGTTCTGTCCGCTAATGGTGTAGGCAGGGTTGGCATTCAGGTGGGCGCCGGCGGTGTCGATGCCGAGGGCGGTGTTCTCTCCGGTGCCGGCCACGGTCCCTTCAAAATCCGGGTCATTATAGATTGCCGTCACCGTGGTCGCGACCGGGCCAAACTTCAGCGTCCCGTTGAAATGCAGAAACCGTTGCGCGGTGAGGACGACCTGCCGGTCCATGACCTCCGCGCCATCGGGCCGGGCGTGGGACATGGTGACCGCCAGCGTGTAGGAATCGGTCGGGTCCATCTGGGCGACGGGATGGATCTCGAGGGTCTGGTCGATTCCGACTGCCGCCGCCGCGCCGCCCGCAGTGTGATTGGCCAGGATCACCGGCAGCGTTGTCCGGGGACTGGCGAGCGGGATCACCCCGGTATGGTCGCCCGTGATGCCCACGTCGAAGAAGATCTGGTCGTCTTCCGTGCTCACCGGCTGGTTGGCCTGATCCAGCCGGCCAACGATCCCCTGCACGCTGACCTGAAAGGAGTCGCTAGCCGGTGCCGTGACCACCGCAAAGGCGCGGGTCACGGTCACAGCATTGAGCTGCGCGACGACCCCGCTGTCCGTTCCGGCCTCGACCAGGGCGAACCGGTATTCGTCACTCGTGCTGGTAAAGCCGGCCGGAACCCAGCTCCCGGGGGTGGGGCCGGTGGTGTAGAGCTGGGCAAGGACCCGGTACGGCGCCCCGGCGGTGAGATTGGCGGGGGAAAGGACGACCTTTTTGGTCCCGTTCGTCGAGGTGCGCGGCGCCAGGCTGACCGTGAACGCCGGGGAAAAAACTTCCGCCGACGCCGGGTTGTCATCGGCCTGGATGAGTTTGAAACCGACCCGGTAGGTGCCGCTGAGCGGGTTCCGGGTGGAAGCATCGTTGACCACGAAGTCCCCCTGCACCGGCACCGTCGGAAGCGAGCCGCCAGTCGTGGTCAGGATTCCCGTGTAATCGGGGATCGAATCGTTCCCTGTGCCGGTCGCGAGCGCAACCGGAGCCGTGAGCCAGGCCAGCATCAGCACCAGCAGAATGGCCTGGAGATTTTTCATCTCAGCGGGATGCCGGGAGCAGACGGAACACGCGAGCTCTCGTACCAGCAAATACGGCAGAAAACCAGCCCGCAATTCAGCGGTGCAGAAACGATGTGGTTGGAAGGGCCTTGATCAGTTTTCGGTTTTCGGCAAGTGAGAGTTGGATGAGAGGGAAGGGAAGCGGGGGAGCAACGGAGAACGCCGAACGCCGAACAGCGCGTGATCCAACAATTCGAAATTCGAAACTCGTAATTCGAAATTCCCATCGCTCGTCACTCCACTGGTTTTCCGATTGCCCACCGCCCGGTCCCTGACGCATCACAGGGCGCGCAATTTTGCCATGCACCGTAACCTGTCGCTGACCACTGATCAGATTGACGAACCCGCCCTGGTCTCCGCGCGGGCGGTGTCGGCGGGCATGGGGGCGGCGGTGGTGTTCAGCGGGGTGGTGCGCGGCAGCGAGGACGACGCCCCAATCATGGCGATCGAGTATGAGGGATTTCCCGCCATGATTGAGCGGCAATTTGGCCTGCTCTTCGACGAACTGGAAAAGCGCTGGCCAGTCGAGTCGGTGCGCCTGGTCCATCGCCTTGGTGTTGTAAATGTTGGCGAACCGTCGCTGTGGGTGGAAGTGGTTGCGCCGCACCGGGCCGAGGCCTTTGCCGCCTGCCAGTGGCTGATTGACGAGATGAAGCGGGTGGTGCCGATCTGGAAGCGGCCGTTGGGAAAGGATGAAGTATGAAGCGGGGTGGCTGAACTACGCTCCGGGGGATTCTTGGCGGCGGCCCCTGGCACCGGACAAAACTAATTTTGCCGCCCCGGCGGGCCATGTTAGCCTTTCGCTCCGCCGACCGCCGTTGCGGCTGGCTCGTCCGACCATGAACGCTACCGAGACCCGCCCCGTTCCGTCCGCCCCGTCGAAGCCGCTCTCCGACCAGCAGAGCGAACCGGACCACCGTCAGCTCCGCATCGACAAGGTCGGCGTGCGCGGGCTGCGTTTTCCGGTGCAGGTGCGCGACAAGAACGCCCAGACCCTCCAGAGCACGGTCGCCACCATCGGACTGTTTGTGGACCTGCCGCAGGAGTTCAAGGGCACGCACATGAGCCGCTTTGTGGAGGTGCTCAACGCGCACGGCGGCGTCATCCACGTCGAGAACATCCCGGACATGCTGCGCGCCATGCAGTCGCGGCTCCACGCGAGCAATGCCCATCTGGAGATGGAGTTCCCATTTTTCCTCTGCAAGAAGGCGCCGGTTTCCGGCAAGGCCGGAGTCATGGATTACACGGTCCGCTTTGATGCCACGATGAGCGGCGGGGATCTGGACTTCCTGCTGACGGTGAAGGCGAACGTGACCACGCTCTGCCCCTGTTCCAAGGCCATCGCGAAATACGGCGCACACAACCAGCGGGGCGAGGTCACCGTGCAGGTCCGCTCTGAGAGCATCATCTGGATCGAGGATCTCATCGCGCTCATCGAATCCAGCGGCAGCAGCGAGATGTATTCGCTGCTGAAGCGCGAGGATGAGAAGGCCGTGACGGAGCGGGCCTATGAGAATCCGGTGTTCGTCGAGGATCTCGTCCGCAACGTGGCCCTGAAGCTCAACACGCAGCGCGAGATCACCTGGTACCGGGTCGAGGCCGAAAACCAGGAGAGCATCCACAACCACAACGCCTACGCCTGCATCGAAAAAGGCTGAAGTCTTAGGCCTTTCCGCTGGTTCTTCCCTGACGACAGGGGCGGATGTATTGATAACCCGGTCAGCGTCAGGTAAGTAACCCTTGCTCCGGGCGTTCCGCCGCCTACGTTCCCCGGCCCGGCGAAAAAGCCGCGGCTGTCCGTCATCAGTGGCGGGGCAGGACAGCCCGAATTTTACTGGCAAAGCGTTGTCAGCGGGTTGTTTTCGTGTTTTTTCATCGGGTGGCCGGCAGGACCGACCCAAAGCTAAGCTACATCCACATCATGGCGTCCCCATTGTTACCTCCGAAGCAGAAGAAATGGCCAAAGTATCTGGGCATCAGCGCGTTGGTGCTGGTGGTGCTGTATTTTGTGCTGACCAGCGGAGCATTTCTCAAAGCCGTGGTGCTGCCCCAGGTGGGCGGAAGCCTGGGCAGTGACCTGAGCGTGAGCGATGTTTCATTGAGCCCCTTTTCCTCGCTGAGCTTGCAGCAGGTGAAGCTGACCCCGAAGGGCGAGGACACGCTGGCGACCGTGGCGGAGGTGCGCGTGCGCTACAGTCTGGTCGCCCTGTTGAGCGGGAACCTGAAGGTGGAAGAGGTCACGGTGGATTCACCGGTGATCACGGTCTTGGAGCGCGCGGATGGCACCGGCAACCTGCAAAAACTGCTGGGCAGCCTGGGCAAATCCCAGAAGAGCTCCAGCTCCAAGCAGTCTTCCGCAGCCAAGCTCGATGTCCGCAATGTGACTCTGAAAAACGCCACGCTTCGCCAGACCCGGCAGGTCGCGGGCGGCAAGGCCGAGACGGTTGAAATCACCGGATTGAACATCACGCTTGATCAGTTGGGCAATGCGGCCTCGGGCAAACTCACGATTGCCGGCGCGCTGGGGATGAGCAAGGCCACCGGTGATCAGCTGGCGGCGAAAATTGGCGGTTCCTTCTCTGTTGCTCTGGACGGACAGCTGCATCCGCAGTCCTTGAAAGGCGATCTGAATCTGGATGTGACCAGTGCCACGGGCGCGTTCAAGGATGTGACCGCTCTCGGGACGGCATTGAACCTGGATCTGAGCGCGACCGAACTGACGCAGCTTCGGCTGGCATTCCGCCAACAAGGACAGGATCTGGGACGGCTGAGCTTGCGCGGACCGTATGACCTGGAAAAGAAGGAGACCCGCATCACCTACGAGATTGCCGGCATTGACCGGCGGGTGCTCGGCATCGCCGGTGCGCTGATTGGAATCGACTTCGGAGCCACCACCCTCAGTGCCACCGGACGCGTGGATGTGGCCCAACTCGGTACGCTGCTGGCGTCGAATGGCCGGCTCACCGTTTCCAACCTGAGTCTGACCACCACCAATGGCGTCACGCCTACCTTGGACATCGCCCTCGACTACAAGGCCAGCCTCAGCCTGAGCGAAAAGACGGCCCTCATCGAGCGGGCGGAGCTGGCCGTGACTCAGAAGGGGCGCGAACTGGTCCGCGGCACGTTCGACCGGCCCATGAACATCGCCTGGGATCGTGCCCAACCCGGTTTCCGGGAGGCGAGTTACACGCTCACGCTCAGCGGGCTGGACCTCGCTTCCTGGCGTCCGCTGGCCGGGCCTTCCTTGCCGTCCGGCACCGTCGACACCAGCCTGAAAATCACCGCCCAAAACGATGGCCGCATGCTGAAATTCACGCTCGGCAGCGGAGTCCGCAATGTCGTTCTGGATCTCGGCAGCCGGCGGCTCAGCGAGCTGGCGCTCTCGTTGCAGGTCACCGGTTCGCTGGAGGATTTCGTCAAGTTCAACGTGGATGAACTCCGGGGTGATCTGCGGCACCGTGACCAGTCGCTCGCCAGCTGGAACGGCCTGGTGCATTACCACTCCAAAGATCAGGAACTCGGTACCCAGCTGGACGGCCAGGTGTCGCTCCCGGCTGTGTTGGCCATCTATCCGGTCGAAAATGTCATGGCCAGCAGCGGGGCGCTAAAATTTTCCGTGCAGTACGGTGCCAAGGTGGGCGGCACCAATGCTTCCACCGACCTCACCCTGTCTGATTTCACGGGCAGCCTGGGCACGATGCAGTTCAAGGATTATCAGGCCAGTGTGGCGGCGGCAGTTGATCTCCTGCGTGGGACCATCACGTTGCAGCGGATGAATGTGGTGATGCAGGACAATTTCAAGGCCGGCGGATCGGTGGACATGAACGGGAAATACGATCTCGCCTCCAAAAAGGGAAAGCTGGATTTCAAGTCGAGCGAGCTCAACCAGAATGCCCTGGCCCCGTTTGTGGCGGCCGCCATCGCCCCGAACCGGCTGGTCTCGATCGGTCTAGATCTCAACGGCAGCGCCACGTTCGATCTGGCCGGCGAGTCCCGTGTTCAGGGCGGAATCAAGGTGGCGAATTTCATCGTGGATGACCCGGCAAAACGGCTGCCGACCACGCCGCTCGGCTTCGGGATCAATTTCGACGTCAGCCAGAAGGGCAGTGTCACCGATCTCCATTCGTTGCAACTCGGGCTGGGGCCGACCGCGACCCTGGCCAATGAGCTGCTGATCGCCGGCAAGATCGACCTGGGCACGAACGCGCCGTCGCCCAGTTCGCTGAGCCTGAAGAGCGACGGGCTGGATTTCACCGCCCTCTACAACCTCTTCGCGGGGGGCGCGACCACAAACAAGCCGGCCGCCAGCGCCACCCCAGCCAAGGGCACGATTACGACTCCGGCACCGAAGGACACGGCCGACGCGGAGCCGGCCGCGATCAGGCTGCCGTTCCAGCAGTTTGACCTCGATGTCAATCTCGCCAAGGTGCTCCTGCGCGAGGTCGTCATCTCGAACTGGGTCACCAAGGTGAGCATCCGTCAGAGCGTCGTCACGCTCGACCCCTTCAGTCTCGGGCTCAACGGCGCGCCGGTGACCGCCAAGGGCAGGTTTGATGTTGGTGTGCCGGGCTACACCTATGATCTCACCCTGAACGGGGACGCGATTCCGCTGCCGCCGTTCGTCAATTCATTCCAGCCCGAGCGGACCGGCCAGATCGGTGGCACGGTAGTGGTCAAGGCCGCCCTCAAGGGTGCCGGCGTCACCGGCACGAGCCTGGGCAAGAACCTGAACGGCCAGGTTGATGTCGCCGCGACCAACCTCAACCTCAAGGTCGGCGACGTGAAGTCGCCCATTCTCAAGACGGTCGTGAACATCGTGATCGGCCTGCCGGAACTGATCCGCAGCCCGGGACTGGGCACGCTCGGCAAGCTCACCGGCCTGGGCGGCGGCAGCCAGGCCACCGGCTGGGTGGATGAATTCAGCCAGTCGCCTATTTCCTCGATCACCGCCCATGCGGTGGCCGGCGGCGGCAAGGTGGACCTGCAACAGGCGGAAGTGCTGAGTCCCGCCTTCCAGATCGACGCGAAGGGCCCCATCACGTTTGCGCCGGTGCTTACCAATTCCACCATCGAGCTTCCCGTGGCGGTCGCGCTCAAGGATTCGCTGGCCAAGAAGGTCGGCCTGACGTCCACCGGCGCGGCCTACACGCCGATGCCGGACTTCCTGACGGTGAGGGGCACACTCGGGGTGCCCAAGCCCGACATCGCCTATTCCAAGCTGGCGCTGTTGGCCGGCAAGGCCAGCCTGGGCATCGTCGGCGGAACGGCGGGCGCCGTTGGTGAGAAGGCCGCAGGGCTGCTGAACCTGCTGGGGGGCGGTACCAAAACCAATGCGGCCCCGGCGGCGACGAACGCGCCGAACCTGATCAACAACGCCCTGGATCTCTTCGGCAAGCCGAAGACCAATGCGGCTCCGGCCGACCCCAACGCGCCAAAGTCGACGATCAACCCGCTTGATCTTTTCAAGAAGCCCAAGAACTGATTCGCTCCGGTCCCGACATGGATTCCATTGTCTCCTACCTGGCCGCGAACGAGGAACGTTTCGTCGCGGATCTCATCGCCTACGCCCGCTATCCGAGCGTCAGCGCCCAGCCCAAGCACGCCGGCGACCTCAAGGCGTGCGCCGCCTGGATCGCCCACCGATGCCAGGCCGTCGGCCTGCAGACAGTCGGTTACGAGACCGCGAGCAATCCAATCCTGATCGCGAAGACGCCGCAGCCCGATCCGCACAAGCCGACCTTTCTCGTTTACGGCCACTATGACGTGCAGCCGCCGGAGCCGTTCGAACTGTGGGACTCGCCGCCGTTCGAACCGGTGATCCGGGGACGCAACGTTTACGCGCGCGGCATCAGCGACAACAAGGGGCAGCATCTGGCGCACCTCAATGCGGTCGAGGCCTGGCTCCAATCCGGACAGGAACTGCCGTGCAATCTCACCTTCCTTATCGAGGGGGAGGAGGAGGTCGGCTCGACGGCCCTTTATGATTTTCTGCCGGAGCACCGCGACGAGCTCGCCTGCGATGCGGTCGTCATCTCCGATAACGGCATCCCCACGCTGAAGCATCCGGCGCTCACTTACGCGCTGCGCGGCATCGCCGCGATGGAGGTCCGCCTCGACGGGCCCAACCGTGACCTGCACTCCGGCATCTTCGGCGGCTCGCTGGAGAATCCCGCGATGGCCCTCTGCCAGCTGCTCGGCAAGCTGCGGGACGCGAAGGGCCGGCTGACCATTCCCGGCTATTACAACGACGTGGTGAAGCTGAGCGCATATGAGCGTAAACAATTGGCAAAGCTGCCCTTCAACGCCGAGAAGTATCGGAAGTTCCTAGGCGTCCCGCAGCTCTTCGGTGAGACCGGTTTCACGCCCGACGAGCAGCGCACCGCGCGCCCGACGCTGGAGATCAATGGGCTCACCAGCGGTTATCAGGGCGACGGCAGCAAGACGATCATCCCGTCGTGGGCCAGCGCGAAGCTCACGCTCCGGCTCGTGCCGGACCAGAAACCGGCCAAGGTCATCAAGGCCGTCACCGCCTATCTGAAGAAACTCTGCCCGCCCACGGTAAGACTCACCGTCACGCCCGGGCACGGCGGTGCGCCCTATCTGGTCTCCCCGACGAGCGCGTTTGCCCAGGCGGCCTTGCGGGCACTCAAGACCGGCTTCGGCCACGAGGCCATCCTCATGCGTGAGGGGGGCAGTATCCCGATCGTGTCCGCCTTCAAGCAGCACCTCAAGGCTGACACCCTGCTGCTCGGGATGGCGCTACCCGATGACAACGCCCATTCGCCGAACGAGAAATTCTCGCTCGACGCCTACGCCGCCGGCATGCGCATGAGCGCCGCGCTGTGGCCCGAGCTGGCGGCGGCGGCCGCTGCGTAACTTTGGTCGTGAGCGACAGGGCGGGGCGAGGGAGTGAGCCAGTGATCAGTAATCAGTAATCAGTAATCAAACGTTTCCACCTCGGGCTCCTTTGGATTCTTAGTCAGCCCCGTGTTGGTATTCGGCATCCTCCAGCACTGACCTACTGATTACTGATCACTGACTCACTCACCCCCGTACCCTTTCCCCGCTCCTGACTCCGGATGCAAATCCCTCCGGTCTCCTGTCTCCTTTTGTTACGCTTCCTCGCCTCCGATTACTACCCGTTGACGGTTCCCGGCCAGTTGGTAGCTTCCCGCCTCACTTTTCCGGCGGCATCCGCCCGGCTCATCACTAGCAACACGATCACGACACATGGCTAAAGCAGCGAAATACGTTTACACTTGGGGCAACAAGAAGGCTGACGGCGACGGCAGCATGAAGCCCCTTCTCGGCGGCAAGGGCGCGAACCTCGCCGAGATGACCCGCATCGGCCTCCCGGTGCCTCCGGGCTTCACCATCACGACCGAGGTCTGCACCTATTTCTACGCCAACAAGCGCACCTATCCCGCCGTCCTCCAGGCGCAGATGGAAGCCGGCGTCGTGAACATGGAAAAGATCATGGGCACGAAGTTCGGCGCGACCTCCGGGATGCCGCTGCTCGTGGCGGTGCGCTCCGGCGCGCGTGATTCCATGCCGGGCATGATGGACACGATCCTGAACCTCGGCCTCAACGACCAGTCGGTCGTCGCGCTCGAGAACGCCACCAAGAACCCGCGCTTCGCGTGGGACTGCTACCGCCGCTTCATCCAGATGTACGGCGACGTCGTCATGGGCGTGCAGAAGCGCGAGGGCGAGGACCATGAGCCGTTCGAGACCGTCATCGAGGGCTTCAAGCATGAGAAGTATCACGGCGACATCGAGGACTCCAAGCTCACCGCCGACGACCAGAAGGAACTCGTGAAGCGCTTCAAGGCGCTCGTGAAGGAACGCACCGGCAAGGCCTTCCCCAATAATCCGTGGGACCAGCTTCGCGGGGCCGCCGGCGCCGTCTTCGGCTCCTGGATGAACGACCGCGCCAAGGTCTATCGCGCCAAGTATAACATCCCCACCGAATGGGGAACCGCCGTCAACGTGCAGGCGATGGTGTTCGGCAACACTGGTGAGACCTCCGGCTCCGGCGTGGCCTTCACCCGCAACCCGGCGAACGGCGTCAATGAGTTCTACGGCGAATTCCTCATCAACGCCCAGGGCGAGGACGTGGTCGCCGGTGTCCGCACCCCGGAACCCGTGCTCAAGCTCAAGGACCAGATGCCCAAGAGCTACGCCGAGCTGATGCAGGTCCGCAAGACCCTTGAGAAGCACTTCAAGGACGTCCAGGACATCGAGTTCACGGTCCAGGAAGGCAAGCTGTTCATGCTCCAGACGCGCAACGGCAAGCGCACCGCCGCCGCCGCGCTCAAGTTCGCCGCCGACATGGTGAAGGAGAAGCTCATCGACGTGGAGACCGCCGTGCTGCGCAATCCCGCCGACCAGCTCGAGCAGCTCCTCGCGCCGATCTTCGACCTCGCCGAGGTCAAGAAGGCCAAGGTCATCGCCACCGGACTTCCCGCCGGCCCCGGCGCCGCCACCGGCAAGATCTACTTCAACGCCGACCGCGCTGTGCAGGCTGCGGACAAGGGTGAGAAGGTTCTCCTCGTCCGCGTCGAGACCTCCCCCGAAGACCTCCGCGGCATGATCGCTGCGGAAGGCATCCTCACCGCCCGTGGTGGTGTGTCCTCGCACGCCGCGCTCGTCGCTCGCCAGATGGGCAAGGTGTGCGTCTGCGGCGCCGCCGGCGTCGTGATCGACTACGACAAGAAGACCACCACGATCGACGGCACGACCTTCGGCGAGGGCGACTTCCTCTCCATCGACGGCACCTCCGGTCTCGTCTATGCCGGTCAGATCAAGACGGCCCCGTCGGAGATCATCTCCGGCCTCCTGAGTGACGACAAGGAAGCCCAGAAGACCGAGAAGTATAAGAACTACGTGCAGCTCATGAAGTGGTGCTCGGCCTCCACCCGCATGTCCGTCCGCACGAACGCCGACACCCCGGAGCAGACCCGCCAGGCGATCGCCTTCGGCGCCGTCGGCATCGGCCTGACCCGCACCGAGCACATGTTCTTCGAGGGCGACCGCATCGATGCGATGCGCGAGATGATCCTTGCGGACAACCTGAAGGACCGCGAGACCGCCTTGGCGAAGCTGCTGCCTTATCAGCGTGACGACTTCCACGGCATCTTCAAGGCGCTGAAGGGCTACCCGGCCACGATCCGCTTCCTCGACCCGCCGCTGCATGAGTTCCTCCCGAACTCCAAGGAGCAGCAGATGGATCTCGCGCGGAAGCTCGGCATCCCCGTCGAGAAGATCATGGCGCGCGTGCACGAGCTGCACGAGTTCAACCCCATGCTCGGCTTCCGTGGCTGCCGCCTCGGCATCAAGTTCCCGGAGATCACCCGCATGCAGGCCCGCGCCGTCCTCGAGGCCGCCGCCGATGCGACGAAGCAGGGCTTCAAGGCCAAGCCCGAGATCATGATCCCGCTGGTCGGCTTCAAGAAGGAGCTGGATCTGCAGGTCGCGATCGTCCACGAGGTGGCCGCCCTGGTGCAGAAGGAGAAGAAGGTGAAGATCGCCTACAGCGTTGGCACCATGATCGAGATCCCGCGCGGCGCCCTCACGGCCGACGAGATCGCGCAGACCGCCGAGTTCTTCAGCTTCGGCACCAACGACCTCACCCAGACCTGCCTCGGCATGTCGCGGGATGACTCCGGCTCCTTCCTCGGCGCGTACACCGAGAACGAGATCGTGAAGAAGAACCCGTTCGCCTCGATCGACCAGACCGGCGTCGGCCAGCTCGTCAAGATCGCCTGCGAGAAGGGCAATGCGACCCGGCCCGGCATCAAGCTCGGCATCTGCGGCGAACACGGCGGCGACCCCGATTCCGTGAAGTTCTGCCACAAGGTCGGCCTGACCTATGTGAGCTGCTCGCCGTACCGCGTGCCCGTCGCCCGCCTCGCCGCCGCCCAGGCCGCGATCGAGGAAAAGCGCGCCACCGCCAAGGCCAAAGCCTCGGCCAAGCCCGCGAAGAAGAAGTAAGCAAGGCTTGTCTCCGCGAGGAGACGTTTGTGCCGCGGCTTCGGCCATGAGCACGTAAAGAAGTCCCGCCCTTGTGGTGGGCTCTTTGGCCGCCCCGGGAAACCGGGGCGGCCTTTTTTGGTTTCTCACCGCTTCGTCTTCTGCCAATGGTCCAGAGAACAGGAGGCCGTCGGCGAAACGGTGGCCTGGCTATGGGTGTAGCGGGCCAGCTCCCCCGGATACCGGAGCACAAAAATGAATCCAATGAACCCGAAGGTTGAAGTCGCCAAACGGATTGGCCTGATGATGGTCGGAGTCGGCCTCGGAGTCTGTTTCCCCCGGTCCTTCAATTTTGACATCGGTGCCATTGAGGGTATAGGGATCACCATCCTCATGGCCGCCCTCTGGGTATTCATCCAGCATCTCGACGTGAAAAAGGGGCGGGTACACGGCGAAAAACCGAGATTCACCGCAAAATTCAGACTGGGCGGAAACTCGTTTCAGAGCGAGTGGGATATGGGGCTGCGTGGTGTTGCCGCGGGTGTTGCCGGAATTGTGACTGGCTTCGCCTTGGAAGGGCACTGCCACTGGGAATGGATCATACTGCTCGGGATGGGCGGGGCGGGAATGGCCGCCGCCACTTGGTTCGCGAGCCATCCGATCAGTTCCGCCACGTTCTGATCCCCCTGGGGCAACTTTCCGGTGTTGTGCCGGGGCGGGGCTTCTTATATCCCATCGCCCCTCCGATGAAAATTCTGCTGGCCCTACTTATCTGGTCCGCCTGTGTCACAGGCTCCCTGGCGCAGGACATTTCTGCCCTGGCCACGAGTGTGATAAAACTGAACCGGTATTTCTTCCCGCTTTGTGGCCGGACCAATTTTTCGATGATCGTCTGGGCTGAAATCCTGTCCACGTCGGGCGAGCGTAAGTTGACCATCCCCTTTCTTTTCTTCAATGCCGACGGCGTGACCCGGCAGGATCTTCTGCTGAGTGAAATGGCGAATCTCCCAGCGGAAAACCGCCGCCGGATGAAGCTGCTGGGTACCGACTTGGTCACCGTCGTGATGCGTCCGGAGGAATCGAAGGCCTGCCTCTCATTGAACCGGCTCCACGCCTATTGCGAAATGGCCCTGTCTGCGGATCTTCTTGAAGATCCGATGGGGAAGAACGTTCGGTATCAGGAAACCGCGATTGGTACCGAGGAAATCGAAGGCGAGGAATATGCGAAGGCGCAGTTCATCGAGGTGGGCCATTCGCGTGAGGTCGCCGTCATCTGGCGCTCAAAGACGTCAGGGTTTCCCCTGAAGCTCGAGATGCGGAGTCCCGACCTCGGGGGAATAAACCTCAGGTTCTTCAAGGTCGATCTGAGGAAACCGCCGCAGGCCTACTTCATCGTACCCACGAACTACGTGAAGCTGCCTGATTCCAAGGCGTTCATTCCGTACGCTGTGGAACTGATGAAGCGCCGGAATGCCCAGTCTCCCGAGCGACCAGCTCCGGGAGAGGCCGGCCAATGACACGTTTCGGCGGATATCTGTTTCCAAGGGTCCGAATTGCCGGCCCTCTGTCTCACCGCCGTTTTTCAAACACCTACCGGCGGGCCAAATCCTCGCCCGCGTAGATCTGATCCCGTGGCAAGGCCTGGATGCGGGCAGTGCCCGGTGCCGGCCAGTTTCGCGGCGAGAGGGCGGACGTGGTGGTGAAGGCTTCCGGGCGGCATTCGCGTTCCAGGCGCCGTGACAGTGCGCGCAGGGCGGGAAGGGCCCGCACCAGATCTGGTCCGCTGATCACGGCTTTTCGGGCCTGGTGCAGCGCCGGGAAACCGACGCGGCCCCGGGCGTAGCAGTACATCAGGACGATGTTGAACAGGCTCAGCAGCGAGTTGAACCAGTAGATCCCGTTGGGGCGGCTGGTGCGGAAGCCGTAACGCTGCAGCGTTTCCGAGCGGACAAAGTACGAGGTCAGTTGCACCTGCGTGTCCGTCGGCATCCGGCCGGCTTGGATCTCTTCGCCGATGACCGCGAGGCCTTCCACGATGGAGGCCATGATTTTGCGGCTGGCGACCTGGCCCCAGCCGTTCCAGCCAAAGTTGGCCACGTAGTCAAAGACCGTGCCCGTGTGCAGATCACAGACACCGCTGCGGGGCGTGAAGGCCCGGAGCATGGCCGAGTGATAGATGAAGACGCCGCCCCAACGGAGCCACGGCGTCATGGCCAGCATGAAGTGGAAGACGCACAGCGGGAACAGGGCCAGCCACAGCCAGAGCGGCAGGCTGACCAGCAATCCGAGCCAGAGCGCGAAGAAGCTCAGGGCGAGCAGGGAAGCCACTCCCACCTGGCTCCACTTGGGCTGCTGATAAAAGCCGCGCATGATGATTTCCCCGGGCCGAAGGACCAAACCAATCGGATCACCCGAGGCAGCCAGATGCTGTCACCGGCCATGAAGTTACGGCAATGCCGGAAGGCATTGCCGCCGACTTGTAACGGAGCCGTAAACCGTTTGTCTCCCGCTGTCCGGAGCAGCTCCGGAACGACTCACTTTGCCTCAGGAAAATCCAGTACCGTGCGGGCGACCAGGTTCACGTAATTCGTGAAGGTGCAGAGCGCGACGGTGGCGGTCACTTCCATGATCTCGCCGTCGGTCAGTCCGGCGGTACGGGCGTCGTCGAGCGCCTCATCACGGATCTGGCCGCGATCGGTCGCAATGGCGCGCGCGAGCTTGAGCACGGCGTCGGTTTTCGGATTGGCCGCCACCGCCTGGCGCGCGTCGGCGATCTCCGGTTCGCTGATGCCGCGTTTCTGGGCGAAAAAGCTGTGAGCGCTGAGACAATACGTGCAGTGGTTCTCCTCCGAGACGGTCAGCGAGATCAGTTCGCGCACCTTGCCACCGAGCGTTCCAGCAGCAATCGCGCCGCTGAAGCTGAGATACGCATCCAGGGCGGCCGGCGAGTTGGCCAGCACACGGAACATGTTGGGCACGGACCCGGCCTTGGCCTGCACTCCATCCAGGAGCTGCCGCGTTTTGCCGGTGGTTTCGGTGGGGATGCGCTGGGTGATACGGTTCATAACGACTCTTTGGTGAGATGTTGACGTGTTTCGTACGCTGGTGTTGACGCTTACCGCCGATGGCTGGTGACGCCGGCGAACAACTCGCGCTCATTCCAACCGCCACCGAGGGCCTTGATGAGTTGCACGGTTGCGACCAGTCGCTGTCCGTTGAGCAGGGCGCTGGCGCGCTCAGTGGTCAACGCTTCGCGATTCGCATCCACGACTTCGAGATAGCCGGAGGCGCCCGACCGGTAACGGTCGTCCGCGAGCTCGGCCGCCCGACGTGAATTGGCCACGGCACGCTCCTGGGCGCTGGCGCGGTCAGACAGGTGGCGGATGCCAGACAGGCTGCTCTCGACTTCACCGAAGGCGACGAGCACCCGTTCACGATAGTGCGCGACCGATTCCTCATAAGCGGCTTGGGCGCGGTGGAAATTGGCGCGGTTGCGACCGCCCGCAAAGATCGGGAGCGACAGGCTGGGGCCGATCGACCAGGTGCGGCTGTTCCAGTTGAAAAGCGTGTCGGCGTCCGCGCTCAGGAAGCCGCCGGAACCGGTCAGCGTGAGTACGGGGAAGAAGGCGGCCTTGGCGATGCCGATCTTCGCGTTGGCGGCGGCCAGTTGCCGTTCGGCCTCGGAGACATCGGGCCGGCGCTCCAGCAGGTCGGCGGGCAGGCCGGCGGGAATTGCCGGTGGCGTCACCTTCCAGCCTGAATCCGTCAGTGCGGCGAGTTTGAAACCGGACGGATTGGCTCCGACCAAGATGGCGATGGCGTTTTCCAGCTCGTCCCGATGCTTGGCGAGCGTGGCGGCTTCCGCTTCGGTGTTGGCGAGCTCGGTTTCCGCTTGGGCGATTTCCAAGGCGTTGCCGAGGCCGTTCTGTTCCCGCAAACGGACAAGCCGGACCTGCTCGCGACGCAGGCCCACGTTGCCAGCCACGGCCGCGATCTCGGCGTCGAGGGCGCGCAGCGTGAAATAGTTCTCGGCCACGTCGGCCTGCAGCGTGAGCAGGACTGTGTTCAGTGCGGCCACCGAGGCCTGCGCCTCGTCACGGGCGCTCTCGAAGCCGCGCCGGACGCGGCCCCACAGGTCCACCTCATAGCTCAGGTCCAGTGGCGCACTGAAGGTGTTTGCGGTGAGATTGCCGAAAGTGGGAAGCTTGTTGGGCGAATAGCCCACCCGGTTGAAGCTCGGGTCGGCGTTCAGATTCGGCAGCAACGCCCCCCGCGCCACTCGTGCGGTGGCGCGCGACTGTTCCAAGCGGGCAAGGGCGGCGGCAAATCCCTGGTTGGACTGAAATGCCTGCTCTTCAAGCCGGTTCAGCGCATCATCGCCAAACACCAGCCACCAGGTCCCGCGGGGCACGGTGTCGAGCGGCCGGCCTGCTTTCCAGGTGCCGGCAAACTCGGCGGCCTTGTAAGCCGAGGGTGCCGCGTTGGTGGGCTTTTGGTAATCCGGCCCGATGGTCAGAGCGCCGCCTTGGGCCAGTGGCTGGCCCAGCACGAGCGTGAGCAGCAGCGTGGCGGTGGCGCGGGTGAACTGGGGCTTCATTCCGGAATTCGATTGGGGAGAGTTCATAAGGCGTAACGGGGTAAGTTTTCGGTTTTCGGTTTTCAGATTTGCAGGGTCCACCGGTCTCAGTGGGCATCGGCGGAGGGAGCGGTCGGGGCGGCGACTTTGCGCATGAGCGGGACCAGCAGGGCGGCGACCAGCAGACAGCCGGCGATGACCGCGAAGGCGTCGGCGTAGGTCTGCACCTGCGCCTCGCGCCAGGTGAGCGCCCACAGCTTTTTCAGGGCGACGGCCTGGCCATGCACTTCGTCGCCGGTGGCGGCGGCAAAGCGGGCACTCACGCCGTGCAGCACCTGCAGCATCGAGGCGTTGGCGCTGTTCAGGTGTTCCGCCAGCCGGAGAAAGTGCAGGTTCGCCCGGTCATTGAGGATGGTCGCGCAGCCGGCGATGCCGAGCGCGCCACCCAGATTGCGCATGAGGTTGAACAGGCCGGAGGCCGACTTGAGCCGCGAAGGCGGCAGGCCCCCCAGGGTCAGGGTCACGACCGGGGCCACGGTGAACTGTTGCGCGAAACCGCGCAGCGCCTGGGGCAGCAACAGCTCGTGCAGGCTCCAGTCGTGCGTGATCGGCGTGAAGCTCCAGACGCCCACCGCCATGCAGGCCAGCCCGAACATCAGCAGCCAGCGCAGGTCAAACCGCTTCGCGAGCATGGCGTAAAAGGGGATCGCCAGGAGCTGGAACACGCCGGTGGAAAACACCGCGAGCCCGATCTGCAGCGCGCTGTAGCCCTGCACCCGCCCCAGGAACAGCGGCGTAAGGTAGATGGTCGCGAAAATCCCGACCCCGCCCACGAACGAGAAGAGACACCCCAGCGCGAAGTTGAGGTCGGTCAGCGCGCGCAGTTCCACAATCGGGTTCTTGAAGGTCAGTCCCCGCCACACGAAGGCGAGGCCGGACAGCACCGACACCCACGCGGTCGTCAAGATAACGCGGTCCTCGAACCAGTTCCAGCGGGGGCCTTCCTCCAGGGTATATTCCAGACAACCGAGCGCCACGCCCATCAGGATCATGCCGAGGTAATCGGCCCCGCGCAGGAGGGAGAAATCGGCCTGGTCAATGCGGACCAGCAGCGGCACCACCACCGCGACGAAGATGCCCGGGACGAGGTTGATGAAGAACAGCCAGTGCCAGGAGTAATGATCCGTGATCCAGCCGCCCACCGTGGGCCCGAGCGTCGGGGCGAGCGAGGCGAGCGCACCGATCACAGCCGCCGCCACCACGCGCTGATGGCCCTTGAAATAGAAGAACGCGGAGGTGAAGACCGTGGGGATCATCGAGCCACCCAGAAAGCCCTGCAACGCGCGGAAGATAATCATGCTCCGGATGTCCCATGCCCAACCGCACAGCAGGCTCGCTGCGGTGAAGCCGATCGCGGAGATGCTGAACAGCCACCGCGTGGACATCACCCGGGAGAGCCAGCCCGACAGCGGGATGACGATGATCTCGGCGATCAGGTAGCTGGTCTGGACCCAGGCGACCTCGTCATGGCTGGCGGACAGACCGCCACCGATGTCGGCGAGCGAGGCCGACACGATCTGGATGTCGAGCAGGGCGATGAAGAGCCCCACGCACATCACCGCAAAGGCGAAGACCTTCGTGCGGAGCGGCAATTCGGCGGGCTGATCGGTGGCTGTGTTCATGGCAGTGATGAGTTGGGTGATTTACAGCGTGGAGGTTCCGTGGCTGCGACCATCGACTTCGGCGGTGACGGAGAGGCCCGGCCGCAACTGGCCGCCGGTGGCCGCCTCGTCATCCAGCACGATCCGCACGGCCACGCGCTGCACGATCTTGGTGAAGTTACCGGTCGCGTTTTCGGGCGGCAGCACGCTGAACTGCGCCCCGGTCGCCGGGGCCACGCTGACCACGTGCCCGCGAAATTCGCGGCCCGGCAGGGAATCCACCCGCACGGTCGCCGATGAACCCGGCTGGGTCTGGGCGAGCTGGTTTTCCTTGTAGTTCGCATCGATCCACAGACCGTGCGAGGGCACCAGCGAGATCATTTGGGAACCGATGGACGCGTACGCGCCGGCCCGGGCGCTGCGGTTGCCCACGATGCCGTCGATCGGGGAGCGCAGTTCCGTGTAGCCCACGTTGAGCCGCGCGAGATCCCGCTCGGCGTTCGCCTGTTCGAGGGCGGCTTGGGCCTCCTGCTTTTCCGTCGCGATCACCTCGAGCCGGCGTTGCGCGGCGGCCAGGCCCGCCCGCGTCCGCTCGCCGGCCGCCAAGGCCTGTTTGTAGTCCGCTTCGGCCTTCTGAAAGCTCTGCACCGAAACCGCCGCGCCCTGCGACAGCTTCGCATAGCGGACCACGTCATCGTGCGCCCGGTTGGTCTCGGCTTCGGCCGAGCTGATCTCCGCTTCGGCCTGCGCGACCATCGCCTCTTGGAGGTGGCGGGTGGCATCCAGATTGCCGAGCGCCGCCTGCCGCGTGGCCACCACGGCCTCGGCCTTGGCCAGGGTCGCCCGGTAATCCCGGTCGTCGAGGCGGAGGAGCAGATCCCCGGCATGGACGGCCTGGTTGTCGCCGACCGCCACCTCGGCGATGAAGCCGGAGACCTTAGGCGCGATCACCGTCACGTCACCGCCCACATAGGCGTCGTCGGTGGTTTCGATGAAACGCCCCTCGGTCCACCAACGGTGCCCGAGCTCCGCCCCACCAAGCACGGCCGCAAGCACGAGCGCGCCAAGCATCATTTGCTTGCCTGACGGACGGCGCTTCGGGGCGGCAGGGATCGGCTCAGGAGCCGGGCTGACCGGGCGCTCGGAACCATTGCGGGCGGCCGGAATGGTCGGGGTGGGAGCCAGAGTGGCGCGCTGGAGTTGGCTCACCAGCGGGGCGGAATTCAGGATGGTAGCATTCATAGAGCGGGGAGGTTGATGGTTTTACTTGGAAATCAGTGGGTGGCGTCCCAAGTCGTCCGGGTCAGCCGGAAGGAGGCGTGGGTTCGGAATCCAGCCCCGGCGGTCCGCATTTCGCTGACCCGAGTCCGCGTGAGCCAAGTTTGCCAGTGAACATACAAACCAGTCGGTATGTAATTTGAGCAAAACTTGGCCAGGGAAATTTTCGAAGCGTTCATGGAAGGTAAGAGGAGAGGAAAAGCGCGCCGGATTACTTGGCCATTGCCGGGGTTGCCTGGCCGAAGAGGTAGTTCAGGTAGCGCCGGAAGTGCTCCATGTTGTCCATCAGCACGGTGTTGGTATCCGAGGCCTTGGCCATCATGGAAGAGCCCTGAAAGATCGAGACGTAGAACCGCGCCACACTGGCCGGGTCAAAGTCGGCCTGAGGTGCGTAGGCGTCTTTGGCCAGGGCCAGATCGCGCGTCACTTCTTCGGAAATCTTCGCGAACGCCTGCTGGCAGAGGCCACGCAATTCGGGATGGGTCAAGGAGACCTCTTGAGCCATCACGCCTACTAGGCAGCCCTTGGTGAGGCGCTCCGGGCCCCCTACGGATGCCTTCACGAAATCCACGCGGCCATGCAGGCGGGCCAATGGATCCTCCAGCTTGCGGAAGGGGGCGTTCTGAAACTCCTCGGACTTGCCGTCGCGGAAGCTCTCGATGGCCGACCGGGCGATGTCTTCCTTGCTCTTGAAGTAGTGGAAAAAGGCCCCTTTCGTCATGCCGGCCACCCCGCAGATGTCATCCACGGTGGTGGCGTTGTAGCCCTTGGCCCGCATGAGTCGGATCCCGGCATCGACCAGCTTGGTCTTGGTTTCCGACTGACCGTTGTTTTGGAAGCGCGTTGTCATACCGACTGGTATGTATGTGACGTGAGCTGGCATTTTCGTCAAGGGCTTTTTGAAATTTTTGTGGACTGGGACTGCCTGCGGGTCGTTTTCGTTTTCAATTTGGAAAACAGCCTGCACCCAATCACCGTCCACTGGACTGGCATTATGCACCTAGCACGCAGCCTTTTTCTTCTCCTTCCGGCGGGACTGCTGTTGGTGGGATGTGCCGTGGATCGGAGGCGTGAAGAGTCCCGGATTTGCGAGATTCATCATGGAAGCATGGTCAGGACGACGGTTCCCATCGTTTACGGTCTTGCCCCCATCCCCGGAGTCGGCAGTGCCCAAGCTATCGCGCTGCACAACACTTTCCCACACGCTGAGGAATGGGTGAACGGTGGCTGCGTTGTTCGGCTTTTCTCGCCGCACCGGGCGGTCATTTGGACCTGCGGCGCATGCCAGGTTGCCAAACGGAAGTGGGAATCTGACCGGGCTGCGATCACCCGCAAGGCACCGTGAAGCCATTGGGATTAACGGCTGAAATCAGCTTCGTTTCGCCTTCCCATCAGATATTTTCAAAAAAGTGGACCGCTATGTCGAAATGGGGCTGGCTGGCCCGTCTTCCCAAGTGCATGGGATGATCCCGTGCGACACGAAACGACACGAAACGAAACATTCAACGACACCTCATCATGGAATACATGCTCCTGTTTCTCGAATCGAAGGAAGACTTCGCCGCCCGCAGTGAAGACCCCAAGACCAGCCCGTACTGGGGTGCTTGGATGGCCTACGGAAAGGCGATGGCCGAGGCCGGCGTGACCAAGGGCATCGGCAACGCCCTCCAACCGCCGGACACCGCCACGGTCGTCCGCCTGAAGGACGGAAAGCGGCTCGTGCAGGATGGCCCCTTTGCCTCCGCGAAGGAGCAGCTCGGCGGCTACATGATCATCGAAGTGCCGGGTCTGGATCAGGCGCTGGAATGGGCCGCGCGCTGTCCGGCCGCCGTCCGCGGCGCAGTCGAGGTCCGGCCGGTGCTGGACATTGGCTGCGGTGAGTGAGACCGCCTGCATCTTGTTGCGGATGGATGCATTCGCCACCGTCGATGCGGTTGCCCGAGATTCCTACGGGCGGCTGGTCGCGTATCTCTCGGCCCGGTCACGGGATGTGGCCGGTGCCGAGGATGCGCTGAGCGAGGCGCTCCAATCCGCGCTCATCGTCTGGCCCCGGGACGGCATGCCGGATAAGCCCGAGGCCTGGCTGCTTGCAACCGCGCGACGGCGGCTGATTGATGAGGCGCGTCGCACCGAGGTCCGCGACCGCCATCAGCCGGTCGTCCAACAGCTCATGGAGGAGGCGATGACACTGCAACCCGACGAACCGTTTCCCGATGAGCGGCTGAAGCTGCTCTTCCTCTGCGCGCACCCGGCCATCGATGCCGCCGTCCGGACGCCGCTGATGCTCCAGACGGTCCTCGGGCTGGATGCCACGCGTATCGCCTCCGCGTTTCTTGTCGCGCCGGCGGCGATGGCCCAGCGGCTGGTGCGGGCCAAGGCGAAGATCCGGCTCGCGGGCATCCCGTTGGTGCTGCCTGAGGCCGATGAATGGCCCGCCCGCCTCGAATCCGTGTTGGAGGCGATCTATGCAGCCTACGGCACCGCCTGGGAGCACGCCTTAGGCACCGATGCCACCCTGCAAGGCCTGGCCACCGAAGCCATCTGGCTGGGGCAGGTGGTGGTGCGGCTCCTCCCCGAGGCGGCGGAGGCGCTTGGACTGCTCTCGCTGATGCTCCATTGCGAAGCCCGCCGGTTGGCACGCCGTGATGCCGCAGGCGACTATGTCCCGTTGTCCGAGCAGTCGCCCATGCTCTGGTCCGTCCCGCTGATGGATGCCGCCGAGCAGCTCCTTGCCCGCGCCGCCACCTTTCAGAGTCCCGGCCGTTTTCAACTGGAGGCGGCCATCCAGTCGGCGCATACGCACCGTCGGTTTTCGGCACGCACTGATTGGGACGCCATCGTACAGCTTTACGATGCCCTGATCGGCTGCTCCCCGACGCTGGGTGCGCTCGTGGGCCGCGCCGCCGCACTCGCCGAAGCCGGCCGCTGGCCGGAAGCGGCGGCGGCCCTGGACGAGATTCCCGATGGCGCGGTGGCGGGATACCAAGCCTACTGGGCCGTGCGGGCGCATGTCCTTGTCGGACAGGGAAACCGTCCTGCCGCCCGCGAAGCCTACACCCGCGCCATCGGCCTGAGCGAAGACGAGGCCGTGCGGCGTTTCCTCCAAGGGCGGGTGAACGCGTTGGCATGATCGGCGGGAATTGCGGAGACGGAACGCCGGGAATTGTTCGTCGCATAGCGACGATGTGACCGTAGCCGTGGGCTCGACCCACGGCTTATGGAGGTAATGGCACGCGTCGCGTAGCGACGTTCGAAGAGGGCGCCTCGTTGAGAGCATGGGATTTCAAACGTCGCTACGCGACACCTTTCCCTTTCCGTAGGCAACCGTGGGCAAATGCCCACGGCTATTTTCACATCGTCGCTATGCGACGAAATTGCACCGTCCCGACTTATACCGATTTGTGCCGCGGAATTCCTGCCCGATGGTCCTGCATGAAATTCGAGTTTCTCGATCATGACCCTCAGGGAGCGGACGCCGAGGCCGGCACGGTCCGTCCCGAAACTTTTACACCCCTCGCGCCTTCCACCGACGCGGAGTTGCTCGACGCCTATTCCAACACGGTGGTCCAGGTCGTTGAACGCGCCGGACCCTCGGTGGTGCATGTGAAGACCCGCCACGGCCGTGGCGGTGGTGGCAGTGGCAGTGGATTCATCCTCTCGCGCGACGGTTTCATCCTGACCAACAGCCACGTCGTCCATGGGGCGGCCAAGCTGAGCGTGCAGACCAGCGACGGACGTGAGACCCGCGCCAATCTTGTCGGGGACGATCCCGACACCGATCTGGCCGTCTTGCGGGTCAATCTGCCTGGCCTCCGGCACATCGCCTTCGCGCCGTCGGGCCAGGTGCGCGTGGGCCAGATCGCCATCGCCATCGGCAATCCATTGGGCTTCGACCACTCGGTCACCGCCGGCATTGTCAGCGCGCTGGGGCGGACCTTTCCGTCGCGCAACGGCCGGCTGATTGACAATGTCATCCAGACCGATGCGCCGCTGAATCCGGGCAACTCCGGTGGTCCGCTCGTGAACACGCGCGGCGAGGTCATCGGCGTGAACACCGCCATGATCCCCTCGGCGCAGGGCATCTGCTTCGCCATTGGCTGCAAGACGGCCGAGTTCATCGCCAGCTGGCTGATCAAGGACGGGCGCATCCGGCGTGGCCACCTCGGGCTGATGGCGCAGGAAGTCACCATCCACGAGCGGGTCGTGCGCTTTCACAAGCTGCGGCAGCGGTCCGGCGCGCTGGTGCTGGAGGTCACCGCCGGCGCTGCTGCGGCGGAAGCCGGCCTGCAAGCCGAGGACATCATCGTCTGGTTCAACCACGAGGAAGTCCGCAGCACGCATGACCTGCACCGCCTGCTGGTCGGGGACCATCTGCTGGGCCAGCGGGCGCGCCTCACGGTGCTGCGCCGCCACGAACTGCTCCACCTCTGGATCACGCCGCGCGAAAGGCAGTGAAGCGGCGGGTTGGGTATCTACACTGATTTGCGCTGATAAATCTGCTCTGGGAACAATTCTGGATCAGTGCTGATCAGTGTAGATCAGTGGTTGGAAAATTTCGGCTTCGACACCAGGTCCCCAACGAGTGCTTTACGCCGCGCCGGCTTTTTCCATCATGGAGGCATCATGTCTCCCCGAATTTCCCTGGCCGCCCGTGCGCTGGTGGCTGCCCTGGTTCTCGCCTCGGTCTCGCAACCCCTCTGGCAGATCCGCAGTCTGGCTTCGGATTCAAGGGCCAGCAGCGCTGCGCTCGCTGTCACCGGCAAAACAGTGGCGGCGGCGGAGGCCTTCCTGGGGAAGCTGGATGACACGCAGCGGGCCAAGGCCGTTTTCGAGTACACCGACGACAAGCAGCGCGCCAACTGGTCGAACCTGCCCACCGGCATTTACCGTCGCGCCGGCGTGCGCTTCGGCGATCTGACCCGGCCGCAACGGGAGGCTGCGATGGCGATCCTCGCTGCGGCGCTCAGCCCCCGGGGCTACCAGAAGACCGTGGATATCGTGACCGCCGACCAGGTGCTGAAAGAGTCGGGTAGCCCGCAGGGGATTGCCTTCGGTGAGGGCGAATTCTACATTTCCTTCGTCGGCAAGCCTTCGACCACGACGCCGTGGATGCTCCAGTTCGGCGGGCATCATCTGGCTCTCAATCTCACGATCCGCGGGGCCGACGGCGTGCTGACGCCGAGCCACACTGCCGCGCAACCGGCGACCTACACGCTCAACGGCAAGACGGTCCGTCCGCTCGGGGCGGAGAACGATCTGGCCTTCCAGCTCATCAACGCGCTCGATACGACGCAGCAGTCCAAGGCGATTCTCGGCGCGCGCTTCCGCGATCTCGTGCTGGGGCCGGGGCAGGACGGCAAGGTGATCGTGCCCGAAGGCATCCGGGCCTCGGCCCTGACACCGGCGCAGCAGGAGCTGCTGCTGCAGCTCGCCAATGAATGGGTCGGCATCGGCAGCGAGCCCACGGCCACGGCAAAGCTTGCGGAGATTCGTGCGAACCTGCCGGACACCTATTTTGCCTGGAGCGGCCCGACCACGCTGGGCAGTGCGGCCTACTTTCGCATTCAGGGACCGACGGTGGTCATCGAGTACGCGCCACAAAATCTCGGAGGCGTTCCGACGAACCATATCCACACCATCTACCGCGACCCGACCAACGACTACGGTCGCAAGTTTGGCCGGCCATGAGGCCGATCGTGTGGCTCGGCGGCGTGCTGATGCTGGCGCTGGCCGTTGCCCCTGCGGCGCGGGCGCACCGGCTCGACGAATACCTGCAGGCCACGTTTATCTCTGTTGCCCCGGCCGAAGTGCGCCTGGAACTCTGCCTGACGCCCGGCGCGAACCTGTCCACGAATCTCCTCGGCCGGATCGACCTCGACCACGACGGCCGCCTTTCCCTGACCGAAGAGTCGGCCTACGCCGAGCAGGTTCGCCAGGATCTCTCGCTGGAGGCCGACCACTTGCCCCGTGAATTGGTGCTCACCGGAACAAGCTTCCCGCCGATTACGGAATTGCAGGCGGGCCTTGGAATCATCCGGTTGAATCTGCGGGCCCCATTGAGATCAGGCGGGGCAGGGGCCCACCAACTAGCGTTCACCAACCGGCATCTGACCAATCTCAGTGTATACCTCGTCAATGCGCTGATGCCGGAATCTTCCGCGATCACCATCACCGGGCAGACGCGCGATTATCTCCAGAGCGCCATCCGAGTGGACTACACGGTGAGTGCGGCTGCATGCCCGAAGGCGCTTCCCGCGATTCCGATCGCGATTCAACCCACTCGCTCGCCTCTGCCCGTTTTGCTGGCCGCAGGTATGGCCGCCTTCGCGGCGGCGGCCATGCAAATACGCCGCCGGCGTGCGAAGGCGCGGTAGCGTCTCGGACTGCGCCAGTCCTCTGGCGCTTTCGACGGCCGAATAAGTTTACGCTAGGCTGAAGCATGACTGCCTCTTGCCGGTTGCCTCGCCCAAAGCGGTAGAGGACTACCGCACTCCAAGACGCTCCGCGACCTCGCAACTCGTAACTCCTAACTTCTCTTCACTCCGCGTGATAGCCGCGCCAGACCCACACCAGCGTGTCGGCGAGCGTCTGCTGGAACACGCGGCCGTCACAATGGCCGGTGGCCTTGCTGAAGACGAAGCGGTGATCGTAGCCCTTTTCTTCGAGGGCGGCCGCCGTGCGCTGACCGGCCATCGGCCAGTTGTGGTGGTCGGACTCGGGGGAGTTTTCGCGCAGGTCGTGTTCGGACACGTGCGTGAAGATGCGCAGGGGCTTCTTCTCGCTGTTCGCGATCAGCTTCATGCCGGAATGATATTCCCAGGCGCCGAGCGGGAACTTCGCCTCCTCCGCTGCGTCGTCATCCTGCTGATCTACGAAAGTGCCGGAGTACGCGATGATGCGGCGGAAGAGGTCGGGCCGGAACCAACCCATCGTCAGCGCCGCTGCGCCGCCAGAGCTGCAGCCCATCGTGGCGCGTCCCCAGGGATTGCCCGTGATCGCGATGTGCGGATAGGCCGCCTTGATGGCCTCGTTGTTCAGCACGGCCGGGAAGACCTCGTCATTGATGAACCGGGCATAGCGGTCCGACATCGTGTCGTACTCGAGGCCGCGCTCGCTGTTCTTGCCGTCGTTGCCGCCATTCTGCACGGCCACCACGAGGAAGGCCGGCAGTTGCCGTTCCGGGTCCTTGGAGATGGTGAGATTGTCCAGGGCATAGCTGGTTGACTTGAGTTGGCCGGGCCCGTCCTGGATGACCAGCACTGGGGCCGGGGTGCCGTCCTTGTAGGCGGCCGGCACGTACACGGTGATCTTGCGCTCCGTGTTCACCTTCTTCTTCTCCGGCTCCAGCGTGGTGTCGTCGCCCTTGAAGATCTTGCTGTCCGCCAGGCGCATCGAGAACTCGAAGGTCTTCCCCCGAGGATTCCCCTTGTCGGTGAGATCGGGGTCCACCTTGTATTCGGGGCCGATCGTGAAGCTGCCGTTGCCAGCGCTACCGGGTTTTTCGGTGTAAACCCTTGGCGCGTGAGCGCATGAGCTGAACAGGCCGAGACAACCAACGGCGACGAGGACACGGGCCGAGACGGCCGAGTAGAGCGGATGTGGCATGCCCGATTGGTCAACGAATCCGGCGGCAAAGGCAAAGGGAAAAAGGAGACAGGAGGGATTTCATCCGGAGTCAGGAGACAGGAGCGGAGTCGGCTTCAATTTACGAATTTCGAATTACGATTTACGACCGCTCGGTCCCGGTCCCGCTCCGAAGTCCACAGTTCCCACCATTGCCAATTTTGAATGCCAATTGAAAAACAGGCGAAAGCAGCGCCCCTGACCCCTGATCACTGGCTTACTGACTCACTCTCCTCCGCACCCCTGCACCCCCGCTCCTTTTCTCCCCTGCTTCTTTCCCCGCTTCTCCTGACTCCGGATGGAATCCCTCCTGTCTCCTGTCTCCTTCGCGAAGCGAGGCGGAGCGAACTTAATCGCCATCCCGCCCTTGACGACGCACGTTCCGCTTTCTACCTAAAGCCAACCAATGAGTTCGACCGAGAAGCACACGTTCCAGGCGGAGATTCAGCAACTGCTGAACATCGTCATCCACTCGCTCTACACCGACAAAGAGATCTTCGTCCGCGAGCTGATCTCCAACGCCGCCGACGCCTGCGAGAAGCTCCGCTTCACCCAGGTCTCCGGCACCGAGATCCAGCAGCCCGACGTCGCACCGGGCATCTCGCTGACCTCCGACGAGGCGGCGGGCACGCTCACCTTCACCGACACCGGTGTGGGCATGACCCATGACGAGCTGGTGAAGAACCTCGGCACCATCGCCCACTCCGGCACGAAGGCTTTCCTCCAGAAGCTCGCCGAGGACAAGCAGCCCGACGTGGGCCTGATCGGCCAGTTCGGTGTCGGCTTCTATTCGGCCTTCATGGCGGCCAAGCGCGTGACGGTCGAGAGCCGCTCCGCCATCGCGGGCGAGCCCGGCTGGAAATGGGTCAGCGAAGGCACCGGCGGCTACGAGATCACGCCCGCCGAGGGCGAGCTGCCGCGCGGCACCAAGATCACCCTTGAGCTGAAGGACGAGGCCAAGGAATTCGCCGAGGCCCACACCATCGAGCGCGTCATCAAGCGCTACTCCAGCTTCGTGCCGTATCCCATCGAGCTGAACGGCGAGAAGGTCAACACCGTCCAGGCCCTCTGGACCCGCAGCAAGAGCGGGATCAAGGACGAGGAGTACGACGAGTTCTACCAGTTCATCGGGCACGACCACGAGAAGCCGCTGCTGCGCCTGCACTTCACCGCCGACGCGCCCCTCGCGATCCAGTCGCTGCTCTTCGTGCCGTCGCACAATGTCGAGACCATGGGCATGGGCCGCACGGATTCGGAGGTGAACCTCTATTGCAAGAAGGTGCTCATCCAGGCCAAGGCCAAGAACCTGTTCCCCGAGTGGCTCCGCTTCCTCAAGGGCGTCGTGGACAGCGAGGATCTCCCGCTGAACATCTCGCGCGAGACCATGCAGGACACCGCGCTCCTGCAGAAGCTGAACAAGGTGCTCACGACGAAGTTCCTGAAGTTCCTCGACGAGACCGCCGAGAAGGACCCCGACCTCTACGAGAAGTTCTACACGGAATATCAGCGCTTCCTCAAGGAGGGCATCGTCACCGACTTCACCCACAAGGAGGCGCTCGGCAAGCTCGTGCGCTACGAGTCGTCGCACCTCGAGAAGGGCAAGACGACCTCGCTCGCCGACTACGTTAAGCGCATGGGCTCCGAGCAGAAGGAGATCTACACCCTCATGGCCCCGAACCGCGAGGCCGCCGAGGCGAGCCCCTATTACGAGGTCTTCCGCGAGCGCAAGTTCGAGGTGCTCTTCCTCTACGACGCGTGGGATGAGTTCGTGATGGAGCACCTGCGCGAGTTCGAGGGCAAGACGCTCAAGGCCGCCGAGAAGGCCGACCTGAACCTCAACGAGCCCAAGAAGGACGGCGCGCTGGATGAGGCCACCGGCAAGTCCCTCGCGGAGTGGCTCAAGACCTCCCTCGGCGACAAGGTCGCGGACGTGCGCGTCTCGCAGCGCCTCGTGGACAGCCCCGCCGTGGTGGTCGATGCCGACAAGTTCATGACCAACAGCATGCGCCGCATGCTCAAGGCGATGAAGAAGGACGAGGAAGCCATGGCCCCGGCCAAGCTCGACCTCGAGATCAATCCCGCCCACCCGATCATCGTGCGCCTGGAGGCCGCCCGGCAGAAGGACGCGCCCTTCGCCACCGAGATCGCGGAGACCATCCTCGACCAGGCCCGCGTCGCCGCCGGCGTCATGGAAGACCCGCGCGCCATGCTCAAGCGGATGAACTCGCTGCTGGAGCGGGTGCTGGCGTAACAGCGGTCTTCTTCGACCTCTCGGCACAATGGCCGCATCGGAAAACCGGTGCGGCCTTTCCTCTTTCACTCCCACGCGAACTGAGCACAGATGAGTATATGCGGACCCTGCGCGACGGCGAAGCCGACTGAACGATCCTCGCCCCGGAGGAGGCTGGAGTGCTAACGGAGCTTGCCGACACCCTAAGCTTCATTTCGGCAATTTGAATCAGTCCCCACAAGGACAGCCCCATTATCGCCTTTCTGCGCTGGGTTATGCAATGAGCACTAGAGTCCGTGGAACTGGAGTCATCAAATGTGCCAGAATTTTTGAGTGGCAGGCAATACATTGATTGAACTTGGCGACCGTATTCGCAAAGCAAGGAAGCTGCTTGGCTGGTCTCAAGAAGAGTTAGCGCATCGTGCCGACCTGGATCGCTCTTACGTCGGAGGCATTGAGCGAGGATCACGAAACATTACGATCTCAACTTTGTGCCAAGTGGCGAAAGCCCTCGACCAAGACCTGGGCCAACTTACCAGGGGGCTTCCAAAATGAAGCTCCTAGATACAGTTATTGTTTTTGACCAAGGCAATCTTTTAAAATCTAAAGGCTGGGAGTCAACATATGCAGCCCTCTCATCGGCAGTTAGCGCCATGGAGCATCCCCTTGGGGCTGGGAGCTTTCAAATCCGGGCAAAGGAAAAAAAGGTTAGCTCCAAAGGAAAGGAAACCACGCAATGGCTGCGTAACGGCGTAAAACCAATCAAGGACCAGTTTCAGAACCGGATGAGAGGATTGCCTCAGTGGAAAACCGAGCATCCACTGTCATTGGACAAGGAAATCAAACAAGTTACAGAAAGTGTATGGATGACGTATCCGAAATTAGTCGCTCTTCCGGAGAAGCTTCATAGCAGCGTAGGAGATTTGGACTTTTGGGGGATTGTCGAGGGGCAACGAGTCGCAATCGAGTGGGAGACAGGGAATATCTCTTCATCACATCGCTCCGTGAACAAGCTGTGTTTGGCTCTGCTATCCGAAGTTTTAGACATATGCGTACTGATTGTTCCAAGTCGAAACCTGTATGAGCATTTAACAGATCGTGTTGGGAACTGGAAGGAGCTCAGCCCTTATCTCCCATTCTGGAGGAAAATAGGTGAATCTGGCGTCAAAAAGGGCTTGCTTGCGTTTGCAATTGTTGAACACGCGGAGCTTATAACTGGAAATAAAACATTCCCATTTATTTCCGTTGGGATAGATGGGCGAAGTGCCCAAGGGAAACGGAGCAGGAAAATTCGAGGCTAGACCAACCTAAATTGTGAAAGCATCTCCGTGTGTTTTATCTCAGGAGAGAAGCCGTTCTGTTTGGCACGCTCGATGGATAGCTCCGTCCTGAACCTGCGGTCTGCATGACCATTCTTGGCACGCTTTTCTAGCGCGTCGCGGGTGAACAAGACGTTTTTATTTCGATGGATCTCCGCCAGATGCTTTCGCTCTGAATCCAATCCGCTGAACCGGTTAATGACTTCCGAGCAATCTAATTCCATCCCAACCCAACGGCGGCCTAATAGTTCTGCAGCGATGTAAGTTGTTCCAGAGCCCCCAAAGGGGTCGAAGACGCTGTCTCCTTCCTTCGACGCCATGCTGACAACCCGATCAAGCAGTTTCAAAGAAAGCTGGTTGGCTTTACGATCTTTGTATTTCTGGTGCCGAACGGGTGGAATATCGGACCAGACGTCTGCCAAATTGACACCTGAAGGGTTCATTTTGTCCCGATATCCGCCGTAATCTTGCAACTCCCCTCCGCAATGCCGGCAAGTTTTCAAGGGGACACGGTCGGGAGTAAATGTCTTCGGGCGTGGTCCTTTGACGAAGTAAAGTAAGCTGTAGTTGGACGGATAAAGCCTCCCTTGAATCGGCAGGGAATACTTCATGTCCACAGCGATCCAATGACGGAATGTCAGCCGTTCCATCAAGAACGGTCCCAAGGCCAGATTCCACTTTGGAAGATTGTAGACAAACAAGGAACCACCAGGCGCAAGCACACGAACCAAATGGCCTAACCAGGCACGGCACCATTCAAGGTATTCTGAGTCCGCGACAGAGTCGTTCATCTTCGAAGCGTATTCCTTTCCCAAGTTGAAAGGTGGGTCGGCAAAGATCAAATCCATGGAGTTATCTGCCACTTTTGGAAGCAGCGACAAACAATCCCCTTCGTGGAGACGTCCAAGGTTTGTTTCCCAGACCGGGGCGGGTAACATAGTCATCATTTTCGTTCCGGTTTGCTTCTTTGCAAGCCAAAGGTTTCGCAAAGGTTTGGCGTGGTCGAAGGTAGGAAGGTGAAGCGGTAAATTTGGACTGGACCACGCTGCCGGAAGCGCGCCTTCACAACGTCCGCTCCACCCACTCCATTGTCACCTTCAGCGCGCGTTCGGTGTGCTCCAACTCCGGCTGGAACACGTCGAAGATGTGATTCGCACCGCCGATCAGGACGGCTTCGGTGGGATGGCCGGGGGCGAGCTTCAGCAGCTCGGCGTCGCGTTGGGGCAGGAAATCCAGGGAGCCGCGGACGCTCAGGAGTGCGCCGGGGTATTTGGCGAGCGAGCGGTCGAGATTGATCCCCCGAAAGCTTTCGTAGAATTCGCGATGGGTGGTGATGGTTTTCCAGCCCGGGACGGTTTCTGAGGCGACGCCGTCGCGGAGGGCCTTTTGGGCGGGGGGACTGTTGGTGAGGCTGGCGTAGGTGTCGCCGCTCGGGCTCGACCACAGGACCAGCGTGCGGAACCAGTCCGGATGCCGCGCGCCGGTCTCGATGGCCGTGGAGGCGCCGAGGCTCCAGCCCATCGCGCCGAGATGGGTGGCATCCACGCCCGGCTGCTTCACGAGGAAGGCGCGCGCCGTGGCGGTATCTTCCAGCCGCATGGGGAAGGTGGAGGCAATGTCGGTGCGTTTGCGGTCGCCTTCGCCCCGGAAATTGATCCGCAGGCTCGCGATGCCCCGGGCCGCGAGTCCCTCGGCGAGACGCTTGGTGAGGTCGCCCGCGCCATCCATGTCGTCGGCGAAGCCATGCAGCAGCAGCATCGTGCGGCCGTGCCAGCCGGAGTCAGGGGTGAGCCACGCGCCGTTAAGTTCAGGTGTGAGGTCCACGCGCATCTCCGCCGCTCGGGCGGCGAGGCCGGCCAGGAAAAGGAGGAAGAGGGGAACGATCCGCAGGCGATTCACCATGCGGCTACGTTACGGGGAAGGGCGGGGGCGGGCAGCAGCAAACTTGCGGACGCGTGGAGGGAGTGCGCATCTTTTCATAGTGGTTGGCCTTGGGCATGAGGAGAGTGGACGGAACAGGGTGGCCGTTCTCCCTCACCCCGGCCCTCCCGCTGGGAGAGGGGGAATGGTCGTCCGCCGCGCGGCGAAGGCCGGCGCGGGAGTGGCCGGAGAATCTTCCCAGCAGCCACCGGTCTGCCCGGCGAGTCCCTCTCCCAGGGGGAGTGGGTTAGGGTGTGGGAGAACGGCCTGCATTCACCATGGGCGACCTTCCCTCCGAAGTCAGGGGCTGACCGTAATGAAAAGATGCGCCCATGGAGGGATAGCAGATGGCCGGCTTGAAGAGGTCGTAGAACGACCGCCTGGCGGCGGTAGCCGTGGGCACGCGCGCGCGTGAGGTTGCGCCGTCGGGGCTGTCTGAGTAAAGATGGCACCGGCTGAAGCACTGGCCCACCCGGCCTCTGGCTTGCGGGTTGGTTCTGACCTGCCACCGCCGTTAGCGTGACTTTCAATATCCTCTTCTTCCATGACCTTCGGACGAACCAAAGTCGTGTGGCTCAAGCCCGCTTCCACACTACGCCTGTCCGCTCGCCGTCACCGCAGTCCATTCAGCCGGAATGCTTTTACCCTGATCGAACTGCTGGTGGTCATCGCCATCATTGCGGTCCTGGCCGCCCTTTCGCTGCCGGCCCTGGGGCGTTCGATGCGCCAGGCGCGCCAGGTCCAATGCCTCAACAATCTCCGCCAGTTGGGCATCGGCGTTCAAAGTTTCATCGCCAACCGCCACACCTACCCGTCGTATTACGGAGGCACCAACGGTGACAACGCCGGCCATTGGTTCGACCAACTGGAACGCGGAGGCCTGGAGCATCGCAGCCCCGCCCCGGATTTCCTTTTCCGGGGTGTTTGGCGCTGTCCTTCGGTTCCGGGAGGGGAATGTTCCTATGGCTACAACACTTATGGCGTCGCCCCGATCGGCTACAACAGCCCGGAATCATTGAAACCGAACAAGGGCGCGCTGGGCCTCTATGGCACCTATGATCCGGGTGGCCATTTCATCATTCCCATCGCTGAGTCGGAGGTGGTGGCCCCGGCGGAGATGATGGTGATCGGCGACAGTGTGGTCCACGCGTTTGACCTCATGCGCCAGGAACTCGGCTATCTGGAAACAAGGGGTGGGACAGCCCGTCATCAGGGCAAGCTCAACGTGGTCTTCGGCGATGGCCACGTCGAATCCCCGGGCTTGCGGTCTCTTTTTGAAGATTCCAGCGACGCCGCGCTGAGCCGCTGGAACCGGGATAACCAGCCGCATCGGGATCGGCTGTGAGGATTGCCCTCAACCACGGCTTGGCTTCGGTCGCATTCCCTGTGTGGATAGGGGCCGTGTCGCTTGCGCTTGCCGATTGGGAGCCCGCCGACCTGGCGCAGGAGTTCGTGCGCTGGGGGTACAAACCCAGCCACGCGGCACGGGTGCTGCGGGCGCATTATGCGGGACGTGGCGGAGTCGAGTCCGAGGCCCTGCGTCTGCCGCAGGGGTTGGGTGAGCGGGTGCGGACGGAACTGGCCGCGAGCGCGGCGATTTTGGCGGTGCGGCAGGTGGCGAGCGATGGCACCGCGAAGCTGCTCTTGCGGCTGAACGACGGGCGGACGGTCGAGTCGGTGCTGATGCCCGACTTTCGCGAGGACCGGGCGGCGGGGTGCATCTCGTCGCAGGTCGGTTGCGCGATGGGCTGCGATTTTTGCGCGACGACCAAGACCGGCTTCGAGCGGAACCTGACGGCCGGCGAAATGGTGGAGCAGTTCCTTGCGCTTCGGCGGGAGGCCAGTGCGGCCGGGCGGAAGCTCCAGACGATCGTGTTCATGGGCATGGGCGAGCCGCTGCTGAACCTCGACGCCGTGCTCACCGCCGTGCGCCGGCTGGCGGACAATGGGCTCGGGGCGCTCGGCTGGCGGCAGATCACGGTGTCCACCGTGGGCATCGTGCCCGGCATCGAGGCGCTCACGGCCACGGGACTGAACTTCAACCTGGCCGTCTCGCTGCACGCGCCCGATGACGAAACGCGCGCGAAGCTGCTCCCCATGGGGAAACGCTTTGCCATCGCCGACATCCTCGCGGCGGCGGACCGTTTTCAGTCGAGTCGCGGCCGGCCGGTCACGATCCAGTACTGCCTGCTGGCCGGGGTGAACGACTCCCCTGAGCACGCGCACCGTCTGGCCGATTTGCTTCGGACGCGCCGCATGCACATCAACCTGCTGCGGTACAATCCGACCGGCCTCAGCCTGCGCGGCGTGGTCTACGAGCCCTCCTCTGAGGAGACCGCCGAAGCCTTTGTGGCGGTGTTGCGGTCACAGGGCTTGGTGGCGCACTTCCGCCGGTCGCGCGGGCCGGATATTGACGCGGCCTGCGGGCAATTGCGGCGGCGAAGCGAGAGAAGCCGGGAGGGCGCGGTTCCACCCGCGCCGTTAATTCCTTCGCGCCGGGCTCGTGCGGGTTAACCCAAGGCACCCTTCCTAACTTCTCTTTCCGGTACGCTCGGCGGGGAAGATTATGGGGCGCGGGTGGAACCGCGCCCTCCCGGGTTGGAGCAGATGCGAAGGAGGAGGACACGGTTTCTCTTTTGGTGGGGACGCCGAGGAAATACCCTGTGACGAACCGCATGAAGCCCACCCGCATCGAGCTGCCGGCGATCCAGAACTGGAGCTGCCATGGCTGTTCGGACTGTTGTCGCGGCCAGTTGCTCATCACGCTTTCGCCGGAGGAGCAGCAGCGGCTCCAACAGCAACACTGGACCGCCGCCGACGGAGTCGATCCGGCTGCCATCATGGTGCCGGTGGGGAAGGGTTTTCGACTGGGGCATCAGCAGGACGGCGCCTGCGTGTTTCTTGATCCGGCGGGGCGCTGCCGCATCCATGCGAAGTTTGGCGAGGCGGCGAAGCCCTTGGCCTGCCGGCTCTATCCATTGGTGATCCATCCGGCAGGGCGGAAGCTCGTGACCGGCCTGCGCTTCAGCTGTCCCTCGGCGGTGGCCAATCGGGGGCAGCCGCTGTCGGAGCAGGGCCGCGAGGTCCAGAAATTGGCGGCGCTGGTGGTGCCGGCGAATTACACCGAAGGCTTGCCGCCACCGGTGGCCGCCGGACCGCCGGGTGAGTGGCCGGATTTCCTGCGGTTCGTCCAATGGCTCGACACGACCCTGGCCGTCGCCGACGCGCCCGTGGCGCTCAAGCTGACGCGCGCGCTGCGTTGGCTGCGCGCGGTGGAGCAGGGCGGCTTCGACCAGATCGGTGGGGCAGGGGCGGACGAGATCCTCGGCGCGCTGGTCCAGAGCGCGACGCGCAACCAGGCCAACTTGCCCCAACCACCCGAGCCGCCGAGCGGCTTCGGCCGACTCTTCCTGCGCATGATGGTCGTCGAGCATGCGCGTACGACCACGGTGAAGGACCTGGCGTCGCCGGGCCGTTACCGGTTGCAAATGCTCTGGGCTAGCCTGCGCTTTGGCGTGGCCGGAAGCCGCACTCCGGCCTTGCGTCCTGGCCTGAAGCGCGTGCGGTTTGCGGACATTGAGCAGCCCTTCGGTCCGTTGCCGGCGGCGGCCGAGGCCATGCTCACGCGGTTCTTCCGGGTGAAGATCCAGAGCCTTCACTTCTGCGGCAGCGCGTTTCATGGACGCCCCCTGATCGCCGGCTTCCAAAATCTGGCCCTGCTGTTCCCGGTGATCGTGTGGCTCAGCCGCTGGCTCGCCATCAGTGCCGGACGGTCAAGCGTGACCGAGGCCCATGTGGCAGGAGCCATCGCGATGGTAGATTACCATCACGGCTACTCGGCCGATCTGCCCGCGCGCGTTCGGCTGCTCAGCCAGCGTGAGGACATTGCGAAGCTGTGTGCGTGGTATGGGGGAGGAGCCAAGTCATAAACTTCCGGCTTTGCCGGAGGTTTATGCCAAAGGAAGATGATGGATCAGAAAGATGGCGTGATGAGGAGGACTGCTGAATGAACGAAGAAAGGAAAACGAGACTTTGGCGCCACTGTTCTTCAATTTACAGGAACATTTTGGTCCATGTGCTGGAATGGCCGGCGGAACGAGCTGAGCATCTCATAGAAGAACTGAGGCAACAGATGGAGATCGAGGAAAATGATCCTGACTCATTCGGTTACTTCTTTGACCCGCCGTCTCGGCATATCTGGATGGCTATCGTGGGCGACCTTTACGAAAAAACTAAGAGTGACGAGGCTGGTCCGTTCCCAATTTACCAGCGACTCGAAAAAGCCATTTCCGGGGGCTTAAACCACTGGGAACTCGACAAGGAGAGTTTCGATTGGGATCAAGCGAGACTGCGATATCAGAATGAACGCCGGAGGATCGAGGAATGGTTGGCGAGCCTCCCAATTTAGCCGGATGCATTTCCAACGGGTGCCTCTGTGCAGACGACGCGATGATATCGCCAAGCTGTGTGCGTGGTGCGGTGGTTAATTGGCAAAAAAAAGAAGTGCCGCCCTGTTCGCGCCTCCTAACCTCCCACCGTGACTCCGGAAGCACATGCGCATCTCCACAAGGCGGACCCGATCATGCGGCGGCTCATCAAGCAGGTAGGTCCCTGCGAACTGAAGCCGGACCGTCGGCGCTCGCCTTACGAGGCGCTGGTGCGGGCGGTGGCGCACCAGCAGCTCAATGGCATTGCGGCCGAGACGATCACACGCCGCTTCATCGCGCTCTTCCCAGGCAAACGCTTTCCGGCACCAGAAGATCTGGCAACGGTGACCGATGAGCAGATTCGCGGGGCGGGTTTCTCCCGGGCCAAGCTGGCCGCGATCCGCGACATCTCGGCCAAGGCGCTCGATGGCACGGTGCCCACGCGTCGCGTGATTGCGAAGTGGGGTGACGACGAAATCGTGGACCACCTGAGCCAATGCCGTGGCGTCGGCCGCTGGACCGTGGAGATGTTCCTGATGTTCACGCTGGGACGCCAAGACGTGCTGCCAGTCGACGATTTCGGGGTGCAGAACGGCTTCCGGCTGGCCTACGGACTGGAAGCCATGCCCAAGCCCAAGGAGCTGTTGGCCTTCGGCGAGAAGTGGCGTCCGCATCGGACCACGGCGGCCTGGTACCTGTGGCGGGCGGTTGATTTGGCGAAAGCGGCGAAGTGAGCAGGGTGGCGGAGCAGGGAAGAAAGGGGGCAGGGGTGCAGGAGAGACAAAAAGGAGGAGACGCCAATTTTTGTGAGGTTTGGCGAGAACTTCCTTCGGCATTCGGCGGGGAAACTGCTAGTCTCAGCCCATACACACACTCATGGAATTGCGCCCTATTGCCCGGCTCCGTCATATCCTGTCGGCCGTTTCGCTGCTTTTCGCCGCCGTGACCCAGGCGGCACCGCCGGCGGGGACCGCGGTCGACGCCAACTTCTTTCGACCGCAGTCGGAAACTCCGGGGCCTTCCTCCCGCCGGTCGGGCATCGTCATTTCCGAGGTGATGTACCATCCGGCCGCGCGAACCGACGGGCGCAACCTCCAGTTCATCGAGATCTTTAACTCGTTGCCATGGTTTCAGGACATGGCCGGCTGGAAGATTAGCGGAGACATCAGCTACACCTTTCCGGCCAATTTCGTCCTGAATCCGCTTTCCTATGCGGTCATCGCGGCGGCGCCTGATGACCTGGCGGCCGTTACCGGGCAATCCAATGCGCTCGGCCCGTTCAGCGGATCACTCGCCAGTGGCAGCGGTAAGCTCAATCTGGTGCATCGCAACGGCGGCGTATTCTTTGAGCTGAGTTACGACAGCCAGCCACCCTGGCCCGTGGCGCCGGATGGCGGCGGGCACTCGCTGGTGTTGGCGCGCCCGAGCTATGGTGAGGCCGATGTGCGCGCCTGGGATGCCAGTGCCTATGTGGGCGGCTCACCCGGGGTGGCGGAGCCGGCCGTGACCAACCAGCTCCGAACGGTGGTGATCAACGAGGTGCTGGCGAAAAACGGGAACGGATCGCCCGGTTTTTTGGAGCTGTTCAACTACGCCAATACGCCGGCGGATCTGAGCGGCTGCGTGCTGACGGATGATCCGGCCCTGGCGAAGTACGTCTTTCCGACGAACACCATCACGGACGCCCTGGGCTTCGTGAGCCTGACGGAGACGCAGCTGGGATTCGGCCTCCGCACCGGCGGTGAGACGGTCTATCTGATCGCGGCGGACGGCTCTCGCGTGCTGGACGTGGTGCGTTTTGGTCCGCAGGAGGCGGATGTCAGCACCGGGCGTACACCGGATGGTGCGCCGGGCTGGCAGCGGCTGGCCACGCCGACACCGGCGGGTACCAACGCCAGTCCGGCGGTTCCGCCCGTTGTGATCAACGAGATCATGGTCCATCCCATCAGCGAAAATGACCTGGAGCAATACATCGAGTTGTACAATCCCGGGGCGGCGGCGGTTCCGCTGACCGGCTGGGCGTTGCAGGGCGCGGTGGCCTACGTCTTTCCGACGGGCAGCTCGCTGCCGGCGCACGGATATGCGGTCGTGGCCAAGAGCGCCGCGACCCTGAAGCCGCTGTATGCGACCCTTACGGACAGCAATCTTTACGGCGATTTTAGCGGCAAACTCAGTCACAGCGGGGAGCGGCTTGAACTTGCCAAGCCGATTTACACCATCACCACCAACAAGTCGGGACAGGTCAGCACCAACCTCGCCCGTCGGGTGGTGGTGGAAGATGTCACCTATGGCACGGGCGGCCGCTGGGGCAAGTGGAGCGATGGGGGAGGCAGCAGCCTGGAACTGCGCGATCCCAATTCGGACCGGAGTCTGGCGCCGAGCTGGGGCGACAGCGACGAGACGGCGAAATCCCCCTGGGTCACCGTTGAGAATACCGGCGTGCTCGACAACGGAAACCCGAACCACCCGCCGGTCGGGCTTGAAATCATCCTTTACGGTCCGGGCGAATGTCTCGTGGATAACGTGGAGGTGATCGGTCCCGGCGGCACCAACCGGCTGGCCAACCCCGACTTTGAAACCGGAACCACCGGCTGGGTGTTTCAAGGGAACCACGGGGCGACCTCGCTGGAGACCATTGAGGGCTACCAGAGCAAACAGTCGCTGCACATCCGGACGACCGGAGCGGGCCATACCGGGCCCAACCGTATCCGGGTGCCGCTCCGCACCGCGCTGGCTGCCGGGCAGACCGCGACGCTGCGCGCCAAGGTACGCTGGCTGAAAGGCAGCCCCACCATCCTCCTCCGCCTGCACGGTAACTGGCTGGATGCCCCTGGCCAGATCTTGGCGACCCACAGCCTGGGGACGCCGGGTGCGCCCAATACCCAGGCGGTGGCCAATCAGGGCCCGGCCATCACCGAGGTCAGCCATTATCCCATCCTCCCCGCCGCCGGCCAGGCGGTGACAGTGACCGCCCGGGTCAGCGACCCGGACGGGATTGGCACGCTGGTGCTGCGCTGGCGACACGATCCGGTGGCTACGACCAATGAGGTAGTGATGGTTGACCGTGGTTCGGGGCTGTTCACCGCGACGATTCCGGGGCAGGCGGCGGGTTCCTTGGTGGCCTTTCACATCGTGGCCACCGATGCCGCGCCGAGCCCGGCGGAAGCCCGCTTTCCCGCCGACGCGCCGGCCCACGAGTGCCTGGTGCGCTGGGGGGAAACCCTGGTCAAAGGCGGCCTCGGCAGTTACCGCCTGTGGGCGACAGCGGCGACCATCAGCCGTTGGACCACGCGGGAGAAGCTGAGCAACGACCCGCTGGATGTGACTTTTGCCTACGGCAACACCCGGGTCATTTACAATGCCGGCAGCCAGTACAGCGGCAGCCCGTATCACGCCCCTGGCTACACGACGCCCACCGCCAGCAACTGCGACTACCTGCTCGTGGTTCCCCCGGATGACAAATTCCTGGGCGAGGAGGAGATGGAACTGCTCCAGCCCGGAAACGGCGGTGGCGACACCACCGTCCAGGAGGAGACTCATGCCTACTGGATCGCAGAGGAGCTGGGCCTCCCTTATTGCCACCGGCGGCCGGTGCTGATGTACGTGAACGGCATCAAGCGCGGCATCACCTACGACGACGCGCAACAGCCCAACTCCGACTTCGTCAAGGAGTGGTTTCCCGACGATCCCAACGGCGAGCTTCGCAAGATCCAGCTCTGGTTCGAGTTCGACAACGCCGGCGTGAACTTCGACGCCGTCGGCGCCGACCTGTCGAAATATACGACCACGGGCGGAGTCAAGAAGCCCGCCCGCTACCGGTGGATCTGGCCGCTGCGCGCTTTTGGCGGTGATCCCAACAACTTCACCAACCTCTACGCGCTGGTCGATGCGGTGAACTCCGCCACCACCCCGGCCGACAGCTACACCCACACGCTCCTCAACACGACCGATGTGGACGAGTGGTTCCGCACGCATGTGACGGAGCACCTGGTCGGCAACAACGACAGCTATAGCTACGGCGGCGGCCAGAACATGTATGCCTACAAGCCGACCAACGGACCCTGGAGGCTGCTCATCTGGGACATCGACTTCGCGTTCTCCTCCGCTGGTGCCACTTCTGACATGTTTGGCATCGGCGGGCAGAATGTCGGCCCGATCAATACGCATCCGCCCTTTGCCCGGATGTATTGGCAGGCGATGATCGACGCCGTCAACGGCCCGCTGGTTGCAACCCGTTCCAGTGCCATCCTTGATTCCCGTTACAACGGCATCAAGAACAACGGTGGCATCGGTATTGGCTCCAATGCTTCGATCAAGACCTACATTGCCTCCCGCCGCGCCTACCTCCTTGGCCTGATCAACGGCAAAGGTGCGTCGCTGACCTATACCTCGAATGGCGGCACCGATTTCACCACAGCCAACAACTTCGTCACGCTGACCGGCACTGCCCCACTGGCGGCCCGCACCCTCACGCTCAATGGTGTGCCGATCCAGGTCACCTGGACCACCCTGTCCAACTGGACCTACCAGCTGCCGCTGAACTCCGGCACGAACCTGCTCGTGCTCGGCGGCCTCGATCCTCACGGCACGCCCATCACCAACCGTCCCTCGTCCATCACCGCCATCGTGTCACCCACGCCCGATGCTCCCGAGGGGCACCTCGTAATCAACGAGGTGATGCACCATCCGAGCCAGGCCGGTGGCGGATATCTGGAACTGCGGAACATATCCACCACGACCGCGTACGACCTGACGGGTTGGCGGATCGATGGGCTGGGCTTCACGTTCCCACCGGCGAGCTATCTCGCCGCCGGGGCCTATGCGGTGGTCGTGGAAAACACGAATGTCTTCACCCAGCTTTACGGCAATCCGATCCAGCCAATGGGCGTTTACAGCGGCCACTTTGCGGAGAACGGCGAAACCATCCGCCTCCTTCGCCCAGATCCCGCCACCGGGACCGACCTCGTCGTGGACACCTTCACGTACGAGACGGTGCCACCGTGGCCGGCCGGGGCGCTGGCGGGTGCGGCGCTGCAGTTGCGCGATCCGCTCCAGGACAACAACCGCGTGGCCAACTGGGATGCGGTGACGGTCGGCGGTCCGACGATCACGCCCGAATGGAAGCGCGAGGTTGTCACCGGCAAGGCGACCAGCTCCGCACTATACATCTACCTCAATGATCCGGGAGAAGCCTACATTGACGACATCAAGCTGGTGGCCGGCACCAACCCGGATGGCGGGCCGAACCTGCTGGCTGACGGTGATTTCGAGTCCGGATTCCCCGGCCCCTATGCCGTTGCGAGCAATCATAGCGGGTCCGCTCTCAGCACCAGCATTTTGCATTCGGGCAAGGCCAGCCTGCACATGGTGTCCACGGCACCCGGTTCCGGCCGGACCACAGCCATCACCCGGGACATCACCCCCACGCTGACGGTGAACGCCACCTACACCCTCAGCTTTTGGTACCGCACCCAGCAAAAAGGCGGGACCCTGACCCTGCGCCTGAATGGCACCGGCATCGGTACCTCGGTTGATCTCAACCCGTCGGCGACCCAGGCCGCGCTTTTCACCCCGGGCCGTGAAAATTCCCTCTCCGTCACCCTGCCGAATCTGCCGCCGGTCTGGCTGAACGAACTGGCCCAACAGAATCTCAGCGGTCCCACGGACCGTTTTGGCGAGCATGACCCCTGGGTGGAGCTCTACAACGGCGGCGCCAGCCCGTTGCCGCTGACCAACTGCTACCTGGCCTCCTCGCTCACCAACCTCACCGAATGGCCCTTCCCGGCCGGCGCACAGATCCCGGCCCACGGTTTCCTGCTCACCTGGCTGGATGGTCAGCCGGGGCAGTCGCTCGCCTCCGAACCTCACACCAGTTTCCACGCTGACTCCGGTGATGGCCTGCTGGTGTTCAGCTTTGTGGCGGGCGGCCGGACCAACCTCATGGACTATCTCCGCTACAGTCCGGTCGGGCCGGACCGGGCCATCGGTGACTATCCGGACGGCGACCTGAGCTCACGGCATCTCTTCGCCCTGCCCACACCCGGCACTGCCAACACGCTCAGCGCTCCCCTCATCCCGGTGTTCATCAATGAGTGGATGGCCGACAACAAGTCCACCATCGCCGAACCGACTGATGGCAGCTACAGCGACTGGTTCGAGCTTTACAACGCCGGCACCAGTCCGGTGAACCTGGCCGGTTTCTACCTGTCGAATACGCTTACCAACCGCACCGGCTTTGCGATTCCGCCCGGGTATGTGATTCCGGCGGGCGGACGCCTGCTCGTCTGGGCGGACAAGAAGACCGCGGCCAACCTGCCGGCCGATCCCGATCTGCACGTCGATTTCAAGCTCTCGGCCGCCGGTGAAGCCATCGTGCTTTCAGCCGCAGACGGCACGATCATCGACGCGGTCACCTTTGGGCAGCAGCTGCCCGATGTGAGCGAAGGGCGTGTGCCGGACGGCGGACCGATTGCCGGGGCACTGGAGGTGCCCACCCCGGGTGCTGTGAATGTCGTCCCGGCACCGCAGGTGTTTGCGATCAGTCTTGGCAACGGCTTTGCCACGGTTTCGTGGCGGTCGCTCCCCGGCGTCACCTATCTGCTGGAAGCGGCTGCAAGCCTGGACAATCCGGTGTGGTCACCGGTCGGAGTGTCGCAGAAGGCGAGCAGTTCGAGCCTGACCGTGACCGAGCCGATCCCGGAGGATGCCGCCCGTTATTATCGCGTGAACGTGGTCCAGTAACCTCTCCGCCGAAGCCGCCGCGTGCCAGCCGATCGCAGAATGACAGATTCCGCGCTCCTACTGCGGCCGGCTCTTCGGCAAACTGGGCTGACCATGTCCCTGCGGCTTACGGCGCTGCTGTTTCTGCTGACCGGAGTTTCCCTGCTGGCCGAAACCACGGGCACCCGCCCGTTGCCAGCGCATCCGGGCAACGTGTTCGTCGTGGGTGAGGAAGTGAGGATCCCGCTGCCGATGCTGGAGCCCGTGGATGCGTGGCGCGCGCAGACCGCCGAGGGCGACATGGTGGCGCAGGGCATGGGTGGAGTTGCCGTGCTGGGCCGGCTGCCCGTGGGCTATTATGAGATTCGCGATGACCGGACGAACCGGGTTGCTTTCGCGGTCATTGCGCCGTTGCTGGTGCCACCCTCGGAAAACACGCCGATCGCCCTCGACCTCGCCAGTGCTTGGAATATCGCCCCGACCAACTGGCCGGCGGCGGCAAATCTGGCCCGCCTCTCCGGAGTGACCTGGGTCCGTGACCGCTTCACGTGGTCCGAGCTGGAACCGGTGCCCAGGCTGCTCGCACCGCACACGCGCTTCGATGATTCCGCAGCAGCGCTGGATGCGGCCGGTTTGCATGTCCTGACCGTGAACCACCTGACCCCGCCGTGGGGCGGAGACGACTCCAGCCGCTTCCCGACCGACCTGCGCGATGTGTACGGCTTCTTTCGCGGCGTGTCGGCCCGCTGGCAGGGAAAAATCAGCGCAATCGAGCCGTGGAACGAGGCGGAGATCGATGTCTTCGGCGGTCATCTGGGGTGCGAGATCGCGGCGTTCCAGAAGGCGGCATGGCTGGGCATCAAGGCGGGCAATCCGCTCATGGTCGCCTGCCAGAGCGCCTTTGCCGTGCCGCAGCACCGGATTCTGGAGGACTTCAGGGCCAACGAGCCGGCGGCCTACTTCGACACGTTCAACCTGCATCACTACGCCGCGCCGAGGGATTATGGGGCGCTTTACGGCGAGTTTCGAGCCGCGGCGGCGGGACGGCCGCTCTGGACGACCGAAGCGAACTGGCCGTTGCACTGGAGCGACGAGGCTTCCCGGGAACTGCGTGACGCGGATGCGCGGGAATCGGCCACCCGGGTGGCCAAGGTGTTTGCTTCGGCGATTCACGAAGGGGCGCGTCGGGTGTTCTGGTTCCTGCTGCCGCACTACAGCGAGGGTTCGACGCAGTTCGGCCTGCTCCGGGCCGACCTGACTCCGCGCCCGGGTTACGTGGCGCTGGCTGCGGCCGGGCGCTTTCTCGCGGAGGCGCAGCCGTTGGGGCGGCTGGACACGGCCACCAACGTCACCGCGTTTGCCTTTGCGGCCCGACCCGATGGACGGCCTCAGATCGTGGTGGTGGCCTGGTCCGAAGAGGGCACCTCTACCCTGGCGCTGCCCAAGGTGCCGATGACGGTCATGGATTACCTCGGACGTCCCCTGCGCAGTCTGACGAATGCACCGGTGCTGACCTCCGCGCCGCTGTACGCGCTGCTGCCCTACGGCGCGGAAAAGCTGCTGCAGCTCACGCCACCGCCCGGGTTGGCGGCGCGGGCGAAGGCGTCACCTTCGCCCGTGGTGTTGCAGGTGGTCTGGCCGCCGGCGCGCGCGGTGCGCAGCCGGTCGGCATTGCGGCTTTCCGACAGCAGGGCGGAGACCATCCCCTTGTATGCCTATAACTTCAGCGGCCAACGGGTGCAGGGAACCGTAGGCCTGGATCAGCCCAGCCCGCTGGTGCTGGGCCTGCGCGAGGGACCGGGCGAGCCGCAGTCCGAGCTGGCAATCACCCTCGAAACCGGCGAGCGCAAGGCCCTCGGGCTCGTGGTGGATGCACGCCGGGCGGCCCCCGACTGGTTCGACCTGCCCGCCCGCGTGGATGGTGATTTCGGGCGGCTGGGCCATAGCGTGCTGTCACTGAACTTCGCGCCGGCCTCGGAAACCGTATCCGTGAAGAGCAAGGCGCTGGTGTCCGGCGCCGACGTGGCGAAACGATGGGAACTCTCGGCTTCGGGCAAGGGCCGGGTTGCGGTCTCCCTGACCAAAGGAGTGGGCGTGACGTTCACGGCCTCACCCAGGAGCGACAACCGCTACTGCTATCCCCGGCTCGCGTTGGACCCGGTCGATCCGCTGGATCGCGACATTGTCGGTCTCGAAGTCGCGCTGACTCCGTTGGAGGGCGAAGGGAAGTTTCAGGTCATCGTCGAAGAACTCGGGGGTGCCTCCTACATCATGCCCATCCGTCCGTCGCCCCGATTGGGCCGCACGACGGATTGCGTCGCCTGGTTTGACGATGCGACCTGGGGCGCGACCTGGTCGCTGCCAGATGCCAACTCGCAGCTCGACCCCGACCAGATCGTGGCCGTGCGCATCGGTTGCAACACCAAGGACCCGAAGGTGAAGTTCGCCATCCGCAACGTGCGCTGGCTGCGGCGCTAGGCCGTCAGGGGGAACTCACACGGTAAAAAAAGCCCTGTGGGTTCCCGGGGGCCAGGGGATCCGAGAATTGATAACGGCCGGAGCCGGAGGGTATCTCCACGGCCGGGCCGAGGTCGGACCACAGGGACAGCGATCGCGTCGGATCGGGGCTGCCCCATACCCGAAAGCTCAGACCGGGGGCGTTGACAAAACTGAATTGGAAGGCCCCATTGCCCAGCCGGTTCAAGTCGGTCCCGATGAGCATCGGCGGATAGGCCGGAGACACGATGATCACCGTGCGGGTGACGGAGCCCACGCCACCCAAAGCGTTGATGCTGGTGTAGGTCAGGGTGTAGCTGCCCGGAGTGTTCACATCCACCGTGCCATCGAGCTTGACCTCCAAAGTGCTTAACCCGGCGGGGATCGTCGTTTGACCAAATCCATTGCCACCCCAGCCCACCACCGTCCCATCGTTCCGCATCGCCAGACTGTGATTGGCTCCTCCGGCGATCGCCACCACGTTGCTTAAGCCGGCGGGGATCGTGGTCTGGCCATACCCGTTGTCACCCCAGCCCACCACCTTTCCATCGCTCCGCAACGCCAGATTATAAGAACCTCCCGCAGCAACGGCCACCACGTTGCTCAATGTGGCGGGGATGGTCCTCTGGCCCGAAGAATTGTCTCCCCAACCTACTGCCGTCCCATCGCTCCGCAGCGCCAGACTGTGATTGAGGCCTGCGGCAACGGCCACCACGTTGCTCGCGCCGGCGGGAATGGTTCTCTGGCGAAAGCCATTGCTTCCCCAACCGACGACCGTTCCGTCATTTCGCAGGGCCAGGCTGTGATACCCTCCTGCAGCGATCGCCACGACATTGCTCGCCTCGACGGGGATGGTGGACTGGCCAAAGTCATTCCTTCCCCAAGCTGCCACCGTGCCGTCACTTCGCAGGGCCAGACTGTGATACCCTCCGGCAGCGATGGCCTCCACGTTGCTCAGCCCGGCGGGAATGTCCGTCTGACCATAGTTATTGGTTCCCCATCCCACCACCGTCCCATCGCTCCGCAGTGCCAGACTGTGATTGCCTCCCCCGGCAATGGCCAAGATGGTGCCCAAGCCGGCGGGGATGGTCGTCTGGCCTGAGTCATTCTTTCCCCAACCCACGACCCTCCCGTCGCTCCGCAGCGCCAGACTGTGATTCCCTCCGGCGACTACGGCCAGGGGTGTCTCCATGGCCACTGCTCCCAGTTCCGTGTAGGGATCGCCAGGTCCATTGGTTAGAGTGGCCGCGTCATTCAACACCACCTGGGGCGAGCCGAACGCCACGTCGCTCCCCCGGCTAAGTCCACCCGCATTGGTCGCGACGATCCGTCCGTGATAAATCGCGCCCGGCGTGAGCCCAGTCAGCAGGCTGCTGAGGTCCGCAGCCACCGATCCGCCGCCGAGCACCACCGGCGCGGTATGCTGGCCATGATCAAAAGCGGAGGTGCCCCACTCGAACCAGCCGGCGGCCGCAAAGCCGTTCGGATTCACCGTGCCGTTGAGCTGGGCCACCGCATTGCTTTGCCCGCTGGCGGGCAGGGTCAACACCGTGGGAAGCGGCGGCAGCACGACCACGGTGCGGTTGGCGAAGCCGACGCCGCCCAGCGCACTGGTGCTGGTGTAGGTGAGGAGGTAGCTGCCCAGCGTGTTCACATCCACATTGCCGCTGACCGAGACCGGCAGGGTGTTCACCGCGGCCGGGACGGTCGTCTGGCCATTCAGATCTTCTCCCCAAGCCACCAACGTTCCATCGCGCTGCAGCGCCAGATTGAAAGTATATCCTGCCGCAACGGCCACCACATTGCTCAGCCCGGCGGGGATGGTCCTCACACCATATTCAATCGTTCCCCAGCCCACCACCGTTCCGTCGCCGCGTAGCGCCAGACTGTGAAAAACTCCCCCGGCAATGGCCACGACGTTGCTCAAGCCGTCGGGGATCTCCGTCTGTTCCGTCTCATCGTCTCCCCAAGCCACCACCGTTCCGTCGCTCCGTAGCGCCAGGCTGTGAAAACCTCCCCCGGCAATGGCCACGACGTTGCTCAAGCCGGCGGGGGCAATTGCCTGACCATTATCATTGGCTCCCCAAGCCACCACTGTCCCGTCGCTCCGGAGCGCCAGGCTGTGAACGTCTCCACAGGCAATGGCCACTACATTGCTCAACCCGGCGGGGATGGTGGACTGGCCTTGGAGATTGTTTCCCCAGGCCACCACCGTCCCCTCGCCTCGCAACGCCAGACTGTGAGATTCTCCAGCCGCAATGGCCACCACGTTGCCGAGTCCGGCGGGGATGTCCCTCTGGCCGAAACTATTGTCTCCCCAAGCCACCACCGTGCCGTCGTTCCGCAGCGCGAGACTGTGATTGCCTCCGCTGGCCACGGCCACCACGTTGCTCAACCCGGCGGGGATGGTAGTTTCTCCGGAGCCATTGAATCCCCAGCTCACCACCGTGCCATCGTGCCGCAGCACCAGGCTATGCGTAGATCTCACGGACATGGCCAGGGGTGGTTCCGTGGCCACGGCTCCCAGGTCCGTGTAGGTATCGCCGAGTCGGTTGGTCACGATGCCGGCTCCGTTCAGCACCACCCGGGGCGAGCCGAACGCCACGTCGCCACCCCGGCTGAGTCCATCCGCATTGGTGGCCACCAGCCGTCCGTGATAGATCATCCCGGGCGTGAGACCGCCCAGCAGGTTGCTGAGGCCCACGACTACCGGGCCATTGCCTAAGTCCACCGGCGCGGTCTGCTGGTGATAGTCAAAGGTGGAGGTGCCCCACTCGAACCAGCCCACAGCCGCCAGGCCATTCGGATTCACGGTGCCATTGAGCTGTGCCACGGTGTTGGTCTGCCCGCTGGCGGCCAGGGTGGTCACCGCCGGTACGGCGGCGGCGGCAAAGTGTGGGCTGAAGCCGGCGGCCAAACCGGCCAGCAGGATGGCCAGGTAAAACGGGAACGAACGTGGCTGGGGCATAAGGCTGATTTCCAATGGCCGTCAAATCGCCCGCCGGGATCCGGAAACGCAGGAAACGGGGCAACCACTGTCCCGAGGCAGCGGCTCAAGAAGCATCGTTAACTGGGTTCACTTTTTGAGCCTCCCTAAGTTCCAGTCCGTGGGTGGATGGGAGGCTGGGCAAGCTGGCCGGTTTTGTCCATCACCGGTGCGGCAGGGCGGGGGACACAGGCCGCACCTATCCGGGGGCCGTTTAGATATCCGACCGCACCCTCCCTGCGGGAAGGCCATGATAAAGCTATCGTGCGGCGGATGCGGGCAAAGCGGAGCCCGTTCCTCACCCTACCCAATCGCCGCCGCCCAGAAAACGGGCTTGATGCGGGAACCGCGATGAGACATGGAACCGGACGCCTTGGGCTGGGGAAGGCGGTGCGGCTTTCGGGCGTGCCGCAGTCACCGCCACCTGGCCTGGTTGAAGTCCGTCAGAAATTCATGAAAACATTCCTGATCTGTTGCCTCGCCGCCTGTTGGTGCGGCGTCATCGGCCTTGCCGAAGGCGCGAGCAAGGGCACCAACAGCCAGATCTTTGGCGCGTTCGGAATCGTGTTTGGGGTCTCAATTCCCCCGGAAATCCAGATCCAGAAGCTGAAAGGCTCCGCCGAAAACGAAATCACCTTCAAGGCGCCCACGCCCAGCCCGTATCTGGACGACTACGTGGCCGGCACGGCGCCCGCCGCCTGGGTCTACTCGATCAGCGGCATCAAGCGGGAGCAGGACCCGGTGAAACGTGAGGAATTGGTGGAACACATCGTGGCGGCGTTGAAGCTCAAGTATGGCGAGGAACCGGGAACCGCCGATCCGGCCGTGAATTCCCTGACGCGCGGGGATGTCTTGGTCGTGGTGACCAACGCGCCCGACCGGGTGGTGGTATCCTATACGCAGAAAACCCTGGAGAAGCTGGCGCTTTCCCAACTGGACGCCGAAAAGCTGAAGCGGTCGAAGCAGGAAGTGGATACCACCGGCTTTTAGAGACAACGACAACGTGATGAATACTGCCACTCCCGCCCAGCTTGGATACCGAATGCCCGCCGAATGGGAGCCTCATACCGGCACCTGGTTCAGCTGGCCGCGCCCCGAAGGCATCAGTTTCCCCGGCAAGTACGAGACCGTGCCGCCGGTCTATGCCGCCCTCATCCGGCAGTTGGTGACGGTGGAGAGTGTGCACATCAATGTCTGGCACGCCGAGATGGAGGCCTGGGTGCGCGGCCTGTTGCGCGAGCACGGCACGCCGCTGGAGCGTGTCAGCTTCCACCATTTTCCGAGCTATGAGCCGTGGTGCCGGGATCACGGGCCGATCTTCCTCGTGCGGGAACACAATGGCCGGCATGAGCGGGCCATTGTCGATTGGGGTTACAACGCCTGGGGTGGCAAGTACCCGCCGTTCGATCTTGATGACGCCGTGCCGCAGCACGTCGCGGAACTGCGCGGGCTGCCGCTGTTTTCGCCGGGCTTCGCCAAAATTCCATTGGTGCCCCTGATGCCGCTTGCCGAGCAAGATTCCGAGGTCAAAGCCGTCGTCATGGAAGGCGGCTCCCTTGAGGTGAACGGGCGCGGCACGCTGCTGACCACCGAGGCCTGCCTGCTGAATCCCAACCGCAATCCCGATCTCACGAAGCCGGAGATCGAACGGTTCCTCTGCGATTATCTCGGCGTGACCAACATCCTCTGGCTCGGCGACGGCATCGTGGGTGATGACACCGACGGCCATGTGGACGACCTCACGCGCTTCGTGAACCCGACCACCGTTGTCACCGTGGTCGAGGAAGACCCGGCGGATGAAAACCACGCCCCGCTGAAGGAGAATCTTGAGCGGCTGCGCACGATGAAGGATCAGGACGGCCAGTTGCTGCGCGTGGTCGAGCTGCCGATGCCCGGCCGGATTGAGCATGAAGGCCAGCGGCTACCGGCGAGCTACGCCAACTTCTACATAGCCAACGGCTTGGTGCTCGTGCCGACCTACCGAGACCGCAACGACGCGCGGGCCCTCGAAATTCTGCAAAGCGAGTTTCCCGACCGCCGGGTGGTCGGCGTGGATTCGATGGAACTCATCTGGGGTTTGGGTTCCTTTCACTGCATCTCGCAGCAGGAACCGGCCTGAGGGAAGCGCGGAGCGGATGAGCCAGTGAGCCAGTGAGCCAGTGAGTGAGAGAGGCCGTGGGGGTGCTCGCGTAAATCGTAAATTGTAAATCCGTCCCGCTGTTGCATTATGCAACAATAATAGAGCTCCTTTACATCGGCCCCCCACCCGTGCAGCAATTTTTGAAAGGCTGTGACAATGGATGGGACGGAGTCTGCCCCCATAGGGAGGCGGAGAGCACCGGTCCCAGCGCAGCCCCTGGCAGTCCCCATTCCAAAATCGGCATTCAAACTCTGTTATGGAAACCTCAGGTCGCCTTGCCAGCATATCCTCCGGCGTAATTCTCGGATTGAGCGCCGCCGTCGCGCCGCTGACGCAGGCGGAGGAGCTGAAACCGCCGTCTTCGGGCGGAGATCTGGCCAGTGCCGACATCCTGGACCGTTACAAAAAAATGAGCCTCGACGAGCTCATGAACCAGGAGGTCACCTCGGTGACCAAGCAGCCGGAGCCCTATGGCCAGGCCCCGGCGGCGATCCAGCTCATCACCGGTGACCAGATTCGCCGTTCCGATGCCTCCAACCTCCCCGAAGCCCTGCGGCTGGCGGACAACCTGGATGTGGCCCAGAAATCCTCCTCGGCCTGGGCGATCAGCGCGCGGGGCTTCAACCCCTCTGTTGGGAACAAGCTCCTCGTCCTGATGGATGGGCGCAGCATCTACACCCCGCTTTTTTCCGGTGTCATCTGGAACATGCAGGACTACCTGCTGGAAGACCTGGAACGCATCGAGGTGATCAGCGGCCCGGGCGGGACCCTCTGGGGCGCGAATGCGGTGAATGGCGTCATCAACATCACCAGCAAGAGCGCCAAGGACACGCAGGGGATGTATGTCGAGGCGGGCGGCGGTTCCCCGTTGCAGGATTTTGCTGGCCTGCGTTACGGCGGATTGCTAGCCCCCAACGTCTATTACCGGGTTTACGGCATGTATTTTGACCGGGGCTCGGAGGTCTTTGCCGACGGCAGCAGCGCGCAGGATCCCTGGCGGAAGGGGCAGGGCGGGTTCCGCATCGACACCGCCGGCTCCGGGCCGAATCAGTTCACGTTGCAGGGCGACCTCTACGGTGGGGATTTCAAATCCGTCCCGGGCGGACAGGGCACCCCGGTCGCTTCAGGAAACATAGGCGGCGGCAACCTTTTGGGACGCTGGACCCATTCCTCCGCGGAGGATTCCTCCATGAGTCTGCAGGTTTACTACGACCGCACCCATCTGTCGGCGCCTTTTCAGTCCTCGGGCGCCATTCCCGCCGGCCCGTTGAAGGACGACCGGGACACGGCGGATCTGGATTTCCAGTACCGCTTTCCGCTGGGCGAACGGAACCGCCTCGTCTGGGGCTTCGGCTACCGGTTCATGCATGACCAGATCCAGGCCGCTCCGATCGTGACCTTTGTTCCGGAGCGGCTGGATCAGAACATCTTCAACAGCTTCGTCCAGGATGAGATCCGGCTGCAGGAAAAGGTGTTCCTCACCCTGGGCAGCAAGGTTGAGCACAACGACTACACCGGCTTCGAGTATGAACCCAGCGTACGGCTCCAGTGGAACGCCACCGACCGGCAGATGGTCTGGGGCGCCGTGTCCCGCGCCGTGCGGACTCCCTCACGCTACGATCGCGACCTGATGGAGCCGAGCCCGGCCTATGGGAGCTTTCTGGGAACGGCCAGCTCCACGTTCGAATCGGAAAAGGTCATCGCCTACGAGCTGGGCTACCGCGCCCAGCTTGGCCCGAAAGTTTCCGGGGCGTTATCCGCCTTTTACAATGATTACGATGATTTGCGGAGCCTGAGCACGACGCCGGGAACTTTTGTGCCCCTGTACTTTGCCAACCACAACGCGGGTGACAGTTACGGATTCGAATTAAGCAGCGATTACCAGGTGCTCGACTGGTGGCGGCTGCACGGAGGCTATGACTTCCTGCGGGAAACGGTCCACCCCCAGGCCGGTCAGACCGACTTCTCCAACGGCCTGGCGGAGACCGCCGATCCGGAAAACCAGATCTTTTTGCGCTCCTCGATGGATCTGCCCGGCCGGGTGGAACTGGATCTGGCCGTGCGCTGGATCGATGCCATCCAGGCGGCCGATCTGGGCGCCACCAAGACTTCAACAATTCCCGACTATGCCGAGCTGAATGTCCGCCTGAGCTGGCACGCCACCAAGAATCTCGATTTTACCGTGGTCGGCCAAAATCTTCTGCATGACCAGCATGCCGAGGCCGGCGTTCCGGGCCCCGCCCAGGAACAGATCACCCGGAGCTTCTATGGGAAAGTGACATGGAGGTTCTAGTTCCAGCTCACCGTCAGGGCGCGGCTCGCCGGGTGTTCGGCAAGTGCTTGAACTTGCGGGGACGCCGGGGCTGGTCGCTTATCTTTGGACTGTGGCTGGTTTGGGCCGGGCTCGGTACGGGTGAAGCCTTCGGGCAGGCCGTTTCCCGAGAATACCCGCTCAAGGCGGTATTCCTGTTGAACTTCGCGCATTACACCCGCTGGCCGACCAATGCCTTCGAGCATCCGGATTCCCCCTTCGTCATCGGGGTTTATGGTGAAGATCCCTTTGGCCCGCTGCTCGATGATGTGGTGCGGGATGAGACGCTGGATGGCCGGAAAATTGTCGTCGCACGCTATCGCCGCGGCGAGGCGATCGGAGCCTGCCACATCCTGTTTGTCGGCCAGCCCGAAACGCGACGGCTGGACAAGGTTCTGGCCGACCTGAACGGGCGTCCCGTGCTGACGGTCCGCGACGTGGGGAACGCACCCTACGAGGGCATGTGCGTCCAGTTTCTCACCGAGAACAACAAGATCCGGCTGCGGATCAGCCCCCAGGCCCTGAAGGCGGCGGACCTCACCATGAGTTCCAAGCTGCTGCGCACCGCGGAACTCGTTCCCGCCGACAACCGATGAACCGGCCGCTGAAATCATCGATCCGGCGGAAAGTGATGCGGGCCATCATGCTGGCCAGCGCCGCCGTGATGCTGGTGACGATCGCCGCGTTCATGGTCTATGATTGGGTCACATTCCGCCAGACCATGGTGAGCAACCTGACCACCCAGGCGCGGATGATCGCGGAAAATAGCAACGCGGCGCTCGAGTTCCGAAATGAAGGGGACGCGGCCAATGTCCTGGTTTCCCTCGGAACCGAACCGCACCTCAGGTTCGCCGCCCTTTATGACGCGCAAGGCCGGCTGTTTGTGAAGTATCCCGCACAGACACCCGACGCCGGGCTGCCGTCGGAACCGCAAACGGGAGGGCATCAGTTCGGAGACTCACGGCTCACGCTTTTTCAGCCGGTGTTCTACGAGGGGAAACGGGTGGGCACACTTTATCTGCGGTCCGACCTGACGGCACTTACGGAGCGAATGCAGCTTTATGGGGTGATTTCCCTGCTGATCATGGCCAGTTCGCTGGCGGTGGCCTTCTGGCTTTCCACCGCGCTGCAGAGCCAGATCACCGATCCCGTCCTCGTGCTGGCCGAAACGGCCCAGACGATTTCCCGGGAGCATGATTATTCGCTGCGCGCACCGAAGGTGAGCGATGACGAGCTGGGCTCCCTGACCGAGGCGTTCAACGAGATGCTGGCCCGCATCGAGGCCAGCGACTCCGCCTTGCGCGCCAGCGAGGCGCAATTCCGGCTGGTGACGGACCAGGCTCCGGTGCTGCTGGCGCAGGTGGACCGGGATTTCCGCTACAAGTTCGTCAACCAGCCCTATGCCGCCCGTTACGGCCGCCGGCCCGAGGAAGTTGTCGGCAAACACGCGCTGGAAATCGTCGGCCCGGAACTCTTCGCGCGCGCGCGGCCCTACTTGGACCGGGCGTATGCCGGCGAACTGGTGCAATACGAGCTGGAACTGCCCGGCCCCCGCAACGAGGGGCGCTGGAGCCATGCGGAATACACACCCGAAAGGAATGCGGCCGGTGAGGTCGTTGGAATCGTGGCCGTGCACACGGACATCACCGAGCGCAAAAAGATCGAGCAGGCGGTGCGCGAGAGTGAACTCCGGGAAACCGAGCGGGCCGAGGAGCTCGCCGTGGTGATCGAGGCCGTTCCGGTGCCGCTGATCATTGTCCACGATGCGGACGGTCGCCACATGACCGGCAACCGCGCCGCGGACATTCTCGTGCGGGTTCCCGAAGGCGGCGAACTCTCGAAATCGGCCCCGGAGGACTCAAAGCCAAAACATTTCAGATCGTTCAAGGAGGGACGGGAATTGTCGCCGCACGAATTGCCGGCACAACGCGCCGCGCGGGGCGAGGCGGTCAGCGACTTCGAGTTCGAGTTGGTGTTTGACGACGGCACGGTGCTGAACCTGCTGGGCTCCGGCACGCCTCTCTTCGATGGGCAGGGCAGGCCTCGCGGGGCCGTCCACACCCTGGTGGACATCACCGAACGGAAACGCCAGGAGTTGAAACTGGCCCGGCTGATGCAGCAGAAGGACGCCCAGGCCCGGCTCTTTGACGCCACGCTGTCCTCCATCAAGGATCTGGCCTACACGTTTGATCTGGAGGGCAACTGGACCTATGCCAACCGTGCGCTGCTGCAGATTTGGGGCAAAACGCTCGAGGAGATTGTGGGCAAGAGCTCCCTGGAACTGGGCTATCCTCCGGAACTGGCGGAACGCCTGAAACAGGAGGTCTGGGAAGTCGTCCGGACCCGCGAGCCCGTTCGGGGCGAGACCTATTTTACCGATGCGGCGGGGGTCGAAGATTATCACGAATACATCTTCAGCCCGGTGTTCGCCGCCGATGGCACGGTCGCGGCGGTTTGCGGCAGCACGCGCCTGAACACCGAGCGCAAGCGCGCCGAAAGCATGTTGCGCCAGAATGAAGCCTTGTTTTCCGCGCTGGTGGAACAGGCTCCCAACGGCGTCTATGTGGTGGACGGCCAGTTCCGGCTGCAACAGATCAACGCCCGCGCCCTGCCGGTGTTTGCGAAAGTCGAGCCAAAGATCGGCCGTGATTTCGGCGAGGTGATGGAAATTCTCTGGGGGCCGGAAGTTGGCGCGCAGCTTGCCGAGATTTTTCATCACACGCTGGTTACGGGCGAACCCTACCACTCCCCGCGCTTCGCCGGATTCCGCCACGACCTCAACGAGGACAAGGCTTACGAATGGGAAACCCAGCGCGTCACTTTGCCGGACGGCAAGCACGGTGTGGTCTGTTATTTCAGTGATATCACCGACAGCGAGCGCAACAAGGCGGACCTTGCGTTCCTCGCGTCCATCAGTGACGACCTGCTGCGGCTGGACACGGTGGATGACATCCTGAACAACGTCTGCGCGAAAATCTGCGACTACCTCCGGCTGACCATCGGCTGTTTCGTGGAGATCAACGAGGCCGCCGACATTTCCAATGTCACCCATGAATGGCGCCGGGCAGATGTGCCGGGGCTCATCGGCACCTATAGATTGTCCGAGTATCTCTCGGCGGATTTCCAAAAGCTGTTGCGCGCGGGTGAATGTTTCATCGTGCGCGACACCGTCGCCGACCCGCGCACGGACGCGGAAAGATACGCGGCGTTGAAAATCCGTTCGTTCATCTGCGTGCCGCTCATCGCCGATGGCCGGTGGAAGTTCATGTTCAACATCCACGATTCCCAGCCGCGTGACTGGCGCGCGGATGAAATCAGTCTGGTGCGCGAACTGACCGCGCGCATCTGGGCGCGGCTGGAGCGCGTGCGCGCCGATTCGCTGCTGCGGCAGAACGAGGCCCTATTCGCCGCGCTCATCGAGGAGGCGCCAGTGGGCGTCTATGTCATCGACGCGCAGTTTCGCGTGCAGCAGATCAACACCCGCGCCCTGCCGGCGTTTGAAAAAGTGGAGCCGAAAATGGGCCGTACGCTCACCGAGGTGATGCATATCCAGTGGGGCCGGGAAGCGGGGGATGAATTGACCGCGATTTTCCGCCGCACGCTTGACACCGGCGAACCTTATATTTCGCCGGGCTATTCCAACATCCGCGCCGACATCGGCGTGGAAAAAACTTACGAATGGCAGACCCGGCGCGTGACCCTGCCCAACGGCCAGCACGGGGTGGTCTGCTATTTCAACGACATTACGGAACGGATCCGGTCGGAACAGGCGTTGATGCAGGCCAAGACCGCCGCCGAAGCTGCGAGCCGTGCGAAGGATGATTTTCTGGCGGCGCTGTCCCACGAGCTCCGCACCCCCTTGAACCCGGTCCTGTTGCTCGCCAGCGAGGCGGCGCAGGACCCGCAACTGCCTCCCGAAGTGCGCGCGCAATTCGCCACCATCCGCAACAATGTGGAACTGGAGGCGCGGCTCATTGATGACCTGCTCGATCTGACGAGCATCACGCACGGCAAACTGTCGCTCAATGGCCGGGCGCTGAATGTGCATCAGGTTTTGCAGGAGGCCCTCAACATTGTGCGCGCTGATGCCCAGGCCAAACAGATCACGCTGGGGTTGGAATTTTGTGCCGGCGAACCCCTGGTTTTCGGCGACAGCGTCCGGCTGCACCAGGTTTTTTGGAACGTGCTGAAGAACGCCGTGAAATTCACACCGGCGGCAGGACGGGTTACTGTCAAAACTTTCGTCCGGGGTGAGGAATTCTTCATCAAGGTCATCGACACGGGAATGGGTCTCAATCCCGACGAACTCGGACGCGTCTTCACCGCCTTCGCCCAGGGCGACCATGCGGAAGGCGGTTCGCATCGCTTTGGCGGGCTGGGGCTGGGGCTGGCCATCTCGCAAAGGCTGGTGGAACTTCATTCCGGAATCATCCAGGCCTCCAGTGAAGGCCGGGACAAGGGTGCGACGTTTATCATACGGCTGCCTCTGTGCGCCGCGAACCGGCCGGGCGTGGCTCAGGATCCGAATCCGCTGACCGGTTCCCCGTCGCCCGGGAGCGGTCGGCGAATCCTGCTGGTGGAAGATCATGAGCCAACCCGCAGCGCATTGGCGCAACTGTTGAAACGCCGGCATTTTACGGTCATGACTGCGTCTTCACTGGCTGAAGCCCGTGCCGTAGCCGGCAATAATAAGATCGACCTTCTGATTTCCGACATCGGCCTGCCCGACGGCAGCGGCTACGAACTGATGAATGAATTGCGGCAGACTTTTGGGCTGAGCGGCATCGCACTGACCGGCTACGGGATGGAAGAGGACGTCTTGGAGAGCAAAAAGACCGGTTTCGTCGCCCATCTTACCAAGCCGGTGCGGATCCAGTCTTTGGACGACGCCCTGGCTGCAGCGTTGAGTTCGTGATCAAACACAATCCAGGACTGGATTCCTGTGTCGTCTCCCACGTTTGCCGGCTCACTGGCCGCTTCCCACCACCTCATGCCACGGCGCCCCGGCAAGCCGGTCCTTCAGTCCCTCGATGATGTCGCGTACCAGCCCCGGTCCCTCGTACACGAGCCCTGAATAGATCTGCACCAGGGACGCGCCGGCGGTGATTTTCTCCCAGGCGTCTTCCGCGCTGAAGATGCCGCCGACCCCGATGATCGGCAGATTGCCACCGGTTTGCCGGTACAGGTGCCGGATGACCTCGGTGCTGCGAGCCCGGAGCGGGCGCCCGCTAAGACCACCGGTCTCGCGGTAGATCTGCGCCGCCACTGCATCGCGGGTTTCCGGGCGCGTGATGGTCGTGTTCGTCGCAATGATGCCGGCCAACTGGCGCGGCCCGGCGAGCGCGAGGATCTCATCCAGCGCATCGAAGCTGAGGTCGGGAGCGACCTTCACCAAGATCGGCTTCGGTGCGACCCGGTTCAGCGCCTGCAGGGCGGCGAGGATTTCATCCAGCGCGGCCTTGTCTTGGAGTTGCCGCAAGTTGGGGGTATTCGGCGAACTCACGTTCACCACAAAGAAGTCGGCCAGCTCACGGAGCGCCCGGAAGGAGTCCGCGTAGTCCTGGGTCGCCTGATCCAGCGGCGTGATCTTCGATTTGCCGAGGTTGATCCCGACCGGATGCGTTGGCCAAAGACCACGGGCGCGCCACTCCGCGAGCGAGGCGGCAAGGGCCGGAGCGCCGCCATTGTTGAAACCCATGCGGTTCACGAGCGCCTCATCTGCCACCGCACGGAACATGCGGGGCTGGGGATTGCCCGGCTGCCCGTGCCACGTCACGCCGCCCAGCTCGCTGAAGCCGAAGCCCAGTGCCTGCCACACCGGCACAGCCACCGCGCGCTTGTCCATGCCCGCGGCGAGGCCGAGCGGATTCGGAAACTTCAGGCCAAACAGCTCCACCGGCAGCGGCGGCACATCGCTCACAGCCTCCACCAGCCGGCACAGCGGCACGCTCCGGCTCATCCAGGACAGGGCGGCCAGCGTGCGGTTATGCACGGCCTCGGAGTCCTGCGCGAACAGCAGCGGGCGGGCGAGGTGACGGTAAAACCAGCTCATCGGCGCTGAGTCTGGCGAAGGCGGGCAGACAGCGGAAGCGCGTTCCGCCGGGTGAAAAGCTCTTCCGAAGTAGGACGGCGCGTCTCGCCCGTCCTCCATCGTTGCCTCTTCCGTAATCCCTGGTCGCCGAGACGAAGGAATCGTGATCAGAGCAAGGGCGATACGTGCCCTCCTATTTCGGCGGCACATGCCGCGTCTTTTACTTTCGCTTAGCGTTCGTCATACCGGCCGCGCCTCACCGTTGCGTGGTGACATGATAGAACTGGTCCGGGGCGTCCGGCCCGGCGGTGATGTCGAATTGGAACGGCACCCGATTGGTGGATACCGGCGTCCAATCCTGCAGGTTGGAAGATTGCATCAGCACATAGGGGCTGTTGGTCGTGCCGTTCACCGAGAAGCGGCCCGCCGTCGCTCGATCAGCCGTGAGCACGGCAGGGTTGCCCCGAAAGCGGGCGGCGGCGATGGGACGTTCCAGCTTGCCGTCGGGCAACTGCCAGCCGATGGCCCCATTATCCGGGCCGTCGGCCTCCTTGAAGTGGGCTTCGAGATAATAGCGCTTGCCGGCCTCCAGATAGACGGGGTCCGACTGCTGGGTATCGTAGTAATCCCACTGCCGTGAGGCCACGTAGTAAGGGCACTCCGCGAGATACTGCTTCGTGGCCGGATTGTCGTCGGGACTCAGCCAGAGTGTTCCGTTGTCGTCCGCCGCGATCCAGAATGTGTAGAAGCCGGTCTCCGGCGCGAGCAGGTAGCCGCGCAGTCGAGAGCCGATGCTGTCGGCGACATTGCTGGGCAGTTCGGCCAGCGGACGGTACGCCGCCAACTGCGGGGCATCCGGGTAAATGGGCAGGTTGACGACGTAATCAAACTGCTGGCTGAACGCGGTGCCGAAGCGTTCGTAGAGGATGCCGTCGAAGGGTTCATGGGCAGGAGCGACCTCGACGGCGGCGGCCCAGCTCCAAAGTGTCCCAGCACTGTTCGTGATGAAGCAGGTGAACTTCCCGGCGTTGGTGGCGGAAAGGCTGTCCAACACGAGCAGGTTGGTCTGCGCACCCGCGATCGGTTCCCCGTTGCGGAACCATTGGTAGGAGAGCGGTGCCTGACCGACCGCATCCACGTTCAACCGCAAGGTGGTCCCAGGGTTGACGATGCTGGAGGCCGGCTGGGTAAGGATCGCGGGTGCGCCCACCTGGCCTTGCAACAGTTGCAGATCGCGGAACTGGGCGGTGGTCCGGCTGCCGATCGCGTCGGTGTGCGTTGAAACGGTCAGGCCGACCACGGCCGGCCCATAGGCCTCATAGAGTGTTTCCACCCCGATCTGGGCCCAATCCAGGCCGTTGGTGCTGTGCAGGGCCATGGCCTGGTCACCGACCCGCACCAGCCGCACCCAGGAGTTGGGATAGGTGACACGGCCGGTGTTCGGTGCGCTGGTAAACGGGGCGTCGGTGTAATAACCGGTGAGGAACCGCGACATGGACGCGTAATAGCCGACGCCGGACGTCCGGGTTGCCAGCATCGAAAACTCGCTGGAAGAACTCAGCAGCGAGTGGCGCAGCATGATGCCGGCCTTGGCCCAGTACGCAGTCCCCGTCAGGCTCTGCACCCGCGCCCGAAAATCGAAGTCCCCCGAGACGGCCCGGTAGACAAAACGGCAATCGTCCCCGTCACTCCAGATGTCGCCGGTGGAAGAGCCGACATCATAGCCGCCATCGACCACGGTCGTGATGCCCACCGGCGAGGTGGACCCGAGATCCACGCTATTGAGGATGGGTTGGGCCAGCCCAATGCCGGTGGCTGCCAGCCAGAGGAGCAGTGCGGAAGCGGCTTTGGCTTTTGCGGGCAAATTCATTGATATCAGTCTTCCATCTTGGACCGGGGTTGCAAGTGGGCATTCGTAGACGAGGCCTTCCTGTGAAGCCGCCGAATCTCATCGCCTTTTATTGTGAAATTCCGGCCGTTCGTCTCGCAAACGTCTTCGGGCCGACCCAGCGGGTGTTGTACTGCTCGTTCAATGCGTCGCTGGGGAAGGCGGGGCGGGGTTGGGTGCCGTAGTGCTGGTCGTCGAGGGCGCGCGAGGGGAGGGGGGCGATTTCGTCGCCGCGGGCGACGTGGTAGTCGGCGTCCTTGTCCCAGCCGGTGACCTGGAGGAAGAAGTCGCGCACCTGGCCAGCGGGAACGGGCGGAAGCGGGTCGGCGGCGAATTTCAGGGTGAGTTCGTCGCCGCCGGCGACGAGGACGAGGCCATTGTCGTTGGCGGTCAGCAGTTCGGTGACGGAGCCATAGCGGGTGGCCCAGCCGGAGGGGGTGCTGGCCCAGTCGGGCTTGGATTTCACGCGGTCGTAGCGGGGGGTGAGCGGTTCGTTCCACGGCAGGTCAGCGAATTCACTGTAGCCGCGCCAGTGGAGGTCGGTGGTCGCCGGGGTTAGTACGTACGCGCCTTTGCCATTCTCACCCCTCACCCCGGCCCTCTCCCCATTGAGGGGAGAGGGAGTCGGAACGGCGGTGTAGCTCGGAGAGGCTCCGTCGAAGAGGGCAATGCGGTCCCAGTGGATTTCGAAGGCCTGGGTGAGGCGCAGGCGCTTGGTCCCGGCGGGCAAATGGCCGGTGAGGTCCACGAGGATGGTCTTCGTCTTGCCGGCGGGGGCACCGACAATCACGGGCAGCGCCTGCCAGCCCTGGGCGGTCTCGGCCTCCAGCACGGGGAAGGGGAAGGGGAAGTCGGGATCGTGCGCGGCGGCGATGTTGGCCATGCCGCCGCCGAAGCGCAGCCAGCCGGTCAGCGCGAGCACCGGATGGCTCACCTGATCCAGCGGGCCGAAGTCCAGGATGACGCGGTGCGGCTCGGCGAGGCCGCGATATTGTGGTCCGCGCAGATGGGCGGGGGAAACCATCTGGTGATCTACGGTCTGCAGAGCCGTTGTCACGTCGATGGGTTCACTGCTTGTGGAAGAAGTCTCACCGTGGGCGGCCTCACCCCTCACCCCGGCCCTCTCCCCGTTGAGGGGAGAGGGGGACGGAGAGCCACCTGATGAAAGAAGGGTATTCGGCGTGAGAATGGCGTTGAAGGCGGTGGCGTGGCGGAGGGGGATGCGCTGGCCCAGCGTCATGAGCTCGTGTTTGGGGAAGGGCGGGCCAGGCATCAGCTTGCTGGTGGGATGCACTTCGGTGCCGGTGGGGTGATCCACTGCCACCAACCGCGCGTAATCGAGGTAGAGCACCTCGCGCAGTTCCTCGGTCAGCCGGACCTCGTAGCTGCCGTGGCGCGGAACAAAGTTCTGCTCGTTGCCGATCCAGACCAGTTCATCGGGATCGGCCGCGATGAAGCGGCCCGGAGCGACCGGCAGGCCCAGCGGCGCGGCTCCGAGGATGTCAGTGACGAAGCGGTTGCTGTGGCCATCCCACGCGTAGAGGTAGGGGCAGGAACCCGTCGGGAGAATCAGCTCGAAGATCGTGAACGCGTCGCAGGTGACGTCGACCTCGGTGGTATCCTGGCGCGTGTCAAACCAGCGGATGCTCACCGAATCGAGCTGCTTGCGTTTGCCCACGCCGATCTCGATGGGCAGCGTCTGGACCGAGCGCAGACCGTGCCAGCCGCCGCTGGACAGCTCGGCTTTCACGCCGAGCGCGCTGGCGTTGGAACGGTTGCCGAGCAGGCGCAGCTTCAGCAGGCCGTTGGCATTGCCGCCGTCGTTGCGGAGGAATTTCAGGCCAACTCCTTCAATATCCACGATGAAATCGAGGTCGCAGTCGTTGTCGAAGTCGGCCACGGCGAAGTGCCGCACATTGGCGGTCGCGAGCGCCCCCAGTCCGAGCTGGCGCGTGACCTCGTGAAAGCCTGCGCTGCCCCGGTTGCGCCAGATGCGCACGCCGTCCGCGCCCCAGGCGACGAGGTCGAGCCAGCCGTCGTTGTCGTAATCAATCGCGCGCACATGGCGGATCTGGTTGCCCTTGGCGGGCAGGCGCAGCGGTTCCCGGAGGCCGCCGAAGAAAATCTCGATGGCCCGGTCGGTGACGAGCGCAACATCGTTGCGGAGGTCGTTGTTGAAGTCGCCGACCGCGAGGGCGCGGGCGACCGGCCACTCGGCGGGCGCATTGGTGGCGGCGAGGCCGGAGCCCCGGGCATTCGCAAGGATCAGCGGCGGCTGGTTCGTCCGTGTGAGCAGCACGTCGGGAAGGTCGTCATTGTTCCAGTCGTCCACCGTGATCTCGGTGACTCCCTCGGCGCCAAAGGCCGGGGCTTTGCGCTCGCGGAAGGTACCCGAACCAAGATTGGTGAAGCTCCGCAGTTTGCCGTCGGCGGAGGCGAGCAGCAGGCCGAGCTTGCCGGTGAAATCGAGGTCGCCGAGCGCACCCGACACGCCGCTGGCCTGGGCCGCCCGCAACCCGCTGAAGATCGTCGCATCGGTGAAGTTCCCGTTGGTCGCGAAGCGCAGCACGGTGACGCCGGCAGGACTTAAGACCACGGCGTCCTCGTAGCGGTCATTTTGCAGATCGCCGACGAGCACCTGGGTTGCGCCCTTGGCAGAAGGCAGGGCTAGCGGCTGCGCCCGTGCAGTGAAGACGCCGTTCGAATTCCAGAGCAGGCGGATGCCGGTGTCATCGGCCAGCAGCAGGTCGTTCCAGCCGCGCCGGTTCACCTCCATCACGGCAAAGGGGCCGTGCAGTTTCGCCGCATCCCCGCCGAAGGCGCGGGCCGAATCGTCCACGAATTTCACCGCGATGCCGCTCCGGTCCGGCTGCTCCAGCGGAAAAGGCGCGATGATCTCCGTATATTTGCAGCGCTCGTAGAGCGCGGGATTGTCGGCCGCCTGCGTCTTGCCGGCGGCGATTTTCTGGTGTTCGGCGAGCGCCTGCTGGGCTTCGTCGCGTTGGCCGAGGCGCAGCAGCACCTGGCTGAGCTGGTAATAGGCGGAGGGATGATTCGTCTCAAACTGCGTGACCTCGCGGAACTGCACGGCGGCATCGTCCAGTTTGCCCCAGCCGAGAAACGCGCGACCAAGCTGGAAGCTCACGGGATTCACCGAGGGGTCGGCGTCCTTGGCCTGCTGCAGCTCCTGCACCGCGTTGGAAAACTGGTTCTGCCGGAGCGCGGCGCAGCCGAGCAGGAAATGCGCGGCGGCGCTGCCCGGCTGGTAGCGCAGCACCTCATCCGCATGGATCGCGGCCTGGGCTGGCTGGCCGAGCAGCAAAAAGGCATTGGCCAGGTTCAGGTGGACATCCGGATTGGCCGGGTTCATGGCCAGAGCGCTCTGAAAGGCGGTGACCGCCTTGGCCGGGTCGCCCTTGTCGTAGAAGGTTTTGCCCGAGGCCATGGCCTGGGCGTAGGGCGCGTTGGCGTCGCCCCCCGATTCCGCCGTCCCCCGCTGCACCAGCCACCACGCGCCAACTGCGATGGCGGCGATGAGGAGCAGGCCGGCGAGGAGCAGCAGCAGCGGGTTGACGCGGCGTTGCGACGAGGGTTGAGCCATAGGACTCCAAAGACGCTAGCGCAGAGCGGCGCCGAGGGCGCGGGAAAAAAGTGGGACGGAACCGGCTTGGTTTTAACCCGCCTGAACCGACTCGCACTTGGCGCGGCAAGCGGCCACACCGGCACCGGCCGCAGGCTCGGCACCGCAGTCATATCATCGTTCGTGGGGTGAACACCCAATAGGCAAGCACCCCATAGAACGATCGAGGTGAACTCCTTTAAGGTCCGAGGCGAAAAGCAGAATTCTCGACCAAAACGGACCGTTAAAACAGCGCGCCGCGGTGGTTATGCCGGCCGGCGGCGTGCGCCGGACCGACATCAGTTTAAAGCAATGAATACCTTGATCCAAATTCCCGAATCGAAGGGCCAGGTTTGCCTCGCAAGTGATCGGTTAAGTAACCAGGCGAGGGTGCCTGCTTTCCGCAAGCCATCCGGACTCTTCAGGTTGGCGGTGTCGCTGGCGGGGACTTTTTTCCTGCTGTGGGGCGCATCCTCGGCCCGTGCTGATCAGAATCCGGTGGGTTGCGACGGGAGCGGATTGGGGGTCGGCCTCTTTATCGACACTTCGGATGTTCGCGTCGGCAACACCGTATTTTACAGCCTCCAGGTCTTCAATGGAATCCCTGGCAGCGGGCGCATCGTCTGTGATGCCAGTGACATTGAGGCGTTCATCGTCACCCCGGACGGCGCAACCAATGCCATCCCCTTGGTCCGCACGCTCCTCCATCAGGGTGAGTCCGATTTCTACACCAATGTGGTGGGTTATGTGATCAACGCCCGAGATTTCCAACCCGACGGCACGTTGCGCGCGACGGCTTCGGTGATCGGCGTCATCCACCAAAATGATACGGACAGCAGCGGCGGCGCTTTCCAAGGACTGAACTCCGAAGTGTGTGTCTGGAGCGCATGCCCCGGAATGTGCGGGACCAACGGTATCAATGGGACCAACGGCCTGAATGGCAGTGTCGGACCCAGGGGACCAGTGGGCTTGACGGGAGCCACCGGTCCGGCGGGGAAAAACGGCCTGAACGGTCTCAGCGGGACCAATGGCCTTAACGGAACCAACGGCTTGACCGGCAGCGTCGGACCGAGCGGCCCGACGGGCCTGACTGGGCGGAACGGAACCAACGGTCTCAACGGCGGCATCGGTCCGAAGGGACCAATGGGTTTGACGGGAGCCACTGGTCTGGCGGGGAAAAACGGATTGAACGGGCTGAACGGAACCAACGGCGCGAATGGCACCAACGGTTTGACCGGCCGCGTCGGACCGAGCGGCCCGACGGGCCTGACCGGGCGGGACGGAAGCAACGGTCTCAACGGAACGAACGGCCTAAATGGCAGCATTGGTCCGAGGGGACCAATGGGTTCGGCGGGAGCCACTGGTCTGGCGGGGAAAAACGGATTGAACGGGCTGAACGGAACCAACGGCGTGAATGGCACCAACGGATTGGCCGGTAGCGTCGGCCTGACGGGGGCCACAGGTCTGACCGGAGCGACCGGGCTGACGGGCAGCATCGGACTGACAGGCCCAAATGGATTAACCGGACCGAAGGGTTTGGCGGGCGCGAATGGACTTAATGGGACCAATGGCGTGAACGGTACCAACGGACTGGCCGGCAGCATCGGCCTGACTGGCGCAACTGGTTTGACTGGAGCGACTGGTCTAACGGGCAGCATCGGACTGACAGGCCCGACGGGTCTGACCGGCAACATCGGACCGAGCGGTCCGACGGGCTTGACCGGAGCCAAGGGCTTGAACGGGCTGAACGGAACCAACGGTGTAAATGGCACCAACGGATTGGCCGGCAGCGTCGGCCTGACTGGGGCCACGGGTTTGACCGGAGCGACCGGTCTGACCGGCAGCATCGGACCGATCGGCCCTACAGGCCTCACGGGCCTCACCGGAGCCAAGGGTCTGGCGGGCTTGAATGGGCTGAACGGGACCAATGGCGTGAACGGTACCAACGGACTGGCCGGCAGCGTCGGCCTGACTGGGGCCACGGGTTTGACCGGAGCGACCGGTCTGACCGGCAGCATCGGACCGATCGGCCCTACAGGCCTCACGGGCCTCACCGGA
>CAIXUG010000043.1 GCA_903922605.1 uncultured Verrucomicrobiota bacterium
GCCACCGCCGCCTGGGTGGCCTCACCCTGGTCGTATGCCGCCAGAATCCGTTCCCGCAAATCCACCGACAGAGTGCGCATGCCCAAACCCTGCCAGAACCCCCACAAAATAGCTACAGTTTTATTTAAAACGCTCTAGGCCGGGGACGCTTCTCAGGGCCGGGAACTCCTGCGGGCCGGAGGCCCGGCTCCCGCCGGCCGTCCTCTGGTCATGGACCGGGCTTACGAAGGGGATGAAACCCGCCACCTAGCCGAAACCTTGGGTTATGTACCCGTCGTGCCACCCAATCCAAACCGGCTCGATCCTTGGGACTACGACCGGGAGCGTTATGGTCGGCGCAACGAGATTGAGCGGCTCTTCCAACGGCTCAAGGCCTACCGCCGGGTCTTCACCCGCTACGACAAGCTGGACGCGCTCTACACCGGCTTCCTGCTCTTCGCACTTAGAGCTTATCCGTAAACAAAGCTTTGGAGGTTGGGTCAGCACATGCGCCAGCAGATGAGTGCGGCGGCGCAATGCAGGAGGGCCAGGTAGTTGGCGGCGGTCTTTTCGTAACGCACGAGGAGCTTGCGGAAGCGGTTGAACCACGAGTGGGTGCGTTCGACCACCCAGCGGCGGGCGCGCTGGACGCGCCGGCAGGCCTGGGTCTCTTCCCAGCGCTGCCGCACGTGCGGCGTGTAACCCCGTTCCTTCATGGCCTGCGCGGCGGGACGCCCCGCATAGCCCTTGTCCGCGCACAGGTTCTGGGGCCGGTGCGGGCTGGCTTTGGGGCGCACGACCACAATGCTGTCCAGGGTGCTCGCCAGCAGTTTGACATCATGCCGGTTGGCCCCGCTGACGATAAGGGACAGCGGGACGCCAGCACCGTCCACCAGCAGGCTGCGCTTGCTGCCCTTTTTTCCCCCGATCGGTGGGGTTGTTGCCCACCGCCTCCCGGGCCAGCGGCGCCTCGCCCTGGGTCCCGTCGATGCTCTGCCACTCCCAGGCAATCCCCTCCATCTCGTCATACTCGGCCAGTCCCTCCCGCCACAGGGCCAGGAAAAAACCCTGCCCGCGCCAGCGTTGGAAGTGCTTGTGCACCGAACTGGCGCTGCCAAAGGCCTTCGGCAGCGCCTTCCACTGGCAGCCGGTCCGGAGCACATAGACGATGCCGGCGAAGATCTGCCGGTCCGCCAACGGCTTGCGACCGCCGCCGGGACGCCGCCGGTAGCTTCCGGACGCCGGGCGCCCCGGCGCCCAGGGCACCAGCGGCGCCACGTGCCGCCCCAGTTCATCGGAGACTTCCCACGATTGCGTCCTGGCCATGCCCGTACACCTTGCCGGCCATTCCAGGCAGGGCAAGTCTATTTACGGATATGCTCTTATTGTCGAAGCCTTTCGTGTTAGTGTTAACAGGCTCTAGCGGAGCCGGGCTTGGATGCGGGCTTCGTTGACCATCTTGGCCTCCTCGGGGAGCAGTTTGGTCTGGGCGGCGAGTTTCAGGTATTCGCGGGCCCGGGAGGTGTCACCCGTTTTTGCCAGGAACACGCCCATCATGGCCGCCATTGCCGGCCGGCGCAGCTCCGAGGGGTCCAGCGAGTTCATCAGATCCACGGCGGCCTGGGCCTCACCGCGTCGCAGCAGGGCAAAGGCATAGGTGGAGATGTGGAGCGGATTCTTGGGCGACACGGCGTGCAACTGGTCGGCCAGTTTCTGCAGGTTGGAATCATCCACGCCCAGCAACAGTCCGAGATAGACCACGTTGTTCAGGGTGGAGGGATCGTTGGGTTTCAGGGTCTGAAAACCTTTGGCCACCCGGAACTGGCCGAGCGTGTCATCCTTGAGCAGGTAGTTGCGCTGCAGCGTCAGCAGGGCGTTCTCCACGCCCTTGCCGCTGTTCACCACCGCCCACAGGCTGGCTTCGGCCTGCTTCGGCATGTTCCAGCGGGTGGCCATGGTGACGAGCATCTCCAGCTGGGAGGAGTTGTTGTCCGCCTCGGTGATGGCCTTCGACCACAGCCCGTCCACTTCCGCCGTGCTCCGGTCCGCGCCGCCCAGATAAAGCGCCGCGAAGGCATCGTAAGCATAACGGATGCTCTCAAAGCCCGGCCATTGCACGCTGCGGACCCAGTTGCGCAGGCCCAGCCAGTCGCCCAGCCCGATGTAGAGATCGGCGATGCTCACGCCCACCGGCGTAGGTTGGCGGACTTCCGGGGGCAGGGAGCGCACCCAGTTCATGGCGTATGGCGTCTGGCCGCTGTCCTTCAGCCAGACCAGCAGCTGAACCAGATCTTCGGGCGATTTGACCGCCAGCGCCTGCATGGATTGCAGGCGGTTGGTGTAGTCCGGGGAATGGCTGCCATGGAGCGCACTCAGGTAAAGGAGACGATTGGCGAAGCTGAGATTGGTCTGGGCGACCAGCTGGGTGGCCTGCCGCATGGCTTCGTTCCACTGCTGATGGTCGATGGCATCCTGGGTCAGCAATGAGAGCGCCTCGGTCCGGTTCGCGGAATTGGCGACCAGGAGCCGGAGGGATTGGCGCGCCTCCTCCTGTTTCGAGAGGGTCCCGGCAAAAAGGCGGATCTTGGCCAGATTGAACTGGTGGGCGCTGTTGGTCGGATCCAACCGCGCGGCCTCGGCCATATGATATTCCGCCTGCTGTTTGTCACCCACACCCAGCGCCACGGCGCCAGCGGTGTCATGAAAGTAGGCAGGCAAGGCCGAGTTCGTCGGGTAGCGGCTCAACGCACGAAACGCGGAGAAGTAGTCCTTGAAGGACAGCGCCGTCTGCGCCCAGACGATGAGATTGGTGGAATTCCAAGGTTCCAGTTCGGCCACACGCTCCCGCCAGAGCACGGCGTCGCGGGCCCGGTAGCGGTCGGCCATGTTCGCCATCAGGCGCGTGGCGCGCAGGTTGGTGGGATCGACCGTTCCCAGAATTCGCCGGGCTATCCGGGAGGATTCGTCCAGCCGGCCGGCGCGAAAGAGCCGTTCGGCATTGTCGAGCTGCGTGTTCTTGGTCCAGCGGAGATAGGTGGTTTCGCCCTTCCAGCGCCAGAGGACAAAGAGCAACGCCGAGGCCAGCAGGATGAGGAACCCGGCACGCAGAACGCGATAGATGCCGCTGGGAGTGCGGACGGTCTTGCGTACGAGCCGGACTTGTCTCTGTTGTTCCATGCCTCAGCCTTGCTTAAAGCGTGAGCCAGTTTCAAGGGCGGCCGCTTTGTTGCTCCCCCATCAAACGCCACGTGCCGCCCGCGGCGCTGGTCCCGGGCGACCCACGGGTGAAGTTTTCCGTCTGGAAATGTCTGGGATGAAACAGCTTTGGACGGGCGGAGCCCGGGCCGGCTTTGCTTTGGCGTTTGAAATCGGGCCGGCCGTGAGCTAAGGGGCAGGCAGTGAATTGGACCACGATACGACCTTTGTTGCTCCCTGGCCTGATGTTTGGAGGACTGTGGTTGACGCTTTTCGCCCAGGTTTCCGGCGAATGGTCGGTCGTGCCGCAATACAGCTACGGCTGGGCGGTGCCGCTGCTGGCCGGCTGGGTGGCCTGGAACCGCTGGCTGGCCCGACCGGCTCCCGGGAAGGGGCGATCCACCGGAGTGTCGCTGCTGCTTGCTACCGGTCTGCTCCTGCTGTTCGGCCTTACCCGCCTGGTGCAGGAAGGAAACCGGGACTGGCGCTTGGTGAGCTGGCTGCTGGGGGGCGAGGTTGCAGGTTTGAGCGCCCTGGCGCTGGCCTGGGCCGGCGGGTGGCCATGGATACGGCATTTCGCATTCGTCCTGCTTTTTCCCCTGGTGGCCGTGCCGTGGCCCAGTGCGCTGGAAGATCCGCTGGTGCATGGCCTGATGCAGTTCGTCGCGAGGTCGGCGGCGGGAATCCTGCAGGAGCTGGGCATTCAGGCGGTGGCGCAGGGCAACATCATCGTGCTCGCCGCCGGTCCGGTCGGGGTGGATGAGGCGTGCAGCGGCATCCAGTCGTTCCAGGCGTCGGTGATGGTGTCCCTCTTTCTCGGTGAGATGTTTGGCTTTCTGGTGATGGAGCGCCTGAAGCTGTTTCTCTTTTCCGTGGTCTGGGCCTTTTTCTGCAACATCGGCCGGACCTTTTTCTTGTGCTACATGGCCTACCGCCAGGGGTTGGCGGCCGTGCCCCAGTGGCATGACACGGCGGGCTATTCGCTGATGGCGGTCTGTTACGGCGGCATTTTCGGGCTGGCCATCTGGTGGGACCGGCAGGGGGTGATGGAATCCGTGGACACACCGCCCGCATCCACCGTGGCCCGCCGACTGCCTGGGGGCGTGCTGGTGGCCGGCCTGATCTGGCTGGCGGCCGTCGCGGTGGCGACGGAGTGGTGGTACCGGCGCGGCGAGGCGCGGGCGGCGGCGCAGCGCGGCTGGATGGTGCGATTCCCGGATGAGACCGCCTACAAGGCGAAGGAGTATTCGGAACGCGAGCGCACGCTGCTTCGCTACAATGAATCCTACGGGCGGGAGTGGAAAGATGCCGCCGGGCACGGCTGGGTGTTCAATTTCTTCCGCTGGGACACGGGCAATGCCGGAGCCGACAACGCGAAGTATCACCGGCCCACGGTCTGCCTGGCCGATGTCGGCTATGTGCTGCAGGGCTCGGAACCGCTCCATGAGGTATTGGTCAACGGGGTGCGGCTGCCGGTGCGGCAATACCGTTTCACGGCCGGCCTGACCTCGCTCGACAGTTTTTACTGCCTTTGGGACGAACTCAACCGGCCGGGATATACCGATCCCACCGCCAGCTGGGATCCCGCGAACTGGTCCGCCCGCGCACGGTTTCAGAACGTCCTCGCCGGGCGGCGGGGCGGGGGCATCCAGCTGGTCAATGCGGCGGTGTTCGGCGCCGAGTCGCCGGCGGCGGCGGCACGGGAGTTTGAACAGATGTTGGCACGTGTGATCGTGCCCCGCTGAGCCTCGGTTCCACGCTCAGAAGGTGAGCCCGATCGTGGACTGGATCTGGAGTTCGTTGCGGTCAACGCCGACCGGCGGGTTGGAGTCGTACTCGTCCACGACGTTGAGGTTGATCGTCATCCGCTTGAAGAGGGGATAACTCATGCCCAGGTCGAACCGGATGCGGTAGGTGCCGAAATCGCCGACATCCGGCGAGACCGAGAGCCGCTGGGTGATGTTCAGCTTTTCCAGCACGTTCCAGGTCAGGTTCTCGCCGAAGCGCAGGGACATGTAGGAGCGGTCCGGTGAAGTGAGGTAGTCCAGCGACTCATACTGCACGCCCAGTTCGGTATTCACGGTCAGCTTGGGGCGTTGCACGATCTTATAGCCCATGCCCACGCCCTCATGGAATTCGAGCTCCAGCTGGCCGATCACGTCGTAGCCGGCGCCGCCCTGATTATACGCGTAAATGCGGCGCTTTTCGTCCAGGTCGGTCTCGGTTTTCAGGGAGCCATCCGAGCGGTCGGCCGCCTGCTGCTTGTTCACCAGCCCGTAGGCGCTGTGGAAGTCGGCGAAATTGCGCAGACGGTTCCAGGAATGGGTCGCACTGGCGTTGACGTAAAAATTCTGGCGGTCCGAGGTGCCGAAACCGAGGTCCATGCCGAGCTGCACGTTGCCGTGCCAGTTGGTCGTGAACGGCTGCAGCCAGTGGGGAGCCCAGCCGGTGAGGAAGAAGACGGGGGCGTTGGTTTTGATGGCTGCGACAGGGGCCGGTGCGGACACCGCCGGGGCCGGCTTGGGCGCCGGTGTGGCGGCGACCGCGGCGGGTGCGTTTGTCGGGGCGAGCGCCGCGGCCGGCGGCACGACCATTTCCCGCTTGGAGATGTCCGTCTTGGGTATGCGGAGCTTGCCCAGGGAGGGGGACTCGACCACCACGCGCTCGTCGTCCTCGGAAGACACCTCCCCGCTGATGCGGTCACCGTTGCGGAGTGTAATCGTCACTTTGTCCGCACCCCAAGCCGGCAACCCGGTGAGCAGACCTGCCACCAGAAGGAGCACGGGCGCGAGCGTGTCAGTTCTTCTGCTTCTTTTTGTCACTTGGAACGGCATTCGTGGATGCGGACGGTGCCTGCGTGGGCTGCAACGCCTGGCGGGCGGCGGCCAGTTCCGCCTCGGTGAGAGCCGGAACATCGGTGCGGTCAATTCGTCGCGCGCCTCCAACGACTGCGGCCTCGCCGTTTTCATTCACACGAAGTTGCGGACGCCGGTTGGTCACCAGCCAGGTCTGCTGGGCCACCACATTCCCGTCCGGATCAAAATGCTGGTACCGGCACTCGGTCGCGCCGAACTGGTGGATCACATGCAGATGGCTCTGCCGGTCGAAGACCCATTGCGGCGGGTTGAAGGTCACCAGCCCGCCCAGCGGCACCACCTTGAGCGTGTGTGATCCGGAACTGTCGGTGATGCGCAGGTAGAGGCGGAGGCTCTTCAGGAAATTGGCCTGCTGGAGCAGGTAGCGGCGCTGCTCGGTCGTGCCGTCCGGCCGGCTGATGCCGACGGCCTGGTCCTCGTTCAGCGTCACACCGTTTACAACTTCGAACGTGAGCGGGGCGCTGACATAGCTCGGACCGTCGTTTATGGGTGTAACCACGGCGGTGACCTGGTAGCTGCCGGCCCGGTCCAGGGCGAACAGCGGGGCCAGGTCGAAACGCATCGTGCCGCCGGTCGCCTGCTCCAGGCTGAACTCGCCGGTGTCCGGCACCTCGCCGAGCTTGTTCACCACGCCGCCCTCCGAGCGCTCGATCGTGAACGCGATCCACTGCGGGTGCGTGCCGAGCCGGAGGGGGGCCCCGGTGAAGTTGCTGACCTTGACCGCCAGCTGCAGCTCCTCGCCGGGCAGGAACTGCTCCTGCGCGGTGGACAGCTTCACATTGATCTGGGCGTGGACGGTGCTGATCAGGCACAGGCCGGTGATCGTGGCGAGCGGACGGAACATGGTGTGTGGAAACTAGGGAAGGCTGGCCCGGGCGCAAGGCTGGTGAGGTGAATTCAAAGCTCCGCCGGGCGGAAGCCGGCCCCGATGATGGAGCAGGCCTGGATGACCTTCAGGCCAAGCCGCGCGGCCTCCGCGAGCACCTCGGGCGATTCGGTGCCGGGATTCAGCCACAATTCGTCGCAGCCCCGGGCCGCGATGTCGGGCAGGAGCTTCAGCAGCACCGGCGGCGGCAGGTACACGCTGATCTTGCCAGGCCGGACCGGCACCTGGCCGATGCGGGCAAACGCGGGCAGACCCTCGATGACCGCTTCCTTCGGATTGACCGGATAAACCGTGTAGCCGGCCTGCAAAAAGGCGCGTACCGCCCGGTTGCCAAACTTGGCGCGGTCGGCCGAGGCCCCGAGAATCGCAATGCTGTCCATAAACGCAGTCTGGCAAGACCGATTGCCTTGGCAAAGAAATGTGCGATTGTGCCTTCGGAACGGGAACGGGCGGAAACAAAAGTCTCCGTGCATCCAAAAACGCGTTGACACCCTCTCCCCCCCTACCTATTTATGCGCGCCTCAATTACGAGTTGCAGGCGTCCGAATTTCGGTTTCTTGCCCTGTGGTAGGACGGGAAGCTGAAATTTTTTGTCGTCGAAAGGCGACGAATTTTGCCCCTTGGCAAGGCCCAAGTAGCTCAGTTGGTAGAGCACGTCCTTGGTAAGGACGAGGTCACCGGTTCAAACCCGGTCTTGGGCTCCACGGGCCGCTTTGCAGCAGGACAGATAAACGAAACTTAGTAAAACGCAGTCACATGGCTAAAGAGAACTTTCAACGCACGAAGCCGCACCTGAACGTGGGCACCATTGGCCACGTTGACCACGGCAAGTCCACCCTGACTGCCGCGCTCGTCGCCGTGCAGCACCGCAAGGGCCTGGCCCCGGCGATCTCCTACGCGGACATCACCAAGGGCGGCACCGTGCGCGATGACACCAAGACCGTCACCATCGCCGTCTCGCACGTGGAGTACGAGAGCCCGAAGCGCCACTACGCCCACGTGGACTGCCCCGGCCATGCTGACTACGTCAAGAACATGATCACCGGTGCCGCCCAGATGGACGGCGCCATCCTCGTCGTCAGCGCGGCTGACGGCCCGATGCCCCAGACCCGTGAGCACATCCTGCTCGCCCGTCAGGTCGGTGTGCCCAGCATCGTGGTCTTCCTGAACAAGGTTGACCTGGCGGACGCGGACCTCCTCGAGCTGATCGAGATGGAAATCCGCGACCTGCTTAACAAGTACGGTTACCCGGGTGACACCACCCCGATCATCCGCGGCTCCGCCACGGCCGCCCTGGCCGGCAAGCCCGAGGGTGAGAAGGCCATCGCCGACCTGCTGGAGGCGCTGGACACCTTCATCCCCGAGCCCGTGCGCGAGAACGACAAGCCGTTCCTCATGTGCATCGAGGACGTGTTCACCATTGAAGGTCGCGGCACGGTCGTCACCGGCCGTGTCGAGCGCGGCACGCTCAACAAGATGTCCGAAGTCGAGATCGTCGGCCTCAAGGACACCCGCAAGACCACGGCGACGGACATCGAAATGTTCCGCAAGCTGCTGGACAGCGCCACCTCCGGCGACAACGTCGGCGTGCTCCTCCGCGGCACCACCAAGGACGATGTCGAACGCGGCATGGTGCTCGCCAAGCCCGGCTCGATCAAGCCGCACACCAAGTTCAAGGCCGAGGTTTACGTCCTCACCAAGGACGAAGGTGGCCGGCACACGCCGTTCTTCACCAAGTACCGCCCGCAGTTCTATTTCCGCACCTCGGACATCACCGGCTCGGTGACGCTCCCCGCCGGCGTGGAAATGGTGATGCCCGGCGACAATGTTTCCGTGGACGTCGAGCTGCAGGCTCCGGTCGCGATGGAACAGGGTCTTCGCTTCGCCATCCGCGAGGGCGGCCGCACCATCGGTGCCGGTCGTGTCAGCGAAGTGCTCGTCTGATAGTTTTTCAAGAGAGGGAGGCCGGTTTGAACGCCGGTCTCCCTTTTGTGTATCATCTGGAAAGGATTCGAATCAGGACAGGGCGTTAGCTCAATTGGTAGAGTAGCGGTCTCCAAAACCGTTGGTTGGGGGTTCAAGTCCCTCACGCCCTGCCAAAAACTCCGCGGAGGGGTGGCAGAGTGGTCTATCGCGGCGGTCTTGAAAACCGCTGTGGGTTAATCGCCCACCGGGGGTTCGAATCCCTCCCCCTCCGCCAGTCATTTGTGAGCAAATTTTACATTCAACTTCTGGTCTGGGCTGTCGTGGTCGGCGGCGCGTTTGCATTCCTGTGGAAACAGGGCTATCTGGCGCGCCTCGCCAACTACGTGGGCGAAACCCGCGAGGAGTTGAGGAAGTGTTCGTGGCCGACCCGGGAAGAGCTCTGGCAGAACACCATGCTGATCGCCGTGGTGATGTTCAGCCTCGGCGTATTCACAATGGTGGTGGATTTCGTCGTGCTCAAATTCGTCCGTTACCTGCTTTAATCCCATCCTGCCATGAAATTCCAGTGGTTCGTCCTCCATGTGCTCGCCGGTCAGGAGCAGAAGGTCCGTGACAGTCTGATCAAGCGCATCAAGACCGACGAGATGGAGCCCTACATCAAGGAAGTGCTCCTGCCGATGGAGCGCGTGGTGGAGGTGCGTGGCGGCAAAAAGACGGTGACGAACCGCAAGCTTCATCCCGGCTACGTCTACGTCGACATGGCCCTGCTCGATGAAAACATGCGTCCGCAGGAGAAGCCCTGGTATTTCATCAAGGACATCCAGGGCGTGATCGGTTTTGTCGGCGGCGAACGGCCCATGGCGGTCACCGAGGAGGAGATCGCCGTCATCAAGGACGCCGTCAGCGACAGCGAGGACACCGAGAAGCCGAAGGTCAACTTCGAGCTGGGCGAGACCGTCAAGATCAACGACGGCCCGTTTGTCAGCTTCAGCGGCGTGATCGAGGAGCTCGAGGCCGAGAAGGGCAAGCTCAAGGTCACCGTGGACATTTTCGGTCGCAAGACACCGGTCGAACTCGAGTATTGGCAGGTGGAGAAGGCTTAGTAGGATGGAGGGCCGCGGTGATGGACCAATGGGTCCGGCACCCGGAAAACTCCGACACAACAATCTGATTTTATGGCAAAGAAAGTTACAGGCACGGTCAAATTGCAGATCTCGGCCGGCCAGGCCAACCCGGCCCCGCCGGTGGGCCCTGCGCTCGGCTCGCAGGGCATCAACATCATGGCGTTCTGCAAGGAATTTAACGCCGCCACCAAGGACAAGGCCGGTCTGGTCATCCCGGTGGTCATCACCGTCTATCAGGACAAGTCCTTCTCCTGCGTCTACAAGTCGCCGCCCGCTTCCGTGCTCCTCAAAAAGGCCGCCGGCATCGCGTCCGGCTCCAAGACCCCCAACAAGGACAAGGTCGGCAAGGTCACCCGTAAGCAGGTGCTCGAGATCGTCAAGCTCAAGGGCAACGACCTCAACGCCAACAGCGAGGATGCCGCCGTCCGCATGATCTCCGGCACCGCCCGCAACATGGGCATCGAAGTGATCGACTGATCTGTCTTACCACCAAGTTTGCGAAACGCCCCGGCCTGTCCGGGGCGTTTTTCTTTTTCGAGGCACCTGTGTTCGAAGCTCAAAGCTCAAAAAGGGAACGTTCAAAGCCGGAAACCCCGGCTCGCCAGAGATCTGGACGCTTTCGCACCGACGCCTTCGGCCTGAGGTCTTTCCTTTGAACCTTGGACGTTCAACGTTGGACGTTGGACGTTGGACGTTTCTCTAATTCCCCCTTCTTCCGTTTCCTCTCCCATTCCTCTCACCGTCTTGGGCACAACGCCTTCGTGACCGCCATCCGTTTCGCGTGCATTCTCGTCGCCGATGAAGATGCGTTCCTGTCTTATGACCGCCTCCGAATATCAAAAGCAGCCGAGAGACCCAGACTCGTTTTCTGACCGCTGGCTTTGGCAAAGGTCCGTGCCGACGCCGCTCGGCGATTTTTCAGTCGAGTTGGTGATGCTTGGCGACGGCGATACGAATCCGCCCGACGAGGAGATGCTGAGGCGAGCAGCCGAGCTGGTGCGTTACGCCGAGACGCATGGCGATCACATTTTGGATATTGTGTACGGACATTACCGACTCGCTGGTGAGAGCGGTTGGCTAGAGATGGAATGTGTTCCGAGCGGGCTGTCCCGCGAGACGGTGTTATCTCAGGTGCGAGACGACCGCACGCTCGTCGTGACACGCGATCTTGATTTGGATGAGCCATACGACAGCGCCATCCATCTCGTGCCTCTCTGGGATGAGGAGCATGCCCTGAGTTTGGAGTTTCGAGACGGGCAGATTGTCTCGGCAAATGATGACCCATTCAGGCTTGAAGATGGGGTTTTTCGATGGCAGTGAGGACCGGCATATGGCCGACCCATGCATTGCCGCGAACCCGCCCATCACGCTCCGGTTGCCATCGTGGCGTTCTGTGGGATAGGGCGCTGCCCTTGGGATGATAGGCGTGCTGGGCGTATGAACATTTTTCCGATTACACCTCTGGTTCGCCGGATTCAGGCATTGATTCTCCAGACCTTCAATGTGCCGGAGCAGGTCGCTGAGGATTGCGCGGCTGAGTTGGTTGCAATGGCCGAAGGGTGGGGCAGTCCAGAAGCGGCGGCACGGTTAGACTGGACATACCGCGTCAGAAAAGATTGCGGAGTTGACCGGAAATTCGCTTGGCGATCCGAGGAGGAGCGCCTTAGTTTTGAGGCTGGAGAGAAGCAGAAGCATCAGGCCTATGAGTTTCTTATTTCCAAACGGCACATCTAATCATGCGCTGCAGCGAACCCGGCCATCGCGCTTCCGTTGCAATCCATGCGTTCCGTGGGCCGGGTCGCTGAGCTGGGGTCGTTAGGCCACTCGAGCACGTCATGACTTTCCCACAGCCACATTGGAATCTTTTTGGAGTCTATCGAGAGTCCGAACACGAGCGGCTTCTTGCCGAGGTGCAAAGGACAGGCGTCAAGCACCAGATCAAATATGAGGCTGGCGAGACGAAGCCGTATTGTCTTTGGGTTCACGACGATGATTTACAGCTTGCAGCGGACACTCTTTTCAGAGAGTTCAGGCAATAGAGTTATGCAGACTAAACGGCCTAACCATGCGTTGCAGCGAGCCCGGCCATCGCGTTCCGGTTGCAATCGTCGCGTCCCGCGGGCGGGGGCGCTGTGCTTGGGGTGTTAGGCGGAAAGATACTGATATATGTCCTACACACTGGATTACGATACGATGGTTCTTCTTGATGCCGAAGATCTCGCTGAAGCGGGTATTCTTGAGGCATACGAGTCATTGTTGCCGGAGCTTAAAAAATATGTTCCGCAGCCCGCACTGGTTGAAGAGGTGATTGACCACCATGGCGGCAGGTATGCGGTCAAAAGCGGGGCTGTGGAGTATGTCATCTACGCTCCCGACCTGGATGATCAGCGGGGCGAGAGTTGGGGCAGAGCCACCGTAGCGTTCTTTACCATCATAAACGACCAGCTGGCCCAATCGCAGTATCGCTTCTACGCCATTAACGGAGGCAACGATCTGGGAGGCATGTTCCTCACTCCATCGCAGGCGGAGGCTGCGCAGAAGGCTCTGTCCAGCAAGACGGACTGGCCTTATTTTCCAAAGGATGAGCTGGACTGGTACGGTCAATATCATTGAAACCCTAGAGCGGTTTCAAAGTCTCTATAGCCGATAGGATCGACCGGACGGGGTGGTTTGTCCCAATTCCATTGACACCGGGCTTCAGCCCGGTGGCCGGTCAACCCTCCGGCCCAGCCGTTTCAACGGCTTCCCGGGAATGGATGGGCCTGTCGCCGCCGGAAAACGGTTGAACCGTTGGATTTCGTGGCTGCTTCCCCACCCGGCTGAAGCCGGGTGCTAGCGAGATTTCATCGGCATTTTCCCAATCTGGTGAGGCAAAAATGAGCCGGCGGGAAGCCCTCTTTTTGAGAGCGAACCTGGTTTCGCGCTGATCCTATTCCTTCGAAAATCGGCCAAAGTATTAATTAAACCACTATAGTTGAAGTGCATGGCATCGCCGAGACCGGGGCGACAGGGAGCGGAGCCGGGGCACTCCATCCGGTCACGCATTGACGGGGCCGACCTCCCCAGAGGGAAGGGTTTGCATGTTTTCGGCTCGCTTCCGGAGGGCGCTAATTGGCACAACGCGACCGTGGCCGCCCTCCGTTCCCCCCGCATTCTCGTCGCCGACGACCAGCCGGACATCGCCGAAGCCCTGCGCCTGCTGTTCAAGGCCGAGGGCTGGCGGGTCGAGGTTGCGGCCTCGCCGCTGGCGGTGTGCGAGGCGGTCGGCCGCGACGAATTCGACGTCCTGCTCAGCGACCTCAACTACACCCGCGACACCACCAGCGGACAGGAGGGGCTCGACCTGCTGGCCCGGATTCCCACGCTCGATCCCACGCTGCCGGTCGTCGTGATGACCGCGTGGGCGACCGTGGACATCGCGGTCGAGGCCATGCGACGGGGCGCGCGGGATTTCATCCAGAAGCCCTGGGACAACGCCCGTCTGCTCGCGGTGGTGCGCAACCAGATCGCCCTGCGGCGAGCTTTGCGCGAGGGGGAGCGGCTCGCCGCCGCAAACGCCGCGCAGCGGGGCGGGGGGCCGGTGCTGGTCGCGCAGTCGCCGACCATGCGGCCGGTCATGGAAATGGTCGAGCGGGTCGGGCCGAGCGATGCGACCGTGCTCATCACCGGGGAAAACGGCACCGGGAAGGGTGTCATCGCCGCCGCGCTGCATGCGACCGGGCCGCGCGCCAGCCGCCCGTTCATTTCGGTCAACATGGGCGGGCTGAGTGAGGCCCTGTTCGAGAGCGAACTGTTCGGTCATGTCCGGGGCGCCTTTACGGATGCCAAAACCGATCGGGTGGGCCGCTTCGAAATGGCCGAGGGGGGCACGCTCTTTCTGGATGAGATCGCGAACGTGCCGCTGGCCCTGCAGACCAAGCTGCTGCGGGTGCTGGAAGGCCGCTCCTATGAGCGCGTCGGCTCATCCCGTACCCAGCAGGCGGATGTCCGGCTCGTCGCCGCGACAAACGCCGACCTGCGGGCCGAAGTGGCCGCGGGCCGGTTCCGGCAGGATCTGCTGTTCCGCCTGAACACGATTGAAATTCACCTGCCGCCCCTGCGCGAGCGCCAGGAAGACATCGAGCCGCTGGCGCTCTTTTTCCTCCAGCAGCAGCGGGCGCGCTACCGCAAGGAGTTCACCGGCTTCGATCCCGCCGCGATCGTGGCCCTGCGCGCGCACCACTGGCCGGGCAACGTGCGCGAGCTGAGCCATGCCATCGAACGCGCGGTGCTGCTCGCCTCGGGCACGGTGATCCGGGCGGCGGACCTTGGCCTCGCGGCCGCCCGTGACGCGGCCCCGCGTCTGGAGGACATGAACCTCGAGGATGTGGAGCGTTTTCTGATCCGGCAGACTTTGGCTCGCTGCGGAGGCAATGCGCTGAAGGCGGCCGAGCAGCTGGGCCTGAGCCGCAGCGCCTTTTACCGCCGGCTGGAGAAATACGGCCTGTGAGCAACGTCTCCCAGGTGCGGTTTGAGCGGCGGCTGCGCTGGCTGGCCTTTTCCGTCGGGGTGCCGGGTTCGCTCGTCGCGCTGATCCTGCTGTGGGCCGACGAGCACGATGACAAGGTGCGGCTGACGCTGGTCATCCTGATCCTGCTCGGCTGGGTCATCTGCGCCGCCTCACTGGTGCATCGCGTGGTCTTCCCGTTGCAGACGCTTGCGAACCTGCTCGGCGGCCTGCGCGAGGGGGATTTTTCCACCCGTGCGCGCGGTGCGGTACGGGACGACGCGCTGGGCGAGGTGCTGATCGAGGCCAATGCGCTGGCGGAAACCTTGCGCGAACAGCGGCTCGGGGCGTTGGAAGCAACCGCGCTGCTGCGTACCGTGATGGGTGAACTGGACGCCGCCGTTTTTGCCTTCGATGACGGGCACCGGCTGCGGCTCGCCAACCGCGCCGCCGAAGTCCTGCTCCGCCGGCCGATTGAGCAGCTGCTCGGTCGCACCGCAATGGAACTGGGGTTGGCCGACTGTCTCGCTGGGCAGCCCTCACAAACGCTGTCACTGACCTTTCCCGGGGCCGTGGGGCGGTTCGGGGTGCGACGTTCCGCCTTTCGGCAGGCCGGGCTGCCGCATCAGCTGCTCGTGTTGGCCGATCTGAGCCAGGCGTTGCGCGAGGAGGAGCGACAGGCGTGGCAGCGGCTCGTGCGCGTGCTGGGGCACGAGCTCAACAACTCCCTCGCACCGATCAAGAGCATCGCGGGCAGCCTCGAAGCCATCGTGGCCCGCGAACCGCTCGCCGAGGACTGGCGGGATGACACACGGCGCGGGCTGAGTGTGATCGCCGCCCGGGCCGATTCGCTCACGCGCTTCGTCGAAGCGTATTCCCAACTGGCAAAACTGCCGCCGCCGCGCCGCCGGCCCACGGAATTGGAACCGTTGCTGCGCCGGGTGATGGCCCTGGAGGCCCGTGTCCGCGTCGTGCTGGTGCCCGGCCCGGAACTCCGGCTGAACGCCGACCCGGACCAGCTGGAGCAGCTCCTCATCAACCTGCTGCGCAACGCGGCGGATGCGGTGTTGGAGGTTCCGGATGGGGCCGGAAGCAACAGCCCAATCGAACTGTCGTGGCAGCGACTGGCCAACGAAGTCGAAATTACCTTGAAGGACACGGGACCGGGGCTGGCCAATCCGGCGAATCTCTTTGTGCCATTCTTCACCACCAAGCCCAAGGGCAACGGCATCGGCCTCACCCTATGTCGGCAGATCGCCGAATCCCATGGCGGCCGGCTCACCCTCGAGAATCGCCCGGACCGGTCAGGCTGCCTGGCCCGGGTTCGGCTTCCTTTGGTCTGAAGCGGGCTGTCCCAATATTGGGACGGCTGATTCCCGGCTTTGGGTAACTTCATCGGCCACGCCGTGAAAAGCCGGCGTTTGCTGGCCTCCATTTTACTCAATGAGCATGCGGGTTTCCCGCGTATTTCGGCCTGGCCGAGACGGTTGGCATCTGGGGTGCGTAAGGGGGACCTGGCAGAGGTGAAAAATCTGAAACCGAGACCGCTGCCGGTTGGTTCTCCGTCCATGAAATTTGATCGTGATCATTCCCGGGTGAAGGCACCCACGCTAGCGGCAGGCCGCCCCGCTGCCGACCATGGCATGGCGTGCGGTGAGCGCTGGCTGTTCGGGCTGCTGTTTGCGGCCGTGCTGTTTGCGCTTGGCCATCAGCTCATGGATACGAGCCGCTTCGTCCGCCACCTGCCGGAGTTCGCCGACACGATCCGTCTTTGGCTGTCCAATCTCTCCTGAACGCATGAATCGTGTTGCCGCCAACGGCCATTCCAGTCCATCCGAAGAGAAGCCTGTCGCGTCGCCGGTCATCGGCTTCAGTCAGGCGACCACCTCGATGGACATCGCCCGCCCTGACCTCGCCCGCAAAAAACGCCGCCGCCAGGTGATCTGGGGGACGGTCACGCTCACCGCGCTGATCCTCATCACCGTTGTGCTGGCCCGGCTGGAACCGGCGTCACCGACCGTGGAAAACCCGTGGGTCGATACGGTCAAGCAGGGCCAGATGCTGCGCCAGGTCCGCGGCAACGGCGTGCTCGTGCCGGAGCAGATCCAGTTCGTGCAGGCCGACACCGGCGGTGTCGTTGAGCGCATTTTCATCCAGCCGGGCGCGGTGGTAACCGCCGACACCGTGATCCTCCAGCTTGGCAACCCCGACCTGAAGCAGCTTGCCTTTGACGCCGACTGGGCAGCCCGCGCCGCCGAAGCCCAGCTCGCCAAGCTGACGGTCACCTTGGAAAGCGACCGGCTCGCCCAGGAATCCCTCCTCGCCTCCCTGCGCGCCGACGCCAAGCAGGCCGAGCTGGATGCCCGGGCCGACGAGGAACTCGGCAAGAGCGGATTGGTGCCGGTCATCACCCGGCAGAAATCCCGGTCCAAGGCGGACGATCTGGCGGCACGGGTGCTGATCGACGAAAAACGGCTGCAGTTCGCGGCGGATTCCGCGAAGTCACAGCTCGCCGTACAGGAGGCGGATGTTGCGAAGTTTCGGGCCGCCCGTGATCTCAAGCAGCAGCAGGTGGCCGCCCTGATGGTGAAGGCCGGCATTGCCGGCGTGCTCACGCAGCTCGGCGACACGCAGACCCTGCAGTCCGGCCAGCGCGTCGCACCCAATGCCACCCTGGCGAAAGTCGTCGTCCCCACGCAGTTGAAGGCCGAGATCAAGGTCATCGAAACCCAGGCCCGCGACATCACGTACGGCCAGAAGGTCGAGGTGGATACGCGCAATGGGATCGTGGCTGGCCATGTGATCCGCGTGGACCCGGCGGTCGTGAGTGGCACCGTGCTGATCGAGGTGAAGCTTGACGGGGCGCTGCCCAAGGGCGCCCGGCCCGACCTGAGCGTCGAGGGCACCATCGAGCTGGAACGGCTCGACAACGCCATCTACGTGGGCCGCCCCGTGCAGGCCCAGCCCGACAGCACGGTCGGCCTGTTCAAGGTCGGGCCCGATGGCAAGCACGCCACGCGGGTGCCGGTGAAGCTTGGCCGCGCGTCGGTTTCCACCATTGAGATCGTCGAAGGGCTTCAGCCCGGTGACAAGGTCATCATTTCGGATGTGAGCCAGTACGACACCGCCAACAAGGTGAAGCTGAACTGAAACAACCTTTATCCATTCCCATGTCCACGCCCCTCATTCATCTCGAAAACATCAAGAAGGTCTTCATCACCGATGAGATCGAAACCCACGCGCTGTCGGGCATTCACCTCGACATCCAGCAGGGGGAATACGTGTCCATCGCCGGGCCGTCCGGCTGCGGCAAATCCACCTTGCTGGCCATCCTCGGCCTGCTCGACACGCCGAGCGAAGGCACGTTCATCCTGAACCAGCACGACGTCTCGAACCTGGATCACTCCACCCGCGCGCGCATCCGCAACCGCGAGATCGGTTTCATTTTCCAGAGCTTCAATCTCATCGGCGATCTGACCGTGTTCGAGAACGTCGAACTGCCGCTGACCTACCGCGGCCTGAACGCCACCGAGCGAAAGCAGCGCGCGATCGAGGCGCTGGAGAAAGTCGGCATGAGCCACCGCACGCGGCATTACCCGAGCCAGCTTTCCGGCGGTCAGCAGCAGCGTGTTGCCGTGGCGCGGGCGCTGGGCGGGCGTCCGAGCATCCTCCTCGCGGACGAGCCGACGGGTAATCTCGATTCCAAGAATGGCGACGCAGTGATGGATCTGCTCCGGCAGTTGCATCGCGAAGGCGCCACCATCTGCATGGTCACCCACGACCCGCGCTTCGCGAAGCACGCCGACCGTCAGATCCACCTCTTCGACGGGCGCATCGTGGATGAGCTCAAGGAGGCCGCGTGACCCTGCTCATCCAGCTGCGGCAGCTTGAGAAATCATTCCCCACACGGCCGTCGCCGACCTACGTGTTGCGGCAGATCAACCTCGATCTCCAGGAGGGTGATTTCGTCACCATCATGGGCCCGAGCGGTGCTGGAAAATCCACATTGCTCAGCATTCTGGGCCTCTACGACAGCGCCTGGACTGGCGAATACTGGCTCGACGGCCAGCCCGTCCACACGCTCAAGCCCCGCGAACGGGCCGAGCTGAACAAGCGATCGGTCGGCTTCGTGTTCCAGCAGTTCCATCTGCTGGAAGACCTGACGGTCGCCGAGAATCTCGACATCCCGCTCTCGTACCGTGACATCCGGAAATCCGAGCGCGAGGCGACCGTCGCGGACACGCTTGACCGTTTTGGCATCGTCGGGAAAAAGGATCTGTTTCCCGCGCAGCTTTCCGGCGGCCAGCAGCAGCTCGTGGCCGTGGCCCGGGCCATCATCGCGAAGCCGCGCCTCCTGCTGGCCGATGAGCCGACCGGCAATCTGCACACCGACCAGGGGCGGCAGATCATGGAGCTGTTCAAGAAGCTGAACGGCGAAGGCACCACCGTCATCCAGGTCACGCATTCCGAGAACAACGCGACCTACGGCAACCGCATCATCCGCCTGCGCGACGGCTGGATGGAGAAGTAAAATTTCGAATCACGAATTTCGAGTGAGGGGCGGTCGGTGAGCCGGCGATGAGTGAGCGATCCGGGACCGAAAACTGAAAACTGAAAACCGAAAACTGAACCCCGCCCACCATGAACGACTTCCGCTTCGCCCTGCGCCAGCTCCTGAAGAGCCCGGGCTTCACCTTTGTCGCCGTGCTATCCATGGCCCTTGGTATCGGGGCCAACACGAGCCTGTTCACCGTGCTCTACGCCCTGGTGTGGCGACCGCTGCCGGTCAGTGATCCCAGTTCGGTCGTCAACCTGCACCAGAGCTTTGCCGGACCGAGTGACCGCCAGGCCATCGGCGGGCTCAATCGTGTTTCGTATCCGGAATATCTCAACTACCGGGACCGCACCAAGACCTTGTCGGGACTGCTCGCGTTCGAGGACGGGAGTTTCACCTTTGGAGACACCAAGACCAGCCGGGCTTCGGCGGTGATGGCCACGGGCAATTATTTTTCCGTGCTGGGGGCGACGCCCGCGCTCGGCCGCCTATGGAGCGCGGCGGAATGCGATGTGCCGGGTGCGAGTCCGGTGGCGGTGCTCAGCCATGGTTTCTGGCAGCGCCAGTTTGGTGGTGACACCGGGGTCGTCGGACGCACCGTGTTCCTCAACCGGCGGTCGCTCACCGTGATCGGCGTGGCCGCCCCGGGTTTCCAGGGAACCGATGTGCAGGCACCGGACCTGTGGGTGCCGTTGCTGCTGCGCACCCAACTCGTCCCGGACGAACCGACCCGGCTGACGGCGCGGGATTTCAGCTTTCTCCGGATCGTGGGCCGTCTCAAGCCGGGTGTTTCATTGGCCGAGGCCCGTCAGGAGCTGGGCACCATCGCCCTCCAATCGGACGCCGATGCGGCCATCACGGGTTTTGCCAAGCGCAAAACCCAGGTGGAGGTGAAGACGGCGGCCTATTTCAACAGTCCCGAAGAGATGCGCCAGGGGTTGCCGATTGTGGCCGTCATCATGGTTGCGGTTGGGCTGATTCTCGTCGTGGTCTGCGCCAACGTTTCCAATCTGCTGCTGGCCCGTGCCTCGGTCCGACGCCGTGAGATCGGTGTCCGGCTGGCCCTGGGTGCCGGTCGCGCCCGGCTGATCCGCCAGCTCCTTACGGAGAGTTTGGTGCTGGCTGGCATCGCCGGGGCCATCGGCCTCGGGCTGGCCTATTGGATGCCCCAGCTCCTGTTACTCGCATTGCCCGGCGAGGCTGCGCCGGTCCTGGAACTGACCCCGAATCTTACCATTCTAGCCTACTGCCTAGGGGTTTCCCTGGTCGCGGCGCTCTGCGTCGGTCTTGTGCCGGCGCTGCATGCAACGCGGCTGGACCTCACCTCCCTGCTCTCGGCCCAGGGCGCGCTCCTTGGGCAGCGTATCGGTGGAGCGCGCTTGCGCAGTGTTTTGGTGGTGACGCAGGTGGCAGTGTCGCTGGTGTTGCTGGTGAGCGCCGGATTGCTCGTGCGCGGGTTGCGCCGCGCCATGTCCACCGACCTGGGATTTGACCGGGAGAATCTGTTCATCGTTTCCATCGACCCCGAGGCGAGCGGCTACGACGCCAACCGGGTGCACGCCTTTTATGCGGACCTGCAGGAGCGCCTGCGCGGAGTGTCCGGGGTGAAGTCCACGGGCCTGGCGGTTGAATCGCCGTTCTATGGCACCTCCTCCACCTCGATCCATCTGGACCAGGGCGCCCCGGCGGGCACCCAGAACCTCATGGCCAACCTCAACACCGTGACGCCCGGCTACTTTGAGACGCTTGGCATCGTCATGGTGCAGGGCCGGCATTTCACTGCGGCTGATGCCAGCCGGGGCAAAAGCATCGCGGTCATCAGCCAGGCCATGGCCAGCCGTTGCTGGCCCGGTGAAAGCGCCATCGGGAAGCATTTCTTCGCCGCTGGCCCCGATGGGTTGGAGGTGATCGGAGTCGCCCGGGATGTGAGCACCGTCATGCCCGGGGTGATGGATGGCCCGTTTTTCTATCAGGGTGCCTTCACCGCCCAGGAATCCGGCAATGAGCTGGTCGTGCGTGCCGACGCGGCTCACCCGGTTTCGGTCCAGGCTTTACGGGACCTCGCGCAGTCGCTCGATCGCGGGGCGACGGTTGCGGTCAAAACGCTGGAGGACAATGTGGCCAGACGGGTTCTGCCCGCCCGGCTCGCCTCCACGGCGGCAGGTGCGCTCGGCCTGCTCGCGCTGGGCCTGGTGGCCATCGGGATATACGGCGTGATGGCTTACGTGGTGAGCCAGCGCACGCGCGAAATCGGCGTGCGCATCGCCCTGGGCGCGGAGTCATGGACGATCCAGCGCCAGATGATCGGCGAAGGCACACGTACAGTGGCCTTCGGCATAGTTCTCGGGCTCCTGCTGGCTGCCCTGGCCGGCCGGGTGCTCCAAGGCGCCATTTTCGGATTGGGCCCGCTGGATCCCGTGACGTTTCTGGGAGTGCCGCTGCTGCTCGTGGCGATCTCGGTGCTGGCGTGCTGGTTCCCATCCCGGCACGCCGCGAAGGTCGATCCGATGGAGGCCTTGCGTCATGAATGACCTCCGCTTCGCTTTGCGCCAGCTGCTGAAGAATCCGGGCTTCACGGCTGTGGCCGTGCTCTCCCTCGCGTTGGGGATCGGAGCCTCCACCGTCATGTTTGGCCTCATCCAGGGAGTGCTGCTGTCGGTGCCCTATCCCCGCGCCGACCGGCTGGTGCTGGTCTCCCCAAAGCGACTGGATGGCCAGCCCTACAATCAGGGTTCAACGGTTGGCCAATGGATCGGATGGCGGACCCGCAGCAAGGCCCTGGAGGACGTGGCGCTCTATGGCTGGACCTTCAACTATCTCGTCCGACCCGAGGGCAGCGAGTCGATTGAAGGAATGTTCGTCACGAAGAATTACTTCAAAATGCTCGGACTCAAACTCGCCCTGGGCCGTGAGTTTGAGGAGGGCGAGATGGACCGTTCCGGCTCACGGGCTTCGGCGATCATCATCGGCTATGAACTCTGGCAGCGGAGTTTTAACGGTGATCCGAACATTCTTGGGAAAACGGTCAACATCAGCCGCAACCCCAACCCCCTGACCATCGTGGGTGTGATGGCGCCGGGAGTGCGGTTCCTCCCGGACCCCTCCAATGCGAGCGAGCCCAACTATGCCCCCGATGCCCGGGTGGATTTCTGGTTTGGGGCCGTGCCGGATGAAGCCAAGCCGAAGGACGACGGATGGAATGTGGTCGGCCTTTTGCGCGAGGGCGCGACGCTGGCGGAAGCGCAGACGGAAATAGGGACCATTGCGGCCGCGCAAGTCGCCGACAATCCGGACCGGAAGGGAGTCACCGCCGTGGTCCGTCCGATCCAGGACGAACTGAACCGGGACGGCCGCCGCCTGCTGTTGCCGCTGGCCGGGGCCGTGGTTCTGGTCTTCCTGATCGCCTGCGGGAACACCAGCGGCCTCCTGCTGGCCCGGGGCCTGATGCGGCGGTCGGAATACGCGCTGCGCAGCGCGCTGGGGGCGGGGCGAAGGCGGCTGTTCCGGCAGGTGCTCACCGAGAGCCTCGCGGTGGCGCTGCTGGGCTCGATTCTGGGAGGGATGCTGGCCGTGGCGACCTTTAATCTGCTCAAGCTCTTCGAGAGCCGCTCGATCCCGCGCCTGGATGCGGTCACGATGGGTTGGCAGGTGTTCGGGGCCGGTGCGGTGGTGGCGATGGTCGCCGGGGTTCTCGCGGGGCTGCTTCCGGCCTGGCGTGCGGCGGGCGTCGCTCCCTTCCAGTCGCTGAAAGGCACGCGCGGCGGCACCAGCCGCCAAGAGCGCCGCCTGCTGGGCGGTGTAGCCATTCTCCAAATCGCGCTCACCATGGCGCTGCTGGTCGGCGCAGCCCTGATGATTCGCACCGCGAACAATCTCTCCAAGGTGCGTCCTGGCTATGAGACCGAAAATATCCTGGTGATGAGCGTCACCTCGGTGCAGTCGGACCGCTGGAAACAATTCCACATGGAGACCCTGGAGCGGATCAGCGCCCTGCCCGGGGTGAAACATGCGGCCTATGTCTGGGGCCTCCCCTTAACGGGGAACAAGTGGAGCGGCACGATGGAAGTGGTCGGGCGGCCCATTCTCGATCCGCTCAAAGATTATCCCAATCTGCCGCTGCGTTCGGTCACCCCCGATTATTTTGCTGCCCTGGGAATACAGCTCATCAACGGGCGGGCCTTCCGTTCGGCCGATGATGACAAGGCTCCGCGAGTTGCGGTGGTCAATGAGGCTCTAGCCGCGCGCTATTTTCCGGCCGGGAGTGCGATCGGCCAGAAGATGCGGTTTCGGGGCGACACCAACAAGACGATCGAGATCGTTGGCATCGTTGGCAACACCCGCACCGACGACCTGACCAGGCAGGCCGAACCCGAAATCTACTTTCCGTTTTGGCAGAACGGCGCTTTCTCCAAGAGTCTCGTGGTCCGGACTCTGGGCGATCCCCGATCCCTTGCGACCGTGCTGCGTCGTGAAATCCGCGCGATCGACCCCACCGCCGCCGTGGAACACGTCCAGACCATGGAGGACATCCATCGCGAATCGCTCGCCCCCAGGACGTTCGCAATGCGTCTGCTGATTGCCTTCTCGCTGGTCGCGAGCGCTCTGGCGCTGGTGGGAATCTACGGCGTGGTCTCGCTCTCGGTCGGATCACGGACCAAGGAGATTGCCGTGCGGGTCGCGATCGGCGCCCAGCGCCACAAAATTCTCGGCCTGATCCTCGGCGACAGCATGCGCCTAATTGTGTTCGGTCTGGCGATTGGGGCGGTGGTGTCGGCGGTACTGGGCCGGCTTCTGGCGACCCTGCTTTTCCAGGTGTCACCGACCGATCCGCTGACGCTCGTGATGGTCACCCTGCTGTTCGCGGGAGCCGCGCTGCTCGCCAGCTGGGTGCCGGCGCGACGGGCGGTCGGAATCGATCCGATGAAAGCGCTGCGTGATGAATGAGGGAAATTTCGAATTTCGAATTACGAGTGAAACCAGTGCTTCAGTGGCGTGTGATGTGTGACGAGTGACGGGCAACGAGTTGCGGAACCGAAAGCTGAAACCGAAAACCGAAAACTCGGCCCACGTTCCCATGAACGATCTCAAATTCGCCCTGCGCCAACTGCTGAAGAACCCCGGCTTCACCGCCGTGGCCGTGCTCACGCTCGCGCTGGGCATCGGGGCGAACACGGCCATGTTTAGCGTGATCAACGCCGTGTTGATCCGTCCCCTCCCTTTTCCAAACCCCGAGCGTCTGGTGTCGGTGTGGCAGGAGTATCCCAAACGCGCCTGGCCCCGGGCCAACTTCTCACTCCCGAACTTTCGGGATCTGCGGAACGACATCACCCTGTTCGCGGATGCAGGTGCCTATGCGTTGAGTTCACATACCCTGACCAGCGGCGGTGAACCCCGTCGCCTCAACACGATCAGGATGTCGGCGAGCATGCTTCCGACGTTACAGGTCCAGCCCATGCTGGGGCGGAACTTCAGCGAGGCGGAAGACCGGCCGGATGGAGAGCGGGTGGCGCTTTTGAGCGACCGGCTTTGGCGCGCGCAATTCAACGGCGACCCCGCCATCATAGGCCGGTCCCTCCGGCTCAACGATGAATTTTCCACCATCATCATCGGCGTATTGTCGCCCGGTTTCAGGATCGGTGAAGAAAGCCCGGAACTTTGCCTGCCCCTGCGGTTGGATCCGGCGGAAATCGGACGTGGTCAGCGGGGGCTGGAAGTCATTGCGCGACTGAATCCGGGGATCGGCCAGCCGCAAATGCAGACCCGGCTGGCCGCGGTCGCGCAACAGTTGCGGGCGGCCGATTCCTGGGCCAACGCGGAGGTGGAGGTGGCCGCCATGCCACTCCAGTCGTATCTGGTCGGCGAAATCCGGCCCGCCTTGCTGATGCTGGGCGGCGCGGTGGTGTGCGTGCTTTTGATCGCGTGCGCCAACGTCGCCAACCTTTCGCTCGCCCGTGCGCTCGCCCGTCAGGCCGAAATGACGGTCCGTTCGGCGGTGGGTGCGGGGCGCTGGCAGATTGTCCGTCTGTTGCTCGCCGAAAGCCTGTTGCTCGCCCTCCTCGGGGGCGGTGCCGGGCTGTTGCTGGGACAGGGGGTTGTCAGCCTCGCCCAAAAGCTCCTGGCCGCCCGGCTTCCGCAGGCGGCCGAGATCGCCCTCGATCCGGCGGTGCTCGCGTTCACGTTGGTCGCTTCCCTGGGCTGTGGCATCCTGTTCGGCCTGGCTCCGGCGCTTTCCGCCGTGCGGGTGAACCTCGGAGCCTCCCTGAAAGAGGAGTCGAAGGCGGCGACCACCGGACGGGGGCGGTTCCGCCTGCGGAGCACGCTCGTCGCGGCCGAGGTCAGTCTGGCTTTCGTCCTGCTCGCGGGGGCGGGGCTTTTGTTGCGAAGCATGGGCAAGCTGAACAATTTCGACGCCGGGTTCGACCCGTCGAAGATGCTCGTGGCGCACACCGTATTGGCGGGCGGCCGCTACACCGACAACAATCCGGCCCGAGTGGCCGCCGTGCGTGAGCTGGCTGCGCGGTTGGGAAGCCTTCCAGGGGTGCTGGCCGTGACCTACGGCAACAGCCTGCCGCTGAACAGCGACATGGACGCCAGCGGCACGGCCATCGAAGGGCGAACCTTTGTGGCCAGCGAGGCTCCCTTCACCCACCTCCGGGGCGTGGGCGGCGATTATTTTCAGACGTTGCGGGTTCCGCTGGTGGAGGGACGCCACTTGGCGGAGTCCGACAACGAGACGGGGCCGAAGGTCGCGGTCATCAACGCCACCATGGCCCGGCAATTCTGGCCCGAAGGTGGTGCCGTGGGAAAACGGCTCCGACCGGATGGTCTGGATACGCAGGACTGGCTGACGATTGTGGGGGTCGTCGCCGACATCAAGAACGAGAGCCTCACCCAACGGCCCCGGCCGGAAATCTACTTCCCCTACGTGCAATATCCCACGCGCGGGGTCTCCCTGATGTTGCGAACCGGCGTCCCTCCGCTGGCGCTGGCGGAAGCATTGCGTCGGGAGGTCTGGAAAGTGGACGGCACGCTGGCAATCACCGGCCTCCGGACCATGGAGCAGGCGAAATCCGAATCGTTCAGCGCGACGGGTTTTCAATCGCAGCTTCTGGGGCTGTTCGCCGGCCTCGCCCTGCTTCTTGCGGCCACCGGAATCTATAGCGTGCTGTCCTATTCGGTGAACCAGCGGTCGCGGGAGATTGGCATCCGCATGGCCCTGGGCGCCCGCGCCACGAATGTCCAGGTCCTGATCCTCGGTGGAGGGATGGGAACCGTCCTGTTGGGAGTCGCCATCGGATTGGCCGGTGCCCTGGCCCTGACGAGGTTCCTGAGGTCCATGCTTTTTGGAGTCGGTGTATCCGACCCCACCACGCTCATCGCCACGACAGCGGTGCTGCTGGTGGTCGCACTCCTGGCCTGCTACCTGCCAGCCCGTCGGGCCGCCCGAATAAGCCCGATGCAGGCGCTCAGGAGCGAATGAGGGAATTCCGAATTTCGAATTTCGAATTGTGAGTGAACCAGTGACCAGAAATCGATGATGCCACCTCCGCCCATCTTCCTGACCTTGGACCTTGGACCCGGGACCCGGGACCTCCTCTCCCCATGAACGACCTCCGTTTCGCCCTTCGCCAGTTGCTGAAGAACCCCGGCTTCACCGCCGTGGCCGTGCTTACGCTGGCGCTCGGTATCGGTGCCAATACGGCGATTTTCAGTGTCATCTACGCGGTGCTGCTGAAGCCGCTGCCGTATCGCGAACCGGACCGGCTGATGGTGGTGTGGACGGACAATCCATCATTCAACCTGGGTATCCACGAACTGCCGCCGTCGCAGCAGGACATCCTCGATTGGCGGCAGCGGGCGCAGTCGTTTGAGCAGGTGGCCGGAGTTTCTTCGGCACAAATGGATCTCAATCGAAATGGCGAACTGAAGCGGATTGGCGGGGTGTCCGTGACCGCCAACTTTTTCCCGACCCTGGGCGTGCAGCCGATCTTGGGACGGGGCTTTACCGCCGAGGAGGAACAGCCGGGCAAGGACAAGGTCGTGGTGATCAGCGACGGCCTGTGGAAGCGCGAGTTTGGGAGCGATCCCAAGCTCATCGGGACACCCATCATGCTGAACAACGAGAGCCGGCTCGTGGTGGGGATCATGCCGGCGGGTTTTAATTTTCCGCGCAGCGCGGAAATGCCGCCGCCCTACAACCTGCCGGTGCAGTCCGAACTGTGGCTGCCCGTCGCCCGTGATGCGAAGTTCTGGCAGGATGACGTGAACCGCCAGTTTATCGTGATCGGACGCTTGAAAACCGGCGTGACCATGACCCGGGCACAGGCCGAGCTGGACCTGCTCGCGCAGCAGGCTGCCACCGAGCGGCCTGCGACCCATGCCGGGTGGAGCACGCACCTGCGGCCGCTCGCGTTGCAGGTGGCCGGGCAGACCCGTCCGGTTCTGTTCGTGCTTCTGGGTGCGGTGGCGTTCGTGCTGCTCATCGCGTGCGTGAACGTCGCGAGCCTGCTGCTCTGTCGCGCGGCGGCGCGCCGGAAGGAGATGGCCATCCGTTCCGCCATCGGGGCAGGGCGAGGGCGTGTGATCCGTCAGCTGCTGACCGAAAGCGTGCTGCTTGCCCTGCTGGGTGGCGGCGTGGGACTGCTGCTCGGGGCCGGCAGCCTGAAGCTCCTCCTCGCGTTGAGCCCACCGAACTTGCCCCGCCTGCATGAGGCCACTTTTGATGGGCCGGTGTTCTTCTTTGCGCTGGTGCTCACGCTTGTCACCGGAGTTCTGTTTGGACTCGTACCCGCGCTGCACGCCTCGAAAGTCAACCTGAGCGAGGCGCTCAATGCGGCCGGTCGGGGCAATTCGGACGGTGGCCGTTGGCAGAGCCATGTCGGACTGATCACCGGCCAGGTGGCCATCGCCTTTGCCCTGCTGGTGGGGGCGGCGCTCATGATCCAGAGCTTCCAGCGCATGCTGGCTCTGGACCCCGGCTTTTCGAAGACGGGCATCTGCTCCTTCAATCTCACTTTCCGGGGAGCCAGCTATGAAAAGGGCGATTCCCGGCTCGCGTTCTCACGCCAGATGCAGGAGCGGATCGGCGCGATTCCCGGAGTTGACGGCGTCGCGATGGTTTCGCATCTGCCCCTCGGTGGCAGTGAGAACGTGTCGTACTTCTTCGTCGAAGGGATGCCACAACCGCGACCGGGACAGGAGCCGCTGGGGCAGCAGCGGGTGGTGACGGCCGGCTATTTCCGCACGATGGGGGTGGGCCTGGTCCGTGGTCGTGATTTTGATGCCGCCGACGTGGCTGGAAAACCGCTTGTTACTGTCGTCAACGAGACGCTTGCCCGGCAGTTCTTTCCCAACGGGGACGCGATCGGCAAACGGATCCGGGCGAGAGATTTTGGCGAAAACGAATGGTGCACGATCGTCGGCATCGTCCGGGACGTGCGGGCCAACGCGCTGGAACTGAAACCCACACCGGGCTACTTCCTCCCGTACGCGCAGTTTCCCACCTATTGGGAGGAAATGACGGTCGTCATACGGGGAAATGAAACCAGCGCATCCGTGCCGTCCGAAAGCGTGCTGCGCCGTGAGCTGAAGGCCATTGATCCGGCTTTGCCGATGGCCAACTACCGGACGATGGAGGCCCTCGTATCCAACGCGGTGTCGCGGCCCCGGTTTGGTTCCCTGCTGCTGGGGCTCTTCGCGGCGACGGCCCTTTTGCTGACCATGGTCGGCCTCTACGGCGTCGTTGCCTACACGGTGAGCCGGCGCATCCGGGAACTCGGAATCCGTCTGGTGCTCGGAGCCCAACGCGGTGACGTCCTGCGCCTGGTCCTGTCGCAGGGGATGCGGCCCGTGCTCGTGGGGCTCGGCCTCGGGCTGGTGGTCGCCTTTGGCCTCAGCCGTTTTCTGGCCTCGCCGCTGTTCGAGATCAACCCCTCCGACCCGGTCACGTTCCTCGCGTCCTCCTTGATTCTGGTGGGTGTGACCCTGCTCGCCTGCTGGCTGCCGGCGCGGCGCGCGAGTCGCGTGGATCCGGCAGTGGCGTTGAGGAGCGAGTGAGGAAAATTACGAAGCACGAAGTGCGAATTACGAGTGACCCAGAATCAGGGACGAGTGACCAGATCCGGGACCGAAAACCGAAAACCGGAAACCGAAAACTGAGCCCAATCTCGCCATGAACGACCTGAAATTCGCCCTCCGGCAGCTGCTGAAGAGCCCCGGCTTCACCGCCGTGGCCGTGCTTACCCTGGCGCTTGGCATCGGGGCGACCACGGCCATTTTCAGTGTGGCCAACACGGCGCTGCTCCGGCCGCTGCCTTACGCCAAACCGGAGCAGCTTGTGCGGCTGTATACGGAGTTCCCGGGAATCCCGAATGACGGTGGCCGGCGGTTTGCCTTCTCACATCCGGAGTATCTGGACCTCCGGCGCGAGACGAAGTCGTGGGCGGGCCTCGAACTCTGGGCCATGGGCGAGGCGACCCTGGCGGGCGAGGCCGATCCCATTCGCGCCGCGGGAGCGGGCGTGACCGGGGGGATGCTGGGGATGCTGGGGGTGACGCCCCTGTCCGGCCGTCTGATCGGACCCGAGGACGACCAGCCCGGCGCGCCGAAAGCCGCGAACATCTCATTCGGTCTCTGGCAAAGCCTTTTCGCGGGTGACCCCAACGTGGTCGGGCGCGAACTGCGAGTGAACGGGGAGAAGCACACCGTCCTCGGCGTGATGCCCCAGGACTTCCGTTTTCCGCCGGGGGCGGCGGATGCCCCGCAGGTGTGGGTGGCGATGCAGCTTGATCCGCTCCATCCCGGCGGCCGTGCCGAGCATAACTTCTCGCTGCTCGGGCGGCTGAAGGAGGGGGTGACGCTGGGCCAGGCCCGGTCGGAACTGGAGGCGTTCGTGCAGCAGTCTGAGAAGACCACTCCGGCAGGCGAGCATGGCTTCGGCAAGACCGGCCATCCCATCGTGATCCATGGCCTGCATGACGAGGTGGTGCGGACCATCCGGCCGGCGCTGCGCATGCTGCTGGGGGCGGTCGGGTTTGTGCTGCTCATCGCCTGCGTGAACGTGGCCAATCTGCTGCTGGCGCGCGCGGAAGCCCGGCAGAAGGAGATCGCCATCCGGGGTGCGCTCGGAGCCGGCTGGCGGTCGCTCGCCCGGCAATTTGTCATTGAGGGAGTCCTGCTTTCACTGTTGGGAGCCGTGGTGGGACTGTTTCTGGCCCAGGGCGGGCTGCAGCTCGCGCAGGCCGCCGATGAGGCCAGCCTGCCGCGCGCGGCGGAAATGGCGTTGGATGCCCGGGTGCTGCTCTTTACACTTGTGATCAGCGTGGTGACCGGGATCGGCTTTGGGCTGGCCCCGTTTTACCATGTGGCGCGGCGAAGCTTCCACGGCTCGCTGAAGTCCGTCGCAACCTCGGTGACCGGCGCGGCGGCGACGCAGCGGTTCCGACATGTGCTGGTCATGGGCGAACTGGCCCTCGCGCTGATGCTCCTCATCGGCACGGGCCTCATGCTGCGGGCCTTCTGGAAACTCCAGCAGGTGGATGCCGGCTTCGAACCGCGTGGAATCGTCACCGCCCAGGTGGCGCTGCCGCCGGCGACCTATCCGGATGGTCCGACCCAGTCGGCCTTCTGGACCCGGCTTGAAACCGAACTGACGGCGCTGCCTGGGGTGGAGAGCGCCGCGCTGGTGACCGGGCTGCCGCCCCAGAAGCAGGCAGTCTACTCGGACCTCGAGATCGAGGGCTTCGTGTCGGTGCCCGGTGGCCCGATGCTGAATGTGGATTTCTACCAGGGAGTCTCGCCGGCCTATTTCAAGACCCTGCGCATCCGGCTCCTGGAGGGCCGGCTGTTCGACGCGCGTGACACGCCGGGCGCGACGGATGTCGCGGTGATCAACCGGGCCACGGCGCGGATGTTCTACGGGGAACAAAGTCCGATCGGCCGCCGTCTGCGACCCGCCAGCGGCGCGAAAGAGTGGTGCACGGTCATCGGGGTGGTCGATGACGTGAAAAATCACGGCCTGGAGAATGTCGCCGGGACGGAAGTCTATTTCGCAATGGGGCAGACCTATGCCCGCGACAACCGCGCCTGCTATGTTGCGTTGCGCTCGCGTGGTGAGCCCGCGGCCGTGATCAGCGCGCTGCGCCGCGAGGTCCGGACCTTGGATCCCTCCCTGCCACTTTCCCGGGTGCGGACATTGGAGGCGGTGATGTCGGCCGCCCAGGCGCGGCCACGTTTTCTCGCGACCCTGCTGCTGATCTTCTCCGGGGTCGCCCTGGTGCTGGCGACGGTGGGCATCTACGGCGTCATCTCCTATTCCGTGGCGCAGCGCACGCGCGAGATCGGCGTGCGCATGGCCCTCGGGGCCCAGCGGGGCGATGTGCTGAGCCTGCTGCTGGGACGGGGGATGCTCGTGGCGGGCATAGGGATCGCCCTCGGCCTGGCAGGCGCCTTCGTCCTCACCCGCTCGCTTTCCTCCCTGCTGTTCGGCGTCACCCCCACCGATCCGCTGACGTTCGCCGCCGTGCCACTCCTGCTGGCGGTGGTCGCCTTCGTCGCCATCTACATCCCGGCGCGGCGCGCCACGAAGGTCGATCCGACGGTTGCCCTGCGTTACGAATGACTGGGGAAAATTTGAATTAAGAAGGATGAATTATGAATGAAGCAGCCCGTTTCCTCCCGGAGTTCGGGCAGTATTCCGCAGCTCCCCCGCACCCTTTCTCCCCTGCATCCCTGCCATGAATGATTTCCGTTTCGCTCTCCGCCAGCTCCTGAAAAACCCCGGTTTCGCCGCCGTGGCCGTGCTCACGCTCGCGCTCGGCATCGGAGCAACGACCGCCATCTTCAGTGTCGTCTATGGCGTGCTGATCAACCCGTATCCGTACGCCCATCCGGAGACCATCTGGGCACCCGGGCTGCAGAGCGCGGGCGGCCAGCAGACCATGCGGCCCTATCGCAAGGACGAGTTTGACGCGATGGCCTCGTTGCCGGGCGTTGCGGACATGATGGGGACGAGTCCCGGTAGTGCACTGCTCACCGGCGAATTTGCCGCTGAAAATCTTACCACTCCTCGGCTGACACCAAACGCCTTCCAATTTCTCGGCGTTGCGCCGGTCGTGGGCCGATTCTTCGGGCCCGGGGATTTCTCACCCTCCGGCGAACCGCAACCGGTCACCGTCATCACGTTCAAGCTGTGGCAGCGGCTCTTCGCCGGCGACCCCAAGGCGCTCGGCCGGACACTGCGGCTGGACGACCGGACCTACACGATCATCGGCGTGATGCCCGCACGGTTTGGGTGGTGGACCAGCGACGGCTGCTGGTTGCCTTTCGACCGCACTGCGGGCGATCCCCGCCGGCTCTTCCCCATCGCCCGGCTCAAGCCGGATGCCAATGCTGCGATCGTCCGCCAGCAGTTGGCTTCGCTCTACGTCGGATTGGCCCAGGCCAATCCCGACGGATTCCCGAAGGAGAAATTTGAGGCCACGCTGACCAACTATCTGGACATCACCTCGGCGAGCGGCGAGATGGAGCACACCCTGCAACTGCTGTTTGGGGCGGTCGCCTTCCTCCTGCTGATCGCCTGCGCCAACATCGCCAACCTCCAGCTGGCCCGGGCCACCGGCCGGGCGAAGGAGATGGCCATCCGCCTGGCCATCGGCGCGGGCCGGGGCCGGCTCGTGCGGCAGCTGCTGACCGAAAGCGTGCTGCTCTCCGGCTTGGGCGGTGTTTTGGGCCTGGCGTTGGGAGTGGCCATCACGCGGCTGATGGTGGTGCTGATGCCGTCCTTCAACGTGCCTAACGAGGCGCGCATCGAGGTGAATGGCTACGTGCTGCTTTTCTGTATCACGGTGTCGCTCGTCACCGGCATTCTTTTCGGCCTGGTGCCCGCGTTGCAGTCCACCCGGCCGAACCTCTCCGGTGCGCTCAAAAACGAACGCTCGGCCGAGGGAGTGGCCAAGGGCGGTGCCTTCCGCTCGACCCTGGTGGTCGTCGAAATGGCGTTGTCCGTTGTTCTGCTGATCAGCGCCGGCCTCACGATCCGAAGCTTTCTGGCGCTCCAGCAGGTGGACCCTGGCTTCCAGCCCGAGAATTTAGTCACGGCGGATGTGATGCTGCCCCGGTCACACTACACGACAATCGAGCAGCATAACCGGTTCGCGGAAGAACTGCTCGAACGCGTCGAGCGCCTTCCTGGCGTGCAGGCGGTGGCGATCGGAAATGGCGGAACGCCATTCGGCGGTCCTCCTTCCGGTTACTCGATCAATGGACAACCGGGCGCCGATTCCCTGCCGATCACCCTAAACCTGGTCAGCGCGAACTATCTCAAAACGCTCGGGGTCATGCTCCGCCGGGGACGGATGCTTACTCCGGATGAGTTGCGGCGCGGCGACCGATTCACGGTCATTAACGAGGCGGCGTCGAAGCTCTGGCCGGCCGGAGTAGATCCGCTCGGCCAGCAGATCTCGTTGGACCTCTTGAAAAACCTGCCTAACTCCGTCCTGTTTCTCACGAACATTTCCCCGGTGCTCACGGTCGTCGGTATCTGCGCCGACACGCGCAACAACGGTCTTACCCGGGAGACCCAGCCGACCGCGCTCATTCCTTTCACCCTCGTGGCCCCGGGCGGAAGGACATTGGCCATCCGGTCCCACGGGGAGCCCGCCGCCATTTTCAACGCTTTGCGTCGGGAAGTGACCGCCATGGACTCTCAACTGCCGGTGGCCAATACGCGGACCATCGAGGAATCCATGAAAGACCAGACCGCCCAGCCGCGGTTCACGATGGCGCTGTTCAGCCTGTTCGCTGTGGTGGGGCTGGCGCTGGCGACGGTCGGGTTGTTCAGCGTGCTCTCCTATCTGGTCAGCCGCCGCACGCGGGAGATCGGTATCCGGATGGCCCTGGGTGCCCAGCGGCATCAGGTGCTTGGGCTGGTGCTCAAGGACGGCGGCCGCCTGGCGGGATTGGGAATCCTGATTGGAATCATCGCGAGTCTCGGGGTTGCCCGCTTCGTCGGCAGCCAAGTGGACCTTTACCACGTGAAGGCGATCGACCCTGTCTCCTTTGTCACCGTGATCGTCGTCCTGGGAACCGTCGCCCTGCTCGCGTGCTGGCTCCCGGCCCGGAGGGCTGCGTCGGTGAATCCCAACGAGGCGCTGCGGAGCGAGTGAAGTGAATTGCGAGTTTCGAGTTTCGAATTGCGAGTGACGAGAAACGGCAAACCCCAGAACCAAGACGCCCAATCCCAGACCCCATTTCCCATGAACGACCTACGCTTCGCGCTCCGCCAACTGTTTAAGAATCCCGGCTTCACCGCCGTGGCCGTGCTCACGCTGGCGCTCGGCATCGGGACCTGCACCGCGATGTTCAGCATCGTCAACGCCGTCCTGCTGAAGCCGCTGCCCGTGTTGCAGCCGGACCGCCTCGTCTGGATCGAGAACATCTTTGGCGACTCCGGGCTCTCGGGACGCACCTCGCGGGCGGACACGTTCCTCGGCTGGCGCGAGCAGAGCAAAAGCTTCGATTCCCTCGCCGCCTACTTCGCGTTTTCCGACTACGTGCCGCTCACGATGACGGGGAAAGACGGTTCGGAGCGCCTGCGGAGCGTCGGGGTTTCCGACAATTTCCTGCCGACCTTGGGCATCACGCCGCTCCACGGACGTAACTTCAGCGCCGAGGAATGCGCCTTCAACGGCCCCAGTGCGGTTATCCTCACGCATGCCTACTGGCAGCGCCGGTTCGGTGGCGATCCGGCGGTGGTGGGGCGGAAGATCACGCTGAACACGCAGCCGGGGACCATTGTCGGCGTGCTGCCCGAGTCGTTCGATTTCGCCTCAATCTTCACTCCTGGCAGCGAGGTGGATGTCATCAACCCGTTTCCGCTCACGCCGGAGACGGCCCGTTACGGCAACACGGTGTTCGGCATCGGACGGCTGAAGCAGGGCGCCACGCTGGCGCAGGCCCAGGCCGAATTGACGGTCATCAGCGACCGGCTACAGACAACACTCAAGGCGGGAACCCTCGGGGCCAAAGTGAGCACGCTGGACACAACCCTTCGCGGGAAATTCCGCAGCGCGTTCCTGCTCCTCGCCGCGGCGGTGGTCTGTGTGCTTGCGATCGCGTGCGTGAACCTCTCGAACCTCCTGCTGGCCCGGCTCAACTCGCGCCGCCAGGAATTTGCGGTGCGCCTTGCCCTTGGGGCCAGCCGGCTGCATCTGGTCCGCCAAACCCTGACCGAGAGCCTCCTGCTCGCCTTCGCCGGGTCGCTGGTGGGCGTGCCGCTGGCGGTCTGGGCAACGAGCCTGCTCGCGCACCTTTCGAGCTTTGGCGTGCCTCTGTTGCAGCATGCCGCAGTCGATCGCATCGCCCTCAGCGTCACGATCGGACTGACCACGCTGGCCGGCATCGCCTGCGGTTTGCTGCCGGCGCTCCAGCTGTTCCGGGCGCAGGGTGCCCACGCCGGACAGGATGCCACGCATCAGCGCAGCGCCGGCCGGTCGGCCGCCGCCGCCCGGGGCACACTCGTGGTCGCTGAGGTCGCGTTGGCGTGCATGCTGTTGGTGGGAGCGGGCCTGCTTATCCGCAGCTTCAACGCCGTACTCCAGGTCGATCTCGGCTTCCAGCCGCAGCACGCCATGGCGTGGCGCATCGATTCCACGAAACAGTTCAAGAGCGGTGAGGATGTGGACCTCTATCTGGGTGGCATGGCCCGGAAGATCGCCGCGCTTCCGGGCGTCGAGGCGGTTGGCTTCAGTGACACCCTGCCGCTGGGGCGGAACCGCTCCTGGGGTGCGGGTGCGGTCGGCGTGCAATACCCCGATGGACAATTTCCCAACGCCTACCCGCGCCTGGTGGACCCCAATTATCTGAAGGCGATGAAGATCCCGCTGGTTGCCGGCCGTTACTTTGACGAGCAGTTCAATCCCAAAGCCGAGAAGGCCGTCGTCATCAATGAAAACATGGCCCGGCTGCTCTGGCCAGGACAGGATGCGCTCGGGCACAAAGTCACGGTGAACGGGGGTTCCACGGTCATCGGCGTTGTGGCGAATGTCCGCCACAGTTCCCTTGAGGAGGCCGCCGGAAATGAGATGTATCTGGACTGCCGGCAGAGCAGCGATTGGAGCACGCTGGAGATGGTGGTCCGAAGTGGTCGGACGCCCGGCTCGCTCGTGCCCGATGTACGGACTGCGCTGGCGGAATATGATCCCACCCTGCCGAATGGCGCCTTCCACACGCTCGACAGCCTGATCGACGATGCGGTGGGGCCGCGCCGGTTCATTACCCGGTTGCTGGGCTTTTTCTCCGCCCTGGCGCTGACTCTCGCGGCCATCGGACTATATGGAGTGATTGCCTTTTCCGTCAGCCAGCGGACGCAGGAGATCGGCATCCGCATGGCGGTCGGCGCACAGCGGGGCGACATTCTCCGGCTGATCCTGCAGGGCGGCCTCAAGCTGGTCGTTATCGGCATCGCTGCCGGTCTGGTCGGCTCAGTGGTGCTCACCGGGCTGCTGCGCAGCCTGCTCTTTGGCATCACGTCGCACGATCCACTCGTCTTTGCCGGCAACGCCGCACTGCTCTTTGCCGTCGCGGGCATCGCCTGCCTGATCCCGGCGTTCCGGGCGACCCGCTCGGACCCGATGGTGGTGCTGCGGGCGGAGTGACGGAAATTTCGAATGGCGAGTTGCGAATTTCGAGTGGAAGCAGTGACCAGTGATCAGTGACGAGAGTCGCTGAATTACTGAAGCCTTCACGGGGCGCTCCTGACGCTCATTCCCCCGACTCGGGATCTTGGACCCGGGACCCGGAACTTGGGTTCGACGCGTCCCAATTCTGGGACAGTCCTTTCCCATTATCGGCGAAGCGCGCGAAGAGCCCGCGCCGGGCATTCGAGTGAACGGGCGTCTTTTGCTCTATTTTGGCCGGATTCCCGATGTGGCATATCGCTTGCGGAGGGGCTGCGTTATATATGCAGGATTTTCGTTTCGCCCTTCGCCAGCTGCTGAAGAATCCCGGGTTCACGGCCGTGGCCGTGCTCACCCTCGCGCTAGGTATTGGGGTGAACACGTCGATGTTCAGCGCGTTGCAAGCGATCCTGCTGCGGGCGCTGCCCTATCCGGCGCCGGACCAGTTGGTGCGGATCCATCGCACTTCGTCGCAGTCCCAAAGCTGGCCGCATTCGGCCGCGAATTTCCTGGATGAGCGTGGGCAGAACCAGGTGTTTAGCGGCATGGCGGCCTTGAGCTGGGCGTCCTTCAATCTGGCCGAGTCCGGCCAGCCGGCGGAACGCCTGCACGGGATGATCGCGTCGGCCGACCTGTTTTCCTTGTTCGGCGTGCAGCCGGCGTTGGGCCGCGTGTTCACTGGGGAGGAGGACCAGCCGGGCCGGAACAACGTCGTGGTCCTGAATTATGGGTTCTGGCAGCACCGCTTCGCTGGCGACACGAACATAATCGGACGCACCTTGCGGCTGGATGGCGAACTGGTGACGGTATTGGGGGTGATGCCCGCGCAGTTTCACGACCCGCTGATCTGGGGGCCGGTGGATGTCTGGCGGCCGCTCGCGTTTACGACCGAGCAGCGCCAGAACCGCGGCAACAACTGGCTGCAATCCGTCGCCCGCCTCCGGCCCGGGGTCACGCTGGCGCAGGCGCAAGCGGAGATGACCACCATCGCCGCCCGTCTGGCGAAAGAGTATCCGGACAACAACACGGATATCGGTCTGCGCCTACAGCCCCTGGCCGAATCCGGTACGGACGCGACCGGCCACCGGGTCATCTGGATGACGATGGGCCTGACCGGCTTCGTGCTGCTGATCGCCTGTGCGAACCTGGCCAATCTCCAGTTCGCGCGGACGGCGCGGCGCAGCCGGGAACTGGCAATTCGCGGCGCGCTCGGGGCGCCGCGTGGCCGGCTGCTGCGGGGCCTGCTGACTGAGAGCCTGCTGATCGCCCTCCTCGGCGGACTGCTCGCCCTGGTGGTCGCGACCTGGGTCAACGAGTGGATCGGTCGCCAGATCATCCTCGGCGACGAGACGGGCCTGAGGCTGCCCCTGAACCTGAAGGCCCTTGGCTTCGCGGCTCTGGCCTCGATGGTGACCGGCCTGGCCTTCGGCCTCGCTCCGGCGTGGTTCGCCACCCGCCCCGACGTCAACGACGCCCTCAAACAGGGCGGGCGCGGGGTCGCGGGCGACCGCACCCAGAACCGGGTGCGTCACGGGCTCATCGTGGCCGAGATGGCGCTCGCGCTCGTGTTGCTGGCCGGCGCGGCCCTGTTCGTTCGCGGCCTCGACCGGTTCACCTTTCGCGATCCGGGCTGGGCGGTGGACGGGCTGACCACCGGTTCCCTCAGCCTGCCCGAAAGCAAATATCGCGACGATGGCCAGCGCCGGGCATTTGTCGCGCAGCTGCAGGAGAAACTGGGGGGATTACCCGGAGCGACGGGCGCTGCCATCGCCTGGTCCCTGCCAATCTATGATGGCAATTTCAGCCGCAACTTTGCGGTGGAAGGGCGCCCGCCCCCGCCTCGTGGCCATGAACCGCTCCGCTTCGTGAACGGGGTCACGCCCGGGTATTTCGCGGTGCTCGGGATTCCACTCCGGGATGGCCGTGACTTTAACCCCGCCGACACGGCCAACCGCTCCGCGGTGGCGGTCATCAACGAGACGATGGCCCGGACTTTTTGGCCCGGGGAATCGCCGATCGGCAAGCGGATCGGTGGGGTGGGGGACTGGGAGGAGGTCGTCGGCGTGGTGGGCGACGTGCGGTTTGCGGCGAATTTCAACCGGCCCGACACGTATTTCCAGACCTACCGGCCCTTTACCCAGTCGCCGCGCGCCTACCTCTCCGTTGCCGTCCGGGGGGCGGTCCCGGCCGATACGCTCCGTCGCGCGGTCACCGAACTGGATCCCGACCAGCCGGTGAATGATCCCGGGACCGCGCGGGCGGCGGTGACAAGGAACTTGGGAAACTTCGCTTTGACTGGCCGGCTGCTCGGCGGCTTCGCGCTGCTCGGCCTGCTGCTGGCCGGACTGGGTATCTACGGGGTGATCGCCGGCCAGGTGGTCCAGCGGACCAGTGAGATCGGGGTGCGAATGGTGCTGGGTGCCCAGTTGCGCGATGTGCTGTGGCTCGTGCTGGGCAAGGGGCTGCAGATTACGATTCTTGGAGCCGGTATCGGACTGGTCGGCGCGCTGGGCGTGGCCCGGCTGCTCCGGTCCATCACGCCCGAGCTCCCCACGAACGATCCGGCGGTCGTCCTGGGCATGGCGGCGCTGCTTTTGGTGGTCGCTCTGATCGCCTGTTGGCTGCCCGCCGCCCGCGCGGCGCGCGTGGACCCGATGGTGGCGCTGAGAAACGAATGAGAAGAATTACGATTTTCGAATTACGAATTACGAGTGAACCAATGAACGGAAACCGATGAGCTCACCTACGCCCACGTCCCCGACCCGAGACCTTGGACCCGGGACCCGGGACACAATCTCGCCATGAACGACCTCCGCTTCGCCTTCCGCCAGCTGCTGAAGAGCCCCGGTTTCACCGTCGTGGCCGTGCTTACCCTGGCGCTCGGCATCGGGGCCAACGCCACGATCTTTTCGATCATCAACTCCATCCTGATCAAGCCCCTCCGGGCGAGCCGACCGGAGCAGCTCGCCGGCGTCTATCAGCATGACCGGGACAATCCGGATTCGTTCCATCTCTTCTCCTATCCCGACTTTGCCGACCTGCGTTCCAGCCCGGACTCGGCCTTCACCGAACTATTCGCCTTCGGCCGCGCCTCGGTCGCCATCCACGACGAGTTGACGAAGGAAATTCCGGCCAATCTGGTCAGCGCGAACTATTTCGCCGCACTGGGAGTGGCCCCGGCACTCGGACGCGGGTTCGTGCCGGAGGAGGAAACCTCGGGAGCACCGGTGGCGGTGCTCAGTCATGCCTTCTGGCTGAAGCTGGGGGGCAATCCCGCCATTGTCGGGACCACCCTCAAACTGACACGGGGTGACGTGACCGTGATCGGGGTGATGCCGCGCGGATTCACGGGTGCCCAGTTGCTGGCCCCGGCCCTGTACCTGCCGCTCGGGGCTCCGGAATCATTGATGTCGGGTGCTGGCGAGGCGGCCTACCGGCCGCTGGCCAACCGCGGCGACAGGCGGTTCATGCTCATGGGCCGGCTGAAGCCGGGGTTGACGCTTGCGAATGCAAGCGGGGCGTTGGCGGTGATGAGCGAGCGGTTTGCGGTCGCCGATCCCGCCGAGCCGAAAGCCAGGACCCTGATTTGTACCGCGCCCGCCCGGTTCAATTTCAGCGACGGGCCGGGCCAGAACAACAAGGGGCTCGCCCAAATCTCTGGTTTGGCCTTCGGACTCGCCGCGCTCGTGCTGCTCATCGCCTGCCTGAACCTGGCCAACATGATGCTGGCGCGGGGCACCGCCCGTCGCAAAGAGGTGGCGGTGCGGCTCGCCTTGGGAGCAGGGCGCCGTCACATCCTGGCGCAGCTGCTCACCGAAGGACTGCTCCTGGCGTTGTTGGGCGGCGTCGCCGGGCTGCTGGTTTCCATGGGGGCGACCCAAATCCTGTCGGCCCTGATCTATTCCGGTGCGGGCATGCCGGCGGATTTCCCCATCTTCGACTTCGCACCCGATGGGCGTGCCCTGGTTGTGCTTCTTGCCTTCAGCGGCCTTGCCACCCTGGTTTTTGCGCTGGGGCCGGCCTGGACGCTCACCCGGGTTGAATTCAATGCAGCCCTCAAACAGCACGCCGGCGAAGATGTCCGGGCGGGGCGCTTCGGAATCCGGGATGTCCTCGCGGTGGGCCAGATGGCCTTCACGCTGGCCCTGCTGGTGGCGGCCGCTCTCTTTTGCCGCAGCGCCATCAATGCCTATGACGCCAATCCCGGCTTCGAACTGGGATCCAATTTCTATGTCGCACTCGACCCCAAGCTGACCGGTGAGACGGATTCACGTGCGTGGGTGCTGAACCGGGCCGCAACCGAGCGGTTGGCCTCGCTGCCGGGTGTCGAATCGGTCAGTTCGGCCCTCTACATTCCCTTCGGTGGCAGCTGGGGCGGTTGCGAGGTCCAGCTGGGGGGCGCGCCGCCACCGGCCGATGGCGCGGCGACGATCACGGGCGGGCGGAAACTGGCCGCCGCCTACAATGTGGTGGGGGCCGATTATTTCCGCACCATGGGAATTTCCCTGCTGCGGGGGCGGGAATTCGAGCGGCGGGAAGAGCAGACCAACGGGGCCCAGCCGGTGGCGATCATCAGCCAGGCACTGGCGGAGCAGTTCTGGCCCGGGGCGGATCCGTTGGGGCGAACGATCCAGTTCCCCAGCTACGATGCCAAAACCTCCCCGAAGCTGCTGACGGTGGTGGGGGTCGTGCCCACGGTTCAACGGCGGCTCTTCAAGGAGGAACCACACGCGGCTGTCTACATTCCGCTCGGGCAGGAATTTCATGCGGATTTCAAACTGCAGGTGCGCGTCGCTCCCGGAGTGGACCCGGCGCAGCTGATGACCACGGCCCGTGCCGAGCTGCACCGGCTGGACGCGGGCATTCCGCTGACGGAAATCAAAACCCTCGTGGCGATGCACCATGATGGACCGGACGTGCGGGTGATGCGTCTCGGAGCGGTGCTCTTCGGCGCCTTCGGCGGCCTGGCGCTGCTCCTGAGCTCGGTCGGCATTTACGGATTGAAATCATACGCCGTCGCCCGGCGCACCCGCGAGATCGGCATCCGCATGGCCCTCGGTGCCAACCCACGCAACGTGGTGGGCCTGATCCTGCGCGAAAGCATCCGGCTGGCGGGGCTGGGACTCGGCCTCGGGGTGCTGCTGGCGCTCGCCGTGGGGAAACTGGCCGCCAACTTCCTGTACCACCTGCCGGCCACCGATCCGGTCACCTTTGGCATCGTGCCGCCATTGCTGCTCGCCGTGGCGCTGCTCGCCTGCTGGCTGCCCGCCCGCCGGGCGGCCCGGGTAAACCCCATGGTGGCGCTACGGAGCGAGTGAGAAGAATTACGATTTTCGAATTACGAATTACGAGTGAACAGAAGCCGAGCACCAGGAAAGAATATGAGGCTGCACAAGCCGCTTACATGAAGGAGAAGAACAAATACAAGTTCGAGGAGGAAACGCTTTCCATGATCCGCGTCCAAAACTTCGATCAAAGGCTGAGTAGGCTGAACATCGATATGCTCGCCCTGTTCGGCGAGAAGGATACCAGCCTAAACTGGCGCAAAGCATTGAACCTCTATCAATCAACCATCGGACGTCGTCCAGCGGGCGGGATCGTCGCGTCTTCTCTCACTGGTCAACCTATGAAAACCATCCTGCTCCTGTTTTCCGTCCTAGCCACCGCGTCCGCGGTCTGCGCCGCTGACATCCCACTCGATCCCGCCCGCTGGCATCTCGAGATGAATCCCCGCACCAACGCCAAAATCGAGGCGGTGACCGACAAAAATGGCGTCACCCACCAGGCCATCCGCTTCCGGGTCGACTACCAGAAACTCGAAGAGACCAAGGACTATCCGCCGGGCACCGTCTTCGTGCCCGGGCTCCAGTTCCAAAACGGCACCATCGAGGCCGATCTCGTCGGGCCCATCGAACCCGATGACCGAACCTTTGTGGGCATCGCCTTTCGCATCGATCCGAAGAATACGAAACAGCACGAGTTGATCTATTTCCGGCCTTTCAATTCCGGTACTCCCCGCCATCTGCACTCGGTCCAATACGTAGCCACGGACACGATCTACGACTGGCCCTATCTCCGCGAGAAATTCCCCGGCGTCTACGAGGGCGGGGCGAACATCGCAAACAATGTCTGGTTCCACGCCCGGCTTGAGATCGACGGCACCACCGTCCAGGTCTTCGTCAATGACGGCAAGGAGCCCGTCCTTGTCGTGAAGGACCTCAAGCTCGGCGACCGCAGCGGCCTCGTCGGCTTCTGGGGCTATCCCGGCGCCTTTGCCAATCTGAAAGTCATCGCGCGAAGCAAATAGCCCACATTATTATGCTTTTAGATCTTCGCTTCGCCTTCCGTCAGCTGCTGAAGAGCCCCGGTTTCACGGTGGTTGCCGTGCTGACGCTGGCCCTTGGCATCGGCGTGAACACGTCCATGTTCACCGCGCTCCAAAACTCGCTCTCCCGCACGCTGCCCTATCCCGAGCCCGAACGGCTGGTACAGGTATTTCAGACCTCGCCCGGTTCGCCGCGCGAGTCGCATCACTCCGCCCCGAACTTCCTCGATTACCAGCGGAATGGAGACTTTGAGGCGATCGCGGCGCTGAACGACCGTCCGTTCAACCTGTCGGAAACAGGCCAGCCGGCCGAGCGGGTACGGGGACTGCAAGTGTCCGCCGACCTGTTCCGGGTGCTGGGAATCCAGCCGGCGCTGGGCCGGGTGTTCACCGCCGAGGAGGACCGGCCGGGGCGCAATGACGTGGTCGTGCTCGACTACGGTTTCTGGCAGCGGCGGTTCGCCGGCGATCCCAACATCCTTGGCCGCGTGCTGCGGCTCGACGGGGAATCCGTGACGGTGATCGGGGTGATGCCGGAGCGCTTTCACGACGTGATGCTGATGGGGCCGGCCTACCTCTGGCGGCCAATTGCCTTCACCGATTCCCAGCGGGTGGATCGCGGGAACAACTACCTGAAATGCATTGCCCGGCTCAAACCGGGGGTGTCCCTGAAACAGGGGCGGTCGGCGGCGGATGTCCTGGCGACGAGGCAGCGGCAGGAACATCCGGACAATTTGGCCGAAGGGCTGCGGCTCGAGCCCCTGGCCAATGCCAGCCTGCCGCCGGAAGGCCGCACGATTGTGTGGTCGATCATGGCGCTCGCCGGATTCGTGCTGCTGATCGCCTGCGCCAACCTGGCGAACCTGCAATTTGCACGGACCTCGGCGCGCAGCCGTGAGTTTGCGATCCGGGGCGCTTTGGGAGCCGTGCGGAGCCGGCTGCTCCGGCAGTTGCTGGCGGAAAGCCTGTTGCTGGCGCTGGCCGGCGGCGGCTTGGGCGTGCTGTTCGCCCTATGGTGCAACGAACTGTTGCGCCGCCAGTTTGTCATGGAGGGCGAGACGATCCTGGCGCTGTCGCTGAACCTGAAGGTTTTGGCGTTTGCGCTGGTCGCTTCCAACCTTTGTGGGCTCGCCTTCGGCCTGGTGCCGGCGTGGCTGGCCTCCCGCACGGACGTCAATGACGCGCTCAAACAGGGCTCACGCGGCTCGACCGGGGGCCGCTCCCAGCACCGGATGCAGCAGGCGCTCATCGTCGCCGAGGTGGCGCTCGCCCTGATGCTGCTCGCGGGAGCCGGACTCGTCGTGAACGGATTGCGCGGTTTTGCCTCACTGGACCCGGGTTGGCGGGTGGATGGCCTGAGCATCGGCTACCTGACGCTGCCGGAGGCAAAGTATGGCAATGGAAACCAGCAGCGCGCTTTCGCCAGCCAGCTGGAAGAACGGCTGAAGGCGATTCCCGGGGTTGAAAGTGCCGCCGTCTGTTGGAACCTGCCGATCAGCCAGTTCAACGTGGGGGCGAGTTTCAATCTGGATGGCCGCCCCGAACCGCCGAGGGGCGCGGTCCAGAACTGTTCCGTCGACGGGGTTTCGACCGGCTATTTTCACACGTTGGGCATGCGGCTGCTGGCGGGCCGCGATTTCACGGATGCGGACAACACCAACCGCCCGCCGGTGGTCATCATCAATGCGGCGATGGCCCGGGCCTATTGGGCGGATGCCTCGCCGATCGGGCAGCGCGTGAACGGCGCCGAGATCGTGGGCGTGGTGAATGATGTGCGCTTCCCGGCCAATCCGGCCATTCCGGGAACGCCGTACCAGACATACCGCCCCTATGCCCAACAGCCGGGCGGCCGGCTGAACCTGGTTGTTCGCGGGGTCATACCGGCCGAGACCATCCGCCGCGTCGTCGCCGAAGTGGATCCGGACCAGCCGGTGGGCCGGCCGGGCTCGGTGCGCGCTGACATTGGGAGCACCCTGGACAACTGGGATGTCGGCGGGAAGGTGCTGAGCATCTTCGCGCTGCTCGGTCTGTCGCTGGCCGCGCTGGGCATCTACGGCGTCATCTCCGGTTTCGTGGTCCGGCGCACCGGTGAAATCGGCGTGCGGATGGCGCTCGGCGCGCAGCTGCGCGATGTGCTCTGGCTGGTGGTCGGCAAGGGGCTGCGGCTGTCGCTCATCGGGACCGGCGTCGGGCTGGCCGGTGCGTTCGGTCTTTCACGCCTGCTGACCTCCGTTCTGCCGGGCCTGCCATCCGCAACCCTGTGGGTGGTGGCCACCGTCTCCGGGCTGCTGCTGCTGGTCACCTTGCTCGCCTGCTGGCTGCCGGCCCGTCGGGCGGCACGGGTCGATCCGATGGTCGCCCTGCGGAGCGAATGAACAATCACGCCAACTTTCTCCATCCAGTCCAACCGTTCCCCATCGATTCCGCTTTCATGAAATCATTCGACCAACTTTTCCGCGCCGTGCGGGTCACCATACTGCTGCTCGGATTGAGCGCGTGCCGCCCATCCACCCAGATTTCCACGCAGGCGGCTGGGCACGCCATCACGGCGAATCTGGAGGGATCGCATTCCCTCGACACCCAGCCGGATCGGGTGGTGATCACCGGCGAGTTCGGGAAAATCACGGTCGAGCCGGCGCGGGTGCGCCTGGGTGACGGACCTTGGACCAAAATCCACGAACAGGTCCCGATCGAGGTCGGCATCGCCAAGCACAAGCGCTGGATTACCGCCGGCGGCGTCCGCATCAAGGAGACTGACTGACGCCGCACCTTCGCCTTACCCGCGTGCCCCGCTCGCCGCAGAACAAGAATGCAGTAATCAGTGACCAGTGATCAGTAATCAGTGACGAGGCACGCCAAACCCAAAACCCAAGATCCCAGACGCCGGACCCTAAACCCCGTTTTGCCATGAACCACCTCCGCTTCGCCTTTCGCCAGCTGCTGAAGAACCCCGGCTTCACCGCCGTGGCGGTGCTGACACTGGCGCTCGGTATCGGGGCGAACACCGCCATCTTCAGCGTGGTCAACGGAGTCCTGCTCAAGCCGCTTCCGTTCAAGGACCCCGACCGGCTCGTCACGCTCTGGGAACGAAACCCCAAGCAGGGTTACGAGCAGAACATGCCGGCACCCGCCAACTATCAGGAGTGGAAAGCGGAGGCCAAAAGCTTCGAAAGCATGGCCATCTTCAACCCCGGCGTCGGGTTCGCGCTGGCCGGGGACGGGGAGCCGACCCGGATCATGGGCGCCAGAATATCCCGGGATTTGTTCGGCGTTCTTGGCGTCCAGCCACAAATGGGCCGGGGATTCACGGCCGAAGAAGAGGGGCCTGGCCGGGACCAGAGCGTGGTCATCAGCGACGCGCTTTGGGAGCGCCGTTTTGCGCGGGATCCAAACGTGCTCGGCAAGCCGATCACACTGGACGGCATCAAGCGCACGGTCGTCGGGATCATGCCCCGGGGTTTTCGTTTCCCCGGCGGCACGGGCGTGGTCCTCAACGTCGTCGCCAATGATCCCGCCGATGTCTGGCTGCCTATGAATTATGGGCCGGAATTCTGGGAGCAGCGTTCGATGCACTTTCTCCAGGTGATCGGCCGGTTGCAGAAGGGCGTGCGACCGGATCAGGCGGCGACCGAGATGAACCTCTTGCAGGCGCGGATCGCACAAGACAACGACGGCCAGTTCCTCGGCACCCATGTCAAAATCGTGCCGCTCCACGAGCAGGCGGTGGCCAATGTCCGATCCGGAATCCAGGTGCTGTGGGGGGCGGTGCTGTTCATCCTGCTGATTGCCTGCACGAACGTGGCGAACCTGTGCCTTTCGCGGACCGTTTCGCGCCAGCATGAGTTCGCCGTCCGGCTGGCCTTGGGAGCGGGACGCCGCGCGGTGTTCGGCCAATTGCTGACCGAAAGCCTGCTTCTGAGCGTTCTCGGTGGCGGCTTGGGCGTGCTCCTCGCGAAGTGGGGTGTGCTGGCGCTTCAGTCGGCACTTCCTGCACAAATCACCGCGACCGCTTCCGGCTGGGAATCCGTGACGGTGGATGGTCGCGTGTTGCTGTTCACCCTGGGCATCTCCACCGCTTGCGCGGTGTTCTTCGCCCTGGTTCCCCTTGGCCCCGCCTTTGGCTCCGCAGTCCAGGGTTGGCTGAAACAGGGAGTGCGCGGTGGGACCGGAGGTGTGTCCGTCAATCGCTGGCGTGGCGCCTTGGTCATCGCGGAGATCGCCTTTGCCCTGGTCCTGCTGGCGGGAGCCGCGTTGATGATCCAGAGCTTCGTCCGGCTCATGCGCGTGTCGCCCGGATTTGAGCCGTCCCGGCTCGTCACGGTGTCACTCACGCTGTCAGAACAAAAGTATGCCGACCCGGGCCGGCGTCGTGCGTTTTTTGACGAGCTGGTCGGCCGGTTCCAGACAATCCTTGGAGTTGCCAGCGCCGGGTTGTCGTCGATGGGCCCGTTTGGCGGGGCCGGCCAGAACTTCAGCGTGAGCATCGAGGGACGTCCGGCCAACGTGGACCAGATCTTTCTTACGGCGGACTTCCGGTCGGTGAGCGCCGACTACTTCCGGACGCTGGGAGTACCCCTGGCCAAGGGCCGCATGATTCTGCCAACGGACCATGAAACTGCGGCCCCGGTCGTGCTGGTGAACGAGACCTTTGTGCGGCGCTACTTCCCGAACGAGGAGCCTTTGGGGCATCGCATCTCCACCGTCGGAGGCGTGACCCGGGAAATTGTCGGCGTGGTTCGCGACTTCAAGCAACAGGGCCTCGATGTGCCCTTGAACCCACAGATCTACGCCCCGCTCGATCAGGCGTCCTACTTCGATACCGGGACGGCGGTGGTCCGTACCTCCGGCGACCCGAAGACCGTCGCGGGTGCGCTGCGCCATGCGGTCGCCGGCATCGACCCGAACCAGCCCATTGACCGTCTCGAATCAATGGAAGCCATTATTGCGGGCACCGTGGCCCAACCCCGCCTACGGAGTTATCTGGTGGGGCTTTTCGGTCTGGTGGCGTTGCTGTTGTCCGCCTTGGGGATTTACGGCGTCATGGCGCACTCGGTGAGCCTTCGCCAGCGCGAGTTTGGCATTCGTCTGGCCCTCGGTGCGCAGCAGCGCACGCTGCTTTCCCAGGTCATCGGGCAGGGGATGAGGCTCGCGCTAATCGGAGTGGGCCTGGGCCTGGTCGGGGCGCTGGCGCTCACCCAGTTGATTCGGAATCTGCTCTTCGGTGTCGAGCCTTCCGATCCGGCGTCATTCGCCGTCGGATCGTTAGTGCTGCTGGCGGCCACGTTGCTCGCCTGCTGGTTGCCGGCCCGGCGCGCCACCCAAGTGGACCCCATGGAAGCTCTTCGTTATGAATGACCTCAAATTCGCCTTCCGCCAGCTCCTGAAAAGCCCCGGCTTCACCGTGGTGGCCCTGCTCACCCTCGCGCTCGGCATCGGGGCGAACACCGCCATCTTCAGCGTCGTGGACAGGCTGCTCGTGCGGTCATTGCCGGTCGCGGAGTCCCAGCGGCTCGCGCTGCTGGGACAGGCCCGCGGCGACGGGAATTTGGACTTCGAGTTCAACTACCCGCTCTTCCGCGACTATCAGCGCGACAACACCGTCTTCAGCCACCTCACGGCCACTGCGGAAACCAGCGTCGGTCTCGGCACCGGCGGGACGACGGAACGCCAGCGGGCCCTCCTCGTGTCCGGAAATTACTTTGCCATGCTCGGCGTGAACGCGGCATTGGGACGGACCTTTGCCGCCAACGAAGGCGTCGAGCTGGATGACGCCGCCGTGACCGTCATCAGCCACGGACTATGGGAACGAAGCTTCGGGGCTGACCCGCAAGTCATCGGCCGCAACGTCACCGTCAACGGCCATTCATTTACGGTCATCGGAGTGGCCCCGCGCGAGTTCACCGGCAGTACCCGCACGGTGGTGCCCGATCTCTATCTGCCCATCACGGCGTACGGCCAGCTCACCGCCGAGCGGCCGGGTGGCGAACATCCGCTGTCCACGCGCTATTTCACCTGGCACAACGTCATGGGGCGTCTCAAGGACGGCGTGAGTTTGGAGCAGGCGCAGGTGGCCATGCAGATCCTCACCGACCAGTACAACCAGCACCGCCCGCCCAACACGCCGGACAAGATCGCCGTGCGGTCCGGGGCGCAGGGCTTCACGCAGGATCTGCGCGACGCGCGCCTGCCCATGAACCTGCTGCTGGGCACCGCCGCGCTCGTGCTCCTGATCGCGTGCGCCAATCTCGCCAACCTCCAGCTCGCGCGCGCCACCGGGCGGTCCCGTGATTTCGCCATCCGCCTCGCGCTCGGGGCCGGCCGCGGTCGCGTCATGCGCGAGCTGCTCGCGGAAAGTGTCCTGCTCGCCCTGGGCGGAGGCCTGCTGGGAATGCTCGTGGCCGTCTGGCTCGGGGAGGTGCTCGGTCGGTTCAGCCCGGGCGGTTCGGGGGTCGAGGTTGGCGGCGCGCTGGATCTGCGGGTGCTGCTGTTCGCCTTGGGCGCGTCCGTGACTACCGGGATTCTCTTCGGACTGGCTCCGGCGTGGCGCGCGAGCCGACCGGAACTGGTCCCGGAACTGAAGGGTGGCGGCGGTACGACCGAGGCGCGCGCCGGGCGCCGGAATCTCCGCAGCCTGCTGGTGGTGTTCCAGATCGCGCTGTCGCTGCTGGTGCTGGTGAGCGCCGGCCTCTGCGTGCGGAGTCTCAAGAAGCTCCAGCAGCTGGACCCCGGTTTCGAGCCGTCGCGCGTGGTCCTCATGTCCTTCGACCTGGGCCTGAACAATTTATCCCAGCCGCAGGCGAAGGCCTTCTATGACCAGTTGCTGGAGCGGGTCCGCACGTTGCCGGGGGTCGAGGCGGCGAGCCTCGGCCTCACGACGCCGCTGAGCGGTCGTTCGCCGGGGATGAGTGTGGAACGGGTCGACGACTACCAGGCCGGTCCCCGCGAACATCCGGTCGGAGATTTCAACACCGTGACCGGTGATTACTTCCGCTCGCTGGGCCTGCCCATGCTGCGCGGACGTGACTTCAACGCCGCCGACACCGCGGGCGGTCCGCCGGTGGTGATCGTCAACGAGGCCTTTGCCCGCCGCTACTGGCCGGGTCAGGACGCGCTGGGCAAGCGCATCTTCCAACACGGGCCGGATGGCGGCACGGCGACCGAGGTGGTCGGCGTCGTCGGCACCACGCGCAGCCGCCGGCTGACGGATGCGGCCAGGCCGGCGTTTTACTTCCCCATCACCCAGAAACCGGACCTTGCCCTGACTCTGGCCGTCCGCACCGGCCTGGAACCGGGTGGCACCATCGCGCAGTTGCGGGCGCTGGTGAAATCCATGGACGCGAACGTACCCGTCTTCGGCGTGTGCACGCTGGCCGAGCAGAAGGATGGCTCGCTCTCGCTCCAACGCATGGCCGCGACGCTGCTGGGCGGTTTCGGTGTGCTGGCGCTGCTGCTGGCCGGGCTGGGCATTTACGGCGTGCTGGCCTACTCGGTCAGCCGGCGCACCCGCGAGATCGGCGTCCGCATGGCGCTCGGCGCGCAGGTCGCCGATGTGCTCCGGTTGGTGCTGCGGCAGGGGATCGGCCTCGCGGGCGTCGGCATGGGCGTCGGCCTGGCCGGCGCGATCGGAGCGACCCGACTGCTACGAGGCTTCCTTTTCGAGGTACAGCCGCTTGATCCCGTGACTTTTGTCAGCGTCGGCATTTTGTTGAGCGGCGTGGCGCTGTTCGCCTGCTGGCTGCCGGCCCGCCGGGCGGCCAGGGTGGACCCGATGGTGGCGCTGCGGGCCGAGTGAGGGGAATTACGAGGTATGAAGTGCGGATTACGAATGACCAGTAATCAGTAACCAGTGAACCAGTGATCAGTAACGTCCCTGACACCCATCTGCCTGACCTGAGGCGGGGGATACGGGACCAGGGATCTGAAAACCGAAAACCGAAAACTGAGCCTCATGAACGACCTCCGCTTCGCCTTCCGCCAACTGCTGAAGAACCCCGGCTTCACGGCCGTGGCCGTGCTCACACTTGCCCTCGGTATCGGCGCCAATACCGCCATCTTCAGCCTCGTCTATGGCGTGCTGCTCCGGCCCTTGCCCTATCGCGAACCGGAACAGCTTGTCCGGCTCTTTCAGAGCAGTGCGGGCCAGCCGAAATTCCCGATGTCGGCGGGAGCTTTTCAGGATTACCGGGAGCGAAACTCCACGCTGTCGGGACTCGCGCTCTACACGCGGCAGGACCTGGAATTGTCCAAGGATGGCCAGGCGGAACTCCTCGCCGCGCTGCGGATCACGTCCGGCTTCTTCGGCCTGCTCGGCGTGCAGCCGCTGCTGGGCCGGGAGTTTCTCCGCGAGGACGAGGTGCCCGAGCACCATCACGTCGTGATCCTCAGCCATGGACTGTGGCAGCGCCGGTTCAACGGCGATCCGCAGATCGTTGGCAAGTCAGTCCTGCTCACCGGTGAATCGTTCACCGTGGTCGGTGTGATGCCGGCCGGGGTGCAGCACGTGGGCGGGGAATACCGCTCCCTGCCCCACGGCGAGAGCGTGGACTTCTGGTGGCCGGTCACGCTGAAGCCGCAGGATGACCGCGGGTCGCACTATATGAATGCCATTGGCCGGCTGAAGCCCGGCGTTACACCGGCCCTGGCGCTGGCCGATTTCACCCGGCTCGCCGAAGGCTTGGCGAAGCAGTACCCGGACACGGATTCGTACTTCCGCATCGCCGTCCGTTCCTTGCACGAAGAGATCGTGGGCTCTTCCCGGACCACGCTGCTGCTGCTGTTCGGCACCGTGCTTCTGGTGCTGCTGATCGCCTGCGCCAACGTCGCCAACCTGCTCCTCGCCCGGGCCTCCGGCCGCGAGCGGGAGATGGCGGTGCGGACGGCCGTGGGTGCCGGCCGCTGGCGCATCGTGCGCCAGCTGCTCACCGAGAGCGTGCTGCTCGCAGCGGTCAGCAGTGTCGTCGGCATCCTGCTGGCGCAGGGCGCCATGGTGGCCCTCGCAAAATTCGGTCCGGAGCAGCAGCCCCGCCTACAGGCGGTCCGCCTCGACGGCCACGTGCTGCTGTTCACGCTCGGTCTCACCGTGCTGACGGGCGTGCTGTTTGGCCTGGCCCCTGCCTGGCAGGCGGGCCGGGCCAATATCAACGGGCTGTTGAAAGACGGCGGGCGCGCCGGCGTCGGCGGACGGCAGCTGCGCCTGCGCGACGTGCTGGTGACGGTGGAAGTTGCGCTGGCGCTCATGCTGCTGGTGGGGACGGGGCTGCTCGTCCGCAGCTTCTGGCGGTTGCAGCAGACCTCACCGGGCTTCAATCCGGAACGGGTGCTCACCGCGATGATTTCGCTGCCGTACACCGGTTACGCGAACCAGGCTGAGCGGGGCGTGTTTCTCCAGCGGTTGCTGGCCGAAACCGCCAGCCTCCCGGGCGTGGAGTCGGTGGGGCTCACCTCCGATCTGCCCTGGACCGGCTATGACGAAAACAACTCCTTCAATATCGAGGGCAAGACCTTTCCTCCCAACGAGGGCGCGGGCGGGCGCTATCACTTTGTGTCTCAGGATTACTTCCGCACCGTGGAGGTGCCGCTGCTGGCCGGCCGTTTTTTCAACACGTCGGACCGCATGGACGAGCCCCGGGTGCTGCTGGTGAACCACGCGCTGGCCGCTCGTTATTGGCCGGGCGAGAGCGCGGTGGGCAAGCGCATCACCTTCAGCGACTCCCCGAAGGAATCCGACTGGCGGACCATTGTCGGTGTCGTCGGCGACGTGAAAGACCGTCCCGAATCGGAGGCGGCCGTCCCGGCGTTCTACATCTCCCTGACCCAGTCCCCGCAGCGCCAGGTCACCCTGGCCTTGCGGACCCGGGCCGAACCCTCCGGCATGATTGCAGCACTCCGTGAGACGGTTCAGCGACTCGGTCCCAATGTTCCGTTGGCTGACATCAAAACGCTTGGAACCCTGGCGGACAGCGCGGTCGCCAGCCGGCGCTTCACCTTTGGGCTGGTGGGCTGTTTCGCGGCCACGGCCCTGATCCTGGCCGCGATCGGCATCTACGGCGTGCTCTCCTATCTCGTCTCGCAACGCACCCGGGAAATCGGTGTCCGGATGGCGTTGGGTGCGCAGGCCCGTGATGTCATCCGGTTGACGCTCCAGCAGGGAATGCGGCCGACGCTGGTGGGGGTGGCGATTGGCCTGGTGGGCGCGGTGGCCCTCTCCCGGCTGATGTCGGGTTTCCTGTTCGAAGTGAGCGCGACCGATCCCGGAACCTTTGCCGCGAGCGCGTTCCTGTTGATCCTCGTCGCCCTGCTGCCGTGCTGGCTGCCGGCCCGGCGGGCGTCCCGCTTGGATCCAATGGTGGCGTTGCGGGCAGAGTGATAGGAATTACGATTTTCGAATGACGAATGACGAGTGAACCGGTGTTCAGTGAACAGTGATGAGTGACGAGAGCTGTTGAAGCTCTGACGCCAAACCTCAGACCTGATTTCGAAGCGAGTAAACTGCCCACGACCATGCCCACAACCATTCGAGCCGAGCTGATATCACCGGGGGAAACTCTCGCGCTGCGTGCGCGCCAGCGGCTGGAGCTGAACTGCCAGATCGTCCACGACTCGCTTTACCGGCGCGAAGGCTGGACTCGGTCCTATCGGCTGGAGACGGACGGTGTGACCCTGGGTTTTGGTTCGGTGGCGGTGGCGGGGCCGTGGCAGGACAAGCCGACCGTCTTCGAGTTCTACCTGCTGCCGGAGCACCGGGCACGGGCGTTTGAATCGTTTGAGGTCTTTCTTGCTGCCAGTGGGGCGCATTTTTTCGAGGTTCAGAGCAACGACCTGCTGCTGACGGCACTGACGCTGACGCATGCGCACGACATCGAGAGCGAGAAAATCGTCTTTCAGGACCAAGCCCTGACCAGCCTGCCGGCCAAGGGGGCGAGCCTGCGGCGCGTGACCCCCGAGGAGGAAATCCGCGCCAGCATCGAGCGGCGGCAGGGCGGCGGCGAATGGGTGCTGGAGCTGGAAGGGGCCACCGTGGCGAGCGGAGGCATCCTGTTCCACTACAACCGGCCCTACGGGGACATCTACATGGACGTGGCCGAGCCATTCCGCCGACGCGGCTGGGGCGCCTTCCTCGTGCAGGAGCTGAAGCGGGCCTGCTACGAGTTGGGGGCCATCCCGGCGGCCCGCTGCAACCTGAAGAACGTGGCCTCCCGTCGGACGCTTCAACGCGCGGGCTTTGTGCCTTACGCACACATTCTCATTGGCCCCCTGGAGTCAGGGATGCTTTGAAGGATGAATTAGGAAGTATGAATGATGAAGGAAGAGCAGGAATGACGTGAACCGCTGATCCCCAGACCCAAAATCCCAGACGCCAGACCCCAGATTGCCCCTGCATGAATGATTTCCGCTTTGCCCTTCGCCAACTCCTCAAGAACCCGGGCTTCACGACGGTGGCGGTGCTCACCCTCGCCCTTGGCATTGGGGCGAACACCGCGATCTTCAGCGTGATCAATGCGGTGCTACTGCGACCGCTGCCCTTCGGGCAGGCGGGACGGCTGGTACGGATTTACGAGAGCCGCCCGCAGGCCAACCTGGTGCAAGGCCCAATTTCTCCGCCGACCTTCCAAGACTGGCGGTCGCAGGCCACTGTCTTCGAGGGCATCGCGGCCTTTCATGGCGAGTCTCCCAATCTCCTTGGCGGGGGTGATCCGGAGCGGCTGAGCGCGGTTCACGCCTCGGGCAATTTCTTCTCCGTGCTGCGCGTGAAACCGCTGCTGGGACGGACTTTTTCTCCGGAAAACGAACAGGACAATCGGGTGGTGGTGCTGAGCGAAAAGCTATGGCGTCGCCGGTTCGGCGGAACCTCTGCGATCATCGGCCAGACCATCAGTCTGGACAAACTCAGCTACACCGTGCTCGGGGTGATGCCGGCGAGCTTCAAGTTTCCCGAGCAGCCCGATCTCTGGGTGCCCCTGACCTTCGCGAAAGACGAAGAAGGCAACCGTGGATCGCGTTTCCTCCGGGCGGTGGCGCGGCTCAAGCCCGGCCTTGCGATCCAGCAGGCGACCGCCGAAATGGACATCATATCCCGCCGCCTGAGCTCGCAATATGGTGAAAACGAGGGGTGGGGCACCTATCTGCTGGGAATGCGCGAGGAGATCGTCGGGAACATCCGACCGGCCCTCCTGGTGCTGTTTGGCGCGGTCGGACTGGTGCTGCTCATCGCCTGCGCCAACGTCGCGAACCTGTTCCTGGCCCGGGCGGCGGCGCGGCAGCGTGAGATCGCCATCCGCGCGGCCTTGGGCGCAGGTCGCGGGCACATCGTACGCCAACTGCTGCGGGAAAGCCTCCTGCTGTCCTTCGCCGGCGGGCTGCTGGGGCTGTTGCTGGCGATCTGGGGCATCAGTCTGCTGGATAACCTTGTGCCGGCTGATCTTCCGGGGGTACGTGAAATCGGCCCAGATTTGCGCGTGCTGGGCTTCACCCTCTTGGTCTCGTTGCAGACCGGTACGCTGTTTGGCCTGTTGCCAGTGCGGCAGCTGTCGCGGGTCGATCTGAACGGAACCCTCAAGGAGGGGCGCAGTTCGACGGGGCATTCCCATCGGCTGCACGGCCTGCTGGTGGTCTCGGAAGTCGCGCTCGCGCTGATGCTGCTGGCCGGGGCGGGGCTGCTGCTGAAGAGCTTCTTCCACCTCAAGGCGACCAACCCCGGATTCCTGCCGGGCAATGTGCTGACAATGCAGCTTTCGCTGCCGGAATCGAAATATCCGCAGGGGTTTCAGCAGGCGGCGTTCTTCGACGAGGTGGTGCGGAACGTCGAGACGTTGCCGGGCGTGGAAAGCGCCGGGGTATCCCCGACGTTGCCGCTCAATGGCGGGCTCAATTCGTACGGCTTCGGCATTGAAGGGCGTGAGGCGCGAAAAGAGGACAACCTTTCGGCCGAACATGACTCCGTGACGCCGAACTACTTCCGTGCCCTCGGAATCCGGCTGCGGCAGGGCCGGCTCTTTACCGAAGGGGATGGGGCCGACTCCCCGCCGGTGGTCATCATCAACGAGACTGCGGCGCGCCGGTTCTTTCCGAACGAGAATCCGCTCGGACGTCGGGTGACCATCGCCGGACCGCAGCCGGGCGAAATCATCGGGGTGGTGGAGGATGTGAAGCAGTACGAGCTCACCCGCGAATCACCCCCGCACATGTATTCGCCGCAGATGCAGAAGCCCTCGCCGGGCATGACCCTCTTCGTCCGGTCCACCGGTAAGCCGATGAGCCTGGTTCCGGCGGTGCGGTCGGCAGTTCTGGCCGTGGACAAGGATCAGCCCGTTTCTGACATCCAGACCATGGACCAGGTTTTGGCGGCCTCCCTGGCTCAGCGTCGTTTCACGATGCTGCTGGTCGGCCTGTTTGGGGCCACGGCGCTATTGCTTTCAGCGGTAGGGATTTACGGGGTGATGGCTTACACCGTGACGCGCCGTACCGGCGAGATTGGCATCCGGATGGCCTTGGGTGCGCAGCGCACGGATATTCTGGGCCTGGTACTTCGGCAGGGTGGCCGTCTGATCGCGTCGGGCGTGGCGGCCGGCCTGGTGGGAGCGCTGCTGCTGACCCGGTTTCTGGCTTCGCTGCTCTTTGGCGTGAGTGCGCAGGATCCGGCCACATTTGCGGCCATCGCGGTCCTGCTAGCCGGCGTCGCCCTGCTGGCGTGCTGGCTGCCGGCCCGGCGCGCCGCGCGGGTGGACCCAATGGTGGCGCTGCGGGCCGAGTGAGGGGCCAAGGATGAATTATGAAGGCCAAGAGCCGCCAAACTCAGGTGCAGGTTCAATACATGGGTGACAGGTATGGGTCAGAACATGGGTGACGCCGTGGCGAAGGCGATTCGCGGTCGCGAATCTGCCCGATGCCCTGGCAGGAGACCCGCGCAATGGACCAACGGACCGAGTTTGTGATGA
>CAIXUG010000044.1 GCA_903922605.1 uncultured Verrucomicrobiota bacterium
CTATTCCCCGGACCTCAACCCCATCGAGCAGAGGTGGAGCAAGGTGAAGACCTTCCTCCGGGGGGCGGAGGCCCGCACCCGTGAAACCCTCCTCGCCGCCATCGCCGCCGCCCTCCAGACCATCACCGCCCGGGACGCCCTCAACTGGTTCGCCTCCTGTGGCTACAACATTATTTAAAATGCTCTAGTCGTGGAGTCGATGCTGCCGAAACCGCGCCGCGATCCCGGTAGCGCCAAGCCGGCCCCGGGCACGCGACCCTTCTGGAGCTGGCTGCCCCGGGCGTTGTTCACCTTCGCGCTGATCTGCGTGACCTGGGTTTTCTTCCGGGCGAGCACGCTGACGGACGCCCTGCACCTGCTGTGGCAAAGCACGCTGGGCCTGCGGGTGAACGCGGCGACCAACGCGCAGGCAAAAGGCATCTTCAGCTCCCGGAGCGAGGCCGGCCTCGTCATTTTCGGGGTGGGCTGCCTGTTCCTTCTCGACTGGTTCAACCAGCGCCACGACCTCGAAAGCCGTTGGTCCCGGCTGTCCTGGCCGGTACGCTGGCTGGGGTATCTGGCCTATGTGTTGTGCCTGGTCCTGCTCGGAAAGTTTGTGAATGCGAACTTCATCTACTTCCAATTCTGAACGGCCAACCGCGCACATGACTCCTGAAGGCGCAACACTATGAGGCTGACCAGCGGACTCGGAATGATCGCGAAGCTGTGCGTGCTGGCGCTGCTGGCCACGCTACTGGGCGCACTCGTTGCCGCTCGTACGCCGTACCTGCGCACGGGGAGCTCCAACCGTGCGGTGTACCAGGTGATCGCCAAGGCCAAGGCCCCCGCCGAAGGCACGCGGGTGCTGGTGCTCGGCGACAGCGTCTGCGCGCAGCTCTATCCGCCGGGCGCGGATGTCGACGGTCTGGTTTCGCTGGCCTCCAATTGCGGCTCGAGCCTCATCGGCCAGCGGCTGCTGCTTGAAAACTGGCTGGAGGCAAATCCATCCGTCCGGGGCATCTCCGTCGTCCTCATGGTGGTGCCGGACACCCTCGGCAACGACCTGGCCAACCCCTTTACCTACAGCAACCTCATCAAGCCCTTCTGGCGGCGCGAATGGCGGAGTCGGTTTGACCCGCAGGAGCAGGCGCGCATCGGGCAGTTTCGCTTTGCCTGGCTCAGCCAGAATCCCCTTGTGCAGCTTTCGGACTGGTGCCCGACAAGCTATCCGCATTTCGATCCCCGCCCGGGCATCGACGATCTCTGGCTCTCGCCAATCTCCGCGCTGGAGCTGACCAAGATGGAAGCGCTGGCCAAGGCCCGGGGCTGCACTTTCACCGTCTGGCCCGGGGTCTGGCGTGAATCCAAGCGGAAGCTCGATACCGCACCCTTTATCAGGCAGGTGGAGAGTGCCGGATTGGGAAGCTGCCTCGGTGCGTACCTGGCCCGGGTTCGTTATGTTCCGGACCAACAGTTTCAGGACCGGGTCCATTTGATCGATCCCAAGCCGCTGGGCCGGGACCCGATGCATTTTCTGGCCGCTGGGAATCGCTGAGGCAGCCGTGATCATCCATCGACTATCCATTTACCCCATCGGCAGCTTTCCCCGACATGGAACATACTGAAACACCGCGCGCACGGACTCTTCCGCCAACAGGCATCTTTTTGATGCTGCTGTTATGGATCTCCGCCGCCGCCTTGGAATTCCTGATTTGGCTGGGGGCGTCCATCCCTTTTCATCTGACGATGGCGCTGTTCAGCCTGGCTTTTGCCGTCCTCATTTTCCGGGGTTATCGCTGGGTCTTTTGGATCAACCTGGGCCTCCTGTCCCTGATGCTGGGAGTGGCGATTCTCCAATTGCAGATTCCATCCTGGGCAAATGGGGCGCCACCGCTGGCGGTATGGGGGCGCGCCATCATCACCGTGGGCATGATGCTCCTGCACCAGCTGTCTTCGGTGCAGGGCTGGTTCGGAATCCAGGGCCGGGGCAGGCGCTGGCAAACCGTTTTTTGGCTGGTGACGGCCTCGCTGACCATGCTCGGCCAGTACGTTTTGCCGACACTCAAGGCTTTCAGCCGGTGACGCTGCCGCCGGGGAGGCCGTGATCAGATTCTGGCGGCGGGCTCCACTCCGCCGCTTCTAGCGTCTCCGTCAGCAAGGTGAGCATGTCGCGCTCCTGGTCGAGGTCTAACCACTGGCCAAAGCGAACGATTCCATAGCCGAGGGCAATCATAATCAGGGGGCCCAGAGCTGTTTCAGCGATATGGGCGGGACTTTTTTGCTCGGTGATGGCCTTTCCCACAACGAAAGGCAGGGCAGCCACCAGCGCGCCAAACCAGAACATCATGAAAATGCGTACCACCAGGTGAATTTTGAACTGGCCTTCGACCACGGTGCCATCCATGACGGAAAGCAGGCGGCCATAAAAGATAGGGGCAAACGAATCGCGACCGGGTCTCCGGCAGCGCAGGCGGAAGCGGTCGTCTTTCATGCGACAAAGGATAGGATGGCATCCCTTAAAATGGGCCCAATTGGCGACCTCGTCATGGTCGGTGGCCAAGAGCAGCCGCTCCCGGCATTCCTCCAAGGTCTTACGGCTGTGCAGCCGGATTTTCTCGCGCGTTGGCAAAGGGAAGCCTGCTTGTTTAGAGTGCTTTCAGAAATTTTATAGCAATACAAAGCGGATTCTTGCAGTTGGAAAAAGCGGGTGGCCCTGATCTTTGAACCTTTCGATCAAGCCTCAAGTGTTTCCGGCCGTATTGCAATGCGTTCGCGCCCTTCCCCCTCACCCTAACCCTCTCCCTCGGGGAGAGGGGAAAGCCGGGCGGCTTCACGGGTTGTCGGCGGGAGTTTCCGGCAAGTCCAGCGCCGGATTTCGCCGAGAGTCGGACGACGATTCTCCCTCTCCCTGAGGGAGAGGGCCGGGGTGAGGGGGAAGGCAGCTCGCGTCTCTCCGCGTTCCCAACTCATGAGGTGGTTTCTCATTGGGCCTTTTTCCATGGCTACATCATTTCTGTAACCGCTCTAATGCGGCCGCGCCATTCTACCGGTTAACATGGATGCCGCAATCCGGCCGCGTCCGCGCTCGAGCTCGCCAAGCCGGATGCAGTTTCAGGGCCACGGGTTCTGCCGGTCGCGCGCCTGACCGAGGGCCGCCAGGAGCTGGTCGCAGCAGCCAATGCAATCGCATCCCTCCTCGTCGTCCGTCGAGGGATCGAGCGGGTCGGGCCCGGTCTCATCCTGGCAGTCGCAGCAGTCGTCCAAGATCTCAAAGAGCCGGGAAAGCAGGTCGTAGGTGTGAAAATAGGTGGGCAGTTCCTTGCCGTTGTAGGGACTCGTCTTCACGCCGAACAGGCCGAGGATGGCTTCCGGGATGGCGGCGACCCAGCCCAGAAGAACCAACGCTCCGGCACCGACATTGCCCGAGAATCCGGTATGATGCAGGTAGTGGTAATACTCATGGAACAGCATCTCCAACAGGGTCCAGTAGGAGCTGAAGAAGCCGTTCTTGCAGTCGTCGAGCAGATAGTCCGGCGGGAGCTGGTAATTGTTGGAGTAATCCCCGCCGAAGTCCTTGTTCAGGTGGATGCCGTCGCCATCGGTCATGGCTTTCACCGCTGTGTCATTGGATTCCCAGTCGATCTTTCCGGCATCCAACAGCTGGAGCAGGCCGGCGATGTAGGCCTCGATATCCGTATCCGGATCCTCGTCCAGGCAGTCGTCGCAGCAATGGAGCATCCGGCGGAGCGATTCCAGTGCGGCACGGATGGTAGCCTTCTGGGAATCATCTAAGGCGGGCATAAGCGGACGCTTCGCTGTCGCCCTTGCCCTGTCAACGGAAAGCGGGGTGAACGGTAGCCGGAAGCATTCTTCTACGATGGGGCGTGCCTCACCGCTCACTCCCGGTCCAGTCGCAGGATAAATCCTCCTCGGGGCGGCAGCGTGTGCTGCCATTTGCGCGGGCGTTTTAGTGTGGTGCTCTGGATGAGTGTGACCGGATCCGTGCCTTCCGACAGCAGCGTGGCCCGGTCACTTCCCCGAAAGGGTCGGAGGTCCAGGGTGACCGGTTGCTGATGCGCGGTGCCGTTCAGGCTGGCAATGAACCAGGTGTTGCCCTTCCGCCGCGCGAACACGACGGCTTCACCTGGCTTGGCCAGCAGGCAGCGCGATTCATCCCAGGTGGCCGGCATGTCTCGCAGCACCTTTTGCGCCTCCTCTGGCAGCTGGCCGAAGCGCTCCGGGCTGTCGGAAAAGCAGAGGAGACCCGAGGTGAAGACCACGGCGGTGGCCAGCTCATGGGCGGCGGTCGTCTTCCGGGGGAACTTCTTCAGGGTGAGGGCCACCGGCGTGTAATCCATCGGCGCGACCGCGTTCCGGGTGAATGGCAGGATTGTGTTCAGCTCGGCGGCGCGCTCGGGAAACGTGCGCTCGTAAAAGTAGCTTTCGGTGCCGAGCACCGCCTCGGCTGTCAGCAGGTTCGGCCAGGTCCGCTGCCAGCCACGGGGCAGGGTGCAGCCATGCAGGTCGATCACCAGCTTTCGGGCGGCGGCATCCTGCAACAGGCCGTGCATGGCCGCGATGGCCTCCTGGCGGTCGGAGCACCAGAAATCGACCTTCAGTCCGGCCACCTTGGAGGCCACGAACTCATCCAGTTTCCGCCTCCGATGTTCCGCCGTGTAAAAGTCGGACGCCGAGGACCAGGCGACCGATTTGATTCCTTTGGAGCGCGCATGATTCTCGATGCCCCAAAGACCGGCTTCCCACCAGCCGCCGTCGAAAAGGGTGTACTCCCAGCCCATCCGCGCGGCGAAGTCGCTGAACTTGTCATAGATCGCCGGCGTATTCGGCCCCTCGGGATAGGCCCACCAGGACCAGGACGTGCGTCCGGGGTGAATCCAGCCGGTGTCGGTGACGCGCGAAGGCTCGGCCAGATCCGTGACGAGGCTCGCCATGGCGATGTCGGCGGCCGTATCACCCAGCACCAGCACACGCCACGGCATGGCCCACGGAGTCGTCCAACGCGGTTCGGGCCCATACTGCGAGGCGATTCCGGCCGTGCCTTCATCCGCGAAAGGAAACGCAATGTGAAGAATGCCGTCCGGGTCGGTGGCGGAGAGATGGGTGGCGCAATAGCTCGCATCGGTCCCCGTCTCCGAAAGCAGCACCCACGTCCGCGCCGCCGGCGAATGGAGGAGCATCGGGAAGGCCCATCCTTTGACCTTCGCGCGCACGCTGTGGGGTGCGTCGTGGGGCGAGGCGGGATAATAATAGTCTTCGTATGCCGGGGTGAATTTGCCGGCCGCATGGTAGGGCTGCATCCATCCCCGGACATCAGCGCCAAAGATGAAACCCGTGCGCTCCGACTTGATCAGATGCACGGACGCATTTGTGTCCGGCAGCCGATACCGGAACGCCACGCCTTGGTCGGAGGCGGCCAGGTCCAAAGCGAGCCGGGCACCCGTCGCGTTGGTAAACACAAGACTCTGCCGGTTGAGGAGCGACCGCACGTTGCGGTTGTTTCCCGAAAACAGCTCGTACGTTTCGACGCGCCGAGTGGGCGTTTCCGCCTCCAGAAGGCCCAATTCCCGCTCAAAGTCCTGATCCTCGTGCGCGAGCCCGAGCGGCGAAGAGCGCAGGACCCATCGGCCACGGTGCTGCACCGAGAAACTCAGTCGCCCAGCGGCATCCAGACCCGCCTCGATCGTGTTCCGGCCATCCGGCGAGGCGAGGTTCCACGAGGTATGCAACGGCCTGCCAAAGGCCGCATTGGCCGTCACGCAGCCCAGCAGCGCAGCGAAGATAAGCCGGCCAAAGATTCTGACTCGACAACTCAGCACCCACTGCCGGACGCCGCTGCAAGGGTGATATTCACGGAGCGAATCCGCCCATCGCCGACCTAAAAGGAGGCGAAACCAGGTAACTGCCCAAGCCAAGGGGAGGGCGGACAGAGTTTGTACGCGAACTTTCACCGACACCATTGTCCATGGAAGAAACCAAGGAACCAAGAAAGGCAGGCGTGATTTTTCACCCCTGCCAAGACGCTACCGCGACCATGAAGCCGTCTCTCACTGCGCCGCCTCACGCTGCCGTAATTTTCACCGCGCAATGCTTGTAGCTGGGCTGGCGGGAGTGGGGATCGAAGCTCGCGAACGTGAGCCGGTTCACCGCGTCGTAGTGCATCGGGATGAAGACCTGGCCCGGTTGTACCGTGGGGGTGACAAAGGCCGTGGCGGTCAGGCTCGCGCGGCGGGAGCTGACCGTGACCTGCGAATGCGGCGTGATGTCCAGCCGTCGCGCGTCGTCCGGATGGATCTCCACATAGCAGGCGGCCGGATAGAGCTTGCGCAGGATTTCGGACTTCGCGGTGCGCGTGTTGGTGTGCCACTGCGCCGATGTGCCGCGACCGGTGAGCAGCGTGAAGGGGAACGCGGCGTCCGTCGGCTCGGCGACCGGGCGCGGCTGGTCGAAGAGGAACTTCGCGCGTCCATCGGGCGTATAAAACCGGCCGTCGGCGAACAGGCGGCGTTCGCGGTGGTCCGGCCCGGGCAAGCCCTCCGTCGCCTTCGTGCTTTCCGGCCAGGGCCATTGGATGCCGCCTTCCTGATCAATGTGCCGGTAATCGCGGATGCCGGTGATGTCACAGGGCTGCCCGGCGCTGAGGCGCTTGAGAATCTGAAAGGCCGCCTCGGGCGAACGCCATTCGCGGAACATGTCGCCACAGCCCCACGCGGCCGCGATAAGCTGGAAGATCGCAAAATCGCTCAGGGCTTCACCCGGGGCGCGCAACACCTTCTTCACCAGCCCAAACCGTCGCTCACTGTTGATGAGCGTACCCTCCTTCTCGCCCCAGCCGGCGGCGGGCAGGATTAGGTGGGCGCGCTGCGCCGTGTCGGTCGTATGGTAGAGGTCCTGGACGACCAGGAAATCGAGCTTCTTGACCAGGTCATTGAAGCGCCCCTGATGAATCCAGGAATGCGACGAGTTGGTCGCAATGATCCACAGGCCCTTGATGGCGCCAGACTCGATGCCGTCCACGATCTGGTCATAGGCCCAGGAGTTTTCCGCCGGGATGGCTTCAGGCGGTATGCCGAGCGCATGTGCCACGGCGGCACGATCCCCGGTCTTCGTGAAGTCGCGTCCACCGAGCAGTGACGTGGCGTTCGCGAAGAGCCGCGAGCCCATCGCATTGCACTGGCCGGTGATGCTGTTCGCGCCAGTGCCGGGCCGGCCGATGTTTCCGGTCATCAGCGCGAGGTTGATGATCGCCTGCGCGGTGCGTGTGGCCTCGTGGCCCTGGTTCACGCCCATCGTCCACCAGAAGCTGACGCGCTTCCCGGTCGCGATAAGTTCCACGCAGCGGTCGAAGTCCTCCCGCGGCAGCTTCGCGGCCTCGCACGCGCGCTCCGGGGTGAACTCGGCGACAAACTGCGCGAACGCCTCGAAACCCTTCGTGTGGTCCTCCACGAATTCGCACTTTACCGCGCCGCGGGCGATGAGGGCATGGGCGAGCCCGTAGAGCAGGGTGAGATCCGACTTCGGCGCGAGCGGCAGATGCAGCGTTGCGTTCATCGCCGTCTCCGTGCGGCGCGGATCCAGCACAATGATCTCCGGGTGGTGCGGGTTGCGCAGCACGCGCTGCCACATGATGGGATGCGCGATGCAGGGGTTCGCGCCGACGAAGACGAGCACGTCCGACTGCTCGAAGTCGGCGTAGGTATAGGGCGGCGCGTCGAAGCCGAAGCTCTGCTTGTAGGCCACGTGCGCGGTGGCCATGCACTGGCGCGTGTTCGAGTCGGCATGCAGCCCGCCCATGCCGAACTTGAACAGCGACCCGATGAAGGCCATCTCCTCGGTGCAGATCTGCCCCGTGCTCAGGTAGGCGATGCTATGTTTCCCGTGCCGCTCCTGGATGCCCTTGAAGCGCGTCACGAACTCGTTCATTGCCCGCACCCACGAGACCGGTTCGAGCTTGCCGGTGGCCGCGTTCCGCAGCAGCGGGGCCGTGGCGCGATCGGGCGCGGCGAGCGGGGTGAGCGCCTCCCAGCCCTTCGGACACGCCATGCCGAGGTTCACGGGATACTCGGGGTCCGCGGTGAGATTGACGGCCAGGCCGTCCTTGAGGTGGACGTTCAGCCCGCAGCCGGTGGAACAGAAACCGCAGACCACCGTGGTGGTCGCGTCGGGCTTCAGCCGCGTGGGCACCTGGCCCAGCCCGAACGCGCCCGGGGCGCGCACCAGATCTTCGGTGAGCGGACCGGACCACTGGCGGAGGAGGGAATTGATGGGGAGCTGGCTCATGGCATTCCCGGCATCTTGTCCGGCGCGACCGAGGTGAAGAACAGGTAGCGCTCGGAGATTTCCCCGAGCAGGCAGAGACCCAGCGCGACACTGGCCGCGACCGGCGGTGCGGCCTTTTCCGCGAAGGCGAAGGGCAGGAACACGCCGCCCACGAGCCCCGACAGCAACCGGAGCACCAGCGCCGGCCGCAGCGCGCCGAGCTGGAGGGCGGCGGTGTGGCGAAGCTGGGTCCAAAGCTCGGAGTCCGAGTCGGCGTGCTTCAGGATCGCCACGTCATTGGCAAGCTTGGGTAGGCTGAGGAGGATCAGGGCGACTGCCAGCAGTGGGGACGGGGCGGAGGCAAACGCGAGGGCGGTCCCGAGCACCAGCGCCGAGCCGAGGAAGCGCGGCGCCGTGGAACTGACCCGCCAGAATTTCCGGTGCGTATCGGCATACACCATCGTCTGGGCGTATAGCGCGGCCAGACCCAGACCGAGGACGGGCGCACTCCAGAGCAGGACCGGAATCTCGTGTGCGCGCCGGAGCCATTCGGCAACCGGCGGCGGCACAAGTTTCAACTGGCTCGCCAAGTCAGCCCACAGCAGCGCCAGCGCGCCGGTCGCGGCCCCGGCGAAGGCGTTCAGCGCGATGGCTTCGCGGCTGAGCCAGCTCGTCCGCCAGCCGAGCCATACGCGCCAGGCCTTCGTTGGCTGGCCTAAGTGGAAGACACTGGCGAGCAGCCCGGCATTGAGCAGGGCGAAGGCGACTGCGGCCAACCACGGCGTGCTGGCCTTCGCGGTCCCAGTTGCGGACAGCACCGCCACCGCGAAAAAGCCGCCGATGCCCGCCTGGGTGAGCACGAGCATGAGCACGAGCGGCCAGTGCGCATGCTGGGGCTTCCGCTCGCTGTGATCGGCGGCGCGGAGCGAGGCATTGGGCTTGGAGGAGATATAGCGAGTGGTCGGCCGCGTGATCGCGGCATCGGGCGAGTCGGGCAGCCAGCCATTGGCCCCGACAACTTCCGTCGCGTTCTCCCGAGGTTGCGCGGCGAGTTCGGTCACGTTCACCAGCGTGATGCGGATGGCCTCGTTCGGGCAGGCCTGCACGCAGGCGGGTGCCTCGCCTTCCGCGAGCCGGCCATGGCACATGTCGCACTTCCGCACGATGCCGCGCTTGGCCGAATACTTCGGCACGTCATAGGGACACTTGAGGATGCAGTAGCTGCAGCCGATGCACTGGTCATCGAGGTGACGGACGATGCCGGTGACCGGGTCCTTGTCGTAGGCCAGTACGGGGCAGCCCAGCATGCAGCCCGGCTCGGCGCAGTGGTGACAGGCGGTCGTGACGGTCTGCTGCAGCGGAATGACTTTGTTGCCGGGCGAGGGCACATACGGACGCCGGCCAGCCGGAGTACTTTCGTCTATTTTCACGGCCCGCTGGACCTGCGCCAGCGGCACGATCGCCTCGCCGACGAGGAAGCCGACCTCGCGCCACGACTCATCCTCATCGAGCCCGTTCAGCGAATGGCAGGCGGTGACACAGCCCTTGCAGCCGGAGCACTGGTCGAGGTTCACCTCGAAGGCGAACTGCTCGCCGGGCCGCGGAGCAGTGAGCGGGATCAGGTCGCGGTAGTGCGACTCCAGCAGCGGGCCGTCGTGGCGGTCGTGCGCGCGCGAGAATTTGGCCACCGCCGTGAGCTGGCGCTGCTCGGCCAGCAACTGGTCGATCAGCGTGGAGACCTGCTCCTCCGGGTTTCCGTCATGGCCGGCTTTGGGCATCAAGGGATACGTTGCGGACCGCCGGGATCAGGCACCGCCGAGCAGCTCCTGGAGTTTGCCGAGATCGTGACGGGTGGTGAACGACAGGAAGGTCTCGCCGGGCTGCCGGTGCTGAAGGTAGCCCTTGAGGATCTTCTCCATCATGGGCTTCAGCTCCGCGACGCTCACACCGGTGAAGAGCTGCCGGCCCACGGCCTGTTTGCCGCCGAAGCCACCGCCGACAAAGATGTGGTAACCCTCCACTGACTCGCCGCCGACCTTCACCTTCGCGCCGAGCAGGCCGAGGTCACCCATGTAGTGCTGGGCGCAGGAATTGGGGCAGCCGGTGATATGGACATTGATCGGCTGGTCGAGCGTCACGCGCGAATCCAGCCACTTCATCAGGTCGAGCGCGTGGCCCTTGGTGTCCGCGCCGGCGAACTTGCAGTAGGAATTGCCGGTGCAGGCGATGAACCCGCTCTTGAGATTCGACTGCCGCGCCTCGAAGCCGAGCTTCAGCAGCGCCTTCCTCGCCGTCTCGACGAAGGCATCGCGGACGTTCGGGAGGACGAAGTTCTGCCAGACCGTCAGGCGGATTTCGCCGCTGCCGTAGAGGTCGGCAATCTCAGCAAGCCGCCGCAGTTGCTTCGCAGTGAGCTGGCCCACCGGAACTGTCACGCCGATCCAATTCAGCCCCGCCTGCTTCTGCGGATAAATCCCCACGTGCGGGTGCGGATGCAGATCCGGAACTTTGAGCTTTGAGCTTTGAGCTTCGTCCACCGCTTCCACCGGAATACGAAGCAACTGGTAGCCCAGCAGCTTCTCCGTCTCTACGAGGTATTGTTCCAACGTCCAAGTCTCGAGGAGATGCTTGAGCCGCGCCTTCTTGCGGTCGCCGCGGTTGCCGTTGGCGATGTAAACCCGGAGCAGCGCCGCCGTGACTTTGAGCACCTCATCCGGCTTTACGAGCACACCGAGGTCGCGGGCGAAAGCCTTGTGGCCGGTCGCACCGCCGAGCGCGACGCGGAAGTAAACGCCCTCGGCAATCTGGTCGGTGATGAGCCGGTGGCTGGCGGACCCTTCCGCCTTCGCGACCACCTTCACCGCCTTGAAGCCGATGTCATTGGTGTCCTCGACCGTCGGGATCTTGCCGCCGCCGTGGAAGGCGATGTTGAACTTGCGCGGCAGGTCGTAGAACTCGCGGTGGTTCAGGATGAGCTGCCCGAGCGCGTGCGTGAGGGGCAGCGTGTCGATGAGTTCGTCGGGGTCCACGCCGGCCGTCGGATCACACGTGAGGTTGCGGATGTTGTCCGCACCCGTGCCGCGCGTGTGCAGGCCGATGGACTGGATGCGGCGCACGAACTCGACGGTGTCCTTCGGCAGGATGAGCCGCATCTGCAGGTTCGACCGCGTCGTGATCTGCACGTAGCCGCTCGTGAGCTGGTCGGCGATGTTCGCCAGCTCGCGGAGCTGGAAGCTGTGGAGCTGGCCGCCGGGAATCCGCAGGCGCCCCATGTAGGCCTCCTTGTTGGGTGAGAGGTAGAACAAGCCCTGCCACTTGAAGCGGAAGGTGTTCTCCGTGTCCGGTGCCTGGTTCGCCGCCGCGTGCTGGAGCAGCAACGGGTAGGCATCCAGCGGATGCAGCTCGTGCTTGATGCGCTCCTCGGGAATGAGGTCGTCCAGGTTCGGATTGGCCGGTCCCGTCGGCGCGGCGGCGGGGTTCGGCAGGACGTCGCCGAAGGAAAGGCCGCGGTTATGCAGGCCGGCGAACAGGCCTTCGAGATAGGCGGTCTGTTCGCCGGAGAGTTTCTGGCCGGCGACTTCGGAAAAGGGGATTTTGGGCGTGCTCATACTCAGTAAACATCGCGCTGGTAGCGCTTCGCCGTCTTTAGTGCGGCGACGTATTCGGTGGCCTGCTCTTTCGTGCGTCCGCCGGCGGTCTCGATGACCGTGTGGAGGGCGGCGTCCACATCCTTGGCCATGCGCTTGGCATCGCCGCAGACGTACACGTGCGCACCGGCCTCGAGCCAGGACCACAGCTCGGCGGCCTGTTCGAGCATCCGGGTCTGCACATAGATCTTCTCGGCCTGGTCACGGCTGAAGGCAAGGTCGAGGCGGGTGAGGGAACCGTCCTTCAACCACGCGGTCAGCTCCTCCTCGTAGAGGAAATCATTCGCGCGTTGCTGGTCGCCGAAGAAGAGCCAGTTCTGCCCGCTCGCGGCGGTGGCCCGGCGCTCCTCAAGGAACGCACGGAACGGCGCGATGCCGGTGCCCGGCCCGATCATGATGACGGGCTTGGTCAGCTCGTTCGGGAGCCGGAAACCATGCGAGACCTGCACGAACACGGGCACGGCGGTCTCGCCAAGCGCGACACGATCCGCGAGCCAGCAGGAACAGACGCCTTTCTTGCCCCGGCCGTGGGCATCGTAGCGCACGGCGGCCACGGTGAGATGAACCTCGCCCGGATGCGCCTTGGGCGAGGACGAGATCGAGTAGAGCCGCGGCTGGAGCTTGCGCAGATGCGTGACGAACTCGGCGGGGGTGAACTTCGCGCCCGGACAGGCCTTGAGGACGTCAACGACATCACGGCCGAAGATCCAGCGGTCGAGGTCAGCCTTTCGTGCCGGGTCCAGCAGCGCCAGGAGCTCGGCATTGCCGGCGCGAGTCGCGGCGTCCTTCACCAGCGCGGGCGCAGGTGCGGTGATGATATAGGTCCGCAGCAGTGCCTGATGAAGCGTGCTGTCCTTGCCGTGGGCATCTTTGACCGGCTCCTCGCCCTGGGCACCGAGCGCCGCGAGCAGCTCCTCGACCAGCGTGGGACAGTTCGTCGGCACTACGCCGAGTGCATCCCCGGCCTCGTAACTGAGGCTGGAGCCCTCCAAGACGATCTCGAAGTGCCGGGTGTCCTTCTGCGAGCCGGCGGTGTTCAGCCGGCGGTTTGTTTTCAGCCGGGCCGGGAAGGGGTTTTGACGGGAGTAAGCAGTAATCAGTGGGTCAGTAATCAGTAAGCCAGTAGTCAGTGAAGCAGTGTTCAGTAAATCAGTAGGATTCCCGACCGCCGCCGACTGATCACTGATTACTGTCTCACTGATTACTCCCTCACCCGCCGCCAATGCGGGCCACAACGCTTCAGTCCAAGCCCGGGCGGCCACCTCGTAATCTACATCACACTCGCCCCGGGGGACGAGGCGCTTCGCACCGAGCTTCTCGAGGCGTTCGTCGAACTTTTTCGAGGCGCCGCAAAACTCGGCGTAGTTCTTGTCGCCCAGGCCGAGCACGGCGAACGCGAGGTTCTCCAGCCGGGGAGCCGTCTCGGCACTGAGCTGCGCCCAGAAGTTCACCGCGTTGTCCGGCGGATCGCCGTCGCCCCAGGTGCTGGTGATGACCACGCAGCGCGATTCCTTCGCGAGATCGGCCGGGGCGATGGCGTTTAGTTCGCGGATGGCCGGCGCAAAACCGCGCTTCTCGGCCTCCTTGGCGAACTTCTTCGCCAGGCTCTGCGCGCTGCCCGTCTGCGAGCCGAAGGCGACGAGCAAGGGGGTCGCGGATTTCGCCGGCGGGTTCGCGCCCGTGCCCGGCGCGCCATGGCGGTCGTAGAAGACGCCGGCAAAGAAGCCGTTCAGCCAGGCCTGTTGTTCCGGGCTGAACGGCGCGTTGTCGGGCAGTGTGGGAATGATGATCGGTTCTGGCATCTATGCATCCGCGCCCTCACGGGCGCGGTTCGGTTCAGAAACGCACCAGGAGCTGGGTGTAGATCCAGTCGGCATCCTGCGAGCCGGACTTGGAGAAGGTGTCCTCGATGTAGGCTCCGCGAAAGAAGTGGCCGTAGCCAAACTCGAGGTTGGAAAATTTGGTCAGGATCACGCCGCAGACGGCGTCAATCTCGGTCCCAAGGAAGCTGCTGTAGTTCGGGTTCAGGCCGTAGCCGAGGCCGCTGCCGGGCGCGCCGGTGTTCACGCCGCCAATGGTCGCGCCCGCGCGCGGCACACCCGCGACGTTGTAAAAGCGGTCATGCGTGTCCGCGAGCCAGAAGGCGTGACCTTCGATGGAGAGCGAGACCCGTGGGTGCGGCTTGATCGAGAAGATCGCGCGGATGTCGTGGAGATTCTGCCACGGCACCAGGTCCATGTAGCCATAGAACTTGTGGTTCGTGGGGTACAGGTTGTCGAAGGTGCCGTGGGTGCCATCGTTCGGGTCGCTGTCGCCGGTCGCATAGTTGTACTCGATCGCGACGCGCGGCGTGCCAAAGGCCTCGGCAAAGGTGTAGCCGAAGTTGCCGGACACGGCGAAGGCCCGCTGTTCGTCGCGCTGGTTGGGGCGGACGCCGGTGGCGGGCCGCTTCCAATCACCGAATTGCCCGGCGGCCTCGACCGTGTAGTCGAAGTTGCCCCACTCGTTCGTCGCCGAGCGCAGCCGCGTGCCGACCGTGTAGATGTCGCGGGCGCTGGTGTTGTACGGGGCCGGCGTGGTGAAGGGCGCGTCGAAGCTCGCCGCGGAGGGGCTCACGTTGCGCGCGAGCACGTAGAACTCGGTCCAGTTCTTCGGGATCTTCTTCGTGTTGAAATAGACGCCGGAGAAATATTCGTAGTCGTTCGAAGTGTTGAAGGAGTTGTCGTCGGGCACGACCAGCCGGGTCGCGAAGGCGTCCACGCCGAACCACGAGTTCTGCCAGCGCAGCTTGGCGCCGTCGAACACGCGGCCGATGTTGTTCCAGCCGAACGCACCGATCAGCCGCTCGTCGCCGTAGATCAGCTCCTGGCGGCCGAGCTTGAGCGAGACGGGAAACTCCTTGTGGTTGCCAATCGTGACGTAGGCCTGGTGCAGATCGAGCGGGCCGTCGGATTCCGGGCTGGCCCCGAGCGCGGCGTTGGGGGCGAAGCCGCGGTTGTCGCTGGTCACGCTGCTGCTGCGGCCCTCGGCGAGAAAGCCCCACCACTTGTCGGTGTAGCCGAGCCGGAAGAGCACCTTGTCGGCGAAGTAGCCGTTGTCGTTCGAGATGCCGCCGGGGTTCGTGCCCTTCGCGGTCGCGGTGGAGGCGAAATCGCTGTTTCCCGGGGCCGCGAGGTTGTTCTCACGGAGCTCGTAGCGGAGGCGGACGGAGCCACCGACGTCCCAGTTGGCCATATAGGCGTCCTGGTTGCGCAGGTAAGTGTTGATGAAGCCGGGGAAGGGCTGCATGGGCGTGGGCGGGGCGTACTGTGCATCCACCGTCGATTGGACGGCGAAGGCCAGAGCGAGAGTGCTGATGGTCGAGGTGAGACGGGTTTTGTTCATCGTGGTTGTGCAGGTTGAAAGGGTTTCGGATCAGGCAGCGACCGCGACGGCAGGTGAGGCTGCGGGTACCGTGGAGGCGGGCTTCTTCTTGTGCGCGTGGACCTCGAGGAACTCGATCAGGTGGGCACGCAGCCGGTAGTAGTCGGGATGCTCCATCACGGCCTTGCGGTCGCGCGGGCGGGGGAAATTGACCTCGAGAATGTCACCGATGCCGGCCTCCGGTCCGTCGGTCATGCAGACGATCCGGTCGGAGAGGTAGAGCGCCTCGTCCACGTCGTGGGTCACCATCATCGCGGTGATCTTGTTCTTGCGCCACAGCTCCAGCAGCACGGCCTGCAGCTCGTAGCGCGTGAGCGAGTCAAGCATGCCGAACGGCTCGTCGAGCAGGAGCATCTTGGGCTTGAGCGCGAAGGCCCGGGCGATGCCGACCCGCTGGCGCATGCCCTGCGAAAGCTCGCCCGGCTTCTTGTGCATCGAATCGGCCAGGCCAACCACCGTGAGATAATACTCGGCGATCAGTTCGCGCTCCTCCTTTTCGGCTGTGAAGAAGACCTGCTCAATGCCGAGCATCACGTTCTCCTTGGCCGTCATCCACGGCAGGAGCGACGGCGACTGGAAGACGATGCCCCGGTCGGGGCCGGGGCCATCCAGTTCCTTGCCGGCCAGAACGATGCCGCCATCGGTGATGGTGCTCAGGCCGGCGACCATCATCAGCACCGTGGATTTGCCGCAGCCGGAGTGACCGATGACGGTGACGAACTCGCCCTTGCGCAGCTTCAGGTTGAAGCCCTGCACGATGGTCTGCGGCCCCTTGGCGGAGGGATAAACCTTCTTCAGGTTGAAGATCTCGAGGTAGTCGTTCACAGGAGTAATCGGTTGGAGTCGTTCAGGGTTCGACCTCGACCTTCACGGTTTTCACCTCGGACGGACGGCGCGCGCGGCCGCCACGCCCGAAGAGCGGCGGGCGCCTGTGCGTGATGTCCTCGGGTTCGACATCAGGCAGCACGAGGTTGAGGGTGAGCGAGGTCCGGTTGCGGTCGCGGGCCTTGAGCAGGTAGTCAATGACCTCGTTGCGGATCTGCTTGAAGTCGTAGTTCTCGTTCACGGCCCGGCGGTCACGCGGGTGCGGGAGCAGCACGGGGATGCTGGGACCGAGTGTGGCCCTGGGGCCGGCGGTGAGCGGGATCACACGGTCGGCGAGCAGGATGGCCTCGTCGGGATCATTGGTGATGAGCACCACGGTCTGCTTCTCCTGGTGCCGGATGCGCGAAATCTCATCCTGCAACGTGGCCCGGGTGAGCGCATCCAGAGCGCCGAGCGGCTCGTCGAGCAGCAGGACCTTGGGCTGCATCGCCATCGTGCGCGCGACGCTCACGCGCTGCCGCATGCCGCCGGAGAGCTCGCTCGGGCGCTTCTCGCGGGCGGGCGTGAGGTTCACCATCGCGATGAACTTCTCCGTGTGCGCCTGGCGCTGCTCCGGTGTCCATTGCGGGAACACCTGGTCCACGGCGAGGGCGACATTCTCATAGACGGTCAGCCACGGCAGCAGGCTGTAATTCTGGAACACCAGCCCACGGTCGGGGCCCGGACCATCCATTTCGCGGCCCTCGAGCCGAACGGTGCCGGTATCGGGCCGGATCAGGCCGGCGAGGAGCGACATCAGCGTCGTCTTGCCCGCGCCGGAATAGCCGACGATGGCGACGAACTCACCCTGCTCGATCTCCAGGTCGATGTCCGCCAGCACCTCGGTCCGGGCCGAGCGCGGACCGTAGCCTTTCGAGACGCCACGTAATTGAAGGAAGGACATGGGAAGTACGATTTTCGATTTACGATTTACGAATTTCACGGCTGTTCGCGACGCCCCCTGCAATACCCGGTCGTAAATCGTAAATCATAAATCGTAAATGAAAGTGATCAGGCTGTCTTGAAGCGCCGCTCGACCACGCTCATGAGGCGGTCGAGCACGAAGCCGACGAGGCCAATCGTGAGGATGCAGAGGATGATCTGCTCGTAAACGAGCGCGTTGTACTGCTGCCAGAGGAAGCCGCCGACGCCGGGCCGGCCGGTCAGCATCTCGGCGGCGACGATCACCAGCCACGCGATGCCGAGGCTGAGGCGGAAGCCGGTGAACATGTACGGCAGCGTTGCCGGAATCATCACCTTGGTGAGCGTCTTCCAGCGGGAAAGTTTGAGGACCCGGGCGACGTTCATGTAATCGGTCGGGATCGCGCGGACGCCGACGGCGGTGTTCAGCACCGTGGGCCACATCGAGCAGAGCGCGATGGTGAAGAGCGCCGCCATCTCGCTGATGTTGACGCCCTTCACCTTCGCAAAGAGCACCATCCCCAGCGGCAGCCACGCGAGCGGCGACACCGGCCGCAGGATCTGGATGATCGGATCAAACGCCTTGGTGAACGTCTTCGACAGGCCGAGGAAGAAGCCGATGGGCGTGCCGAGGATCAATGCGATCGAGTAGCCTTTGGCGACCAAGATCAGCGAGAGCCACGTAAAGCGGAGGATGCCCTGGTCCATCTCGCCGCGCTTGCCAAACGGGTCGAGCACGTAGGGTTTGCTCTCGGTCCAGGTCTTCGTCGGGTTCGGCAGGTCGCCTGCCCAGGTGGCGCTGCTGAAGTACCACAGGCCGGTGATCACTGCGGCTCCGAGGAGGGGCAGCAGGAGGAAATCGAGTTTGCGCAGCGTTTCTTTCATGGGAGGAAGGGGGGTGAGCGGTCAGCCTTTGGGCGACTTGATGGCGAAGGACTGGGCGTAATCCTCGGGCATTTCGGGATTGAAGATTTTGCCGTCGAAAAGTTTCACCGCGCCGGTTTCGGCGGGATCGGCTGGCACGCCCAGCTCGCGCATGGCCTCGGCGAAGAGGTTGGGGCGCAGGACGGAGCGCGTTACGCCCGCGTAATCCGGGGCGCCGTGGACCAGGCCCCAGCGGCGGTACTGGCTGAGGAACCACAGGCATTCCCGCGTCTGCGGGCAGTTGGCATTGCGCGCGTGGAAGGTCAGTCCGGGCGCGTTTTCCGCCCGGCGGCCATCCCCGTAGGCAAAGCCGGATTGCAGCCGCACGCGGATCGCCTCGGCGGCGCAGTTCAAGAAATCCGGGCCAGCGACCAGCTCGGCCAGCTCGGTCGCGTTGGCCGGATCATCACACCACGCGCCGGCGGCGTGGAGCGCCTTGAGCACGGCCTTCACCGTGCGCGGATGCCGCTCCGCAAATTCCGCCGTGAAGGCGCAGACCTTTTCCGGATGGTCGGGCCAGATCGTCTGCGAGGTGATCGCGGTATAGCCGACGCCCTCCGCGACAGCGCGGGCGTTCCACGGTTCGCCGGCACAGAAGCCATCGAGGCGGCCGCCGGCAAGGTTCTTCACCATCATCGGCGGCGGGATGGTGATGAGCGCGATATCACGGTCGGGATCAATGCCGCCCGCCGCGAGCCAGTAGCGCAGCCACAAAGCGTGGGTGCCGGGCGGCAGCGTGTGCGCGAAGACCATCGGTCGCCCTGCGTCCCGCTTCTCGGTGGCATGCTTGTAGAGCGCCTTCGCCTCCGCACCTACTTGGCCGGAATACTTTTTCCCGAGCGTGATGGCCTGGCCGTTGCGCGCGAGCACCCACGGGATGACCAGTGGCGTGCGGTTCTGCCCGAGGATGCCCAGGCGCGAGGCCAGCGGCATCCCGTAGAGCATGTGCGCCGCGTGGACCTCGCCGGAGACCAGCGCGTCGCGCGAGGCGGTCCAGCTCGGGGCCCGATGCAGTGAGGCGTTGAGGCCGAACTCGGTGAAGAAGCCCTTCGCCAAGCCCACGATAAACGGGGCGCAGTCCGTCAACGGCAGGAAACTGAACCGCACATCGCGCACCTCCGGGCCATCGCCGGGAAACACACCGCCGCTCCATCCTGCGGGCAGGCGCGAGGGCGCGTGCCCGTTGGCCGCCGGTTCAGAGGAGACCGGGCTGGTCAGGCGGGCGGCGAGATCGGTGGTGGCAAAGTTATCCATGTGGCGGACGCGGAGCAGTGTCTTAATCTTACTCTTAATCCTAATCTTAATCTCGGGATTCGGGGGCGAGCGGAGTGATTAAGATTAAGATTAGGATTACGATTAAGAGTGTGACGGTTTGAGAAGCCGGCGGCGGGGAACAACACACAAAAAACCCGCCGCCGGCCGTTGTTCTCAGGGGTCAGCCTTTGAGCGAGTTCACGGCGAAGCCTTTCGCGTATTCCTCCGGCTTGGCCGGGTCGAAAGTGATGCCGTCAAAAAGGGTTTCCGGTTTCGCATCGGCGCCGCCGTGCGTGTAGCCGACCTCCTTCATCGCCTCCTCGTAGAGGTCGGAACGGAGCACCTGCTTGGCGATGCCCTCGTAATCGGGCGCACCCGTGACCATGCCCCAGCGGCGGAACTGCGTGAGCCACCAGACGCCGTACTTGAGCTGCGGGTAGTTGCAGTTGCGCTGGCTGAAGATCATCGGGAACTCGTCCTTGTACTTCCGCCCGTCTCCGAGGTCGTAGTCGCCGAGCAGGCGGCCGAGGATGATGTCCTTGTGGCAGTTGATGTAGTTGGGCTTGCTGACGATGTCGCACTGCTCCGGGCGGTTCTCAACCTTGTCGAGCCACACGCTCGCGTCGTTCAGGCCCTTGAGCACAGCCTTCACGGTCTTCGGGTTCTTCTCCGCGAACTCCTTCGTGAACGCGCAGACCTTCTCCGGGTGGTCCTGCCACATCATCTGGGTGGTGATGGCGGTGTAGCCGATCTGGTCGGCGATCGCCCGGGCGTTCCACGGCTCGCCGACGCAGAAGCCGTCCATCTTGCCGACCTTCATGTTCGAGATCATCTGCGGCGGCGGGATGGTGATGAGCGAGATGTCCTTGTCGGGATGGACGCCGCCCGAGGCGAGCCAGTAGCGCATCCACATCGCATGGGTGCCCGGCGGAAACGTCATCGCAAAGGAGAGCGGTTCACCGAGGCCCTTGGCCTTTTCCACGAACGGCTTCAGCGCCTTCGCGTCGCCCTGAACCTTGCCCTTGAACTCCGACTTGAGCGTGATGGCCTGGCCGTTCCGGTTCACGAGCCAGGGGATCACCATCGGCTTCTTCGGCGAACCGAGCAGGCCCATCGTGGAGGCGAAGGGCATGCCGAGGAGCATGTGCGTGAACTGGTTGTCACCGTTGCTCAGCGAGTCGCGGATGGCAGCCCAGTTGGCCCCCTTGGAGACAACCACTTCGAGGCCGTACTTCTTGAAAAAGCTCTTCTCGGCCGCGATCACGAAGGGTGAGCAGTCGGTGAGTGCGATGATGCCGCAGCGGCAGCTGGCCGTTTCCGGCGAGTCATCGGCAAACACGCGGCCGCTCCAGCCGACGGGCAGGCCGGCGAGCACGGTGGCGAGGGCGGATTGTTTGAGGAAGCGGCGGCGGCCGGGGTTAAGCGGTGAGGAGACGGGTTTCACTGTCAGATTCATGAGGGAGGGAGGCAAGGCGGAGTTCCTGCGCCTGGGCAAAGAGGTCGGCGCGGAAAATCTGGGCGAGCTGTTCGGCGGAAAACTTGTCGCGGGCGGTGCCGTCGAGCAGGTGTTTGGCAACCCACGCCGCCTTGTCGGGCGACGGCACGTTGGCGGACTCGCGGTGGAAAACGATGAAGTCGGCCATCGGCGAGCGGAGCCCGTGGCCGTAATCGAAGTCGCCGGGGAAGCCGCGTCGGATGACCTCGGCCGGCTGGCCCAGGTAACGCCGGTTGCTCAGCAGGTCCGCCAGCGCGGCGTGGTTGGCCGGCTGATCACAATACGCGCAGGCCTCCAGCAGGGCCGCGAGCAGGCGCAGATGCTCCGGCTCGCGTCGTTCGGCAAAGTCGGCCGTAGCCAGCAGCACCTTTTCCGGATGCAGCGGCGACAGGTCGGAGCTGGTGGCGGGAATCCAGCCGGTACCTTCCGACACCGCCAGGCTGTTCCACGGTTCGCCCGCACAGAAGCCGTCGAGGTGGCCGGCGGCGAGGTTCACGACCATCTGTGGCGGCGGCACCACCACGAAGCGGACGTCGCGGGTAAAATCGGCCCCGGCCTGTGTAAGCCAGCGGCGCAGCAGCAGGGTGTGCGTTGAATAGGGCGAGACCGTGCCGAAGGTGAGCGTGCGACGGCCGCGGTTGGCCGTGAGAAAGACGCGGAGTGTCTGGGCGTCGCGGACGCCGGCCTGCCACAGCTCCTCGCTGAGGGTGATCGCGTTGCCGTTCAGATTCAGCACGAGTCCGGTCACGGTGTGCGTGGGCAGGCAGTTCAGCCCGAGCTCCAAGGCCAGTGGCAGGCCGCACGGTGCGTGCGCCGCGTCCAGCTCGCCGTGGATGATCTTGTCACGCACGGTGGCCCAGCCGAGCTCGCGGCTGAGCCGCACATCCACGCCGAAGCGCGCGAACAGGCCGTGCTCCTGCGCCACGACGAGCGGGGCGCAGTCGTTGAGCGGCACGAAGCCAAGCCGCACCGGCGTGCTGGAGATCGTGGTTTTCCGCGCGGTGGCGGTGGTGGCTATATTTCGTCGCATCGGTGTCGCGGGTTGCGTTCCCGAGGCGCAACTAGCGTGGCGAATGCCGAACGACCCGACTTGGCCGGATGAGTGCTCGGCAAAGAATGACTGGTTCTGATGAAACCAGCTCATTGATGAAGGGACCCCTCGACAGCCGACAGCTCCAAGCCTTCGTGATCCTTGCCCGCACGGGCAGTTTCACGCACACCGCCCGTGAACTTTTTCTCACGCAAAGCGCCGTCAGCCATTCCATGAAGGCGCTGGAGACCGACGTTGGCTGCCGCCTTTTGGACAGGGTGGGCAAGAAGGTGATGCTTACTCAGGCCGGTGAGCACCTTTTGAAACATGCCCAGATTATTCTGCGCGAAATGGCCGCGGTACGCGACGGCATCGAGCATCTGGGCAAGTGGGGGCGCGGCCGGCTGCGCATCGGTGCCACGGCCTCCATCTGTCAGGTGCTGCTGCCGCCGGTGCTGCGCGAGTTCAAGGAGAGCTTCCCGCAAAGCATGATTCAGGTGGAACCCGGCGACAGCCGCGACCTCGTCAGCGGACTCGAACGCCAGCGCATGGACATTGCCATGGTGCTGCAGATGCCGACCGACGAGCGCTTCGAGTTCCTGCCCATCTTCTCGGACGAGCTCGCGTTCATCGCCTCGCCGATGCATCCGTGGGCACAGGCCGGCGAGGTGCCCCGCGCGGAGGTTGCGCGGCAGAACCTCATCATCTACCGCAAGTCATCCCACACGTTCCGGCTGGTGGACGACTACTTCCGCAAGGAGGACATCGTGCTCAACACCGTGATCGAGCTGGGCAGCATGGAAGCCATCAAGGAGATGGTGAAGCTCGGCCTCGGCGTGAGCATCATGGCGCCATGGATCGCCCAGCAGGAATTGCGCGACCGCTCCCTCGTGGCGCTGCCATTGGGCAGGCGCAAACTGAAGCGCGAATGGGGCATCCTGCACTGGCGCGGCCGCCGGCTCACGCTGGCAGAGGAGACGTTCGTGGGACTCTGCCGCTCTGCCTCCGAAAACCTGATGCGCACGCTCGAAGCGGTGGGCTGAAGTGAGGCGAAGCCGGCTCAGGGCGCCGGATTCGTCAGCACGAGCCACAGGGCGTAGATGATGCCCGGGATCCAGAACAGGCACGACAGCACGATGCTCAGGATGGTCTTGCCGATGCTCCGGGTGGCCAGGGCGACCGCCACGGGCGGGAAAAGGACGGCGAGCACGATGAGGATGAACTTGTTCATGGGCGGATGGGGTCGGGTGTGACGGTGGGAAAAGTAGCCTCTGTCGCCGGAGCGACAAGCCGGATGGCGCAATCGGACTCGCGAAGCGTCTTGGACTGCGGCAGCCCTCTGCCGCTTTGTGAGGCTGCCGAATGGCAGGGTCGCACTTTAGCCATTCCAATATCCATCCGGTGGTCGAAAGCGCGAGAGGGCTCGCGCAGTCCAAGACGCTACCGCGACTTCGACCGCGTCCCGACTGCCTCATCACTTCACCGCCGCCGAGACCTTTCGCAGTTCCACCAACCAGTCCGGCCCGGAGCTCACATGGAACTTCTGCGCGAAGCTGCCCTGGTTCAGCGCGAGGGACATGTCGAGCAAGCTGTTCAGATACAGCAGCGGCTGGCCCTTCGGTACGTCGCCAAAGCTGGTCACGTACGGCACGCGCCGTTCGAACACCGGTTTACCGTCGTGGCTGACCTTCACCAGAAACACGTCGCCGAGGTTCGGCTGCACTTCGGCAAACAGCTCGCGCGGGATGTTCGACCACACGTTGCCGTACTGCACATCCAGTACCGGGATGCCGCCTACGAGCACGCCATTGGTCAGCGTGGCTCGCTGGTACGCGATGCGCACCACGTCGCCCGTCAGCCGGGGGCCGACATCGGCAAAGGCGAGCTGACCCACGGCGAGCCGCGCGCCCACATAGGCGAACACATCGCGCCCATGGAACGTGTGGCTGGCCTCGCTGCCCTTGAGCCGCTGCCGCGCGACATCAATCTCCCGCACCTCATCCAGCCCCGGCGATTCGGCCAGAAAGGTGAGCGTGCCGTTGTCGGGACCGACAATGAGCTGGCCGGATTTCGTGCGTGCCACCACCGCCTTGCGCGCGGTGCCGACGCCCGGGTCCACGACGGAGACGAAGACCGTGTTGCTCGGCCAGTAGGGCGTTGTCTGTTTCAGGCGGAAGGCCGCCTCCCACACGTTGTAGGCGGGAATCTCGTGCGTCAGGTCGAACTGCTTCAGTGTGGGGCTCACGCCGAAGGCCACGCCTTTCATCGCCGACACCGCGCCGTCCTTCAGGCCAAAGTCGGTCTGGAACACGAGGGCAGACTCGGCGTCCGCGTTGAGAAAAAGGCCGGTGACAGCGGCCAGAGCGGCGAGCAGCTGGCGAAAGGGTCGTTTCATCCGGCGCGGATTATGACGCAGGCCGGGCCGGACGACAATTCCCGGTCGCACGGGTTCAACCGGAGCGGGACCGGAGCGCGGTTCTGTGAGCCGCAGCAACATTCATCAGTCCGAACGTTCCCGGGGTGATTGGAAGCGGATTGCAGTTCGGAAATTGCTGCGGGTCACAGACCCGCGCTCCATCACCGCGACGGCAGCACGAGCACCTTCAGCGCGGAGGGGGCGTCGCCCGCGCGATACACGCGCTGGGTGGCCTTCCGGTAGTCCTCGGGTTTCGCGTAGACGATGTTGTCCACATAGGTCTGCGGGTTGCGCTCGACGAGCGGGAACCAGCTGCTCTGCACCTGCACCATCACGCGGTGACCGCGGCGGAAGGTGTGCAGGATGTCCGGCATCGTGAACCCCAGCTTCGTCACCTTGCCCGGCTCCACCGGCGAGGATTTTTCGAAGCCATCGCGAAAGCGCAGCCGCATCACGTCGCCGCGCACGAGCTGCTGGTAGCCGGCCATCACCAGGTGGGCGGGATTCGGCTCGGGGTTCGGGAAGTCCTCGTCGTACACGTCGATGAGCTTCAGCACAAAGTCCGAGTCGGTGCCCGTGGTCGAGACATTCAGCGCGACGGTCAGCGGGCCGGCGATTGTCAGGTCCTCATCAAGGGGCTCGGTGACGTACACCAGCACGTCCGGCCGGGCCGCCGCGAAGCGCTGGTCGTGCGTGGGATAGCCGCGCGGGTAGTCCATCGTGACCTCCGAGGTGAAGGGCACGGGCTTCGCCGGGTCGCTCACGTACTCGTCAAAGGCGTCCGTGCCTTCCGTCGGCGCGGTGAAGTCGAGCTTGCCGCCCGCGTGGAAGAACAGCGTTTTTGGCTGCGTGTTCTTCGGCGGCCACGTGTCGAACCGCCGCCAGATCTGCGTGCCCGTCTCAAACACCGTCGCCTCGGTCGCGGTATAGTTCGTATCGTCCTTGAGGAAGTGACGGAAGAACGGCAGCTCGATCTTCTCCTGGTAGTACGGCGAGGTCTTCGCGTGGAAGTTCATGTCGCCGAGTTTGTCGCCGTCGCCCCGGCTCCACTGGCCATGCGACCACGGCCCCATCACGAGCATGTTCGTGATGCCCGGATTCTGCCGCTCGGTCGCCCGATACGTCTCCAGCGCGCCAAACAGGTCCTCCGCGTCGTACCACCCGCCGACCGTCATCACGGCGCAGTGGACGTTCTTCAGGCTGGGCCGGACGTTCCGCGCCTTCCAGAAGGCGTCATAGTTCGGATGCGCTAGAAATTCCGTCCACGCGGGGAACGCGTTCTTGAACAGCTTGTCCGAATTCCCCAGCGCCCCCAGGCGCAGGTAGAAGTCGTAGCCGTCGTGGCTGTGGGAGACGTAGTTCCGGCCGTTGTCATGCAGCGGATCGTCCGAAGGCGTCTCGAACCAGTAGAAGAAGTCAAAGTTCTGCGAGAGGAAGAACGCGCCGTTGTGGTGCAGGTCGTCGCCCATGAACCAGTCCGTCACCGGTGCCTGCGGTGATGCCGCCTTGAGCGCGGGATGCGAATCAATCATCCCCATCGAGGTGTAGAAGCCCGGGTAGGAGATGCCGAGCATGCCCACCTTGCCGTTGTTGTTCGGCACGTTCTTCACGAGCCAGTCGATGGTGTCCCACGCGTCGGTGCTCTCGTCGATGTCCTTCGGGCCCTTTGCCGGATTGTACGGCCGCACGTGCTGATAGGTGCCCTCCGACGCGAAGCGCCCGCGCACATCCTGCGTCACCATGATGAAGCCGTCCTTGACCAGTGTCTCGAAGGAGCCGCTCGGATCGGTGTAGCGGCCCGTGCCGTAGGGCTTCAGCGCGTAGGGCGTGCGCGTGAGCAGGATGGGCTGGTTCGTCGAGTCATCCTTCGGCACGTACACCCGCGTGAAGAGCTTCACGCCGTCGCGCATCGGGATGCGGTGCTCGTACTTGGTGTAGTGCTCCGCGAGCCAGGCGGCCGTGGCGTCTTCCTTCTTGTCGTCGGCCAGGGTGGGGAGCAAGGCGGCACAGAGGGAAAGGCCGCACAGGAAAGCCCGGCGAAGGAGCGTCATGGCTCAGAGTCGCCGAAGACGAAGCAGAGCGGCAAGGCGGAAGCGTGGCGTCAAGGTTTTCGGCAGTGACCGGACGAATGATGATTGCAGACAGGTCCATGGGCTTAAGGCAGCAGCAATCTGGCGATCTTCGTTTCCCCAATGCCTCTCCAACCGTGGCGCGTCACCACGACAATGACCGGAATTGTCACCACCGCCATTGCCCCGAACAGCATCAGCGCGAAAGTCACGTGGCTCCAGTTGTCCAAGGTTCCCTGCCGGTCCAGTTCCTGCCTGGTTTCAGGCGTGGGATGGTTGTGCCAGGCCAGCCAGGCCTTGAGGTGGTCACTACGGCAGACGCTAACCGACAAGCTAGCGCCCACCGCAAGCAGCAGCTCCACGCACAACCAGATGACAAGGCGTGATTTCATTGCCAGCCCAACCCGCTACGCGGTGAATGGTTTGCCCAGCCCCAGCTCCACCAACCCCTGCCGGTACGCGGTGCTCATGCGGTCGCAGCGCAGGTGAAATTCCTCGGTGAGGTCGAGCGGCAGTTCCTCGGGCCGTTGCGCCTCGACGATGGGCCGGTCTTCACTCACCACCTTGCGTTCCCAGGCGAGGATTTCATCGGCGGTCTTGTCATGGTCGAAGTTCATCGCGACCGTGAAATGGATGCGCACCTTCTTCGCGGACATCGGCGCGCAGACCTCGCAGATGACGTAGCGCCGGCCGCCGTCGTAGTTGATGCCCAGCCGGCAGGCGAAGGGGAATGTGAGATCGTACACCATCCAGCGCTGGATGGCGGCCTTCTCAGCGAGCGGCGAGTGTTCTGGATTGGCAGCCAGATACGGATACTCCATGTGCAACCCGCTCGGCGTGCGCACCACCTCATATTTCGGCACCTCGGGCAGCTCCCGGTTGCCGAAGGTGCCCGTGTGGATCCACGCGAAGTGGCCGACATCGAGGAAGTTCTCGATGGCTCGCGCCGCCGAGGCGGCCCACTCCATCGAGGGCAGATGAAGCCGGCGGTAGGTGGTGTCCTCGGTCTCCGGCCAGTCGGGCAGCGGATGCTTCGCCTCACCCGTAAGACAGGTCCAGATGAGGCCGAAGCACTCGACCGCCGGGAAGGTCGTGAGGCAGAGCTTCACGGGGATCGGCACGCCGGGCAGCGCGGGCACCTTGGTGCAACGTCCGTCGGTCGCGTAGCGGAAGCCGTGGTAGGCGCAGACGAGTTCATCCTCTTGCACCCAGCCGAGCGACAGCGGCGCGCCACGGTGGAGGCACAGGTCCTTCGCCACGCACACGCCCTTGCTCGTGCGGAAGACCACGAGCTGCTCGTCCAGCAACTGCCGTGCGACCGGCTTATCCGTGACCTCGTCGGCAAAGGCGACCGGATGCCAGCACGCCGCCAGCGCGTGCCAGTCAGCCTCGGTGAACGTGCAGTTGCGCGGAAGATTCATGGGTGTTTCAGCGGGAAGAAATTGAAACCGCTCCTCGACACTGATCTGCGCGAATCAGGGCGGACGTACTTCAACCCGCATGTATCAGGGCTGAAAGCCCGCTCAAGAAATGCCTGGGGTGTAGCGAGTCCGACGAGCGAAGCCCCAGGTAACGGAATCAAAAGGCGTGGAGCGCTGTAAGCGCGAAACAACCGGTAAGCTACAAGGCATATGTTTCGGGCCTTCAGCCCTTGCCCTATTTTAGCCGCCGACCTGGGGCTACGTTCGCCACGCTCACTCCACCCCAGGCTATAATCAATCGCGCTTTCAGCGCTGAAGAAACATGCGAAGTTTTGGCGATATCCAGTCGAGTGCATCCGTGGTTTAAAAACAGCCGACTCATCTCGGCAGTTCGCGGATGATTTCGCGCAAGACGAGGGCGGCGTGGCGGGAGGTGTCGTTCTCGGTGTGGTCGGCGGGGTTCACGCCTTCCTGGCCGCCGGCCAGATCGCTGAGGGCGCGGACGATGAGGCAAGGCTTGCGGTTCGCCCAGCAGACCTGCGCGACCGCGGTGGACTCCATGTCGAGACAGTCCGCGTGCCACACGCGGAAGGCCCATTCGCGGTATTCGCGGTTGTCCATGAAGACCGGGCCGCTGATGCCCACGCCACCCACGCTTACCTCGGCACTGCGTCCGCCGAAATTGAGGGACGGCATATGGGCCAGGGCCCGGCGCGAGGCGGTGAGCAGGGCAGGATCGGCGGGGAATGATTCCTGCCGGACCGGTTCGGCCATGCCGTCGCGCACGGCCCACACGTGATCGGGGAAAATGAAGCCGAAGTTCTCGTACGGCGGCTTGAAATATTCGGGCAGCACGTAGCCGGAGCCGTCGGGCTTGCGGTTCAGGTATGCCGCCTCCGAGTGATGCGCCCACTTCTCCGGCACCACCACGTCGCCAATATGGTGCGCGGGATTGATGCCGCCGGCGATGCCGGCGAAGAGGACGTGGGTGACCGGGAAACGGTCGAGCGCAAGCTGCGTCGTCATGGCCGCGTTGACCATGCTGACGCCGCTGGGAAAGAGCAGCAGATCGTGTCCCTCGAAGCTCACCCGCTTGAACAGGACGCCATTGATGACCGTGACGGACATGGGGGCGTTCGTGCCGAGCAGAGCCAGTTCGTTTGCTTTGGTCTCCGGCGTGTAAGCTGACATGACGGCGACGAGGAGTGACGAGTGGGGAGTGACGAGTGGGGAGTGACGGGTGACGAGTTGGAAGAAGAAGAGGCGCAGCCCGTGAGAAAGCTCCAAAGGCAAAGCTCAAAGCTCAAAAGCAGAGCCGTGCTCCCAAGTCCAAGGCCACTACGGCGCACCCGCTTTGAGCTTTGAATTTTGAACTTTGAATTTCCTTCCCTCATTTCCAAATCAGGTGCGCGAGGAACAGCGCGGCCAGCACCCACGCCAGCGGTTTCACTTCCTTCGCGCGGCCGGTGCCGAGGTTGAAGAGCACATACACCACGAAGCCGAGCGCGATACCCTCGGCGATGCTGAAGGTGAGCGGCATGGCGATCATCGTGACGACGGCCGGGACCGCCTTGCTGAAATCCTTCAGGTCCAGCTCGGCGATGCTCTGCATCATGAACACACCCACGATGACCAGCGCCGGAGCGGTCGCGGCGGCCGGGATGATGGCGATGAGCGGGCTCAGGAACAGCGCGAGCAGGAAGCACCCGGCGGTCGTCAGGGCGGTGAGGCCGGTGCGGCCGCCCGCCTCGACGCCGGCGGCGGATTCGATGTAGCTCGTCACGGTCGAGGTGCCGAGCGTGGAGCCGACCATCGCGGCGGTCGCATCGGCCGTGAGCGCGCGACCGAGCTTCGGCAGGTTGCCGTCCTTGTCCAGCAGGCCGGCCCGCTGGCACACGCCGATGAGCGTCCCTATGTTGTCGAAGAGATCCACAAACAGCAGCGCGAGCAGCAGCGGCAGGCATTCGCGCCAGTGCAACCAGAAGTAGCCGAGATCCAGCTTCAGGAAGGTCGGCGCCAGCGATGCGGGCAAGGCAACAATGGCCTCGGGCGCGGAGGTGATCGGCAGGGCCTTGCCATCCGCGCCGGTCGTCTTCAGGAAGAAGCCTAGCGCGGTAATGAGGCCGATCACGATGATGATGGCACCGGGGATCTTCCGCCACACGAGGATCGCCGTGAGCACGATGCCGCCGAGCACCAGCAGTGGTCCTGGCTGATGCAGGTCGCCGAGGCTCACAAAGGTTGGCGGGCTGGCGACGATGATGCCGCCCCCCTTCAAGCCGATGAAGGCGATGAACAGCCCGATGCCGCAGGTGATGGCCAGCTTCAGCTCGTGCGGGATGGCCTCGATGAGCTTCTTGCGGATGCCCGAAAGCGTGAGCACGAGAAAGATGACGCCACTGTAGAAAACCAGCCCGAGGGCCCCCTGCCACGGGACTTTCGCGCCGAGGCACAGGCCGAAGGTGAAGAAGGCGTTGAGGCCCATGCCGGGCGCGAGCGCGATGGGATAGTTCGTCGCGAGCGCCATGAGGGCGGTCATCAGCGCGGAGGCGAGGGCGGTGGCGGTGATGAGCGCGCCACGATCCATGCCGGTCAGGCCGAGGATGCCGGGGTTGACCGCGAGGATGTAGGCCATCGCGGCGAAGGTGGTGAGTCCGGCCACGAGTTCACGGCGGAGCGTGGTGCGGTGTTGGGTTAGCTGAAACACGCGTTCGAGCACGCCGCATCATTGGCGGACCGCCGCCCGAGGCAAACACGAATTGTGACGAAGCGGTGCCGGGCAACGCATTTTGACCCGCGTCCGTTCACCAATTGAGCAGCACTTCGAGGAGGCCACTCAATAGCTCCAGGCAGTCGAACACAGTCAGGAAACCTCGGAGGAGGGGATCGACCAAGTCACGAAAGTTGAACGGATCATTCGGAGGCATCAGACGCCCTGAACATGCCCGTTGAAGGCAGGCAAGCAGTTGGAATTTGTGGGCGGCTTTTCCGAACGCCCGATTCGGAAGGACGTGGCTGATGCGCGACGTCTCGCGTGCCTGAAGGAAATCCTGAAGGGATTTTAGCATTCAGCCCGGCGTTGCCTGTCGAAGTCAGGCTACGCCGGGTAATCTGCGAGAATCGTTCTCATCTCTGAAGGAGATGAATCGAAGCCCGAAGGTAAGGCGATACAACCCACGTTGGGGTTGAAGATCATTTTGCCGGATGACCCAGGGTAGGTCCGCAACGCGGCCCAACCCTGGGCTGAATGATGGAATCCCTTTGGGATTCGGGCGGGCTCGTTTATGCGCTGGCCGAAGTGACCGCCTCGACGCAGCGGCCGCAGATGGTCGGGTGCGCGGCGTTCTGGCCGATGTCGGTTTCCCAGTGCCAGCAACGCTCGCATTTCACGCGGCCTAGCTCGCTGGCCGGTTGGACAACGACGCTATTATTGGTGCTTTCCAGACTTACAATCTCCACCTTCGACACGTTGAGAATTTCTCGGAACAGTTCGAGCCACTCTGGCTCGTATGGCGTGCTCCGAGTTGAAGATGACTCCGGATCAGGAAGGATGACAGTGCGCATCGGATACTTCACAAGCGCGTCTAGCGATTTCCCGATGCGCTTGTGTTGACGAGCCTCTTCGAGAAGCGGAAACGCCCGTTCACGGTCCCTAAACAATCCCGCCACATAATCAGTCATGCCTTCATGTTCCAACGGCTCCCAGATGGACAGATGCACTGACTTGGCCAGGGCACTCGGGATGAACCCCCATGCTTCCTCCGTGGTGAACACCAGGATTGGCGCGAGCATTTGGCAAAGACGCGTGACCATGCAGTGCAACGCCGTCTGTGTGCTACGGCGGCGTGGTGAATTCACTGCATCGGTGTAGAGGCGGTCCTTAACCACGTCGTGGTAAGTGGCGCTGAGCTGCACGGCAATGAACTGCGAGAGCTTCTGATAGACGACGTGGAATTCGTAATCTCTGTATGCCGAATCAACTTCCTCTTCCAACATTGCGAACGCATCAAGAATCCAGCGGTCCAGGTCATTCATTTCCTCTCGACGGTTGGTTCCATGAGGGCCTGCAAACAGGAAGTTATGCTTCTCGTCATTGGGATCAAAGTCGTAGAGGTTGCTGAGCTGGTAGCGCAGCGTGTTGCGGATGAGCCGGTAGGTCTCGCCGACCTTCTTCAGGCGCTCCTCGCTCACGACGATGTCGCTGCGGTAATCCTGCGAGGCGACCCACAGGCGCAGCACGTCGGCGCCGTAGTCCTTGATATAGCGGTCGGCGGTCTGCGGCTTCTGGTAGCCGCCGGCACCCTGCTTGGACTTGGAGATCTTCTCGCGGTCCTCATCCACCATGAAGCCGTGCGTGAGGACGGTCTTGAATGGCGGCGCGCCATTGCCCGCGAGGGAAAGGAGCAGCGATGACTGGAACCAGCCGCGATGCTGGTCGGAGCCCTCGAGGTACACGTCGGCCTGCCAATCGAGTGTCGAATTACGAGTTTCAAGTGACGAGTGTTGGAGCTCCGGCCGCCGCATGAGCACGGCGCGGCTGGAGCTACCGGAATCGATCCAGACATCGAGGGTGTCGGTGCCTTTGCGGGCGGCTTCGGTACCGGTCCAATCGGCCGGCCGGCACTGGGGCCAGAGTTCGGCGACAGGCGTGGCGAACCACACGTTGCTGCCGTGCTCCTCGATGAGCGCGGCGGCGTTGCGAACAATGGCGGCGTTGAGGATCGGCTCGCCGGTGGCGTCGTAAAAGGCCGGGATCGGCACGCCCCACGAACGCTGGCGCGAGATGCACCAGTCGGGGCGGGTCTTCACGGCGCCTTCGATGCGGTTCTGGCCCCAGTCGGGGACCCATTTCACCGAGGTGATGGCGGCCAGCGCCGATTGGCGGAAACTGGTGCCGGCCACATCATGGTCGATGCGGATGAACCACTGGTCCACCGCGCGGAAGATGATCGGCGTCTTCGAGCGCCAGCAGTGCGGGTAGCTGTGGTGGTAATCCTCGCGGTGCGCGAGCGCCTGCTTCTCGACGAGCAGGGCGAGTACGGCGTCGTTGGCTTCGGAGCGGTTATTCTTCTCCAGCGTGGACTTGCCGACGAGCGATTCGGGCAACTGCTGCTCGCGGGGCAGGTCGTTCGTGGGCGCGAGACGGCCTTCGTCATCGACCGGACAGTAGATGGGCAGGCCGACCTTGAGGCCGAGCTGATAGTCATCCGCGCCGTGACCGGGCGCGATGTGCACGAAGCCGGTGCCGGTGTCGCTCGTGACGAACTCCGCCGGGTACAGCTTGCCGGTGCGGGCGCAGAAGGGATGCTCGTACTCGATCGTCGCCAGTTCGTCGGCGTGGAGCGTACGGACGATCTGGTAGCTGCCCCAGTTGAGCTTCTCGGAGACGGTGGACAGCAGCGAATTTGCGACGATGTAGGAACCGCCCTCGGCCATCACCAGCGAGTAGTGATAGCCGGGGTTGAAGGCGACCGCGAGGTTCGCGGGGAGCGTCCACGGCGTGGTCGTCCAAATGAGCACGTAGGTGTTCGGCTCGCCTTTCAGGCGGAATTTTACGTACACGCTCTGGCTGACGTGGTCGGCGTATTCGACCTCGGCCTCGGCCAGGGCGGTCTTGAAGGGGATGCTCCAGTACACGGGCTTCTTGCCGCGATAGACGAAGCCCTTCTCGACGATGTCCGCGAACATGCGCAGCTCGTCGGCCTCGTACTGGCGGTCGAGGGTGAGGTACGGGTTTTCCCAATCGCCGAAGATGCCGAGGCGCTTGAACTGGCCGCGCTGCAGGTCGATATACTTGCGCGCGTAAGTGTCACAGGCTGTGCGGATGGTCGCGGCATCGGCGTCGGTCTTGCCGGCTGCGCGGAATTCCTGCGCGACCTTCGATTCGATGGGCAAACCATGGCAATCCCAGCCCGGCACGTAGGGCGCATCCTTCCCGCGCAGGGTCTGGTATTTGACGACGATGTCCTTGAGCGTCTTGTTGAGCGCGGTGCCGACATGGACGTCGCCATTCGCGAAGGGCGGCCCATCATGCAGGACGAACTTCGGCTGCCCCGCGCGGGCGGCGCGAATCTGCGCGTAAATGCCGTCGGCCTCCCATTGCGCCAGGCGTTGGGGTTCGCGCTGCACCAGGTTCGCCTGCATGGGGAACTCGGTGCGGGGCAGGTTCAGCGTGTTCTTGTAATCGGGCTTCTCGCTCATCTCGGACCTTTCAGGGAGCGCGGAAGCTAGCGGGCGGGGAAACCATGGGCAACGGCGAACGACGAACAGCGAACAGCGCGGCTTGGGGAATGCGCTTACAGCCAGATCGCAGAAGCCTGCCGAAGCCAAGGCGCGTAGAGCTGAACAACAAAGGAACGAAGAAACGAAGATACAGCGAGATGTGGACAGCCGGACGGCGGCCTCCTACCCGCACCTCGCTGTTCGCTGTTCGCAGTTTATTGGCGGAAGACGCTGGTCATGATGACTTCCTTGGTTTTCCAGAGCAGGGTCATGGTGAGCGCGACGGGCGGCAGCGAGAGCACGACGACCAGCCAGATCTTCGCCAGCTCAAGCGTGTTGAGGAACCACGCCAGCCCGGCGGGCAGATGCTCCTGGCGCAGGAGCAGGAGGTAGGCGGCTGCGAGGATCGTCTGCGTGAGGAGCAGGGTGCGGTTGAGATGGGCGAAGAAGCGGGTTTCCGTGCGCAGGGTCTCATCGGGCAGCATGGCGGCAAGACGCACCAGCACGTGGTTTAGCGCGAGCAGGAAAGCCATGCCGGCAAACAGGAGCACGACCATGCTCTGGGTGTAGAACGGCTGGTCGGGCTGCCGGCTCCACCACACCGTGAAGGGCGCGAGTGCGAGCAGCAGCAGCGCCAGCAGCCGGGCCCGCTCCACGGCGGCGACCCAGATCCGCTCCTGCGGCTGGAAGCTGCCGAACTGGTGCAGGCCATAGACCACGAGCAGGCTCGCCCCGACGACCGGCGGGAAGCCGAAGCCGCGCAGGCTGTCCTCCAGCGCCGATTTCGCGTCGAGCAGCAGCACGAGCGGCAGGCCCCAGAACAGCGCCGAAAGCCCGCGTACCACGCGGGCCAGCGAAGGGATGACCTCGGGCTTTGCCATCTGATTTCCGTTATCTTCGTATTCCTGCTCTTGCTCTTGCTCTTAATCCTATTCGCGGAAAGCTGAACGATCAGGAGCAAGAGCAGGAGCAGGAGCAAGAAAACGCACCGGTTTTCGGGCGCTTCTCTCCGCGATAGGCTGCGTTTCCACCATGGCCAGCGGCTCCATCGCAGGGCCTAGCCGATCGCCAGGTAGGTGTATTCCTTCAGTCCGCGCTCGTAGTCGTCGAGCAGGCTCATGGCCTCCTTGGGCTTGAGCCGGTCGGATTTGATCGCGGCATCCACCTGGGCCTTCATCTGCCGCTGCAGTTCCTTCTCGTCGTACTGCACGGCGGTGAGGCACTGGATGATCGTGTTGCCCTCGATGACCTCCTCGACGTAGTAGCCGGCGGGCTCGTCAGGCTCGAGGAAGACATGGACCTCGTTCACGCGGCCGAAGAGGTTGTGCAGGTCGCCCATGATGTCCTGGTAGGCGCCCATCAGGAAGAAGCCGAGGTAGTAGGGCTCCTGGCCGTGGCCATTCTGCCGGAGGGCGTGCATCGGCAGCGTGTCGCGGACGTCGCGCAGGTCGATGAACTTGTTCACCGCGCCGTCGGAATCGCAGGTGATGTCCACCAGCGTGCCCTCGCGGGTGGGCCGTTCGTCGAGGCGGCTGAGCGGCATGATCGGGAAGAGCTGGCCGAGCGCCCAATGGTCGAGCAGCGACTGGAAGACGGAGAAATTGCACAGGTACTGGTCGCCCAGCGAATCCTCCAGCTTGCGGATCTCCTCGGGGATGTAGGCCTGGCCCTGGAAGGTGTCCACGACCGCCTTGCTGATCTCCCAGTAGAGCGTCTCGATCTTGGCCTTGTCGGGCAGCTCGATGAGGCCGAGCGTGAACATGTTGTGGGCGTCCTCCTTGCGCTCCAGCGCGTCGTGGTACGCCTCCAGCTTGTTCAGCCTCGCGAGGTTCTTGCGGATGTCCAGCAGCTCCTTCACGAGCGCGTGCTCGCCTTCGCCGTAGGTGAACTGCTCGACCGCCGGGGACTTGTGGATCGCCCCGAAAACCTCGACCACCAGCACGCTGTGGTGCGCCACGATGGCCCGGCCGCTCTCGGAGATGATGTCGGGATGCGGCACCTTCTCCGCGTTGCAGACGTCGGCGATGTAATAGACGATGTCGTTGGTGTACTCCTGCAGCGAGTAGTTCGTGGAGCTGTCGAAGGCGCTGCGCGAGCCGTCGTAATCCACGCCCAGGCCGCCGCCCACGTCCATGTACTCGATGCTGAAGCCCATCTTGTGGAGCTTCGCGTAGAAGCGGGAGGCCTCCTGCACGGCCTTCTTCACCGTGAGGATGTCCGGCACCTGCGAGCCGATGTGGAAGTGCAGCAGCTTGAAGCAGTGCTCCAGCTTCTCCTCACGGAGCAGCTCGGTCGCGGCCAGCAGCTCGGCGGTGCTCAGGCCGAACTTGGCGTTTTCGCCGCCGCTCTCGGCCCACTTGCCCGCGCCCTTGCTCAGCAGGCGGGCGCGGATGCCGATCAGCGGCTCGACCCCGACCTGCTTGGAAACGGTGATGATCTGCTTCAGCTCCTCGAGCTTCTCCACGACCATGATGACGCGCTTGCCCAGCTTGATGCCCTGGAGGGCGAGCTTGATGAAGGCGGCGTCCTTGTAGCCGTTGCAGATGATGAGGCAGCCCGGCTCGCTCTGGAGCGCCATGCCGATGTACAGCTCGGGCTTGCTGCCGACCTCGAGGCCGAAGTTGAACGGCTTGCCGGCGTCGAGGATCTCCTCCACGACCTCGCGGAGCTGGTTGACCTTGATCGGGAACACGCCCCGGTACTGGCCCTGGTAGGCGAACTCCGCGATGGAGGCGCGGAAGGCGAGGTTGATGGCCTCGACGCGGTGCCGGAGAATATCCTGGAAGCGGATGAGCAGCGGGAACTTCAGCCCGCGCACCTTGGCCTCCTCGATCACGTCGGTAATGTCCACGGTGGCCCCGGCCTCCTGGAGCGGACGGGCCACGACGTGGCCGGCGTCGTTGATGTCGAAGTATTTCGCGCCCCAGCGGTCAATGTTGTAGGTCGTGCGCGCGGCGGCGATGTCCCACCCGTTGGGGGCGGCGGCGGCCATTGGCGAGGAAGAGGTGGAATCGCTCATCAATCGTTGGTCAAGCGAGGCGGACTGTAGGAATGGCCCGCCCGGATTCAAGAGGCGCGTTGTGAAAATATGCGGCGCCCGTCGGAGGCCCGTGTGACCCGATTGGTCCTTGACCAACCATTCGGGGGGCATGAGCACACCCCCTTTTCCCACGGGGGGAACACGGCCCACGTTGAACTGCGGCGCCCCTGAAAATCGGGAGTCATCACAGGGCTGGTGAAATTTCCGGCGCCCCTTTAGCCTCGCGGCATGCCAAAAATTCTCCGGCCCCTGGCCGCCTGTATCGGCCTGCTGCTGCTCATCACGGGCTGCGGTCCCGCCAGTCAGGCCCCGACGCCGGCGACCACGAACGCCCCGGCCGCCGCCGGGACCACCAACGGGGCGGCCGCAACCAGCGGCACCGCCCCGCTGCCGATCGGTCTGGGCGCTTCCGGTGAGAGTACCAAGCTCGTCGCCGAAGCCAGCAAGCTGGCCCAGGCCGGGAAACTGACCGAGGCGGTGCCGCTGCTGGAGAAAGCGCTGAAGCTCAATCCCGACGACGAGGAGACCCATTTCAACCTGGGCTTCTACCTGAACCGGCTGGGCCGCAGCGACGAGGCCATCCAGCACTACGTGGAGGCGCTGCGCATCCTGCCCGACTATGGGGAGGCGCATAACAACCTGGGCAACCTGCTCGTGAAGAAGGGTGAGCTCCCTGCGGCGGTGACCAATTTCGAGGCGGCCATCAAACTGCAGCCCCAGAGCAGCAGCGCCCACAACAACCTCGGCAATGCGCTCGCGCAGCAGGGCAAGCTTACCGAGGCGGTGGATCATTTCCGCGAGGCCACGCGCCTCCGGCCCGACTACGCCGAGGCCTGGCTGAATCTCGGCAACGCCTACATGGCCCAGAACCGCCTGCAGGATGCCGTCAGCCCGCTGCAAACCGCGTTGCAGATCAACCCGAACCTCACCCCTGCGCGCAACGCGCTCATGCGCCTGAAGACCCGGCTTGCCGGCAGCGCGAAGTAGGTGCCGGTCACTTCGGTGCAGCCTTGCCGCGCGTGCCCAGGAACAGCCGGGTGGCCGTGCCGTTCTGCGTGACCACGAGGTCGGGGTGGCCATCCCCGTTGAAGTCGCCGATGGCCACGCCACGCTGTTCGCCGTAAACGATCACCCCGGACTGCTCGCCGGGCAGCGGCACAAAGCCGCCCTTCCCGTCACCCCGCAGCCACAGCCCGCGCCCGGAATCCAGGCACAGGTCGTCGGGGCGCACCGAGAAACAGTTCTGCGCCAGAAACAGGTCCGGGTTGCCATCGCCATCCACATCCGCCGTGGCGATCGCGTTGACGCAGGACCACTGGGCCTCGGGCGGCAGCTCGGCCGCGTCGAAGTGGTCGCCCCGGTTCAGGAACACCATGGAGGCCAGGGTCGTCACCGTCAGTTCATGCGTTTTCCCGAACTGGGCGCCGAAGATTTCCGCCAGCGTCGCCTCCGAAAACTGCGCGTTTTTCGGAAAGCGCGAGACCAGATCGGGCAGCCCGCTCGCCAACGTGTCCCGGTAACGCCACGGCATCACGCGGCCGTCGACCTTCACAGCCTCGACCGCCGTGACCACGCCATCCCCGTTCAGGTCGCCGTAAATGACCCGCGGCAGGCCGTCGCCCCAGACCTGCCAGTTGGAGTTCCGCCCCCAGTTGCCGGCAATGAGGTCGGGACGCCCATCGCCGTCGATGTCGGCCACGGCCACGCTGTTCCACCAGCCGGTGAAATGGCCAAGGGTCGTCTGGCCCGAACCGAAGTTCACCGGCGCATCCCACTCGGCGAGCTTGCCCGCCTGATTGCGATAGATGCGGATCGGCCCGAACTCGGTGGCGAGCACCAGGTCCGTCCGCCTGTCCCCGTCCAGATCCGCGAAGGCGGCGGCCGTGACCAGGCCGGCCCCGGCCAGGACGCGGGTGTTGGCCTCGTCCACAACGAATTTGCCGGCCGCATTGTGGAACAGCTTGGAAACGGGCGCTTCGGGCCAGCGCCGCGGGGTCACCCGGCCGCCCACGAACAGGTCGGCCTGCCCGTCACCATCCACATCGCCCAGCGCCAGCGCAGCAGGGCTGCTGCCCAGGGAGGGCACCGGTTCGCCCACCTGCGCCTTGCCGCCGGCAAAATCCCAGCGGAGCACGGCAGGCTGGTTGGTGTCCCCGCTTTCGTAATTGGCCAGCGCGGCCAGCAGTGAGCCCTGACCCTTGGCCCCGGGCAGCCATGCGAGGCCGATCACATCGTCTGGCAGGTTGCCGCCGGGCAGCGGCAGGTCCGCAAAGCCGCCCGCCCCATCCCCCAGCTTCACGGCGATCTGGCCGCCGCGCCCCGCGCCGATCACGAGGTCGTCATGCCCGTCGCCATTCACATCGGCCACCACCGCCTGCGGACCGAGCGTGCTGAGCCGCCGATGCAGGAGGGGTTGCTGACCGAAGTCATCAAACGCCTCGTCAAAATGCGTGTGGTCCAGCTTCGCCGTCGCCTCGCTGAAGAGTGGTGCCGGCGTCGGGGGCCGGACCGGTGGTTCCGCGCTCTCCGAAACGGTTTCGTCCACCTCGTAGATGAAGTTGGCCTGCACTCCCTTGATGAGACTGTGCCGGCCCGAACGCCACACGACCTCAAGCGTCATGTCGCCCGAACCGGCGGCATAGACGCGCAGCGTGTCGCTGCTGGAAAGATAGGGGCCGCCGCCGATCATTTCCTGCATCTGGGTCACGGGACCGCCTTTGAGGGTGATCTTGGCGCCGATGCCGGCGGTGTTGGGCGCCCGGCCCTTCAGCCGCACGGCGACGCGGGGGGCGATGGTGTCGTTGCGGTAGATGAGTGGTGGGCCCTCCAGGCAGTTCAGCACCACGTCCAGGTCGCCGTCGCCGTCGAGATCCGCCGTGACCATCCCATAGGCGGGTCGCGTGGAATCGAAGCCCCACGCCGTGCTGACCCTGTCGAAGGTGAGGTCATGCCGGTTGCGAAAGGCCGCCTTGGGCGGCTCCAGCCGGGGGAACATGAACAGGTTGTCCTTGGTGGCCTGGACGTTCTGGTTGCTGCGCCCGTGCGTGAGGTCCGTGATGTCCCGGTTGTTCACGTCGTGCATGTAGCCGTTGGAGACCAGCAGATCTTCCCAGCCGTCGAGATCCACATCGAGGAACAGCGCCCCCCAGGACCAGCCCGTCGCAGACACCCCGGCAAAATTCGCCATCTCGGCAAAGGTCCCGTCGGCCCGCTGCGTGTAGAGGCAGTTGCGGGCCAGTTCCTCGCGATAGGCGAAATGGCCGGGCAGCCGGTTGACCGGCACCGTCGGGCTGATGCCCCGGAGATGCTCTTTCAGCTCGGGATCCAGCATTTCGACCGTCACAAAGTCCAGCCGCCCGTCACGGTCGAGGTCGGCGAAATCCACGCCCATCGAACCGTAGCTCATGTTGCGCTGGGCCCAGATGGAGGCCTCGCGAAAATGCCCCTGCCCGTCACCCAGCCACAGGTGGTCCAGCGTCTGGAAATCGTTGCAGACATAGATGTCCGGCAGGCCGTCGCCGTTCACGTCCCGGATCTGCACCGCGAGGCCGAAGTCCGGCGGCGTCGGGACGGGATGACCCTCCGCATCGGAAAACATCTTGTCCCAGACCGCCGGGGTGAAATGCCCCTGCCCGTCGTTCAGGAACAGCACGTCGGGATCGCCGAGCTCGTACATCCGGCCGTTCTCGATCTTCACGCGCTTGGCATACCGGCCGGTCACGACCGTCTTGCCGTTGACGACCCGCGACGAGACGGCCCCGCCGTCCCGGAGGATCGCCTGCACGGCGAAGTTGCACAGGTACACGTCGAGATCCCCGTCGCCATCCACGTCGGCCAGCGCCATCGAGGTGCCGCCGGAACTGCCGGTGAACCCCGCCGCCGCGGTGATGTCGGTGAAATGCCCTTTCCCGTCATTGAGCAGGCAGGCGTGCGGCCCGCCGAAGCTGGACACCAGCAGGTCGGGCGCGCCGTCGCCATTGATGTCCCCCGCGAGCGCGCCGACGGAGGAGAGGTTGGTGCAGCCCGCGCCGCTGGCGGCGGTGACATTCGCAAACTTCCAGCCGCCGAGATTGCGGTAGAGCTGGTTGGCCGCCTGCTTGTGCGTGAAATACAGGTCCGGCAGCCCGTCCCCGTCAAAATCGGCGGTGGCCAGCCCCGAGCCGTTCATCAGGTTCTGGAACTGCTGAGCCCGCGCCTCGGAGAGCGAATTCGTGAAATCAATGCCGAGATCGGCCGGTTTCAGCAGCGTGAAACCCGTCCGGCCCGTGGTCGGCACCGGCAGCCGCGCAAAGCGGCAGCCCGGTCCGGTCTGCCAGTCGTACGCGCCAGCCACAAGGGCAAGCAGCAGCGCGGCTGGCAACACGCAAAGTTGCGAGAAAGTCATGCAGGGGGACGGGGCGAGATCGAAGCCGAGATGCGCCCAACGGTCAATAGCCGGAAAAAAGGCTTGTCGGCGGGCCTCCGCACGCCTATCTCCCCGCACGCATATCGCTGCCCACGTGGCGGAATTGGCAGACGCGCTAGATTCAGGTTCTAGTGAGTAACATCGTACAGGTTCAAGTCCTGTCGTGGGCACCATTCCAAGTAAACTGCTCTCTATCAGCAGTTTCCGGTTTTCCAAGCAATCCGGAAAACCAAAGTAAGACAGCTTGGTAAGACAAACGTTGGCTGTGTCACCCATGTTTTAGGGTGTTTCCCTGTCTGCTTGGACGCTGAGAAATAGTCCCGCTATCCGAGGCTTTCGTCTCGTTACCCTAACGGTAAACCGCATCGCAACCACCACCCTCACGCCCGACGCCTGAGCCAAAGCTTCATGTCTGGCGGCGGCGGAACCAAAGCACCGCTGCCGCGCCGAAACCAAACAGGGCATAAGTGGACGGCTCGGGAGCCAGCGCGACGGGCGAGAAGCTGATGTTATCCAATCGACCGCCAATGGCCGGCGGGTTGCCGGACGCGAATTCCAACTGCACCGTTTGCCCCGCCCAGGCGGAAACGTTCACACCATAGCTGGCATAATCGGTAAACTGGCCGGTAGAGGTGTGCCCCAGATCCACGATCGGGGCCAGCGATCCGTTCAGGCTGACGGACAATGACTGACCGACACTCCCGATGAACGTCATCGTCTGGCTCCCGGCGGGAATCGTGCCCGTCTGCTCCAATGCAGCGGGTTTCCCGAGAGGACCCGTGCCGCATGCCAGGTCGGCCGTGTAGTTTCCTGCCAAGGGCTGGAAATAGCCGGCATCCGGGGGAAACGTGCTGAAGAGATTTACGCTGCCAGAACCAGTAGTGAAATCGTTATACAAAACCGCGGTTTGCGGGACTCCGCCGACCAGCACTGTCCACCCCGGAAATGCCAGGCTCGCCGGAGCCACTTCACCGCCAGCCACAGCCCGAGTCAGGGCGACGTGCTGAACCGCCTCAAAATCCAGGTCCGTGAAGGCACCGGCAACGGCGGTCCAAGGCCCAAGCAACAGCAAAGTGGCGTGCAGTTTCATGGCCGGGGGGCATGGAACCCCGAAAGCGATACCCGGGGCAAGGTGGCAGCCAGCGGCAACGACGGATGGGTCGGGAGACTGATTAGGCTTCGTCGTCATCACAATTTGGAATACTGCCACGTGTCTGAAGCCGTCTTCTTCTTAATGGTCGCCTCCTCAAACTTCCGTCCCTTGAACACCAACTCAACTCGCGGCAACTCACCAAACGCCTTCGCGCTCTCTGTGCCCATGTCGAATCTCAGGTAGAAGTAATCAGCCTCTGTTGCTGACTTGTATGAGCCGTTCCACAGCAGTGCGACGCTCTCAAACTGAATGTCCCGGAGCTTGGCGCACTCGGCGGCGGGAATTGCGTAGTCCTTAGAACCGATGTGGAGCGTGATGTTTGTCACGACTGAATTCGTGATAACAAAGGTGGCACGGTCGCCAGGCTCAAAGATGATGGCGAGTGCCTGTGGATGCTCAATGCGGTCTCGGTGCGCAAACGCCGATAAAGTGGCCAGCAGAAAAAACGCGATGGGGATGAGTGCGCGCATAAGGAGCCTAGAGCATTTACATAAATAATGTATCATAGTTGGCGCCGGCAAAGAAGCCCGCACAGTCGGCGAGGGTGATGGTGGCGAAGGCGGTCCTGACGGCCGCCAGGAGTTCCGGAAAGGTTCTGGGGGCGAGGGAGCGGAGGGC
>CAIXUG010000045.1 GCA_903922605.1 uncultured Verrucomicrobiota bacterium
CCACCTCCCGCAGCATCCGGATCTTCTCCTCAGTCGTGTGTCGTTTCCCTTTCATGGTCTGGCTCTTTCTTCGTTGCCCAGACTCTCACTCCCTCTGGCTCAGTTTGGCGAGGTCAGGTCACCGGAGCTTCGCGACGTCGGCAGGTCTCTCATACAGATACATCCCATCCAACAAGGTGGCGCGATGGTTTTGCTGGAGGCTGCGTAATTCTTCCGGTTCTGCGTCGGGCGCAGAGTCGTAGGGGAAGGATTCCGGGCAGACGAAGATGTAAACGTGGAAGCGTCCGTCGCCGCGTTTCTTCTGCAATTCGCGCCCCAGGTGGTACTCCATCTGGGTGTAGCTGCGGCGGGGCGTGCCGGGAGACAGGGTGGCGGGCTCCGGCTCCACGCCGTAACGCAGGCCTGCGATGTGGATGAGCGCCTGGCAATCCTCGATCTTCGTGCGCAGCATGCCCTCGACCGTGCGCCAGTCCGGCTCGAAATTGGTCTGCTCCACCGGATGGCAGTTGATGGTCAGCAGGGCCTCCTTGACCGCTTGCCGAACCGTCCGCAAATCACCGGAGGTCGCGGAGATGAAGACTTTTGGCGGGGCGCTCATGTCAGGTCGGCTGGCTTTGGGGTGCGAACTGTTGGGCCGGTGCTATATCACGCCGCTGAATGCCGCAAGGCTGCGGCCAGTCTATTGCTAATCCGTCGCAGTTCATTCCGGCCGGGCTTTTTTGACCGACGCAACCTCACTCACGCCACCGTCTCCGCAGGCCATGCTTCCCAGCCGGTGCCACGGTATCGGGGCTGAGGGAAGAGCTCGGGGTGGAGCAGTTCGGCGAGGAGTTCGAGGGAATCCACGAGGCGGGGGCCAGGGCGGTTGAAGTAGGCGTTGCCGTCGGCAATGTACACACGGCGGGTTTTCACCGCGCGGAGCGTGGGCCATTCGGGGCGGGTGGCGAGCGGGGCGAGTTCGCGCCGGGTGCGGGCGAGGTCAAAGCCGCAGGGCAGGGCCACGATCACGGTGGGGTTTTGCAGCACCAGGTTTTCCCAGGTGATCCAGTCGGAGTGTTTTCCGGCCTCGCCCAAGAGCGGATGGCCGCCGGCCAGCGCCACCAGCTCGGGAATCCAGTTGCCCGCGCCCATCAGCGGGTCGAGCCATTCCAGGCAGGCCACGCCGGGATGCTTGGGGAGCAGGGCCACCTTCTCGATGATGGCGACGACGCGGGCCTTGAACGGGGCGATGGCGGCGCGGCCTTCGTCGGGCAGGCCCAGGGCCATCCCGAGCCGGCGCAGGTCGGTCCAGAGGTCGGCAAGGCGCGTCGGGGCGAGCGTGAGCACCTCGGGCCGGGGCCCGGGCCAGTCCGCGAGCGCCAGCTCCACGTCGGCGGGGCTCACGGCGCACACGTCGCACTGGGCCTGCGTGATGATGAGGTCGGGGCGCAGCTCACGGAGCTTCGCGGCATCCACCTGGTAGAGCGACTGGCCGACGGTCCGCTGCGCCTGAACGGCGGCTTCGATGGCGGCGCTGGGCTGCCCGGAGTCGACCCGGGCTGAGGTTATTGCCGGCACGCGGGCGACTTCCTCCGGAAAATCGCATTCATGGCTGCGACCGACCAGCCGGTTACCGGCTCCGAGGGCGCAGACCATTTCGGTAGCGGCGGGCAGCAGCGAGACAATGCGGGCCGGAGTGCTCATGCCAGTGATCAGTGAACAGTCATCAGTATTCAGCAAACGCAGCGGTACGGTATCGCTGGGGAGTTCAGAATAAAAATTGGACCGGGCTCAAGCGAGGTTGTTTCAGCACGAGCGGAGACTTTCTTCCACTGACTACCGATTGATCACTGATTACTGATATACTGATCACTATCTAATCCACTCTGCCGCCTACGGCTCCAAGTCGGCCCGCTCCAGCGCCGTGAGGATCAGGTTAAACGCGTCGTGAAGCTGGCTGTAGTCGCGAAGGTCCACCGTGAAGCGGGCGTCACGGTTGTTGCGGGACATCACGTGGCCATCGGAGAAGAGGATGTCGGCGAACTGCTGGCGGTGGTGTGTGCGCGGCTTGACGTTGAAGACCTCCAGATCGGGCGGGCTGAGGAGCTGGCTGTCGATGGCGAGCGCGCGGATGGGCTGGCCGTTGCGGTTGTCGCCGAGGTTGTCGAGGAGGATATGCTCGGGCGTGGTGTTGGTGGCGAGATTGTCGAAGAGCTGGGTGTTGCCGGCGTGCCGGTAGTAGTAGCTGCACTGGGCCTGGTAGGTGCCGACCTTGGCCAGCTCGGCCGCGGCATCGAGCTTCTGGTCGCTGCCGGGGCAGAAGAGCACCCGCGACGTGTCCGCGAGCTGCCGGCGCAGCAGCAGTCCCAGCCCCACCGGTGCGCCGCCTTGCAGGGAAAGGAGACTCGTGGGCGAGCCGGTCGCCGGATAGAAGCTCGCCGGGCTCGTAAACGGCGGGGCCTTGGGGCCATAGGGGATCCGACCGTCGCTGTCGCCGGCGTAGCCGTGGATGGCGATGCCCATCTGGCGCAGGTTCGAGAGGCAGGCGGCGCGTTCACCCGCGCCCTTGGCGGAAGCCAACGCCGGCAGGAGCAGCGCGGCCAGGATGACGATGACCGCGATGACCACCAGCAGCTCGATGAGCGTGAAGCCATCCGCCCGGCCACGGGCCGGAACCCGGAAGCGGCGACGCACCGGCGAAGCGGTGCAGGCTGACCCAAACATGCTCAACGCCAACAGCATCGCTGTAGCGACGCGGACGCACAACAAATTGAGGAAGCTGGGAATTACGAGTTGCGAGTTGCGAATTGCGAATTGCGAATTGCGAATTGCGAGTGACGAGCGAACCGCTCTTCGTCAGGGCACGGGACTGGCCAGCACGCGGAAGCTCACGCTGGCACTGGGAGAGGCGGGTCCGGGAACGGTCAGGGACAGTGGCTGATCGGTGCCGACCTGGGCCGCGCCGTAGTCGCTCCACGTCAGCAAATCTTCGGAGATCTGGACTTGGTAACTGAAGCCGTTCACCGAGGTCCAGGTCAGGAGCTGGTCTGCGCCGGCGGGAGTGATGGTCAGGATCGGCGGCGGGAGGTCCACGAGGCGCACGTCATCCACATCCCAATAGCCGCCCTGCAAATCAAGGCTGACCGTCGAGAGAAAGCGAATGCCGACGTACTGGCCGGCCCACGGGTCGGTGGCCTTCACCGGGGGAATCCGCAGCTTGAAGTGGGTGAGGTTGGTCCGGATCGGCACTCCATTGTCGTCGGTGGGAAAAGTGGCGTGCGTGTACACGACGTTGGTCGCGCCCACAGTGACCATGTTCGTGGCCGCATCGCGGAAATACAGGGCGGCTTCGAAGCTCACGCCTTCCAGCATGTTGCCGCCGCCTCCCACCACGCCGAAGGACAGCTCGTAGGCGTGGTCCACCGTATAACGTGCGTCGAAGGCGTGCGTCGGCGGCTTGTTCCGCCAGTCCACCGTGTCGTGGTCCTGAAACCAGCCCGTGGCGGGCACCGCAAAGAGGTAGGCGCCCTGGTTGCCATCCATGTTGCCGATGTGATCGGCGGCTCCCGGGGCGGTGTTGACAAAGATCCCGGTGAGATCGTCCCACGTGAACCCGCCACCCTCGGCATAGTCGGCGGGTTTTGGGGTTTCCTGCCACGCATCGATGAAGGTGCTGACGTAGGGCGTGGGTGGCGACTCAAAGGAGCCGTTGGGCAGCGAAATGGGGATGGGCTGCGCGCACGCAGCTAGCATCCCCATGAAAACGAACAGCCCAAGGGCCGAGACGGAATTCCAGTGCCGGTTCAAGCGAAAGTCGGGCAAAGGGGCGAAGATCCGTCGCCAGCCGGTTCAGCGTGAAGACCGGCTGCGGCGCCAGAGCGCGCCACCCAGCAGGGTGAGGCCGGCGATCACCGCGTAGCTTTCCGGCTCCGGGACGGCGTTGAGCTGCAGGTTGTCGGCCTCCCAGTAGGCAAGCCCCGAGCTGGCGCTGAAGGTGACGCCTTCCAGGTCCACGCGAATGGGTTTGCCGACCGCCGGCGAGCCGGACGGGATCGCGGCGAGCCTGACGGTGATGGGCTGCAGCGAGGTGACGGTGTTGTAATCGGCGGTAGCCGTCACGAAGGTAGATGCGAGTGTGTTCCAAGCCGTACCGTCAAAATATTGGAGACCGGCCAGAAACTGCGTGCCCGCCGCCAGCGACCCGCCGCCGCGCAGCCCGAAGGTGAGCGTGTAGGACATCCCGGCGGAGAAGCTGGTGGAAAGCGTCTGGGTGATGCCAGCGCCGGGGAAGGCGAAGATGTAGGCCACCTGGTTGCCGTCGGCGTTCGTGAGGTGGCGCGGATCGGGTGCGGGCGCGTTCGGGAAGATGCCGGCGACGCTGTCCCACGTGACGAAGAACGTGCCGGGATCGAAGTAGCCGGGCTGCGGTGTCTTGTCCCAGGAGGTGATGACCGTGCTCACACCCGTGGGCGATCCGGAGGCGTCGGGCAGCTCAAACGAGGGGTTGGCGATGCCGATGAGCTGCGCCTGGGCCGAGCCGGCCAGCCCCAGCAGACCGGCGGCGGCGGCGGTCAGGATGGCGGTGCGGTAGAAGGCGGAGGGCGAGGGGGCGAAACGATGCAGGGAGCGCATGTGGTTATTGTGATGGTGGTGTGCGTATGTGCGGGCCGCAACCTCGGCAGGCTCCGCTTTTTCGTCAAGGTCTTGAGGACGGAATTTGAGCGGGGCGGATTCGACAACATTGGTGAAGTCATCGGCTTGGGACACAAAACCGGGATCGATCGCCATTGTTGGAGTGCATTGTGGCCCGATGTGGGCAAGAGCAAACCCGAGATCGCGATGACGGCGATGGGGCAGTGAGTGCAGTTCAGTAAACAGTAATCAGTGGCCGGACGTGGATTCTTCACTGATTACTGATTTACTGATCACTTATTCACCCCTCCAGTAAGAGCCGAACCACGCCGCCGCAGTTGACCCGGTCGTATCACCGGCCGCTCAATCCCCGGCGGTGACTCCTGTCGAGAAGATCAAGCGCAACTACGAACGGCTCCCGTATCCGGGCGCCGATCCCCGCATTGTGGAGGGCAAGGGCGGCTCGCTGCCGCCGCTGCGCTGGCTGCAGGGCCTCGGTCGGCCCGGCCAGCCCAAACCGGAGCGTGTGCTCGTGGCGGGCTGTGGTACGGGCGCTGAAGCGTTTGTGATCCGTAGGCACCTGCCCAAGGCTGAAATCGTGGCGGTCGATTTCAGCCCGCGTTCCATTGCGGTCGCCCAGCGGTTGCAACGAGCGGCGAAATTGGCGCGGCCCATCACCTTCGCCGTGGCCGACCTGACCGATCCGGGACTGCCCGCGAAGCTCGGGGATGGCTTTGACCTCATTACCTGTCACGGCGTGCTCAGCTACATCCCGGAGCCTGCGACAGCGCTGGAGAACTTCGCCGCCGTGCTGCGTCCGGGTGGTGCCCTGTACCTGGGCGTGAACGGTGAGTCGCATCCCGCGCTGCGTCTGCGGACGTGGCTCGCCGGCTTCGGCCTCGACGTCGAGACCCTGTCCGAGGAACGCCGGCTCCGGGAAGTGCTCAAGATTTGGGACGCGCTGCATGACGATGATCTGCAAGGATTCGCCAGCATGTCGCCCAGCTACCTCGCCAGCGATGTCTGCGGGTCGCACTTCAACAACTGGCCGCTGACCCGCTGGCGCGCGCTGGCCAACGGGAGCGGTTGGGAACTCGCCGGCTCGTGGCTGCTGCCGCTTGCCCTCCGGCTCCTGATGGCGGGCGAAATGCACCGTTCGCTGTTCCAGACCGGCCTCGGCGAGCTGGCCGAACGGCTCGATCAGGCGCGCCCCGCCGGCTTTCACAAGCTCCTCCTGCGCCGCCCGGAAACGCCCGCACCCACATCGGAAAAGGCGCTGCGCTGGACGGGCATCTACTCGCCGCGTTTCCTGAAGCCGGCGGCGGATGGTCGGGTCACGGTCGTGCTCCACTCGTCCCTCTTCAATCTGAGCCAGGACTGGTCGCTGACTTCGCGTCAGGCCAAGGCGCTGCGCGAACTCGTTGATGCCGGCGTGACCCCGAAGGGCTGGCTGACTCAGTGGGGCCGGAGTGAAGCGGCGCGGCGCATTCTCTGGCTGTGGGCCGGTTTTGGAGCCGTGGCCTGAGGCGCGGAGGCGAGAAGCAATCAGTGAACAATGAAGCTGTAATCAGTGGGCAATACGTACGGGAAAGCAGATTGGCACGGGTGCATCTTTTCATTGTGGCCAGCCGCTGACCTCGGAGGGAAAGTCGCCCCTGATGAACGCGGGCCGTTCTCCCTCACCTTAATCCTCTCCCGCTGGGAGAGGAAACAGCCGGGAATGCCGCTGACTGACCGAAAGATTTTCCGGCCAATCCCGCGCATGCCTCCGCCGACCCGCGGGCTGCCATTCTCCCTCTCCTGGCGGGAGAGGGCCGGGGTGAGGGGGAATGGCTACCCGACTCCGCCCGCGCTCCCAATGCCCTAGCCCAACCAGGGTGAAAGGATGCGCCCAATTGGCACCAGTTTCACTGATCACTGTCTCACTGAAAATCCGCCCGTCCCCAATCCTCGGGCCGCCCCTGCACGCCGGAGCGCGGAGCCCAGGCAAGGCGGGTCTTGTTGATGTTCTCGCCGGGCGCGGCGTCGGCCTTGTCACCGTCGTAGATCAGCACGTTCAGGCCGAGGCGGCGCGCGTCCTTGGTCGGCTTGAAGCCGATTTCCACGAATGGAATGGAGGCGCGGATCGTGTAGCCGTCGCGGGTTTTCCAGGAGGCCAGGCGGGTTCCCGGGGCCGTCTCCTCCATCGGGCCGGGCCGGGCATCCGCATCGCGCGCGGCGCGGACCTTGCCGGTGGAATCGAACGGCACGATGCCGAGCTTGTAGCAGCCGAACGTGTGCTGCGCGCCCACCTTCGGATCGAGGCAGAGTTCCACGGAATCGCTGCGCCAGTGTCCTTTGATGTCGTTCGGGGCGAGGTTGCTGACCACGACGTCATCCTTCACGCGCACTTCGACAAAGAGTGTCGCGCCATCGTGCGCCAGCCGGAATTCGCCGCTGCAATCGGCCGCGCTGGCCGCCTGTCCCTGCCACGTGTTCGTGAAGGCGATGGCCTGCGCCGGCAACGCGGCCCATGCGAGGTCTGCATCATCGGCGTTGATCGGCAGCCCGTTGTCGATGTGCCGGACTACCGTCATCGGCACCGGATGCAGCCGGGCCGAGGCCTTCAGTTCCTGGCCATTGACGGACGTGACGGCGGTCAGCTCGCCATCGGCGGGATGGCCGGGCGGCGGCGTGACCAGCACGCGGAGCTGATTGGTACGCTGGGGCGAGAAACGGATCGTGGCCTCCTCGAAATTCAGCTTCCAGCCGGGCGGGGCCGCGTACTTCACCGTGGTGCTCACGCCGTTCGTGCTTGGATTCACGGCATAGACAAACACGTCGCTGACCTCGCCCGCGACCACCGGCACATCGGTGGCGAATGTCTCCGCCACATGCTCCACCTGGTGCGCGCGCACCCAGCGCTGATACAGGTCCACGGCCGGACGCGGCACAAAGTGGAACTCGAACCCGCGCTCCACCTTGCCATCGCCCGCGGCCAGCAGACGCTCCGGGGTCTCACCTGTCACCGGCAGGCCGCGCAGCAGGTCGGTCTCGTCGGTGGCATACGGCACGACGCTCTTCACCAACGTGAAGCTTGCTGGACGAGCGGGACCGGCGAAGTTGGCGAAACCGCCGAACCCTTGTGAACGGTGATTCGCGGAAGCCTGTCGGGCGATCTGGGTGGGCGTGCGGCCATCGGCCAGCGGGGTGTTCACGTCCAGCGTCGCGCCGGTACCGGCGGGGCCGCCGTAGTAGATCTTGCGTGTCTGCCAGGTCCGCAGCCCTTCCTTCGCGAGCTGTTCGGGAAACCAGGCGGGATCGCCGGCGAGGTCATACGCCTCGAGGGCCAGCATGCCGGCGGCCTGATGGTGCCCATGCTGCCCGGGCACGGGCGCGGGGTTCATGGTCACGATCACCTCGGGCCGCAGCGCCCGGATGATCCGCACGAGTTCGCGCAGCGTCTCGCGATGGCCCCACTTCTCCATCGTGACGTTAAGGTTCTCGGTGTAGCCGAAATCCTTCCGGTCGAGGAAGTAGTGGTGGCGCACGCCCAGCTTGTTCAGGCAGTCCAGCAGCTCCTGCTCGCGCAGCACACCGAGGGCATCACCCGCCTGTGTGCCGACCATGTTGCCGCCGCCCTCGCCGCGGGTGCAGTACACCGCCGTCACCGTCTTGTGCTGGCCCAGCGCGTAGCGGGCGAACACCGAGGCGCAGCCGGTCTCGTCGTCGGGATGTGCGAAGATGCCGAGGATGTCGGTCTTCAGGAGGTCCTCCCCCTGTTTGGGCGGACTGGCCGGGGCATCGGCGCGCGGCGTCGCGGTGAGACACAGCAGTGCGGCGAGCCGGGCGGAGAGACGGGTGACGTTCACGCGGATCAGTGAACCGCGTCCGCCCCTGTCACGCCAAGATTTCCTTCACGACGCGGCCTTCGCCGGTCGGGCCGATGAGGCGGTTGTCCAGCCCCTGGTAGCGGAAGCTGAAGGCGTGCGCATCCAGCCCGAGCAGGTGCAGCACCGTCGTCTGCAGGTCGCGCACCGTCACCTTGCCGTCGGCGATGGCGTAGCCGAAGTCATCGGTCGCGCCATGCACGTGCCCGGCTTTCATGCCGCCACCGGCGAACCACATGGTGAAACAGGCCGGATGATGGTCGCGCCCGAGGAAGGTCGAGCCGCCGCGCGCCTCGTTCATCGGCGTGCGGCCGAATTCGCCGCCCCAGATCACCAGCGTGTCGTCGAGCATCCCGCGCTGATTCAGGTCGGTGATGAGCGCGGCACAGGCCTGGTCCACGTCGCGGCATTTCTTGGGGAAGGCCTCCATCAGGTCGTCGCCCGGGCTGGTGCCGTGGATGTCCCAGCCCCAGTCGTAGAGCTGCACGTAGCGCGTGCCCTTCTCGATGAGCCGGCGCGCAAGCAGGCAGTTGTTCGCGAAGCTGCCCTCGCCCGGCTTCGCGCCGTAGAGGTTGCGGATGTGCTCCGGCTCCTTCGCGATGTCGAACACATCCGGCACGGACACCTGCATGCGGTAGGCCAGCTCGTACTGCTCGATGCGGGTGCGCGTCTCGGGATCGCCGAAGCGCTTCAGCTCGGCCTCGTTCAGCGTCTTCAGCGCGTCGAGCGTGCGGCGGCGGCTCTCGCGGCTCATGCCGGCGGGATTGTTGGCGAACAGGATCGGCTCGCCGGTCGTGCGGCATTGCGTGCCCTGATAGACGCCCGGCAGGAAGCCCGAACCCCAGAGACTCTTGCCACCCGTGGGATCAGTGCCACCGCTGAGCAGCACCACGAAACCGGGCAGGTCCTGGTTCACCGAGCCGAGACCATAGGTGACCCACGAGCCCATGCTCGCGCTGCCGGCGCGCATGTTGCCGGTGTGGACCATCAGCTCCGCCGGCGCGTGGTTGAACTGGTCCGTCCACATCGAGCGCACCACCGTGATGTCGTCGGCGATGGAGGCGAGGTGCGGGATCGTCTCGCCGAACCAGCCGCCCGCCGCGCCGTGCTGCGCGAATTTGTAGGGCGAGCCGAGCATCTTGGGATGCCCGCGGATGAAGGCGAACTTCTGCCCCGCGATCAGCGAATCGGGGCAGTCCTGCATGTTCAGCTCCTTCAGCTTCGGCTTCCAGTCGAAGAGATCGAGCGATGGCGGCGCGCCCGACATGTGCAGGTAGATGACGTTTTTCGCCTTTGCCGGCAGCGGCGACGATTTCGGGGCAAGCGGGTTGGCGGCCGGTGCGTCGGCCCCGAGGAGGCTGGCGCCGCCCATCTGCCCCAGCGCCAGTGCGCCGAGGCTGAACACGCCGCTGCGCGCGAAGAACTCGCGGCGCGTGAGTGCGCGGGCCCGGGCGATCCGGAATTCATCGGCAAGCGGCAGGTGCATGGCGGTAAGCTAACGTGCCCTCAGACGGAGACAACGCGGGAAATGTTCGGAGAAGCACTCAATGCTCATCCGGAGTAATGCCCGGATGTGCCTTCATTTCAGGCCGAGGTGGGACGCGGAACCGCGCTTGCGAGCGACGCCCACTTTCAGCCATGTTCAGTTCATGAGTTCCGTCGCCGAGATCGAACAGGCCATTGCCCGGTTGCCGCGCCCGGAGTTTGTGCGTTTGGAACGCTGGTTCGATGCCGAGCGGAACCGGAAGTGGGACGCACAGATCGAGGAAGACTCCAACTCGGGTGCGCTCGACCAGATCCTGCGGGAAGTGGAGCAGGACGCCCGGCAAGGAAAGTCCAAGCCAGCGGATGAAATCCTTGGTCAGTCCTAGGTTTCTAAAGGCCTTCGGCAGTCTCCCGCCGGAGACCCAGGGCAATGCCCGCAAAGCTTACCGGCTTTGGAAGGGAAACCCCCGCCATCCTTCATTGCACTTCAAGAAGACCGGAAAGGTTTGGAGCGTGCGGGTGGATGAGGCCCACCGAGCTTTGGGACATCTGATGGAGGACACAATGCACTGGTTCTGGATTGGCGGTCATGACGAGTATGAGCAACTGATCAAGAACGCCCCCAAAGCGCCCAAGCCCTCTCCTGAGAAATAACTTCTCTGCGTTTCGTCACTGCCGGTTTCCTTTAGCGTGGAATCAGGTGCGGCTTGCCGCTTCACTCCGCGCGTGACCGAATCCATTCCGTCCACCATGCGCGCCGTCGTCTATCGCGGCGTGGATGACCTGCGCGTCGAAACCGTGCCCGTGCCCCGCATTGCCAGCGGGGACATCCTGGTGCGCGTCGCGGCCTGCGGCGTGTGCCCGACGGACATCAAGAAGATCCACTACGGTACCGTGCCGCCGCCGCGCATTTTCGGCCACGAGACGGCCGGCACCATTGTGAAGGTGGGTGCGAAGGTGCGCGGCTTCCACGCGGGTGAGCGTGTGGGCCTGCACCACCATGTGCCCTGCCTCGACTGCCATTTCTGCCGACACCGGGCCTTCGCCCAGTGCGAGACTTACAAGCGCACGGGCATCACCGCCGGCTTTGAACCTGCCGGCGGCGGCTACGCCGAATACGTGCGTGTGATGCCCTTCTGCCTGCCTGGCGTGGTGAAGATTCCGGCGAAGAATACGTTTCTCGAAGGCGCGCTGCTCGAACCCGTGAACACTGTGCTCAAGGCGGTGAAGATGCTCCCACTCCTGCCGGGCGACTCGGTGCTGGTGGTCGGGCAGGGACCGATCGGGCTGATGTTCACCCGGCTGCTGAAGCTCGCCGGCATAAAGGTCATCGCCACGGACTTGCTGCCCAACCGGCTGGTTCTGGCGAAAAAGTTCGGCGCGTGGCGCACCGCCAACGCGGCCAGCCCGACCTTGGTAGAGGAACTTAAAAAGCTCAGGCAAGGCCGGGGCGTGGATGCCGCCGTGGTCGCCGTGCCAAGCGATGCCGCGCTGAAGCAGGCGCAGGAAGCGTTGCGCGGCGGCGGCACAACGCTTCTCTTCGCGCACACCGTACGGGGCAAGGAGACGCCGCTGGATCTCGCCAAGGTATGCGTGGACGAAAAAGCCCTCATCGGCAGCTACTCGTCGGATTTCACGCTGCAACGCGAGGTCGCGCGGTTGGTGTTTTCGCGGAAGTTCGATGTGCGCCCGCTCATCACGCATACGTTTCCCCTAGAGGAGACAGCCGCTGCCGTCGCGCTGGCCGCCAAGCCGACGCCGGAGTCGTTGAAGGTGATCGTGACGCAGACCGCCTAACGCAGCGGCTGCGAACGCACGCCGAGCGCCGCGCCGACCGGTCGCTCCAGTCCGCTCCACACCCAGTGGTAGGGCCGGTTCAGCACGTGCATGCCTTTCCAACCGCCGGCACAGGCCAGCGTGCTGGAGCCCCCGCCATCCATGTTCAGCGCCTCGGTCGCACCGAGACTCAGGAGGATTTCCGCCGTTTCGGTGGGCGTGGCGCCTTCGCTGTAGCCCGGTTGTCGGCCATCTACGACAAGCCAGAACATCCGATGCCCGTCGGCAGAGAGGCCGACGACTGTCGCCGGCTCAGGCTGCAGCTTTTCGGCGACATTCTGGCCGTGCCGAAGGGTGATCAGAAAACCGCCGGCACCGTTCCAGGCGTCGGCCGTGCTGCCGCCGGCCGAAACGAGGCGGGCCTGGTTGTCTCGCGTGATCACCAGCGAATCCAAGTTGCCTGCGGCCTCGGAAAACCGCTGTCCCTGTGACACCGCGAGTCCCTGCAAATTCACTGGCCGGCCGGGCACCACGCGATCCGGGGCGAACGGGGTGGTGTTGATGGCGACCTGCACCGCCTGCGAGCGGACGAAGGTGCTCACGTATTCGCCGTCGGTCTCGAACGGTGCGGCGGGCCCGGGCGGTCGTGCGAGGAGGCTGACATTGGTGTCGGTCAGGTCGATCCGCACGACGTGGCATTTCATGGGTCGCGGTGAGCTGAAGTTGGCGCGGGCATAGTCAACCCCCGCGAGCAGCGGTTTCCACGGCGTGAAGCCGGTGCCGGCGTCGGGCCAGCGTTCCAGGAAGCGCGGCGTGGGCAGGGGCGGCAAAAACCAGTCCACCACCAGCAGCACAACCGCGATCCCGAAGGCGAGTCGCCGCCGCCGCGGGGGCAGCAACGGACGAGACCGGCCGGTGAAGCGGCTCAGAGGCATTGCGGAGTGAACGCGATGACGGGCCGGGCGGCAAGCGGTGCTCCGCCGGCGATGGGATGCCGGGAGCGTTGAGTCATCCGAGGCGGTTCGCGATGGGTGAGGTACACTGAAACAGAAGCGTGAGGCTGATGACGACGGCCAGGTCAGCGCCGGCGATGCAAGATCGCCTGCACCGCTTTTAACAGGGCATCCGCCTCGGCGTCACTGCCGATGGTGATGCGGAGAAACGCGTTCACCTCGGATGCGCTGAACCAGCGCACTAGGATCTTCCGGTCGCGCAGCCGTTGCAGCCACTCCTTCGCGGGCGGCCCTGGCGGCTTCGTGAGCAGGAAGTTTGTCTGGCTGGGTAGCACTTCGAAACCCAGCCCGGTCAGCTCCCGGCGGAGGCGTTCGCGGGTGCCGATGATGCGGCGGAAGTTCCGACGGTAGTACGGCAGATCACCCAGCGTCGCGAGGGCCGCGGCCTGGCCGAGGCCGTTCACGTTGTAGCTGTCGCGCACCTTGTCGAGCGCGGCGATCAGCTCCGGGTGGCCGACAAAATAGCCCACGCGCTGGAAGCACAGCGAGTAGGCCTTGGAAAAGGTCCGTGAGATGAGCACGTGGGGATGCTTCAGCGCGAGGGCGAGCGCGTTCTCGGCGGCGAAGTCCACGTACGCTTCGTCGAGCACAACCACGCCGCGCATGGCGGCGCACAGGGCGTCAAGCTCGGCGGTGGAATAGCCGCGTCCGCTTGGGGCGTTGGGCGTGGTGACCAGCGTGAGGGCGGCCCGAAAGTCCCACTGCTTTCCGCGCTTCAGCTCGGGCACGGTGGGCAGCGTGAAGTCGGGCCGCAGCGGCACGGCGTGGGTAGTGGCGCCGTGAATGTCGGCGAGCACCGGGTAAAGCGAATAGCTGGGATGGAAATACTGCACCGTGGAGCCGGAAGCCCGTCCGATGGTGGCTCTGGCCGTGGCCGCCGGTTCGGTGAAGGTCCGCACTGCGAGCGCCAGCAGCTCGTCGGAGCCGTTGCCGATGATGATGTTTTCCGGACCGCAGCCGTGCAGCTGGGCGAGCCGCTCACGCAGTGCCTGCGCGGTGGGGTTGGGGTAGAGGCGCAGCCGGCCGTCCACTGCCGCCCTGGTCGCCGCGAGCACCTTGGGTGATGGCGGATAGGGATTCTCGTTGGTGTTGAGCTTGATGAGCCCGCGAATCTTCGGTTGCTCGCCGGGCACGTAGGCGTGCAACGAGTGGACGAGCGGACGGATCAACTGCTTCGGCTTTGGTGCGGCCATGTGGGCGGCAGTCTCGCAGGCCGGAGCGGCTGAAGTCGAGCCGCTGCCAAAGTGCGGACGGGTTGCCAGCAACCAATGCGGGAACCGCGTCGCGCGACGACGACCGGCGACCGAGGAAAAGCAGCCCGCCGAGACCGATGGCCGCCAAGGCAAGTGTGGAGGGCTCGGGAACCGTCTGCAGGCGCAGCAGATTTGCCGAGGGAGCTTCCAAGGCGGGGAGGAAGGGGCCGTCGGCCTCCGGTTTGCCGGGATTCAAAGACAGGCTGCCCAAGCCGCCAAAGACAAAGGCCGGCGGATAGATCGGATTGTCGAAGTGGAAGATGGGCGTTACGGAGTCGAAGTTGGCGGGCGGAGTATTATCCCAGTTCCCGGCCGGTAGGGTGATGGTGGTAGCGGTGGTGACCGGTCCCGCAGTGATACCCGGCCAGATGGGCACAAAGGTGATACCGGTACCCGGTGCCACCACAGTAACCCACGTGTCAGCCGAGGCCATGAGCTGGCAGAGGCCGAGTGCGATCAGGCCGGATTGCAGGATGCGGTTCACGAATGGTTAAAATTAAGGGAGACTTCCTTCCGTCGGGGCACAAGGAATCACGCGGTGTCATACCGGTCAAGGGCCGGCTGGTGGATTGTTATGTCCCCGTTTATAGCGGTTCCATAAATTCTGTGGCCGCAAAAACTGAGGTTCGGTGGTGGACTCTCTTGGATCCGAGAGCCCCCGGCCCTGTGGCTGGCCCCTTCCCCCTCACCCCGGCCCTCTCCCTCAGGGAGAGGGAGAATCATCGGCCGCCTGCTGGCGAAAGCCCGGCGCTGGCATGGCCGGACGCGCTGCCAGAGCCTCGGCCCGGCTGCCCCCTCTCCCCAAGGGAGAGGGACGGGGTGAGGGGGAAGGGAGCTTGCGTCCGTCGCTTGCTTCCGATCGTCAGGCAAGCCCTCGCAATTGCGGCTACAGTATTTTTGGAACAGCTCTAAGCGGCCGGACGGCCATTCGCCGCGATCTCCTCCAGCCAGCGACGCAGGCTCTGGCCGATGGCGGCGGCCTGCGTGGCCACGACCGTGGTATGCGTGCCTGGCACCGCGTCGAAGCGGAACGGGCCATGAGCCAGTTGCCGCCACGCTCGCTCCAGTTGAGGGGTGGCCTCCGCATGGTTTGCGGTGATGAGCAGCGGACCGGCATACGGCAGCGCATGATGGGCCTCAAGGGTGCGCGGATAAGTGACCAGATCCTGATAATGGCGGTCCACCTGAGCCGGCGGAATGACGGCGGAAGCGGCCCCACCCGCTTTGGCCGGCCGGGGCAGGGCGCGGCGGAGGCTCCGCCCCAACACGCCCCGGGCGTAGGCGGCCCGGGCCGCCCAATCGCCCTCGCGCAGCATGTTGCGATGGTAGCGCAACTGGACTCCGAGCCGGGTGGAGGCCATCGCCCGGCGGGCTGCGGTCAGCCGTCCGGCGGGCAGCAGCGGATCCAGGATGGCCACGGGCACCGGGGCGGCCCCATCCCGCCTCAGGCGACGGGCCATTTCCAATCCCAGGATGCCGCCGACGCAATGCCCCCAGAGGATGACACCCCGGTCGGTCTCCACCTGGGCCTCGGCCAAAGCGCGCAACGCCTCGTCGAGCAGGAGGCGCAGGTTACGGGCGGGATGGTTCCGGTGGTCGAGCACCGGCGGCAGGAAGCAATAGACCGGGTGGTCGGACAGTTCCTGGAAAATGGGCCGGTAAAATTCTGGGCGCTCATTTTCCCCGACCCCGCCGGGCAGGACGAGGATCGGCGGTTTGGCGTCACCCGATTGCAGGCGGGCATATCTCCCCTGGCGTCGCCGGATCTGGGGCGGCCTGGCGGCGCTGTCGGAGTCACGGTTCCGGTCAATGCGGGCGGACAGTTCGCGCGGGGTCGGGCACTCGATGAGATCGGTGGCGGAGAGCCTGATCGCAAAGTCGGCCTCTATGGAGAGCGTGAGCACCGCCGCCTGCAACGAATCGCCGCCGGCAGCGAAGAAATCATCTTCCACGCCGACGTCGGACCGGCGCAGAACCTGGGACCAGATCGCGACCAGCCGGCGCTCGGTCTCCGTCTCGGCCGTCGCCGGGCCCGCTTCCTCGGTGAGGATCGGATGCGGGAGGCGTTGGCGGTCGATCTTGCCCGCCAGCGTGAGCGGCAGGGCATCCAACCGTACCAGGGTCGATGGCACCACGGTGTTGGCCAGGCGTTTGCGGAGGAAACGGCGGATCTGACCTGGCTGGAAGGCCGCCGCCGGCATGACGACGTATGCCACCAGCCGGCGGTCCCCGTCGGGGGCGGGCACGGCAGTCACGACAGCCTGGGCAACGTTTGGGAAGGCGAGCAGGTGCGCCTCGACCTCCTCCAGCTCGACGCGCACACCATGGAATTTGATCTGCGTGTCACGCCGCCCCAGAAACTCCAGCTGCCCATCGGGATGCCAGCGGGCCTGGTCGCCGGTGCGATAGGCGCGACCGGCGGGATTGCCCGGCTCCACGATGAAGCGGTCGCGGGTGAGCCCCGGATCGTTCAGATAGCCCCGGGCCACGCCGATGCCGGCGATCACCAGTTCGCCCGGTACGCCGAGCGGAGCGGGTTGGCCGCGCGCGTCGAGCACATGGCAGCGGGTGCCGGCCACCGGGCGGCCGATGATGCGGCCCACGTGGCGGGAGGGACCGGCTGAGGCGGCGGCCTGGTCAGCCAGTTCGAACAGCCGGGAAATCGTGCAGTAGATGGTCGCCTCGGTCGGGCCGTAAAAATTATACAGTTCACGGATGCCCGGCTGGGCGCGCAGGCGGGCGAGCAGGGCGGGCGGGGTGGCTTCCGCACCGACGCCCAGCACGCGGGCCGATGGGGGCAGGCCGAAGGTGTCGAACACCCACTGGAACGAGATCGGCGTCGCGCTGAACCAGGTGAACCGCAGCAGGAACGGCGAGGTGGCCACCGCGCCCAGCTCGGGCAGCGGCACCAGCCGTCCGCCCAGCCCCAGCGTCAGGAAAATCTGGTGGACGCAGGAATCGGCCGACACCCCGTCGGTGAAAGGAACCCAGGCCCAGTCCGCCGGATCGAACAGCTCAGTCGCGGCATAGGCGAGCAGGCTGGAAATGTTGCGATGTTCGATGCCGACCAGCTTCGGAGTGCCGGTGGTGCCCGAGGTGAAGATGGCGTAGGCCAGATGCGAATCCGCGGCCACGACCTCGGGCGGCGTCCCCGGACACGCGGCGATGGCGTCCCGATCAGCGGTCAGGTCCACCCAGGTTTTGCCGCCCGGGCCACGCGGGACCTTACAGTGAGGCCCGGTGATGACCGCCAACGGCCGGGCGGCTTCCACCATGCTGGCCAGCCGGGCGGGCGGCAGTTCGGGGTCCAGCGGCAGGTAGGCCGCGCCGCTCTTGAGCACACCCAGGGCTGCTGTCACCAGCTCGGCCCTGCGGGGCAGAATGAGGACGATGATCCGGTCCGGGGCCGCACCCAACCGCTGGAGATAATGGCCCAGCCGGTTGGCAGCGGTTTCGAGCTGGCCGTAGGTCGTGGCGGTTGCCGGCGTCTGGATGGCGACGGCTTCCGGCTGCTTCCGGGCCTGAAGCTCGAACCACTCGTGCAGGCGGCGCTCCGACCCGGGGGCCGATGCCGGGCCCTGGGCGAAGCGCAAGATTTCCGCCCGCTCCGGCGGCGTCAGGATCGGCACGTCTTGCAGGGGCAGATCCAGCGACTGCGGCAACTGTCGCAACAGGTGGGCCAGCTGCCCGGCCAGCCGGCGCATGATCTCCCGGGGAAAATGGCTGGCATCAAACTTCAGGTCGCCCCTGATCCGTTCGCCGCCGGTGACCGCGAGCAGCAGTCCCTGGTCGGGCTGTTGCCGCAGCTCAAAGGTCCGGCCGGGGGCGCCGCACTTTTCGGCCATCCGTTCCGCGATCGTGTCCCGGTCAAAGACGATCACCGACCCGACCAGCGGCGCGCCCGGTGGCAGCTCGCTCCAGCGCGAGCGCAGGTGAAACGGCGTGTGCTCGAACTGCCGCACCGCCAGATGGAGCGCGCGTAATTCGCGCAGCACCGTGCGCACGGTGGCCGTGCCGGCGAAGCTGAACCGGATGGGCACGTTCGTGATGAAAAGGCCGACCGCGCGGTCCGCCCCCGGAAACGTGTCGCCGCGTCCGGCGCCGACCGTGCCGAAAATGACATCGTCCTTCCCCGTATAATGCCGCAGCAGCAGCCCCCACGCCGCCAGCAGGAAGGTGCTCATCGTGATCCCCAGCGCCTCGGCGGTCTGCTGAAGCCGGGCGGTATCCTCGGCTGAGAGCGCAAAACCGGACTGCTCCGCCTGGGTGTCGTTCGCCGGATCAGCGGCGGTGGTTTCGATCGTCAGCGTGGTGGGCTCAGTCAGGCCTCGGAGATAGTTCCGCCAGAACACCTCCGCCGGCGCGTGGTGCGCTTCCCACCAGGCCTGATGCCAGCGGACGAACTGCGCAAAGGCGGGACGTTCCGGTTCCGGCACGGTCCGGCCTTCCCGCAACGCCTGATACGCGGCAAAGGCGTCCTCCAGCACGAGCGGGATGGAGCGGCCATCGAGCAGGATGTGATGAAATGTCCAGACCAGCCGGGTTTCCCGCCCATCCAGCGTCACACAGGTGAAGCGCAGCAGCGGGGCGGCACGCAGGTCAAAGCCCCGCTTCCGGTCTTCCTGCAGCAGCGTTTCCCAACGGCTTTCCGTGGACTCTGTCGCCTCCGCCGTCCAGTCGAGCACGTTCCACGGAACTTCCACCTGCGGCTCGACCAATTGTCTGGGGGCGACGTCGCTTTCCCAGACCAGGCGGGTCCGCAGGATCGGATGCCGGGCGATCACGGTGATCCACGCCGCGCGCAGCCGGGGCAGATCCAGCGGCTCGCGGAACGTCATCACTACCTGCATGACGCCGAAGTCCGCGCGGTTGTGGAGCACCTGCGACCGCCACATCCACTGCTGCATGGGCAGCAGCGGCAGGACTTCCGGCCTGGCGGAATTTCCAGAATCGTTGACGGGTGGCTGGTTCACAGGGCTCCGGGTTCATCCTGCACCGCTTCAGACTGATTTCGCCAGCAGGCAGCGATACCGCCGGCAGTTCAGGCCATGCGAATCCACGCCTTCGCTCCGGTCCGTGGCCACATTCACCAGCCCGGCTTCCTGGAAGAGCCGCAGGATCACTTCGGCGTCCCGGAAGAATTCGAACCGGCCCACTGCGGTGATGAGTGTGGAGGTTCCCGTCGCGGGGTCGAGCACGACCTGGCCGGCCACATCGCCCAGCATGGCGGGGGGAAATGCCCCGGGCGGAAACATGTCCGCGAGGTTATACGCCCCGGGACACCAGGGAACTCCGGAGCGCCGCTGAAACTCGGTGGCATCCATGGTCGGGCGCGGGCCAACGCCGGCCTGGTCGCTGAAGCTGATGAGCGCAACGCCCTGGGCCGAGAGTATCCGGGCGACTTCCCGCAGAATCGGGCCATGCAGGGCGGAGGGCGCGCAGTTCAGCAGGAAATCCTGCACAAGCACATCCACCGAGCTGTCCTCATGGACTCCCCGAAGGTCGCTGGCATCGGCCAGCCGGTACTCAAAAGCGGGCGCGGGAAAGCCGAGCAGCGCGTAAACGGCGGGCAGATCGTAGAGGTCAATCACCTGGAGTCGCGGGTGCCCGGTGATCTCCCGAGCGAGAAACTGGGCCAGGGCGTTGGCGTTTCCGGGATCGCTGTAGCCCTGGATCAGCACCGACGGCGAGCCGAGCAGCCGGCGCAGACGCGGGCCCAGCTCGGGCAGCCGGGCAAAATGGTCGAGACTCCGCCGGACATTGGGGTTGGCCCCCGGAGCATCCGGTATCGGCGCGACAAACTGCCCGATCAATGCCCCCAGATCACACGCGCCGCGTCCCAGAGGACGGGCGAGATGGTCTGGGATGAGCGGTCCCAAAGACGGAGTAGAAGCCACGCAGCCAGCAAGATAGGAAGAAACAGCGGCGTGCGTCCACCCTGAGGATTGAACGGCAGTCGGCAACTGTCGAAGCGCTTTTCCCGCGAGGCTGCCGTACGCTCAACGCGCTACGGTTTCAGCGTTCCACGCGGATGGTGGCGGAACGGCCGTGGGCGCCCAGACCCTCGATTTCCGCGAACTTCTGCACGGCGGGCAGCGCCTGCTTGAGCGAGGTCTTGCCGTACTCCACGACGCTCGTGCGGCGTTGGAACTGGTCCACCGTCAGCCCGGCAAAGCTCGCGCCGGCGCCGCCGGTCGGCAGCGTGTGGCTGGGGCCGGCCACGTAGTCGCCGAGCACGGTGGGCGAGTAGTCGCCCAGGAAGATCGCACCCGCCGTGAGCACGCGGGCGCTGAGTTCGCGGGCCTGGCTGGCCATGATCTCACAATGCTCCGGGGCCAGCCGGTTCACGAGAGCGACGGCGGCATCCATGTCTTCGGCCTGGATCAGCCAGCCGTTGGCGGCGAGCGCCTTCGTGATGAAGTCGCGCCGGGCCAGCTTCGGGAGCTGCCGGGCGATTTCCCGCTCGACGGCCTTCAGCAGCTTCGACGAGGTGGTCACGAGCCAGACGCGCTCGTGGCCGGAGCCGTGTTCCGCCTGCGCCAGCAGGTCGGCGGCGACAAAGCGCGGGTTGGCCGAGTCATCCGCCAGCACCAGCACCTCGCTGGGCCCCGGCAGCAGATCCATCGCTACCTGGCCATAGAGCAAGCGCTTGGCGGCCACCACGTAGGCGTTGCCGGGACCGAAAACCTTGGCGACGCGCCGGATCGTCCTGGTGCCGAGCGCCAGCGCGGCGATGGCCTGCGCCCCGCCCACGCGGTAAATCTCCGTCGCGCCCGCGAGCTTGGCCGCGAAGAGCAGCGCCGGGTTCACCGAGCCGTCCTTGCCGGGCGGCGTGCAGACCACGATCTCGGGGCAGCCCGCGACCTTCGCGAGCGTGATGGTCATCAGCGCGGTCGAGACCAGCGGCGCGGTGCCGCCGGGGATGTAGATGCCGACGCGGGTGAACGGGTCGAACTTCTCGCCGACCGCCGCCCCGTGGGCGTTGCGGGTCTGCCAACCCTTCCGCAGGGACTTTTTGGCGAAGACCGCGATATTCTTGTGCGCCTCGGCGATGGCCGCGCGGAGCGGTTCATCCGCCACGAGCGAGGCCTGCATCTGGTCGGCGGTGGTGACGGCGAACTGCTCCGGCCTGAGCTTGGCGCCGTCGAAACGCTCGGTGAACTCGGTCAGGGCCGCGTCCCCGCGTTCCCGCACCGCCTCCAGGATGGCGCGGGTGCGCTGCTCGATGGCGGGATCGAAGAGGCTCGACGCGGCGGCGGCCCGATCAATTTGCGCCGCGTAATCGGCATCGGCATGGCGGACAATATGCATTGCCCCCGCAGGGTAGGGAGAACGGCCCCGAAGTCAAAACGCCGTCGCCCGCAAAGTAGGGCGGGCGTCCCGCCCCTCTTCTAATTTTGCCTTTTCACAGCCACTGTATTCCGGCGGGCAAGAAGCAGACGAAGAAGATTATGGAAGACGGGCGGGACGCCCGTCCTACTGTTCAGAAATCCTTGAAATCCGCCGGCATGGGGATGGCGAGTTCCGCCGCCGATTTGGTGGCCTTCTTCGGCGTGGCCGGTAGGGAAGCCACGGCGTGACCGTTCCCGTGACCGTGACCATTGACGCTCGCCGGCCTGGCGGCGTGCTTGGCGTGCTTGGCCGGTGTCGAGGTCGGTGCGGTATGTGCCGGCTCGGCGTGCTTCACGGGCTCGGCCGGTTTTCCGTCCGTGCCCACCAGTTGCAGCAGGTCATCGACCAGGTTCCGCAGCGAATCCGCCTGGGCGGACAGCTCGGTGGCGGCGGCGGCGCTCTCTTCCGCGCTGGCGGCGTTGGATTGCACCACCTTGTCCATCGCGGTCACGGCGGTGTTCACCTGGGAGACGCCCTGGCTCTGCTCGCGGCTGGCCGTGGCCACCTCGGCCATCAACTGGTCCACCTCCCGGATTTTGACGGTGATTCCGGAAAGGTTTTGCAGCACCCGGTGGCTGATTTCCACGCCGCGGGTGGTGCGCGAAACCGCGACCTCGATCTTGTCCGCGATTTCCCGCGCCGCCTGCGCGCTGCGCTGGGCGAGGTTGCGCACCTCGTCGGCCACGACGGCAAAGCCGGCCCCGGCCTCCCCGGCCCGGGCGGCCTCGACCGCCGCGTTCAGGGCGAGGATGTTCGTCTGGAAGGCGATCTCATCAATCGTGCGGATGATCTTGGCCACCTCGTCGCTGGAGGTCTTGATCTCCGCCATCGCGGAGTCCATCTGCTGCATGTCGGTGGCCCCGGCATCGGCATCGGAACGGGCCTGCCCGCTGAGATTCTTGGCGGTGTTGGCGCTTTCGGCGTTGCGCCGGGTCATGCTGGCGATTTCCTCCAGCGAGGCGCTGGTCTCCTCGATGGAGGCCGCCTGGTTGCTGGTGCCCTCGGCGAGGGTGCCGCTCGCCGACAGCACCTGGCTGGCGGCGGCCGAGACCTGCGTCCCCGAGTCGCCCAGGGAGCCGGCCACCCGCCGCAGCGAGCGGTTGAGATTGCGTACCAGCAGGAAGCCACCGACCAGCCCGATCGTTGTGGAAACGGCAAAGCAGATCAGGCTGATCTGCAGCCCGAGCCGGCCCATTTGGGTGGCGCGCTCCGAAGCGGCCTGCGAAGTGGCCTTGATCTGGTCAACGGTCGCCCGCATGGCCTGCTCGTATTCCTCACCCAGCGGATCCATCTGTGAGCGCGCGAGGGCGTAGGCCTCGACATTCTGGGTCTTGGTGCTGAGTTCCAATACGTGCGTACGAACCGCCTTGTAACGCCCGCGGGCCTCTTCAGCCTTGGCGGCCAACGCCTTGACTTCCTCGGAAGTGGACAGGTTGGCGGCTTCCTCCATCAGCTGCGACTGCCGATCCCCGGTGGCGTGCATGGTCTTCAGAATTTCGGCCATGTCCGCCGTGTTGGTACTGCCGATGTGGCGATACGTCTGGGTCTTGTTGTTGAGGCTGATGCTCAGGGCCTCCCAGATCTTGCTGACTGCCGGCAGGCAGCGCTCCGCCACCGTCTGGGATTCGTGCTGAACCCGTTTCAGGGCAAACAGGCTGACGATGCCGCCGGCGGCCATCAGGAGACCCAATACCAGCAGGGTGGTTGCGATTTGCCGACCAACGGTCCAGTTACGGGTGTTCTTTTGGGATGCCAAGCTCGGTGCCATGGAGTGTTTCAATGTTGCAGTGACGGTGCGGAGCCGGAACAGGGACTGTTCAGCCTAGCGACTCAGAATCGGACGTTTGGCGAAGGTCTTGAGCAGGAATTTTCAGGAAATATCCTATGGCGTAGGGATAATTCGTACTAACCTGCTATGCTACAGGAACATCCTTGGAGGGAATGACGCCGGGAATTTTCGGATCCAGAAATGGGGAGGGGTGGCGGCCTCGAAAACTCCTGAAACGTTGCGAAGTGGTTGGCGTCTCATCACTTCGCGTCACTAAAAATTCACGCTTGTGGTGATGATTAGCGGATGACATCCGGAACCGTCGCCGACAATCTATTCTGGTTAATGACCGTTCTGGTTTGCCTATGACTGAGCCGACGTCCCTCGTTGCCGTGCCGGAAATGGAACGGGAACGCCTGCTGGCCCTGCACCGGTACCGGCTGCTGGATACGCCTCCGGAAGCGAATCTGGATGCGATCGTGCTTCTGGCCGCCCAGAGCTGTGGCGTGCCCATTTCCCAGATCACCCTGGTGGACAGCGACCGGCAGTGGTTCAAGGCCCAGGTGGGCGGGACGGTCTCCGAAACGCCGCGCGCTTACTCCTTCTGTTCCCATGCTATCCGGGGCCGGGATCCGATGGTCGTGCCGGACGCCACGCATGATCCCCGTTTCGCCAACAACCCGCTGGTACTGGGCGAGCCGCACATCCGTTTCTACGCCGGCGTGCCGCTGGTCACGCCGGACAACCACGCCCTGGGCACGCTCTGCGTCATCGACCGGCAGCCCCGCGAACTGTCGCCGCTACAGCTGACCGCGCTGAAGGCGCTGGCCCGGCTGGTGATGTCCGAAATCGAGCTGCGCCGCAGTCTCAAGGAGCAGGAAGAGCTGCGGCGGGAGCTGACCCTGTCCCGCGATGCCGCCCTTGCCTCCGTCCGCCTCAAGTCCGAGTTCCTGGCGAATATGAGCCACGAGATCCGGACGCCGATGAACGGCGTGCTGGGCATGCTCGGGCTGCTGCGGGAGGGACGGCTGGAGGAGCAGCAGCGGCACTTCGCCAATCTGGCCTACGACAGCGCCGAATCGCTGCTCACCATCATCGGTGACATCCTCGACTTCTCGAAGATCGAGGCGGGCAAGCTGGATTTTGAGGAGGTCGAATTCCCCGTGCGGGACACGCTGGCCGCGGCCGTCGAGCTGCTGAGCGCGAACGCCCAGCGCAAGGGGCTGAAGCTCACCTTGGAAATCGCGCCGGACGTGCCCGCCTCGGTGCGGGGCGATCCGGGCCGGCTCCGGCAGGTGCTCACCAACCTGGTCAGCAACGCCATCAAGTTCACCGCCGCGGGCGGAGTGCGGATCGTGGTCAGCCGGGAACCTGAGCCGGACGGCCAGGTGCGCCTGGCCTGCGCCGTCCGCGACACCGGCATCGGCATCGAGCCCGAAAGCGTAAAACGCCTGTTCCTGCCCTATGTGCAGGCCGACGCGTCCACCACCCGGCGGTTCGGCGGCACCGGCCTCGGGCTCGCCATCTGTCGCCGGCTCGTCGAGCTCATGGGTGGGACGATCACGGCGGAAAGCACTCCGGGATTGGGTTCCACCTTCCAGTTCACCGTGATGTTGAAGGCCGGCACGGCAAAACCGGTCGTGGCTGCGCTGCCGCCGACGAATTTCCCGCCGCCGTCGTCCTCGCCGCTGCGCGGATTGCGCGTCCTGCTGGCGGAGGATAATCCGGTGAACCAGCAGGTGGGCCGGCTCCAGCTGCTGCGTCTGGGCTGTCTGGTGCATCTTGCCACCAGCGGCCTCGAAGCCGTGCTCGCCTGTGGTTCGGAGGAATATCACGTGGTGCTGATGGACACCCAGATGCCCGACATGGATGGCTTCGAGGCCACCCGCATCGTGCGCCTGCGACTCGGACCGGCCCAGCCGGACCGCTCGCCGTACATCATCGCCCTCACCGGCGACGCCATGAACGGGGCCCGCGAGAACTGCCTGGCGATGGGCATGGACGACTACCTGAGCAAGCCGGTCCGGCTCGGCGACTTGCAGGCCGCCCTGGAAAAGGCCCGCGAGGTCATGATGCCCCACCGGGGCCGCTGAACGGGCTTCCGCCCACTCGGACCGGCGGTGAGAAGTGCTTGATGCGCTTCGGACTGCCTTGGGCTGCGCAAACCTTCCCGGAAGCTTCGGCACCGTCCGTCGCGCTGCTGCCGTTTTTTAGCGACCACTTACTTCCTGGCCGACCGGCGCAACATGCCAACGACTGCCAACCCGAATGCGACATATGCAACCGACTGGGGCTCAGGCACGGAAGTGGCTGAAATGTTATCGATGGCGGCCGCCTCGAACGCATTTGGATCAAAATTGATGCCCGGTCCGCCTTGATTTTGCAGCCAGACTTCGTCGAACCCGCCACCGGTAAATCCCATGTAAGCCATCGGACCATCGTGGTTCACCTCCCCATTGGCCCATCCTGCGGTCGAAAGGTTTCCGGTGCCGACAGGCACGACACCGCTTCCAACCAGGGCTCCCCCGTTGCGCAACTCGTATTCCAGGTAAGTGGTCTGGATCCCCCATCCGGAACCGATAAGAAACTGGATGCTTTGCATTTCGGCGCCGCTGGTTAGTTTTATTGCCGTATAACCAGTCCCTGGGCCATACCAGCCGTAGCTGCCAGCACCGCCGATTGCCTGGGTCCACGTGGTCCAAATGCCGGGGGACGCAGGGGTGTGGATGAGTCGTGCGTCCGGGATGATGGTACCTATGTAGCTCACGGTTATACCACCTTCGGAGTAGGTGTTGCCGGTGTTGTCCGGAAACGGGTCAATACCAATGCCTTCGAATCCGTTGTTAAACTCCGGCGTGGTGATGAAATTGCCCGTCTGGAAGACTGCGCCGTGCGCCCCCAGAATTGTCGCGATCAATGCGGGAATGATCTGAACCAATCTTAAAATATCTCTCATACTGTTGCGAGGTTAATGGACTTGGTTGTGTTAAATATAACGCTCCTGCTGACGGAGCATAATACAGGAGATAAGTCTAATTCGGGTTCGGTCAAATATTTTGAACCATGCGAACCTTTGCCATCGAATCCAACCCGCCAAAGGGGCCGAACTCTGCGCATCAACTGGCGGTCCGTCCTGACATTCCCCCACCAACGCCAATCGGAACGCGCACAGAGAGGGCCGGAAGCGCCGGTTGGAAACGGCACCCGTAAAATCGAATCGCCGGCCCCAACGGGCGCGCTAGCCTGCGGCCATGACTGATGCGCAACGGCAGGCGATTCTCAACCTCTGCGTGCAGGCCGCGCTGGCGGACGGCACCACTTCGCCCTCGGAACGTGCCGCCCTGCAATCGGTGGCCGACCGGCTGGGGCTGTCCGGACTGGCCGCCGGCGTTTCCGACGCCGATCTGCGGTCGCGCCCCCAGGCGGTGACCGAGGTCGCCGCCAGCCTGCGCGGCAGCGAGCAGGCCCGGCCGGCCTACGAGATGGCCACGGCCATCTGCGCGGCGGACGGTTCGCCGAATCCGGCCGAGCAATGGTTCCTCGAGGCGCTGCACAGCGCGCTCGGCCTGCCGCGCGAGCAGGTGCAGGAGGTGAAGCAGCAGGCGGAGGCCATCGCCTCCGCGTCGTCCACCCCATTTGCGGCGAAGGTGAACACATCCGCCCCGACCATCACGCTGCCGAATGTCTCGATGGCGGAGCTGGACCAGATGATCCTGACCAATTCGATCTTGGCCGGCGCGCTGGAGCTGCTGCCCGACACCCTGGCGACCATGGCCATCGTGCCGGTGCAGATGCGGCTGGTGTATCAGGTCGGCAAGGCGCACGGCTACGACCTGGATCGCGGGCACATCACGGACCTGCTGGCGACGGTCGGTGTCGGACTGGCATCGCAGGTGGTCGAGAGCTACGCCGAGCGCGCGGTGCGCGGACTGCTGGGCCATTTTGCCGGTGGATTGGTACGCGGGCTGGCGGGCCAGCTCGTGGATTCAGGCATGGCCTTCGCCACCACCTATGCGCTGGGCCAGATGGCGCGGCAATATTATGCGGGCGGTCGGCGCTTCAACGCGATCGAGCTGCGCGGCCTCTATGATTCGATGCTGGGGCAGGGGCGGGCCTTGCGCGGGAACTACCTGCCGCAGATCCGCGAGCAGGCCGGCCGCGTGAACCTCGGCACTCTTACTTCGATGCTGCGCGCGTAAAAGACCCGTCTTACCACCTCCCCAGGGTTGGAGACGAGGTAACGGGTCTCACTCTGATCCGCGTGGAGCGCCCGGTATTGTCTCAGCTCCAGCCGAGGCAAGAAACGGCCAGCCTTGCCCAAGGCACGCGTAGGCAGCGCCGCAACAAGGCGGCAAGGTGCTGGCCATGGAAAGCAGCAGGAAAACTGGGCGGGCAGCAGGTGGCGGGCTAAACGTCGCGCTGGCACGCTTATGAGTCCGCCTCCCGACAAGAAACTCAGGGTGGATGACACGGCCAGCCCCGGGCCGGAATCCGGCACCGCGGGCGGCTGTC
>CAIXUG010000046.1 GCA_903922605.1 uncultured Verrucomicrobiota bacterium
GACCACGCCCGGCCTCGCCGTGACCAAGCTCTGCCCGGCCGTGCCGGTCGCCCCCGGCGGCCTGCTGACCTTCACCGGCACGCTGACCAACACCGGTGACGTCACCCTGACCAACGTCTTCGTGGTCAACAGCCAGCCCGTGCCCAACACGCCGGTGCTCGGGCCGATCACCCTGGCTCCGGGTTCCGGCACGAACTTCTCGCACAGCTATCTGACCCCGCTCAATGCCTGTGAGGTCACGGATACCTTGACCGCCACTGGCAACAGCGCCGCCACCGGCCTCGTCCTCTCCGACACCGCCACCGCCACCTGCGCACTCGTCACCACGCCGGCCATTGCCGTCATGGAAACCTGCCCGGCCGGACCCGTGACTGCTGGCAGCACCGTGACGTTCACCGGCGAGGTCATCAACTCGGGTGACATCACGTTGACGAACGTCTTCGTGTTCGGGACGCAGCCGACCAACAAGACGCCGCTGCTGGGCCCGATCACGCTCCTCCCCGGAGCCTCGGCCCCGTTCACCGGGAGCTATGTTGCCCTGGGCGGGTCCAACCCGACCACCAACTTCACCATCATCACCAATCAGAGCCTGGTGGTGATCACGAACAACACGCCCGTTGTGACCACGAATGCCGTGACGCCCACCTTCGGGACCATCAACCCGGTCACCGGAGCCCTCACCGACCGGTTTAACGTCCCTGCCGGTCTGAGCGGACTGATGTACGCGGACCAGGATGAAAACTGGGGGCCCACGCTCTTCTATTCCGTCCGCCATCCCGCCAGCGGTTCCGACCAGTTTGACGCCATCTCCACCATTCCCCCCGCAGTCGGCGTGGTCACCGATCATTTCGGCCTCAGCTCGATTGGTTACGATGCGCTGACCTTGTCGGCGCCGGATGTCGGCTATGGCGCGGTGAACTTCTACTACCTCCGCCATAACAATGCCGGCGCGTTCACCTTCGGGGTCATCAAGGCCGCCGGGGCCTCCTCCTCGTCGGATCTCTGGGCCGTTCCCGGCACCGGCTACACCGGCCTCGCCTTTGCGGCCGCCAATGTCGGCGGGTATGGCGCGAACCTGTTCTATTATGTCCGCCAGGACACGACCGGGATCTCGACCTTCGGGACCATCAACCCGACTCCGGGCGGCATCGTCACGGATCGCTACACGGTCGCCCCGAACATGGACACGCTGGTCTTCGTGCCGGGGGCTGTGTCCACCTGGGGAACGGCGATTTTCGCCTATCTCCGCCATGACGACGTCGGGTCCATCATCGGAACCATCGACCCGGTGACGCATCTCGCCACCGACCGTCTGCACCTCGGCACCAACCGGCTCAGTACCCTGACCTTTACAGCCACGGACGTGGGCTATGGGCCGAACCTGTTCTATTACCTCCGTCCGGCCGGGCTCAGCCTGCAGACGAACCTCGTCACGACCTTCACCACCAACACCGTGCTCACCTTCCTGACGAACAGCGTGTTCCTCTTCACGCCGACCAACACGGTGACGGCGATCGGGACCGACATCTGCCAGGCCCGGACGGTAACCGCCGCGGCCAACTGCCTCGGACCGGTGACTCCGGGCCCCCTGTTCATCCTGCCGCTGTCGACGGCCGCCCCGGACGTCAGCAATGCCGCCCTGACCAATGGCGGCTTCATGCTCTCATTTCTCACGGAGAAAGGGAAAAACTTCACCGTTCAATTTAAGGACGCCTTAAGTGACCCGGTCTGGACCGACCTGGAAACGGTCGTCGGAACGGGCACAAAACGGTCCGTCGTGGACATGGACTCAGGGCAACACCCGGCCCGGTTCTACCGGACCCTGTCGACGCCCTGACCAACGGAACTGTGGTGAGTGCGACAGCCCAGCCCGAGGCGAATTCCTCGGGCTGGGTTTTTCATTCCGGCGCGGGACTTGGAGCTACGGAGAGAAGCGAGCAGACGAGCTTGGGAGCAGGTGCGGCGAACGCAGTGGCGTCCTGGTGCGGGTGGCTTGCCACCGCTTTTGGCCGTGAGCGCCGCTCACGAATAGCGACCCAGGTTTGCGCGCACCATCGCTCGCGCCCGAAAGCGGCAACTGCGCCTCGCTCCGCCGCCCGCACTCCACGACGCGCGCGCGCTCATCGCCGGCATCGGGACCCGAGTGTCCACATGCCTTCCAAGTTCAGCGGGTGATCGCAAGTTCAACGACGAACGACACCGCCCAGCACACGGTCATTCGGGCGGAATCCCGTCCGGGTGAAGGGCGACCGGATAAGCCACCAGCCAAGGACGACAAACAGGACCCCGTTCGCCAGCCAGAGCATGTCGAACAGGAACTGATGCGGGTGACCGGGGAGAACGTGATGAATCCCAAGCAACTGATGATCAATCACGCCCTCCAGGAAATTGAACCCGCCGCATCCCGCCAGCATGGAGCCCGATAAAACCCGGCCGTTCCACCCCGCGCCAGCGTGACGTGGGGCGCGAAAAAGCATCACCGTTCCTGCCAGCGACACCAGCCAGAGACCCAAATGGAAGAATCCATCCTGCGTATTCTCAAGCTGGAGCTGCCCGATGGAGGTGGGCTGGCAATGCGGGGCATAGCAGACCAGATGATGCCAGCCGAGAATCTGATGAAGCACGATCCCGTCCGCAAAGCCGCCGAACCCCACGCCGAGCACCAGGCCGGCCCGGATCAACGGATTTCCAGGGATTGGCATATTAGCAACCTTCGCCCGAATCGAGCTGATTGGCCTTCGCCATGGACCGTCCGGCGCTGCGCAGCGCCTCAGGACAATCCCAACGTCCGGTGTGAACCTCGATGAACACGAGACCGGCCGCTCCGGCCGCCTTCGTCAACGCGTCCTCGAGCTCCCCTTCCGTGCGGACCTCAAGACCCGGGCGGCCACCGAAAACCTCCATGAGCCGGTGATAGCGCCAGGGTTGAAGGTCATTATAGGGACGGTCGCAGATCACACGCTCAATCGTATAGCCGTCATTGTTGATGAGAAATAAGGCGCACGGAAGCTTTTGCCGGATGATGGTCGAGACATCCTGGCAGGTCACCTGGAAGGACCCGTCGCCAATGAACAGCACGAGGGGACGGCCGGGCCCCGCCAAACCGGCGCCCAAAGTGGCCCCGACCGTAAAACCGATTGATCCGTAGAAGCTCTGGCCGATGAAGGTCGCTCCCGCCGGCAGGAGCGTCTCGGCGGCGCAGAAGAGGGACACGCCCGTTTCGGCGATGACGATGGAATTGTCCGCCAGAAAATGACTCACGCGGTCGAAGAAGCGCCGGATCGTGATGGGTTTCGCCGCTTCAGGTTGATACGGCTCGGTGCGCCGGTGAACACAGCCGGCCGTGGCGCTATGAATTTCCAAGGTCGAGCGATCCCGGAGCGGGAGCTTTTCCGTCAGCCCCAGGATGAAATCGCGGAGCGACACGTTCTCGTAACAGCGATCCTTGATCTTCACGGAACGGATGTTCGCCCGGATTGACTTTGCCTCGTCGAGCTGGGCCGTGAAACCACCCGTGTTAAAATCGGTCAGCAGGGCTCCCAACTGCAGGATACAATCGGCTGATTCCACGCGCTGGCGCACGTAGTCGCGGCTCCGGTCACCCTCGTAGAGGCCGATGAATTGCGGGTGCTGTTCCGAAAGGACGGTCTTGCCCAGCATCATCGTGGCATACGGGAATCCGGTCCTGCCGAGCAGGCCGGCGAATTCGCCCTGCAGTTTGAAGCGGATCAGCTCGACGTCGCCGATCACGACCGGCTTCCGGGACATGTTCAGCATCCCCAGCGCCTCCCTGACCGCTTCATGGAGCGCTGCCGGATCGCTGGCGGCCGGTGCCGGGAAAACAAATGCGCCGGGCCGGTTGCAGGTCATCAGCACCACGTCGGCAGGGATGCTGATGTAAACGGGCAGCCGCGTGAGAAGACAGGCCGACAACACCCGGTCAATCTCGGCGGGCGCAGTTTCGCCGCTCGCCAGCTGCGTGGCCGCGGTGGTGACGGATTCATACATCCGCATGGGAATCTGATAATCGCCCAGCGTGTGATGCAGCAGCGGCCGCGTGCGAAAATAGGCCGTCGCGGGTGAGCCCGTGATCGCCACCACCGGAACTTTCTCAGCAAAAGCCCCGGCCAGACCGTTGATGGCGCTCAATTCGCCGACGCCGTAGGTCGTGGCGAAGGCGCCGATACCATGGATGCGCGCGTATCCGTCAGCGGCGCAGGCGGCGTTGAGCTCGTTGCAGGTACCCACATAGGTGATGTCGCTTTTCAGCACCTGATTGAAAAAGCCCAGGACAAAATCTCCGGGCACACCGAACAGGTGATCCACGCCGATCTGTTTTAACCGGATAAGCAGGTATTCGGCCACGGTGACCCGGTCGTCCCTTGCCTGAATGGATTGGTGTAACATGGTGAGACTGCCTACACGGGGTCAGGCCGACTGTTGATTGCCTGGCCGATTTCTCTCCCTTGGTTATAATGGCTGCCGACCGTGGCATCGAGCCGGACCCGGCCTGCCTCGAAAAGGGTCACGATGTCCGAACCGCCAAAGGAAAAGAATCCAAACTCCTCCCCCTTGCGAAGCGCCGCGCCCACCTCGGCGGTGAGATTTACGGACGAGACCTGCGCCATGCCGATCGGCAGCACCGCCACGCAGCCCAATGGGGAATCCAGCACGATCAACCCCCGGTCCTGCGCAAATTGGTAGCCGGTCCCGTCGACAATCCCGAGTGATCCGTCAGGCCTACTGACCACGTCCATGGTCGCCTGGCCCGGAATCTTGCGCGCCTCCCTGACCACGCCGGCCACCGGAACGTGGAACCAGTGGTAGTCATTGATGTTCAGAAAGCTGTGCGTAAAGATTCCACCCCGGAATTTGTCCTGATACGGACTGCCTTCAAGGAGATCAAATATCGACCACGTCAATCCCTTCACCGTGATCTTCGAGTCGTCCTGGATCGCCCATTGCCCTTGGAAGACGCTGTCTGCCGGAGAAACGATGATGCTGTCATCGCTCCAGGAATCCACCGGCCGCTTCCCGGGCCGCACCTGGCGCGCGAAAAACTGGTTGAACGTCAGCCATCCGCTCGGCGCCACGTAATAATCCCCCAGATGGTAGTCGGGGTTGGAGAGGAAGCTGGGGATATCCCGCGCGGATTCCGTGGTGTCGAGAAAGGCCCCCCAATCCTTGGCGAACTTGCAAACCCATTGCTGAAAGGACGCGTCCCGTTGCAAGACACCCCCGGGAGACAGGGCGATGAGATAATAGAACTTCAGGACAAACGGGTTCAAATCCCTGTCCCTTGGGATCAACGTGACCATCTCATCCAAGAAGTCGTAATACTGCGGCAGGGTCGCAATCCCCGGGCGGACCGCCTTGCGGATTGATTCCTGGAGGGCTTCCGCCAGTTTCGGCATCGCTTCCAGAAGCGCGATCAGTTCAATGACGATGGGTTGATGGTGGGTCATGATTCCAAATGTCCGGCCTGGTTGTGACTGGCTTCAATCCACGGGGTGTGGCCACGTCACAACGCCCGCAAAAAGGCCAGCAGATCGCCCTTTTCCGCCGCGCTGAGCTTGGATCCCAAAATCAGGTTAAAGAACTCGATGGCGTCCTCCAGGGTCAGCAATCGGCCGTCATGGAGGTAAGGCGGGGAATCCTTGATCCCGCGCAGTGGGAACGTCTTGATCGGGCCGTCCGCACTGGCGACCCGGCCTTGGAGGGTGCGGGTCTTGAAAAACCGCTCCACCTGGAGGTTGTGCATCGTGTTGTCGGTGTAATAAGGCGGTGTGTGGCAGGCCGCGCATTGCGCTTTGCCAAAGAAAAGGTCCTGGCCGCGAAGCTCGGAGGCGGAGGCCTTTTCCGGAATTAACCGTCCGAACAGGTCGAGCTTGGGCGCGGGCGGAAAATCGAGCAGCTCCTGAAACTCCGCCATGAAATGGACCTGGCTGCCCCGCTCCAGGATATTTGCCCCCTTCTTGGTGGCGAGCACCGGATCACCATCAAAGTACGCCGCCCGCTGTTCAAACTCGGTGAAGTCCTCCACGGTCTTCAGGGCCCGTTGCGAGCCGAAAAGGCGCTGGATGTTCACGCCCCGGAGCGACGGCGTATCGATCCGATGGCGGTATTCCTGCGGCCGCACGTCACCGGCAAGATGCGTCGCGCCGTTGGCGTGGCCGTTGGCATGGCAATCGAAGCAGGCCACGCCCCGGCTCGGCCGTTCGGAACGGCGGTCGCCGGTCTGATTGAACTGCTGCTGGGGAAACGGGGTCAGCAGCAGTCGCAGCCCCTCGATCTGCTTCGGATTCAGAATGCCGTCGAACAGCTCAAAATAGTTGTCGATGGTGACGAGCTTGCCCTGGGAGACGTCGCCGAGGTCCGGGCGTGTGGTCAAAAAGATCGGCGCGGGAAATTCCGGGAGAAAGTGATCGGGCAGATCAAAATCCAGATCGAACCGCGTCAAATCCCGCCCTTCCTGCCGCTTGATTTCGGCGATCTCAAACAGCGGAAACACCATGCCGCCCTCCGGGTGATTCGGATGCGGCAGCGGCAGAAAACCCGGCGGAAACAAATCGCCGTCGCGGATTTCCCCGGGTGTCAGCGTGCCCAGCCTCTCCCAGCTGGTGCCGGGGGCGAGTTTTACCCGGATGCCCTGTTGGACGGGCTTGCCGCGGGTCATGGCAATCCCGGGCGAGGGATCGTTGCGCAAATCGTAACGCGTCTGCAGAAGTTCCGCCTGCCGTTTCGTCACGGCGGCCTTCTCCGCTTTCATCCGGACCATCGTGGCGGAGAACTCCTCCTTCGGGACCACGGGTGAGTAGCTCGATTTTCTTTCCTCCTGTCCCAGTAACGAGCTGCCGCAACATGATGTCATCAGGACCAGCAATGGCATCATATTGCGTTTCATCTTGATCTAATAGTCGGAGATCCCCAAGCCGGGCCGGCTTTGCGTGGTTGTACTGACCGCCAGTGGCTGGTCCCAAAATCTGTTCTGAAGTTTCAGACAGATACCCTCAAAATTCGCCGCTGCCTGCAATGGGGTCTTCACCCTATAGGGCGTGCCAGGGTTCCGGCCATATGCCTGTGCGCATTGTGGATGCCAGGCTGGCGCCCCTGGTTTCCATCGGTCCTTGGCAACAACGCGGCTCAGGGTAAAAACCTCTGCGCTATTGCCTCCGCCCTGCGGGAATCACCCTGCGGACGAACTTCACCTCCACCACGGTGCGCAGCTTCCTGACCAACCGCGTGGTCAATTCGTCGCGCACCGACACGGTCCTGGCGGTCGGGATCGACATCTGCCAGACCCGGACTGTGACCGCCGCCGCCAACTGCCTCGGCCCGGTCGATCCAAGCACCCTGGCCATTCTGCCGCCGCTGGCCGGCCCGGCCATCAGCCTTCCCGCCTTCGCCAATGGCCAGTTCCCCCTCTCCTTCCCCACGGAGAACGGGAAATCATACACGGTGCAATTTAAGAACGACCTGAGCGACCCGGTCTGGACCGACCTGCAAACGCTCGTCGGCAACGGCGGCAATCTGCCCGTCATGGATGCGGAAGCGGCCCAACACCAGGCCCGGTATTATCGGATCCTGGCGAAGCCCTGAGAAACGCAATGGAGGTGCGTGCGTCCGCCTTCCAATGGCAGGACGGCTGGCTGGCTGGCTGGACCTTGGCGCCGCCCCATCCAGGGGGTGCGCGGCGCGCGGCTCAGGGCTTGGCTTTCGCAGTCGCCGGGCGGCGGACGGGCGGTTTCGCGGTCTTCGGGGCGGCTTTCGCCGCCTTGGGGGCGGTCTTGGCCGCCGTTTTGGCACGGGGCGCAGTGGGCGACCTCTTGGGCGCGGCGGCTTTGGCGGGATTGTTCAGCTGGAGCAGCCAGGACTCCGGATCGCCGACGGCGGCGGTCCAGGAACCCCGGCCCGGGCGCGTGATCACGAATTCTCCGGATCGGACGCCAAGCAGGATCTCCCGCTGATGCAATGACCGTGTAGAGCCAGCCACGTCACGCCGGTAGCGGACATAGTAGCCATCCATTCCTGTCACCTCAAAACGCAGACCGTCAGTCACACGCTGAAGTTCATCACCCTTACGAAACAGATTGATAAGGTGCCTAGTTTGCCTGAATGCGGGGGAAAATGCAAAGGTTTGTGACAACTTGAAATCAACCTGGGCCTATCCGGTCGCGGAATCCCTGTGGGAAGGGCTTTCCCACGTACCTTGCGCAAGGTGCAGAATCCAGCCCGTAACCCCCTTGGAACGGCGGCGGAAAATCACGTAAGGCCGTGAATTGAGCTTAGTTCGGCCTTCCGCTTGGCCATCGAGTTGCTTAAACTCGCATTTTCAAGATGTGGGGAAAATCCCAGTGGGACGAATTTTGTGAGCGCGCCATCACCGCGCTGTTGCTGGTCATGGTTGCGGTCACCGTGCTGTTTTTTGGCGGCACGATGAACCCCGAACTGCGGGGTTTTGCCCTGCTGGCCCTGCCGCTCTGGCTGGTGCGCCTCTGGCTCGGCCGGTCCAACCGCGTGCTGCTGCACCCGGCGATCTGGCCGGCGCTGGCCTTTCTGCTCTATGCCATCTGGCGGGCCTTCCACGTGGAGGTGACCTACCCGGCGCGCATGGAGCTGTTCGAGCTTTCGGTGACCGCCCTGGTGGTTGTGCTGGCCATGCACAACCTGCAACGCCAGGAAATCACCCCCTGGGTGGTGCATACGCTGGCCACCGTGGGCGGCCTCGTGGCGGCCTATGCCATCGTGCAGCTGCTCCGGCAGTCGGAGCATATCCTGTGGCTCAGCCAACCCGCCAGCTACGCGCATCGGGCGGGGGGCACGTTCATCAACCCGAACCATCTGGCGGCCTTCCTGGTGACCGTTTTCCCGCTGTCGGCGGCGCAGGTGTTCCTCGGCCGGGAAAAGCCGATCGTCAAGGTGCTCCACGGCTATGCCGCGCTGATGATGCTCGGCGGCATCGCCGTGACCATGTCGCGGGGCGGCTGGGCGGCGGCGGTGCTGGCGCTGCTGCTGCTGCTGGGCTGGCTCTTCTGGAAGCGCCGGGAACTGCGCCTCCCGCTGGCCGGTCTGGCCGTGGTGCTGCTCCTGGGCGGGGTGGTCTTTGTTCTCAGCGTCGAGAAGGCCCGCGCCCGCATCGAAAACATCGGGGCCACGGACAATGCCGACGCCGGCTCCTCCCGCCAATGGCTCTGGGAGACCGCCACGCGGATGTGGCACGACCACCTCTGGCTGGGGGTCGGTCCGGGCGAGTTCGCCTCCCGCTTCCCCGCCTACCGCAACCAGTTCATCCAGCTCAATCCCGGCTGGGTGCATAATGAGTATCTGAACCTGCTGGTGGATTACGGGCTCGTCGGTGGCCTGCTGTTTGCCGCCGCCGCCGGCCTGCTGATCTGGTGGGCGGTGCGGACCAGCAAATATGTCGAGCGCGGCTCGGACCTCGGCTGGAAGTCGAGCAACCGCTCGGCCCATTTCACCGGCCAGGTCGTGGGCCTCTCGGCGCTGGCGTTTCACTCCCTGGTGGAGTTCAACCTGCATGTCCCCGCCATCGCCCTCACGGCGGCGGTCCTAGTGGGCCTGCTCGCGGCCAATGTGCGCCATGCCACCGAACGCTTCTGGCTCGGCTCGGGGCTTTGGAGCCGCCTGTTCATCAGCCTGGCCGGGGTGGCCGCGCTCGTGTGGCTCGTGCCCACCACCTGCCGCGCCACCGCCGAAAGCTACCACCTGAACCGCGCCGCCGGGGCGAGGAGCATCACCACAGGGCTGATGCAGGACCTGGAGGCGGCCTCGAAATGCGAGCCGGACAACCCGCGCACGGCCTACGAGCTTGGCGACAACCTCCGCCGGCTGAGCGCCCAGGGCCGCTCGGACTGGGAAAAGGAGGGCAAAACCGCCGTCCAATGGCTCGAATACAGCGCCAAGCTGGACCCGTTCAACGCCCGCACCCTGATCAGCCTGGGCCGCACCCGCCACTGGCTCAACGACACAAACGGGGCCGCCGCCGACTTCGACCTCGCCCTGAAACTCGGCCCCAATGACGTGACCGTGAACAACTACGTCGCCTGGAACTACCTTACTCGGGGCCGTACCAACGAGGCGGAGGCGCTGCTGAAGCAGTCGCGGGAGTGGAACAGCTGGGACAACTGGATGGCACTGCATTATCTTGTGGAAATTGAAGCGGCCAAAAAAGCGGCCCACTGAGCCGTTTGCGGTGGTTTACGCCCAAGAACCGGCCTGAAACTGGCCTTTTCGGTGGTTCACCACCGGGACCGGGAGGCGGACTGGCCAAAGGTATCCCTAACGCGACGCTTGACCCGTCTCCCATCGACTACCTAGTTTGCCCGCTCTTTGCCGGCCCGCCCTATGGCGGCGCGTCGGCGCGTCCGAACGTCAGTTGAAAGGAAATCATTGTGAACGTGTCCGTTGAACCGCTGGGTCCGTGCAAGAAGCTCCTCCGTGTCGAGGTGCCCGTCGAGAAGGTGAACGCCACCTTTGACGAGCTGACCGCCCTGTTCCAGAAACAGGCGCAGCTCCCGGGCTTCCGCCCCGGCAAGGCGCCCAAGCACATCGTCGTGAAGTCCTACGAGGGCCGCATCAACGAGGAGACGCGCAAGAAGCTCTTCGAGGATTCCTATCGCCAGGCCGCTGCCGATCAGAAGCTGCGGGTCATCGTCACCATCGACGTCGAGGAGCAGTCCTTCGGCCGTGGCGTGCCCTTCGGCTACACCGTCACTCTCGAGCACGCGCCCGAGTTTGAGGTGCCCAGCTACAAGGGCCTCGCCGCCAAGCGCGAGACCACCCTGGCGACCGACGCCGACGTGGACCGCGCCCTCGGCATACTGCGCGAGCAGCAGGTGAAGTATAACGACGTGAACCGTGCCGCGCAGACCGGCGACGCCGTGGTGCTGAACTACAAGGGCACGTCCGAGGGCAAGCCGCTCACGGATTTCAACCCCACCGCCAAGGGCCTGACCGAGAAGCAGAACACCTGGATGATGATTGCCGAGGGCTCCTTCATCCCCGGCTTCACCGAGCAGCTCGTCGGCGCCAGCGCCGGCGACAAGCGCACGGTCACGCTCACCTTCCCGGCGGATTTCGTCGTCAGCGAGGTCGCGGGCAAGCCCGGCAGCTTCGAGGTCGAAATCGTGGGCGTGAAAGAGAAGATCCTGCCCGAGGTGAACGACGACTTTGCCAAGGGCTTCGGCGCTCCCAACACCGAGGCGCTGCTCCAGGGCATCCGCCGCGACCTGCAGAACGAGCTCGATTTCCGCCAAAAGCGCGCCGTGCGCGACCAGCTGCTCAAGCAGCTGCTGGAGCAGGTCAGCTTCGAGCTGCCCGAGAGCGTCGTCGTCAGCGAGACCAAGAACCTCGTTTACAACATCGTCAACGAGAACCAGCAGCGCGGCGTCGCCAAGGAGGTCATCGAGGCCCGGAAGGACGAGATCTTTGCGAGCGCCCAGACCAGCGCCAAGGACCGCGTGAAGGCCGCCTTCATCCTCAACCGCATCGCCGAGGCCGAGAAGATCGGCGTGAGCCAGCAGGATGTCTCCCAACGCGTCGTCGCGCTCGCCCAGCAGAACAACCAGACCCCCGAGAAGATGGTCAAGGTCCTGCAGGAGCGGAACGCCTTCCCCGAAATCCAGCAGGACATCCTGACCGGCAAGGTGCTCGACTTCATCGAGCTGAACGCCGCGATCCAGGACGTGGCGCCTGCGGCTGCGCCGGCCGCCTGAACCGGTTAACCGCTTAACCGCTCACCGGTTTTCAAGCAAAGCCCCGGATGTCCGCATCCGGGGCTTTTTCGTGAGAAACCGCTGATCTGCACTCATCTGCACTGATAAAGCAATGGCGGCTGGAAACGTATTTATCAGCGTAGATGAGTGCAGATCAGCGGTTTAAAAATTTCCTCTCCCGTCAGAACTCGATGCTCAGCGTGCGCGGGGAGGCCTCGTTGGGGAATCGCACACGCAACAGGCCTTCCTTGTCCTCGAACGCAAGGGTGGTGAGCGGTTGGCCATCCAGGGTCACGGAGCGGGGTGCCCGTTTGGCGGAGAACAGCAGGATAGCTTGCGTGTTGCCGACGCCTTCGACGGTCCAGGAGCGAGTGTCGCCCTTTCCTGCGGCGGGTAGCGCCTTGCAGCCGGCGGCGAGGAGGCGTGGCGTGGATGTTTTTACGGCGTCGATATCCAGCAGGAAGACACGCGTTCCGGGATTGAGCGGCACGGAGCGCTGCACCTTCAGTTCGGGATCGAAGAGATTCACGAACCGGCCGGAGATGCTCTTGGTCGTTGAAAGATCCGTTTCATCGAGACCCGCTCCGATCCAATAGGGTCCGCGTTTGAGGGCGAGATAGTTGCGCTCCTGCCAGTCCAGGCCGGCGCGTTGGGCGGCGACCTTCAGGGCGGCGACCAGCCGGCCGTCTCCTTCCTTGGTGAGGGCAAAGCGGACGGGATTTTCGCACAGCCATAGCACCGCACCCTGGCCGACTTTGACGACGGAGGTTCCATCCTGATTGAAGCTGCTGTCCGCCACGCCTAGCCGCTCGAAGAGGTCCTGCCGGGGAATGCGCCCGGTCTTGCCATCATTGTTCCACCATTCGCGGACGTGGTTGTAGGGGTCCTTGTCGTCGTCGAGCATCACCAGCACACCGCCCTGCTTCACCCATTGCGCGAGCGCCTCGTGGACGTTCGCGGTGAGCGGTTTCTGACCCTGATAGGTGAGCAGCAGCACGCGCTGGTCCGCGAGGAAGTTGCGCAGGCCGACATTCTCCAACTGAACCGGAGTCACCGGCAGGCCGCGTTTCAACAGCGGCAGCAACTGGCCGTAAAGCTGGGCCATGTTCGGATCGCTGGGCGTGGGCTGCTCGCGCTGGAACATCATCGAGTCGCTGATGAGCACGCCGATGCCGCGCGTGCCGGCGTCCCACTGGACCGTGGCCTGCTTCATGTTGCCGAGGGCATTCATGACCACCTGGAGTTCGGTGCCGTACTCCGGCGGGATGCCCTTGCGCTGCTCCTTGGGGGCGTCCTGCGGATACGTGCCACCAAACACCCGCTCGGGCCACGGCGACACCTCGTAGCGCCACACTTCCGGCTGCAGCAGCGAGGCGGTGAGCGTGGATTCCCAGTTGTTCCGGTAGTCCGTCCAGTCGTGGCGCGGGTTGTCCTCCACCGGATCATTCAGATACCAGACCGTGCGGCCGGTGGAGCGCACGAGGTTCTGCATCGCGCCGTACTCGAGGAAGGCCGTTTCAAAGGTGCGCTCCTTGCGATTGCCCTGAAAATGATTGGGCGTGCGGGAAGTGCCGGTCCACACCTGCGCGATATAGCCGTCGCACCCGTCGATGGTGGCGAGGCTTGATTGCGGGCTCACGATGCACCAGTGGGCGTAATTGATCAGGCTGTGCGTCGGCACGTAACACTTCACCTGACGTCCGGTTTTCTGGTTGTACTCCTGCACGTGCCGGAACACCTGTTGCAGCGCCCGGCGGTAGAGAAAATACTTCAGCTTGGAGGCCTTCCATTGACCATCCACCGACTCATGCGGTGCCTGCCAGGGCTCGTGGTAATAGCTCTGCCACTCCCGCTTGAATCCCTCGGAATAACCGGCCCGGGCCCAAAACTCGGGCTCTTCGAGATGCACCGCCTCCACCCCGGCATCCAGTCCCCGCTGCACGCCCACGCTCAGGTATTCGCCGTAATTCTCGGCCGGGCACATGTAGTACACGTCACCGCCGTGGCTGATCTTCTTGCCGTAGCGGTCGGTCTGCGCGTTGTCCACGTGGTTCGTCCCGTCGAAACGGCCGTAGAGGTAGTCCTGATACTGCCCCCACGAAACCCCGGTCATCAGGTGCACGCGATAACCACGGTCGCGCCAGCTTTTGACGCGGTCAGGCAGGCTGCTGTCGATGCCGTAAACCATGGCCACATCCGAGCGCAGGTTGCCCAGCGGGCTCCAGGCCTTCGAGGTCTGGAAGCTGGTCCGCTCCAGAACCTGAGCGGGATCGGTGGGAAAAGCCGGCGCATTCGTTGCAGCCTCCACCGAACTGGCGGAAACGAGCGCGGCCAACACCGGCAGCAAGGTCTTCGAGTTCAAAAACATCAGCGCTCTATCGACGAGGCCGATCCGGCCAGCATTCAGCGGCAGAGGGCGGGGTCAGCCGATGAGTGGAACAACCAAGAAACGAAGGAACTAAGAAGGGCAGGACCCGTCTCTGTACTTGGTTCCTTCGTTCCTTGGTTGTTAACACCTCCCCTTCGGACCGCTTCTCTGCTGGCCGCTCGCCCTCGCTTCCGCCTAGCCTCACGGCATGATACGCCGTTGCTGGTTCCTGCCGCTGCTGTTCGCCGCCTGCCGCGTCGTCGCGCTCGACTGGCCGGAGTTTCGCGGACCCGATGGCAACGGCCACAGTGCCGCCACCCAAGTGCCGTTGCACTGGAGCGCCACGGAAAATGTCGCGTGGAAAACAGCCATCCCGGGCAGCGGCTGGTCCTCACCGGTGCTCGTGGGTGAAAACCTCTACCTCACCACGGCCGTACCCATCGAAAACTCGGGCGACCTGTCGTTGCGGACCCTTTGCCTTAAGGCGGCGGATGGGAAAATCCTCTGGGCCACCGAGGTGTTCCGCGAGGAAAAGGGCAAGGCCCCCAGTATCCACCAGAAGAACGGCCACGCCAGCCCCACGCCGCTCGTGCTTGATGGCCGCGTGTACGTGCATTTCGGCCACATGGGCACGGCCTGCCTGGATACGGCGGGCAATGTCCTCTGGCGGCAGGACACGCTGAAATACATCCCCATCCACGGCAGCGGCGGCTCCCCCATCGCGGTGGGCGATATGCTCTATTTCAGCTGTGACGGCGGCAGTGATCCCTTCGTGGTGGCACTCGACCGCGCCACCGGGGCCGTGCGCTGGAAGCAGCCGCGCGTCACCACCGCCAAGAAGACCTTCTCCTTCAGTACGGCCCAGCTGATCGAGGTGGAGGGCCAGAAGCAGATCATCAGCCCCGGCAGCGGCGCGGTGGTGGCCTATTCGCCCAAGGACGGCTCCGAACTCTGGCGCGTGCGCTACGGCGAGGGCTATTCCGTGATTCCGCGCCCGGTATACGGCCATGGGCTGCTCTTCCTTGGCACCGGCTACGACCGGCCGCTTGTGTATGCCATCCGCCCCGGCAAACCCAGCGAGACCGGCGACCTGACCGACACCCACGTTGCCTGGACCCTCACCAAGGGCGCGCCGAACACGCCTTCACTGCTGCTGGAGGGCGACGAGCTGTATTTCGTGTCCGACGCCGGCATCGCCACCTGCGTGGACGTGGAGACCGGCAAGGTCCATTGGAGCGAACGCCTCGGTGGTGACTTCTCGGCTTCGCCGGTACTGGCGGAGGGCCGCCTGTATTTCCAGAACGAGTCCGGCGTGGGCTTCGTGGTGAAGCCCGGCAAACAGTTCGAGCTGCTGGCCAAGAACGACCTGGGCGAACGCTCCCTCGCCAGCTACGCCGTGACCGACGGTGCCCTGTTCATCCGCACCGCTGAACATCTCTACCGCATCGGTGCGAAGTAAGCCGGCAGTTAGCCAATGGAAACGGTCTCGTCGCCCAGCGACCACGTCGGCAACGCGACTGCGTCCGGGATCACTTTTACGGAAGCGCGCTCAACACCGGCAAACTAGCCGCCGCGACTGCCTGTCCATGGCGCTTGTCATGTTCATCAGGCGTGTGGAAGCGGACGCGCTCGAACAGCGCGGGGAATTCCGCCTTCAGCACGCGGCGGGCGGCGTCGAGGATGACGTCGCCGCCCACGCCGGTGGTCACACGCCCCAGCACCAGCACATGCTCAAAGGCGTAGAAATCCGCGTCGTGCGCCAGTCCGTAGCCGAGGTAGGTGCCGATGGTGTCGTAGATGCGTGCGGCCCGCACGTCGCCGTTCTCCTTGATCAGCGACTGCACGAGCTTGAGCTTCTCGGGCAGCGGCAGCTTCGGGTCGCACTCGATGCCGGCGGGCCCGATCAGGCGGCCGACGGCCTGCTGGGAGAAGTATTGGGAGCCGACGCCGAAGTCGCCGCTCCACTCGTCGCGCGGCGCGGCGGGATTGTAATCGGCGGGGTTGAAGGCCAGCTCGTTCAGCCAGGAGGTGATGTTCCCGTCGGCGGTGACGAAGCCCGCCGCCGTGCTTGTGCCCATTGCGATGCCGAGCACCGAATCCACCCCGAGTGACATCGAGGCCGCGAGCGCGGTCACCTCGCCATCGTTGACCACGTCGAACGGAATGCCCTTCCACTCACGGCGCAGCTCGAGGAAGAGATCCTTCACGCGCGAGTTGAACAGGTCGGGCGGTACGCCCCGGAAGAGTGAGGCGACCTTGACGCGGTTGTTCACGTACACGCCGGCGGCGCTGCCACCGATGGCGTCCACGCGGGGCAGGTGCGCGGCGGCCTTGCGGAGCGAATCCATCACGCCGTCGAAGTGATACTGCGGATCGGGCTGGAAATAGGGGTCCCAGACGGTTTCCTCGCTGAAGACGCAGCGGCCATCCATCACGGCAGCCACCTTGCGGTCGCTGCCACCCAGGTCGAAGCCGATGCGGCAACCTTCCCAATGCCGGCCCAGTGGTGCGGTCACCGAGCGCGGTACAGGCAGGTCGGCGAGGGTCGGGGCGTGGACGACCTCGATGGCGCGGTCGTAGATGCGCTGGCCAATGATCTCGGAATCAAACCGGCCGGTCGCCGTGTCGGTGTAGTGGCGGCGAAGCGCGTCGGCAAGTTCCACGGGACCGGCCACATGGATGCGCCAGCCGCCGTAAGCCCAGAGCAGGAATTTCACGAGCCGTTCGACGAAGAACGGGTTGGCCTCCGCGGCGTCCGGATGGGTGGCGGCGAGCACGCTCATGGCATGGTGGAAGACCGAGCCGTCGGCCTGTTCCAGCGCCAGGGTGACGGGCACGGTGGCCTCCGCCGCGAACGCGCGCGTGGCGAGCGAGGCGGGACGGAACTGCGGATCGAGCACCGGCACGCAGCGCGGCGCGATGAGGAAGCGGTCGAGCGAACTCATGAGCGGGCAGAGGCTGGCGGAGGCGGTGCACGGGTGGCAAGTCCCTCAGAGCCGGTCTGAAAATTCGGCAGCACCCTTCCCAATTCTCAGACCAGCTCTCAGACGTGCGATGGCCCGCCTCTTGCGGAGCAGAGGGCATATTCCATGAAGAGAATGGCCGCCGGCCCGCCGCTCCGGTTACATCTAGGCAACGCTAAGGTAGATTCCTTAGGAACGAGTATGCTGCAATTTGCACCAACACGTCTCCCCAAGCACTGAATGCATCTCACATCTTTGGACTGGGCCATTATGGCCGTGGCCTTTGCGGTTTATCTGGCGATCGGACTGATCGCCGGAAAATCCGCCGGCAAAGATTACGGAAGCTACTTCCTCTCCGGGCGTTCCATGCCCTGGTGGTTGCTGGGAACCTCCATGGTCGCCACGACCTTCGCCACCGACACGCCTAACCTCGTCACCGGCATCGTCCGGCGTGACGGCGTGTTCGGGAACTGGATCTGGTGGTCGTTCCTGCTCACGGGCACGACGACGGCGTTTCTCTATGCGAAGCTCTGGTGGCGCAGCGGGGTGCTGACGGACATCGAGTTCTACGAGCTGCGCTACTCAGGCAAACCGGCGGCGTTTCTGCGCGGCTTCCGGGCGCTGTACCTCGGGGTTTTCTTCAACCTCATCATCATGGCCAACATAACGCTGGCGGCGGTGAAGCTCGGGGGCGTGCTGCTCGGCCTGACACCGTTCCAGACCATCGCCATCGTCTCCGTGGTGACCGTGGCCTACAGCATGATCGGCGGATTGACCGGCGTGCTGCTGACGAGCCTGGTGCAGTTCGCCGTGGCGATGGTCGGCGCGATCTGGGCGGCCGTGTACGTGGTGCAGCTCCCGCAGGTCGGCGGACTGTCCAAGCTCCTGGCCCATCCCAACGTGGTGCCGCATTTTCACATGCTGCCGGATTTTTCGGTGCCCTCGGCAGACACCTTCGGCGTGCTGTTCTTCTTTCCGCTGCTGGTGCAGTGGTGGTCCGCCTGCTCCCCCGGCGCGGAACCGGGCGGCGGCGGCGGTGTCGTGCAGCGCGTGCTGGCCGCGAAGAATGAGAAGCATGCCGTGGGGGCGGTGCTCTTCTTCAATGTCCTGCACTATGCGCTGCGCCCCTGGCCGTGGATCCTGGTGGCGCTGGCCTCGCCTCGTTGCAAAAGGCCTTCCCGCAGATGGACCCCAGGATCGTCCAGCATGACATGGCCTATCCGGCGATGCTCACCTTCCTGCCGGCGGGACTGCTGGGCCTCGTGGTCACGTCGCTCATTGCCGCCTACATGAGCACGATGTCCACCCAGATGAACTGGGGTGCCAGCGTCCTGGTGAACGACCTCTACAAGCGCTTTCTCAAGCCCGACGCCTCCGAGCGCGAGCAGGTCTGGGCGGGCCGGTTGGCCACCCCGTTGCTGATGCTCGCCGCGTGCGCCCTCGCCCTCGTGCTGCGCGACGCGCTCAGCTCGTTCGAGCTGCTCCTGCAGATCGGTTCCGGCACGGGACTGGTGATGCTGCTGCGCTGGTTCTGGTGGCGCGTGAACGCGATGGCGGAGATCACCGCGATGGCGGTCTCGTTTCTGGTGGCCTTGGCGTTCCAAATGTCCAAGGGCGGCGATGGCGGCGACTTTTCCGCATCCCAACAGCTATTGATCGGCGTGGGCGTGACCACGGTGGCCTGGGTACTGGTGGCGTTTTTCACCGAATCCACCGACAAGGAGGTGCTGCGGCGGTTCTACCAGCGTGTGCAACCCGGCGAGCTGGGCTGGAAACAGGTGCTGGAGGACGCGGAGCATGAGCGCGTACAGATGCGCGACACGAAGCTCCACAGCGATCTGCCCTCCGGCCTGCTGGCGGCGGCCTGCGCGAGTGTCGCGATCTGGGCGCTCATCTATGCCACCGGCTACTGGCTCTATGGTCGGCCGCTCTGGGCGCTGGGCATGGGGGCCGTCGCTGTGGCGGCCGGTACCGGCGTCGCGCTTTGCTGGCGGCGGCTTTCGCTGCGCTGAGGCCGGCACGAGGGACGATTGCGGTTCCCAAGGGTTGCCAGGGTGAATCTGCGACCCACCTTGTGCGTCGTAGCCGCGCCTTTGACCGCCATGTCCCGCCTGCACCATCTCATTTGGGTCGCCCTGTCCACCGCCACGTTGGCGATGGGTGCGGACGACGCCTATGTGCGTGAGCTCAGGCCGCAGCTTCAGAAATACTGCGTCGACTGCCACGGCGGCAAGAAAACCAAGGGCGGTGTGAACCTGGTTGGCTTTACCAACACCGTGTCGCTCTTCCACGAGCCGGCGCTGTGGGACAAGGTGGTCCGCCAGATCGAGGAGCGGCAGATGCCGCCCGAGGACAAGCCCCAGCCGTCCGCCAATGAGCGCCTGCACCTCGTCGAGGGGCTGAAGCAGGTCCTGGACGATCCCGATCCGGCCCTGGTGCCCCGCGATCCCGGGGCGGTGGTCGCGCACCGGCTGAACCGCAACGAGTACAACCTGACCATCCGCGACCTGCTGGGCGTGGACACGCGGCCGGCGGACATTTTCCCGGTGGATGGCGGCGGCGGCGGCGGCTTCGACAACAATGCCGACACGCTCTTCGTACCGCCGATCCTGATGGAGAAATACCTCGCGGTCGCCGAGGACGTCCTGGCCGCCGCGAAGCCGGAACGGCTTTTTGTCCTGCTGCCGACCTGGTGGCGGCGTGACCGCAGTGTGGCCGAGGACAATCTGCGCTGGTTCGCCAGCCGGGCCTTCCGCCGGCCAGTGTCAGCCGACGAGGTCGCGCGGCTGCTGCCCCTCTACGATGCGGCCCGGGCGCACAGCCAGCCGTTTGAGGTTGCCGTAAAGTCGGCCTACAAGGCCGTGCTGGTGTCGCCGCATTTTCTCTTCCGCCTCGAGCATGAACCGGAAGGCAACGCCCCGGGCCGGCTGAACGACTACGAGCTGGCGACGCGCCTGAGCTACTTCCTCTGGTCCTCCATGCCCGACGACGAGCTGTTCGGGCTGGCTGACGCCGGCCGGCTGTCGGATGCGAAGGTGCTGGAGGCGCAGGTGCGGCGGATGCTCGCCGATCCCAAAGCGCACATGCTCGCGGAACAATTCACCAGCCAGTGGCTGGGCACGAAATCCCTCGCCACGACCTCCAACCCCGACCGGGGCCGTTTCCCGCAGTATAACGACGCGCTACGCAACGCGATGATGGCGGAGCCGGTGGAATTCTTCGCCGCGCTGCTGCGGGACGACGCCAGCCTGCTGCAGCTCCTGGACGCGAATTTCACCTACGCCAATGCCGACCTGGCCCGGCTCTACGGCCTCTCGAATATCACTTCGACGAATTTTGTGCGCGTGACCCTGCCGGACCGTCGCCGGGGCGGCATCGTGGGCATGGCCGCCGTGCTCACCAAGACGAGCTATCCGCTCCGCACCAGCCCGGTGCTCCGGGGAAAGTGGATTCTCGAGGAAATCCTCGGCACCCCACCGCCACCGCCGCCGCCGCTGGTCAAGACGCTGCCGCCGAACGACGAGAAGCACGACGGGCTGACCTTTCGCCAGCAGCTCGAACAGCATCGCAAGGACCCCAACTGCGCCGGCTGCCATTCGCGCATGGACCCTCTCGGCTTCGCCCTGGAGAACTTTGACGCCATCGGCGGCTGGCGGGACAAGGTCGCCGGCCAGCCGGTGGATGCCTCGGGCACACTGGTCGGCGGCGATAAGGTGGATGGCGTCATCGGCCTGAAGGACGCGCTGCTTGCGCGAAAGGCGCTCTTCCTGCGCCACCTCGCCGGCAAGATGCTGGCTTACGGGCTGGGCCGTGGCCTGGAATACTACGACGCTCCGGCCGTGAAACAGATCGCCGAACATCTCGGCCAGCGTAACTACCACGCAACCGCTCTGATTCTGGAGGTCGTGAACAGCTACCCCTTCCAGTGGCGGCGCGGCGAGGAGACGCCGAAGGATGTGGTGGCCAGCCCCTAGGCGGTGTCCGATTTCCGAGAGAACAGTGCGGATTGCTGCTGAGGTGATTCATGAGGAGACGGAGTTGCCCGGCTTCCTGCCGTGTGATCCCGTGGGGCTCCGCCATCCTTCCATGAAATCAACCGCTCGGTTCTGTTTTTGCCCGGCCGCAGCAACCTTCCTCCGGTGCGTTGCCGCACTGCTCCTGCCCACCCTTGCGTCGGTGTTGGCGCAGGGGCAGGGGCCGTTTCCTTTCACCGTCGAAGAAACGGCGGAACGCATCACGCTGCGCGGGGATGCGCTGGAAGCGTCCATCCGGAAGCGGGGGTATGTCAGCGGCATCGAGGCGGGCAGTTTTCTCGACCGGAAGACCGGAGCGCACGACCTCGGCTTCGGCCTCGATATCCAGGACTGGATCATGGAGCCGGGCAGCGATGCGGCCTGGCGCAGCCAGCTTCCCGGCGACCTGCCGTATGACTTCAACAACGCCTATCACGGCAAAACTCCGAAGCGCAGCATCGAGGGGCCCCAAATTTGCACCCAGGCGAAGGAACTCAGGCCGCGTGTCTTCCAAGGCAGGGATTTCGTCGCCATCGAGCAAAGCTGGAACTACACCCTCGCCGCGCCGGGAAAACGGACGGGTTCGGAGTGGAAGCAGACCCTCGTCTTTCCCGCCGGCAAACGGTATTTCATCTCGTCCGACCGCATTCTCAGCCGCAATTCGGGCGCGGCGCTCTTCTTTCGGCAGGACATGCCCGGACACCTGAAACACCAGGGCGGTGACACCTTCAGCGAGGTCTATCTCAGTTATCGCGGGAAGATCCCGGCCAGCGAGTTCGCGGCGGACTTTGCGCCGGACGAGAAGTTCAACTACCGCCGTGACCGCGACGGCGTGCCGAAGCGGATGATCCGCGCCTACCACACCCGCGACCCGAAGACCGGCTTGGACGGACCATGGCTGGCGGGCATGACGCTCAATCCCGGCGACACGTCCGAGGCGTGGTGCCATGAGCGCACCGGCTACGTGTGCTTCATCCACGAGGTCGGCGAACGGCCCGTGAAGGCGGGCGAATCCTTCGGCGCCGCCTATGTCGTTGGCTGGTTCGACAGCATCGGGGAGATGGAGCGCGTCTATGACCAATACCGTGGCTACAGCGCTCTGGAGGTGACGGCGAAGGGCTGGAAATTGATTCCGTCGGGCCTCCCAACCGGTGCGCGACCCGTGGTTCCGTGAAAGGCGGGTGTCGGCGCGAATCAGCTCACCGGATCGGCCACGCGCGGCTTGCCCGGGGCGAACACGATACGGGTGAAAATCTCGCCCAGCGGAATTTCACAGCCCAGTGAGACGAGCTTCAGCGTGTGGTCGAGCCCGAAGAGATCCGTCAGCAGCCAGTTCCCGTCAGTTTGGCGGACGAACAGTTCGACACGGGGTTCATGCTGCGAAATCAGCACGTATTCCCGTAACGAGGGCAGTTGCCGATAGCTGCCGAACTTGCCGCCGCGATCCCACGCCTCGGTGGATTCCGAGAGGATTTCGAGCAGTACGGTCGGGTTCGTGACCGTGTCCTCTGTCCCTTGAGCGAACTCCAGCGGGCCGCAGATCACAGTCAGGTCGGGATACGTCAGCAGGCCGGTGTCCGGCGTGCGGATTCGCAGGTCGTTGCCGAAGGGTTGGCAGCGGCGGTTGCGCAGCCGGCTTTGCAGGGCGAACAGCAGATCACTGGCGATGGCGGCGTGAACCGGAGTGGCCCCCGCCATGGCATAAACCTCGCCGGCCAGAAACTCATGCCTTTCCGGCGACTGGCGCTCGAAATGCAAGAATTCGGCTTCGGTCATCCTGACGGTTGATGCGGCCAATCCCATTGCACTACCAACTTAGCCAGAAGGGCGGGCCGCAGGCAAGTCAGGCTGAATCCGGAAACTTTCTGCGCCGTCCGATGAACCGGCCTTGCGGGCTGAACCCGCCGGCCTATAAACAGCTCCGCATGCCCGCCCAGCCCATCTCCCGCCGCACCCTGCTCAAGGGCATGGGGGTCACCATGGCCCTGCCGCTGCTGGAGGCGATGCAGCCGCTGAACGCCTGGGGTGAGGTCATCGCCAAGGCCGCCGGCACCGCTGTCGCGAAGCCGCCCGTGCGCTTCGCCGCGCTCTACATGGCCAACGGCGCGAACATGGCGCAGTGGACCCCCAAGGGTTTCGGCCGGAACTTCGAGCTGTCGCCCAGCCTCGCGCCGCTGTCGCCGTTCAAGGACGACCTGCTGGTCCTGTCGAACCTCTGGAACGCCGCCACCGACACCGGCGATGGGCATTACGTGAAGACCGGCGGCTGGCTCACCGGCACCACCATCACGCGGACGACCGGCGCGAACATTTGCGCCGGCAACACCTCGATGGACCAGGTGATCGCGCGCAAGATCGGCAACTTTACGCCGCTGCCGTCGCTGGAGCTGGGCATCGAGCCGCCGGCCACGGGCGTGGATACCAATGTCGGCTTCACGCAGCTCTACGGCGCACACATTTCCTGGAGCACCCCCACCACGCCGCTGACGAAGGAGATCAATCCCAAGCTCGCCTTCGACCGCCTGTTCCGCTCGACCGCCGCCGCGCGCGTCAATGCGCTCGGCGACGATCAGAGCGTACTGGACCTCGTGGCGGAGGACGCCCGGGCCCTGCAGAAGCGTTTGGGCCGCGCCGACCGGCAGAAGCTGGGCGAGTATTTTGACAGCGTCCGTGCCGTGGAGCGCCGGATCGAGTTCGACCGCAAGCGCAAGTCCGCCGAGAACCTGGAGGATGCGCTGGTGCGCGCCGAGATCGAGCGGCTGGGGCGCGAGGTGGACCTCTATGCGGACCCGGCCAAAGTCAGCGAGCGGCGCGACAACCACACCCAGCAGGTGCGGCTGATGCTCGACATCATAGCGCTGGGTTTCTGGAGCGATTCCACGCGGGTCTCGACGTTCATGTTCGGCAACTCGGTGAGCGGGCGGAACTTCTCCTTCCTCGAGCCGGGTCTGGGCAGCCACCACGAGAATTCGCACCACGAGCACAAGGCCGAGAAGCTGGAGCGCTACCACAAGATCAACTGCTGGCACGTCACGCAGTACGCCTATTTCCTCGACCGGCTGCGCGGCTACAAGGAGGGCGGCGGCAATGTGCTGGAAAACTCCATGATCCTCTTCGGCGCGGGCATGAGCGACGGCAACGCGCACGATCCGCACAACCTGCCGCTGCTGCTGGCCGGCCAGGGCGGCGGCACGCTCGCCACCGGGCGCCACCTCAGCTACGCGAAGAATTCGCCGATGGCCAACCTGCACGTGTCCCTGCTCAACCGCATGGGTGCCAACACGGAGAAGTTCGCCGACAGCACCGGCGAACTGGCCGGCCTGAAAGACCCGGATTATCAGGGCGAGAAGGCCTGAACCGGCGGGGGTTCCGGCTCTTCGCCGAGGTACCAGACAGAAAGGGTCACCCAACCCCGGAGCGTTATCCCGGGCTAAGTTGTGCTGGCCTTCCATCCCAAAGGAAGGCCAGCGTGAGCAACCCCATCTGCCGGACCTGAAAGGTGCTGCCACGCCCTCCGACGATGCGGAGAACACCCCATGGAAGCCTGGTTTGGGAACGCCAAGCTGGCCGGATGAGGCATGGAAAACCGTCCTGCCGATGCCCGGGGTGGCGACGATGCCGTGAGCCATGTAATGGCAGGTTGAGTCCTTAACAAGATCTGGTTGGTGCGAGCGCCAGACAAATGGCAATCAATGGAATCATGAATGCCACCCTGGAAACACCGCCTGGAAATATGCGGAAAGACCCTCTGCGGCCTCCGCCAGATCTGGTTCCGTCATCAGCCTCGCCCTGGTATTCGCCGGCCAACCTCTGGCATCGGAAGTCCACCGTCATCGCGGCGTGCTCCATCCTGGCCATCCTGCTGCATCTGGCGCTCCGCTTCGGTTTCCAACTGGGTCCGTCCGCGTACCGGATCCCCCTGTACGTAACGCTTGTGCTCGGCGGCCTGCCGCAGCTCTACGATCTGCTGCAGAAGGTGCGGAAGCGGGAGTTTGGTTCCGATCTGCTGGGCGGCATCGCGATCATCACCTCGGTGCTGCTCGGTGAATACCTCGCTGGCGCGATCATCGTTCTGATGCTTTCGGGCGGAGAAGCCCTGGAGAATTATGCGTTGCGCAGCGCCTCCTCGGTGCTGGCCGCGCTGGCCAAGCGCATGCCTTCCATCGCGCACCGGAAGCGGGAAGCGGAAATTGTGGAGGTGGCGCTGGCCGACGTTGCCGTGGGCGACATCCTGGTGATCTATCCGCACGACATCTGCCCGGTGGATGGCACCGTGATCGAGGGTCACGGCACAATGGATGAATCCTACCTGACGGGCGAGCCGTTCCAGATCACCAAGACCTCCGGCTCGGCGGTGATCTCGGGCGCCATCAATGGCGAGTCGGTGCTGACCATCCGTGCCACGCAGCTCGCCGCCGATTCGCGTTACGCGAAGATCATGGAGGTGATGAGGGAGTCCGAGGCGAAGCGGCCGAGCTTGCGCCGGCTCGGGGACACGCTCGGCGCGATCTATACGCCGGTGGCGCTGGTCGTGGCCGCACTGGCCTGGGCCATCAGCGGCGAGTCGGTCCGTTTTCTGGCGGTGCTGGTCATCGCCACGCCCTGCCCGCTGCTGCTCGCAATCCCCATCGCCATCATCGGGTCGATCTCCCTCTGCGCCCGCCGGGCGATCATCGTGAAAAGTCCGGTCGTGCTCGAACAGATCGCCGAATGCCGCGTCGCGATCTTCGACAAGACCGGGACGCTCACCTACGGCGAGCCGGCCCTGACCGAACAGCTCATCGCCCCGGGCTTTGTGCAGCCGGAAGTGCTGACGCTCGTGGCGAGCTTGGAGCGCTACTCCAAGCATCCGCTGGCCCGGGCGATTCTGGCGGCGGCGAAAGAAGCCGGAGTGACGCTTCCGGAGGCCACCCAGGTGGGCGAGCAACCGGGCCGTGGCTTGCAGGGAACCGTCTCCGGCCACCTCGTGCAGATCACCAGCCGCAACAAGCTGCTGGCCGGGAATGTTCCCGGTGCCGACCAGCTTCCCCCGGTTGCCGGCGGACTCGAATGCGTGGTGGTGATTGACGGGCGCTACGCGGCGGCCCTGCGCTTTCGCGATGCGCCGCGCGCGGAAAGCCGCTCCTTCGTCAAGCATCTCGGTCCGAAACACCGCTTCCAGCGCGTGCTGATCGTGTCCGGCGACCGGGAGTCGGAGGTCCGCTACCTCGCCGAGCAGGTCGGCATCAACGAAATCCATGCCGAGCAGAGTCCGGAGCAGAAGCTCGCGCTGGTCCGCGCCGAGACCGTGAAGGCAAAGACGCTCTATGTCGGCGACGGCATCAACGACGCCCCGGCCATGATGGCGGCGACCGTCGGCATGGCCATCGGCCAGAACAGCGACGTGACGGCGGAGGCGGCGGGGGTGGTGATCATGGACAACTCGCTGAGGAAGGTGGACGAGTTCATGCACATCAGCCGCCGCATGCGCCGCATCGCACTCCAGAGCGCGGTGGGCGGCATGGCGCTCAGTGTCATCGGCATGATGTTTGCCGCGACGGGCCATCTGACGCCGGTGGCCGGTGCCATCGCCCAGGAAGTCATCGACGTGCTGGCAGTGCTGAACGCCTTGCGCGCCGCGTTCCCACCCAAGGTCATCCATGATCTGTGACGGCCCAATAGCGAGGTCGCGCTTGCCCTGACGGCTCCATCAATCGCCCAGCAGCGACTTCAAGGCCGCCCGGGCGGAGTCTTCGCGGGAATTCTTCACCGCCCCGCCCCAAGTGCGCCGGGCGAACTCGAAGAATTCACAGAAATTCGCCTGCTCCTTGTTGGCCTCCGGCTCGGCCCGGCGTTCGCGGCACTGGTGCGCGGCGCGCAGGTCGTAGTAGGTGCAGTTCAAGCAGGCGCGGAGGTCGGCCCGGCATTGGGGACAGGTTTCGCTGCGGCCGGGCTGCGCCTTGAGGGTCCATTCCCAGCCGCACTGATGACAATGGCGCGTCATGGGAGTGAGCGTGTCAGAGAGGAGGGGAAAAAGAAAGAAGGCCGGCCTTTCGGCCGGCCCCCCAGTGATGAGGTCTTAATACGCACTCACCAGTGCGCTCAGATCAGCGGCAGGGCCAACTGGAGACAGTGTCCGCACCCCGCCGCAAGCCAGACCCCTCTGCCAACCCTTAGCGGACACTGAACCAACCAACACAGTGTAAGATTACACGGTGTCGAAAATGTTCAAAAACGCTTCGGCCAGGCTGACGCCACGGCTGCTTGCTCTTGCAGAGCCAACGGACGTCGGGGAGGTTACAAAAAATTCAACGGGCCAGAAAAATTGTGGCCGGATGGCTCCTAAGAACCCGGGCAAGCGGGGTGTCGGCTCCGGGGGCAAGCGATTGGAGCAGAACGGCTTCCTTGCCATCACCGGAGACGAGCACCCAGATCATTCGGGCGGCCTGAATTGTGCGAAAGGTCAGCGTGAGGCGTTGCGGCGGCGGTTTCGGCCCGATGACGGGCAGGTAACAGGCGGTGCTTTCTGCAACACTCGCCGGGGCTCCGGGGAACAGGGAGGCCACGTGACCATCTTCCCCCATGCCGAGCAGCACCAGGTCGAGCACAGGTTGCCCCTGGGCATCAGTCGGGCAGGTGGCGCGCAACTCCGCCTCGGCTTCGCGGGCCGCAGTGGCCGGGTCGGCCTCGCCTTTGAGGCGGTGGATGCGCTGGGCAGGAACGCCCAGCGGCGTCAGGAGATTTTCCTCGGCGAGCAGGTAGTTGCTATCCACATGGTCTGGCGGCACGCAACGCTCGTCGCCCCAGAAGAAATCCACCGCCTCAGGCGAGAGACCGCGGCGACGGGCCTCGACGGCGACCGCAGCCATGAAATCCTTGGCCACACGTCCGCCGGAGAGCGCGACTCTGAACGGCGCATTCCGGGCGGCGGCGTTGGCGGCCTCATCCACCCAGCGCCGGGCGACGTCGGCGGCGAGGGCGGCGGCATTGGGGAAGTCGAACAGTTCAGGTTGCATGCAGTCGGGGCCGCGAGATTCCGCGAGCACCGGAAATGAGGCAATTTGGAAAGCAGGAAAACAGGAGAAACCCGTTCCTTCCTGCCTTCCAGTGTCATCCCGCCTCCGCTTTTTCCCGCAGTTATCCAATCACTCTGAGAACAGACTTGCCAGCCGGGCATTTCGGGTGATTCCTCTTGGCCGTTCTTTGAGCCCGCCGGCCCTTCGGAGCCGGCATCGTTTCAAAACAACACTGGAAGTGCGGGAACCCCGTGAGAATCGGGGACGGTAGCGCCACTGTATCGGGACACAAACCCCCAGGTCGCAAGACAGCCACTGGATGCAAGTCTGGGAAGGCGGGGATGAGGTTTACGCCCGGAGTCAGGACATCGCGCCAGGGTTGCTCGTCAGGCCGTGCCTCGGGTGCGGCCGCTTCGCCGCCAAGCGAAGGATGAGGCCAGCCGGGCCGCCTGTCTGCGCGCCCGGACTTGTGGATGCCACACGCCTTCATTCTCGGTCTTGCGGGAGGAAGGCGTTTTCGTTTTTTACGGAGGCGTTTTTCCACCGCGACTGGTCTCTGGACATCAAAACCGCCCCGGCTGGGAACACCCGGGGCCGCAGAGAAACCATGACCATGCAGTACAGAACCATCGCGCTGGCGCTTGCCGCCGCGCTCCCCTCGCTCGCCCTCCGCGCGCAATACGCCAGCTCGGTCACGAGCTACATCGCCGGTACGGGCGTCACCGCCGGCTACACAGATCCCAGCTCCGCGCTCGGCGAACCCAGCCGCGTCACCCCCGGCCAGTTTGGCGGGCCGGTCGATCCCTTCAATTCCGCCTATCTCGGCTCGCAGCTCGTCGGCATCGGCACGGGCGGCTCGCTCACCGTGCATTTTGATTCGCCGGTGCGGGACAACCCGGCCAACGCCTTCGGCCTCGATTTCCAGGTGTTCGGCAACTCGTTCTTCGTCGTGACCAACGCGACGGACGCCAATTTCAACTACATCGGCACGCCGAAGACGGACGGCTCGGTGTTCGGGGCGGACGGCGTGTCCACCCGCGTGTCGGTGAGCAAAGACGGGCAGACCTTCTTCACGCTCACGCCCTCGCTCGCGCCGGTGCTCAAGAACCTGTTCCCCACGGACGGCAGCGGGAGTTTCACCGTCCCTGTGAACCCCGCGCTGAAGAATGCTGACTTCGCCGGGCTCTCGCTTGACCAGATCCGCGCCAAGTACGGTGGCAGCGGCGGCGGCGCCGGCTTCGACCTCGCCTGGGCGCGCGATGCTCAGGGCAACCCGATCACGCTCGACGAGATCAGCTATGTGCGGGTCGAGGTGCTCTCCGGCAATGTCGAGATCGACGGTTTCAGCATGGTGCCCGAGCCGTCCACCTGGGCGCTGCTGGGCCTCGGTCTGGGGACGCTGGCGTATTCCCGCCGTCGCCACTGAACCGCTCATCCCTTGGACGCTTCCGCTCCAACTTCCGCAACGGGCAGCGCGTGTGACACCGCGCGCTGCCCGCTTTGCGGCGGGCCCAATGGCTGCCAGCTCACCACCACCAGCGCCTACAAGGGCCTTTGCTGGTGCGAGCGGACGCAGATTCCCGAGTCGTTGCTGGCTCGCGTGCCGGCGGAGCTGCAACGGCGCGTATGCATCTGCCCGCGCTGCGTGGAGCAGGAACTCCGGCAACGCACGGTCCATGAGGCCGAGGAGGGCGATTCGTATTTGGATGCGGCGACCGGGTTCGTGGTGTTCACCGAGGGCTATCACCGGCGACGCGGTTATTGCTGCGGCAGCGGCTGTCGGCACTGCCCGTTCGACCATTGCGCGGTCCCGGGCAAGCGCGGCGGGCCGGTGGCGAAGATGGCAGCCCCATCCGCCGTGATGCTGGCCCTGCTGGTCTGGCTGTTGGCGCTGACCCCGCAGGCCGGCCACGCGGGCGTGGTCACTGAGGAATTTGCCACGGACCCGTTTGCCCGGGGCTGGCAGGTGGTGGGTGATACGAACCTCTGCCGATGGGATGCCGTCCATCAGAACGTCGCCGTGACCTGGGATTCCTCCCGCTCCAACAGTTTCCTCACGCTGCCGCTGGGCGCCGAGCTGACCACGGCGGATGATTTTGCGTTCAGCTTCGACCTGCAGCTCACAGATGCCGCGGCGCGTGATCCCGAAAACCGCCCGGCGGCCGTGCAGATCGGCCTGGGCCTGGTGCGGCAGTCGCGGTTGCCGGATGGCAATCCAACGCGATTGGTCGGCACGGCGCAGGATCTGGTCGAGTTCGACTGGTTCGCCGACAGCTTCATCCCCGGCTTTGGCGAAAATCCGGCCACCATCGGCCCGGCAGTCTTTGGCGCGAACGGCAGCCGGGCGTTCAGCTTCAACAATTTCTTCGACCTCTCCGACGGTGCGACGTGGCGCGTGCGCTGCGCCTATGCCGCGACGAACCGCCAGCTCACGATCACGCTGCTGCGTGATGGTGTGGATGTCGGGCCGGTGAACCCAGTGAAGCTGCCGACGACTTTCCAGAGCTTCACGGTGGACGCCTTCGCCGTGATTGCGTGGAGCGAGAATGGCACCACCACGGATTCCCTGCTCGCCCACGGCACGCTCGACCATGTGGTGCTCGAACTGCCCGACCCGCCCATCGGCGCGCTCACGCTGGTCGGCCTGGGTGCGGTCGAATTCACCAGCGTAAGCGGCTGGCGCTACACGCTCGAAGCGAGCGGCGACCTGCAAAACTGGGGAGACACCGTCACGGCGGATGGCACCGGTGGGCCGCTGATGCTGGCCGATCCGCGTGACGTCGTGCTGCCGCGCCAGTTCTACCGCGTACGCGCCGCCCGGCCATGAAACTTACTTCTCCGTCCGCCGGTCGATTCGCAGGGGCGCATCCGGCCCATCTTCCATCTCCTATTTCCCATCTCCGCGCCGCCTTCACGCTGGTGGAATTGCTGGTGGTCATTGCGATCATCGCGGTGCTGGCCGGGCTGCTCCTGCCCGCGCTGGCGCAGGCGCGGAAGGCGGCGAACGGCGCGCGCTGCGTGTCGAATCTCCGCCAGCTTGGCCTGGCGACGCAGCTTTACTGGGACGACCACGGCAACCGCACGTTTGTGGATCGCACCGTGCGGACGAACAACGGCTGGAGCTACTGGTTCGGCTGGTTGGGGGACGGCAATGAGGGCGAGCGCGATTTCGATCCTACGCAGGGCGCGCTGTGGCCCTATTTCCAGGGGCGGGGCGTGGAAATCTGTCCCGCGTTAAACCGCGCCAATCCCAATTTCAAGTCCAAGGCCCGAGGGGCGGCCTATGGCTACGCCTATAACCTGCTCGCCGGGCCGCGCGGGACCGCCGGGCTGCCGGTGAGTCAGTTCACGCGCCCGACCGACCTCGCCCTGTTCACCGATGGCGGGCAGGTGAATGATTTCCAGGAACCGGCCACGCCGGAGCATCCGCTGCTGGAGGAGTTTTATTATTTCGACACCAACACGCTGTCGGCCACGGTACATTTCCGGCACCAGCGCCGCGCACAGGCGTGGTTTGCGGACGGCCATGTCGCCGTCGAATCCCCCGACCCGGCCTCGCTGGATACGCGACTGCCGGGCGAGGTGATCGGCCGCTTGCGCCCCGCAATCGTCGTGCCGTGAGGCGTGCGGAAGGGCCAATGTGCTGCCGATAGACGGAACGGTAGGACGTGAGCGGGAAAGCTCTCCCGCCACAGGGGGCGTATCTTTCATCGTGGCCGTTCCCCCTCACCCCGGCCCTCTCCCGCCAGGAGAGGGAGAATGGCCGCCCGCCGGTCGGCGAAAGTGTGCGCAGGATTGGCCGGAGAATCTTCCCAACAGCCAGCGGCATTCCCGGCTGTCCCCTCTCCCAGCGGGAGAGGGTTAGGGTGAGGGAGAACGGCCCGCGTCCATCAGTACGAATTTTGTTCCGAAGTTAGCGACCGACTATCGTATCAAGATGCGTCCTTTGTTACTTCGTTTCTTGGTTGTTCAAACAAAATAGCGGAACAGGGGCTTACGCCCTACTAACCGCTTGCAGCTCCCGGTACAGCATCATCATGACCTGCTGGGCGGTGAGATACTTGAACGTCTCACGGTCGAAGCGGTTCAGGTGGCGCGCGACCGTGGTGCCCTTCGCCGAGGCGAGCGCCATAAAGACCGTACCCACCGGTTTTTCGTCGCTGCCGCCACCGGGGCCGGCAATGCCGGTGACGGACAACGCATAATCGGCTCCGGTGACACGGCGCGCGCCCTCGGCCATCTCGCGTGCGGTCGGCTCGCTCACTGCGCCGTGGGCTTTCAGCGTTTCCTCGCGCACGCCGAGCGTGGCCATCTTTGCCTCGTTGGCGTAGGTCACGAAGCCGGCCAGCAGGATCGCGGAAGCGCCGGGAATGTTCGTGATGCGGTTGGCGATGTGGCCGCCGGTGCAGGATTCCGCGAGCGCGAGTTTCTGGCCCCGGGCCGTCAGCTCGCGCACCAGCACCGATTCCAACAAGTCATCCTGTTCGCCGAAGATGTGTTCACCCGCTCGCCCGCGGGTGATGGCCTCGGCCTCGGTGACCATCATTGCCGCCTGTGGTCCGCGCGCCACGAAGCGCACGTCCACCTCGCCCACACGCGCGCAAAAACCGAGGTCCATGCCCGCATCGGTGAGGTGTCGCAGCGGCGCGCTGATACGTTCCTCCATGTACGACTCGCCGATGCCCGTGGTCTTGAGCGTACGGCACACGAAAGCTTCATTCTGTGGAAAATGCTGCGCCAGCAGCGGCACGACCTGCTGCGAGAACATCGGCCGAAGCTCGCGCGGCGGCCCGGGCAGCATCACGAGCAGCGACGGGCGGCCATCGGGACGGAAGGGATTTGGGTTCACCTCGATGGCGAGTCCCGGCGCCGTGCCGTTCGTATTCATCAGCACCGTGGCACCCTCGGGCACCAGCGCCTCGACCTTGGTGCGCTCGGGCATGGGCCGGCCCCGGCCGGCGAAGAAGCGGGCGATATTCTGCAACACCGCCTCGTCATGCAGCAGGCGACGGCCGAGCAGCTGGGCGATGAGGTCGCGGGTGAGGTCATCACACGTCGGACCGAGCCCGCCGGTGGTGATGACGAGATCGGCGCGGCCCAGCGCCTCGCGCACGGCCTGTTGGATGTCATGCCCGCCGTCGGGCACCGCCACCTGCCGGCTCACCGTATGGCCGAGGTCGGTGAGCTGCCGGCAGATCCACTGCTGATGCGTGTTCAGCACGAAGCCGAGCAGCAGCTCGGAGCCGGTGTTGATGAGCTCGATCGTCATGCGGGCAGGTAATCAGTGATCGGTAAATCAGTAATCAGTATTCAGTCAGGCAGCGTAAGGCTGCTCACTGGCCCACTGATCACTGATTTACTGATTACTGACCCACTGATCACTGCTTCACCGCCCGGAAGAGCCGCAACCGTCCATAATCCACCTGGCCGCCGAGCAGCGTATGCGCGCCGCTCAGCGTGCCCCAGCCGGCTTTCTCAAAGGCGGCGCGGATGGTCTGAGATTCCGCTTCGGTGAAGAGCCGCGCAATGTCCAGTGCTTCGCCGACTTCCAGCGCGCTGGCGAGATGGCCGTAGGTGGTGCCAGCGGTCAGACCCCGGTTGCGCGCGACATCCTCGGGCGAGTTTCCCGCGCGGAACTGCCGCAGGGTCTCGCGCACCGTGTCGTTCATCAGCTCGCCGCGCGTCTTCTTCACCGCTGTCGGCGTGGGTGCGGTGAACGAATCGTCGGCGAAGATCTGACGCGGATTCGTCCCCAGGTGCGCCGCGATCTCCTCAAGGAAGGCCGCGCCGTAAGCTTTGAGCTTGGTTTCGCCGACACCGGAAACGCGGCGAAATTCGTCCGCCGTCACCGGATACTGCCGCGCCATGAAGCGGAGCGAGGTGTCGCCGAAAATGATGTACGACGGCACGCCCTGGTCGTCCGCAATCCGCTTGCGGAGCTGGCGCAGCTTCTCGAAGAGCAGCTCGTCGCAGGCGATTTCTCCGACGCGTTCCGCCCGTGGCTTCGGCGCTTCCAGCGGGCGCGTGAGCATGATGGTCCGCCGGTCCTTCAGTGCCGCGAAGCCTTCCGCCGTCACCTCGACCGTGGGGAACTGCCCGGTGCTCAGCCGCAGGAAGCCCAGCCGCATCAGCTCGCGGCCGATCGCACCCCACTCATTGCGCGAATGCTCCTTTCCGATGCCGTAGGTCGTGAGCTGGTCATGGCCCCACTGGCGGATCTTCTCCGTGTCGCCGCCGAGGATCACCGCGACGACGTGGTTCAACCCGACGCTGAAGCCGCTGCGCTGTTTGATCCGGTACACGCAGCTCACCAGCTTCTGCGCGGCGACCGTGCCGTCGTAAGTCGCACGCGGGCTGAGACAGTTGTCACAAGAACCGCAGCTGGTCTCGGGGAACTCCTCGCCGAAATAGTCGAGCAGCGCGGCGCGGCGGCACTCGGAGATCTCGGCGTAATGGACCATCTGCTGGAGCTGCTCGCGGGCGCGGGCGCGTTCCTGCTCGTCGGGCTTCTCGTCGATGAAGATGTTCTGCTTGGCCACGTCGCCGGCGCTGAAGAGCAGAAGGCATTCGCCGGGCAATCCGTCGCGGCCCGCGCGGCCCGTCTCCTGGTAATAGCCCTCGATGTTCTTCGGCAGGTCGTGGTGGATGACGAAGCGGACATTGGGTTTGTTGATGCCCATGCCGAACGCGATCGTGGCGCACACCACGCGGACCTCGTCGCGCAGGAAGGCCTCCTGATTTTGGGAACGTGCCTTGGGGTCCAGCCCCGCGTGATACGGGGCGGCCTTCACGCCATCCTCCAGCAGCTTCGACGCGAGCGATTCCGTGCCCGCGCGGCTGGCGCAGTAGATGATGCCGCTGTCCTTCGGCCGCGCGCGGAGAAAGTCGAGCACCTGCCGGTAGCCGGCGGTCCGGGGCGTGACCCGGTAGGTGAGATTGGGCCGGTTGAAGCTCGCGACGAAGATGCCCGGCTCGTGCAGGTGGAGCTGCGTGACGATGTCTTCGCGCACACGTTCCGTGGCGGTCGCGGTGAGCGCCATGAAGGGCACGCCCTCGGGCAACCGCGCCCGGAGCTCGCGGAGCTGGCGGTATTCCGGGCGAAAATCATGACCCCACTCGCTGATGCAGTGCGCCTCGTCCACCGCCACGCAGTTCACGCCCCAGCGGCGCAGGTCGTCGATGAGCGTGCCGACCATCAGGCGCTCGGGTGCGAGGTAGAGCAGGCGGTACTCGAGCGCATTCAGGCCGCGCCAGCGCGCGCTGCGCTCGGCGTCGGTGAGCGAGGAATTGAGGAAGGTGGCTGCGACGCCGTTCGCGGTAAGGGCGTCCACCTGGTCCTTCATCAGCGCGATGAGCGGCGAGATGACGACCGTGAGGCCGGGCCGCACGAGTGCGGGCAGTTGGAAGCACAGGGACTTGCCGCCACCCGTCGGCAGCAACGCGAAGACGTCGCGTCCCTCCAGTGAGGCGCGGATGATGTCCTCCTGCAATGGCCGGAAGCTCGCATAGCCGAAGACCTCCTTCAGCGGAGTGAGCAGATCGGCGTTGACGGCAATGGACTCGGCGGGCACCGCCGCGAGTGTGGGGGAGAGAGGGAGCGGCGTGCCAAAGGAAATTGCGAAGTGACAGGGAGGAAACCGGACCGCCTCTCATTGCGCAGCAGCCGACGTGAGGAGGCCCTGACTTGAAACGAGAAAATGGATCCTCCTCACGTCGGCTGCTACGAAACTGGAAAAGGTTTCCATAGAGTGGAGTTTCGGCAAACCCACCACCGAGAATTCCGGGTGTATTTCCCGCGGCTGCGAGCTACTATTCCAGCTCAATATGAAAACCCTCGCCCTGTTCTGTGCCCTGTTCGCCCTCCTGCTCCCGGCCACGGCTGCCCCCGACCACATTGGCGCCTGTCGGGCCGCGGACGACGCCCGCGTCGCAGCGATGATATCCGCCGACCCGGCCAAACTCGCCGCCGTGTTTTCCGACGACCTCATCTATGTCCACTCCAACGGCAATCGCGACACCAAGACCAGCCTCAGCACGGCCCTTACCTCGGGCAAGGCCGTGTACCACGCGATTGAATTCGAGCAGCGCGAGTTCCGTGAGGTCGTGCCGGGCCTGGTGCTCATGCACGGCCGCTGCGTGGTGACGCTGGGCAAGGCCGCCCCTTTCACCGAGCTCCGCCTCAGTTTCCTCGCCTCCTACCGCCTGGAGAAAACGGGCTGGCGGTTCATCGCCTGGCAGTCGTGCAAGCTCCCTGATCCCGCGGCGGCAAAGCCCTGAGCCGGACTCAGCGTCAACTGATTGGAAATAAAAAACGCGCCGGAATCGTTCCGGCGCGTTCGGGGAAAACTGGAGGAAGGCCGGTTCAGGCCTTCGGCTGCGCCTTGGCGCGCTTCACGCGGCGCTTCACGCGGCGCTGCAGCCAGGTGAGGCCGACGAGGCCAGCGAAGCCATACACGGCGCAGTCACTGGCTTCGGGGACAGCGAGGCCGACCCGCACGTCATCAATGCTGAAATTCACGTTACCGGAGGTGGCACCGGAGCCGCCGTAGGCATAGAGCCGGAAGGTTACCGCAGTGCCCAAGACGGTGGAGGACAGCGTGGTGAAGGTGTTGTTGTTGTAAGCCCAGGTGCTGTTCGCGGTCAGCGTGCCGGCGGTGATGTTCGCGGCGTAGGAATCCACGCTCCAGCGCAACACGTAGTTGAGGGGACCGGTCGTGGTGGTGCTCACCGCACCGAAATCGAAATCCGTGATCTGGACGATGTTGCCCGCGTTCGGCGTGACCGTGAACTGGTAGTACGCCGAGGAGGTCGTGCTCAAACCCCCGTTCTGCGTGACCTGGTCGTAATTGAAATTGCCACTGGCGTTGGCGTAGCCGGTCGAAGGATTGGTGGTGTTCGGGTTGGTCGTGATCGTGCCCAGCGTATTGACGATGGACATCGCGCCCACCGTCGAATTGAACGGCGTGCCCGCCGTGGTGTTGAGCGTGGCTGTGCTCGTTCCAAAGTTAAACTCGACCGTGTAGGCCCCACCATGAGCGGCTACAAGACCACCGGCGACGGCAATAACGCCGATCGTCCATGATCGAAAATTAACGAAGGAGGCAGTCACGATTGTTTGGGCGACAATTTGTCGAACAAGTTGAAACTGCTTCCTAGGGCGAGCGGCGACAAGCTAAAACGCATCCCAAACCCAACCCTTTCAAGAGGTTGGACGGCCAGTTTTTGCCCGTCTTGGAAGCCAATGGCACCCGGCTGAGGATTACGATGAACCGGAATAATCCCGACCATCGTCGAGCCAACGCCTGCGTTCAGACCAGCGGCGACTGCGACTGCGCGCGGCGCCAACGGCGCTGCAACCAGGTGAGGCCGACCAGTCCGGCGCAACCATAGAAAGCGCAGTCGCTGGCCTCGGGTATGGCGAGTCCGACGCGGACGTCATCAATGCTGAAGTTGGAGGTGCCGGAAGTAGCCCCGGAGCCGCCATAGACGTACAGCCGGAAGGTCACCGCCCCGCCCAGGCTCGTGGAGGACAGCGTGGTGAAGCTGTTGTTATTGTAAGCCCAGGTGCTGTTCGCCGTCAGCGAACCGGAGGTGATGTTTGCCGCGTAGGAATCCACGCTCCAGCGGAGCACATAGCTCAGCGGCCCCTTGGAGGTGGTGCTGTCCGAGCCGAAATCGAAATCCGTGATCTGGACGATGTTGCCCGCCGTCGGCGTGACCGTGAACTGGTAGTACGTCGAGGTGCTGGTGCTCAACACGCCATTCTTCGCCACCTGGTCGTAATTGAAACCGCCGCTGGCCGTTGCATAGCCGGTAGAGGGCGTGGTGGTGTTCGGATTGGTCCCGAGTGTGCCCAGCGTGTTGGCCAGCGACATCGCGCCAACCGTGGAATTGAACGGCGTTCCGGCAGTCGTGTTGAGCGTCGACGAGGAGGAACCAAAATTAAACTCGACAGTGTAAGCCCCGCCCTGCGCGACCGTGAGGCCGCAGGCGGCGGAAACAATGCCGATCACCAATGAATTTACCTTCATGGTAGATACGGTCAGAGCAAGGGGCTGACAACCAGACGAGCACGGTGATATGGGCTCAAAAGCAGGCCAGAATGGCAAGTGAAAGTTATTGGCAACTCAAACCCGATCAGGTAGTTGCATGGAATCATCCCGGCCCAACAATGATTCGATCGGTCGCTCCCTTCCCGGTCGGCAGCGCGAAAAGCATTGATTCCGCGCATTTTTCGAAATTCCACGTGTGAAGATTCCTCCTGGCCTCCTCCTGTACTGTGGCTTAGGCAGTTGCGGGGAAATTGCCCTGCAAGCAGGTGGGATTCTGCTCTCGGATCGGAAAACCCGGTGGAAACCGGGAAAAGAGTTGGGGTGGCCGCCCGGCGACTGCTAACAAACGGACGTGAGCCCGGACCCCCACGCGACGACCAGCCCGCCGCTCGAACGTCGCCTCACGCTCTTCCCCGCCACCGCGCTGAACATGGCGAACATGATCGGCGTGGGGCCGTTCATCACCATCCCGCTGCTGATGTCCGCGCTGGGCGGGCCGCAATCCCTGCTGGGCTGGCTCGTGGCGCTGATCATCACCCTGCCGGACGCGCTGGTGTGGAGCGAACTCGGCGCGGCCCTGCCGGGCTCCGGCGGCACCTACCGCTGGCTGCTGGAAGGCTTCGGCCCGAAGTCATGGGGGCGGCTGATGGCCTTTCTCTTCATCTGGCAGTTCATCATCAGCGGCCCGATGGAGATCGCCTCGGGGTACATCGGGGTCGCGCAGTATCTCGACTACCTGTCGCCCGGCATGTCCGTGGCCGGAAAACTCACGCTGAAGGGTGGCCTGGTGGTGGTGGTGCTGGGCCTGCTGAACATCGCCCTGCTCTACCGCCGTATCAGCGGCATTTCCAAGCTGATGATCGCGCTCTGGGTGGGCGTGATGATCACCGTGGGTATCGTGCTGGTGGGCGGCGCGCTGAATTTCGACCCGAAGAAGGCCTTCGATTTTCCCGCCAATCCGTGGGCCTTTTCCAGCGGCTTCCTGCTCGGCCTCGGCGCGGCGACGCGGATCGGGCTCTACGATTTCCTGGGCTACTACGACGTGTGCTACCTCGGCGACGAGGTGAAGAACCCCGGCCGCACCATCCCGCGTGCGGTCATCACGAGCCTCGTGGCCGTAGCCCTCATTTATGTGGGGGTGAACCTCTCGATCAATGGCGTCATCTCCTGGCGCGAATTCGTGCCGGCGGAGAGCCACCCGGAGATCGTGAACTTCATCGGCTCGATCTTCATCGAGCGGCTCTATGGCCGGACGGCCGCGTCCTTCTTCACCCTGCTGGTCGTGTGGACGGCGCTGGGCTCGGTCTTTGCGCTGCTGCTGGGCTACTCACGCATCCCGTTTGCGGCGGCGAAGGACGGGACGTTTTTCCGCATCTTCGGCAGGGTGCATCCGCGCGGGCATTTTCCCCACGTCGCACTGGTCGTCATGGGCGTGCTCTCGATCGCGGCGAGCTTCGTGTCGCTGCCGGTGGTGATCGACACGTTGCTGGCGGCGCGGTTCCTCATCCAGTTCATCGGCCAGATCGTCGCGCTCGTGCTGCTGCGCCGCAACCGGCCCGAGCTGGCGCGTCCCTACAAGATGTGGCTCTACCCGCTGCCGCTGCTGGTGGCCGGGACCGGCTGGCTGTGGGTCTTCGCGACCACGCCACCCCGGGTCGTCGCCTTCGCGCTGGGCGCGCTGGCGCTGGGCGTGGCGGGCTATTTTGGGTGGGCGAAGATGGCAGCGAAATGGCCGTTTGCGACGGAGGACACGGCGAATAGCTGATCCCGTAGTCAGTCGCGGAGCGACCGAGAAAATTAGTCACGCACACCGTGCCTGGTAGTAACGCGCGAAAAGCACACCGTCCCGGCGGGACGACGGAAACGCGCAAGTTTCATCCCATCGTTTCCAACGTCCTTTCAGGACGGATCACGCGATTGCCCAACCCCAGACACTTCGTATCTGGCTAATTTCCGCTTGTCCCTCCGGGACAACGAGGCCCGCTGAACGGTCGTGGGTAGCGGATTCACTTCAAAGTCGGCGTTCCCAGTTCAAGACCTTCTTGAAACCAAGTTCGGACAAGGGAATGACGACCTGATTCAGGTTTGATTTCGTGTTGGCGTAGAATGTGGCGTACTCGTCGTGATCGGCATAGATGACGAATGGCTTCGGCGTCGGCACGAACAGGAAGTCTACCCAATCGGAAAAAGCAGCGCGGAGCAGCGGTCCCACTTCGTCAGGACTCTCGGCGGTGAGGGAAGCGTCACGAACCAGTGCTGTCGGGGGTGAAGTCCGTAGCAGGGCACTCAGGTTGACCGAATCAATCGCCTGATCCAGGGTGACCACGCCTGCTTCAACCTTCCCAGGGCCGGAGATGATCGCCGAAACGAACCGGTCCAGATCAGCCAGAGGCGTCTGAAAGGTTTGCTGGAACCGCCACGGGGTACGACGAAACCGCTTCATCGCCCCCGGGGTCGGTAAGACAGTCATGACCAAGATCCAGTGTGACTCACCCTTCGACGGCCGACTCGATCTGCTGATGGCAGTCTGCCACAGGCTCAGTTCTTGAACGCCGCCGCATCCGCCTTGCCGTTGCTCAGCAGGTAGGCGAGCAGGTCGAGGATTTCATCCTTCGTGAAGCTGCCCAACAGGCCTTCGGGCATGGGCGAGATCTTTGAGGCCGTCTTGGATTTCACGTCGGCCTTCTTCACCTCCGTCTTGCCGTTGTTGAGCGGGTCGGTGAGCACCAGGTACTTGTCGGCGGTGTCCTCCAGCAGGCGGCCGGTGACCTCGCTGTCGTTGTTCAGCGTGAAGGTCAGCGCCTGGTACTGCTCGGAGATGACGAGGCTCGGTTCGGTGAGGGATTTCAGGACATCCGCCGGGGCGTAGCGTGTGCCGACGCCCGTGAGATCGGGGCCGACGGCGCCGCCCTGGCCGTTGAACTGGTGGCACACCACGCATTGTGCGGCGGCGAAGACTTCCTTGCCCCGGGCGAAGTTGCGGCCGTGCGTGGTGTCGGCGAGCGCCGGCAGCAGGTCATCGGTCTTCCAGTCCTTCACAAAGGCGCGCTTCTTGGCGGGCACGCGGACGGGGACCTGTTCCTGGCCGGAGATGACGCCCGCCAGTTCGCCCTTCTCATTGTCACTGAGCGAGGCGATGGCCTCCTTGCGGAGGTTCTTGAGGAAATTGTCGAAGCTCGCGCCGTTGCTGGGCTCGAGGCCGACATCCTTGAACCACTGCACGAAATAGTCGGGATGTATCACGCTGCGGCTGACGAAACCGCTGTCAGCGGCCGCGCTGCCGGGCCGGTTGAACCAGGCGAAGTAGCGCTTGCGGTCATCGATCGTCCAGCCGGACTTCGCCTTGCGGAGCGCCATCTGGTAATGGAGCTGTTCTTCCTGCGTGGCCGAGGCGTCGCGCAGGTCGAGCACCTTCGGGACAATGCCGGGAGCATCCACCGCAATCAGGATCTGGGAAAGCTCGCGGTTCAGCGGCCAGGTCTTGGCGGGAAACGCCTTGCCCAGCTTGTCGATGGCGATGGAACGGAATCCGTCGGGAATGCCCTGGCGGGCGAAACTGACCTCGATGACGCGGAGCTTGTTGAGCTTTCCTTCCTCGTCGAGCGTTTCGAGGGGCCAGTTCGACAGGTACTTGAGGATGGCCAGCTGGTCCTCCTTGGCACCGACGCGAATCTGGCCCAGCAGGGCGGTGAACGCTCGCCGGCCGACGTTCTCGGTCATCGCGAGGTGGCGCCAGATGTTGGGCGGCTGGCTCTCCAGCGCCACCCGGGTGGCGTAGCGGATGAACCGGTCGGGCGACACGAGGCCGGGGCCGATCAGGGAGTAGTTGGTGCCGATGGGCCGCGAATGCAGCGCCTCCAGCGCATGCCGCTGGCGGCGGGCTTCCTGGGTCTTGGTGACCTGCAGGGTCCGCAGGTTCAGCGGTTCGGTCTTCTCGGTGCCGACGTAGCTCACGCGGTAGAGCCCCGCCTGGGTACCACGGCCGCCGGTGGTGAAATACATTGCGCCATCGGGGCCGAACTCAAGGTCGGTCACGTTCAGGGGCTTGCCCGACACAAACGGCTCCAAGGTGCCGGCGTAGGTCGAATTGGTCTCCCGCATGTGCACGGCGAGGATGCGGCCATAGCTCCAGTCCATGACGAACAAGGCCTGCTGATACTTCCCCGGGAACTTCGCGCCCGTGCCGAACTTCACGCCCGTGGGCGAGCCGATGCCGACGTTCACCACCGCCGGCAGCGAGTCGGAATAGTACTCGGGATACTTGGCGCTGCCCTCGCGGAAGCCCTGGTCGCCGCCGCTCACGATGTGATAGACGCGCGTTGGGCGGTACCACGGCGTACCCCAGTCCCACTCCATGTCGGAATCAAAGCCGAACAGCTCCCCGTCGCGGTTGAAGGCGATGTCGTAGGTGTTGCGCTCGCCGGCGGCGAACAGCTCGGCGTCCTTGCCGTCCTTGTCCACACGGAGCACGAAGCCGCCCGGCGGCTTGCGGCCCGCGCCGAAGCCGTTGCCATCCTCCATGCGGGGCAGCACCAGGTCATCGGCGTAGTTCTTCACCCGCGAGGTCGGGGCGAGGTCGCCGGGCACGTCCACGAAGTTGCCGCAGACGATGTAGAGCTGGCCGTCGGGGCCCTTCACGATGCCGTGCGCGCCGTGTTCGCCGTCGCCGCCCTCCCATTTCCGGAGCAGCTCGACCTTGTCGTACTTGTCATCACCGTTGGTGTCGGTGAGGCGGTAGAAATGATAGCCCTCGGCCCCGCGCCCGTTCACGTACAGCGCGTCATAGGCGTAGAGCAGGCCCATCGCGCCCGTCACGGGCAGGTCGATCGTCTCCACCTTGGCGATGTGGCCGGAATCGTCCAGCGTGAGGCGCTCCATCGGTTCACCGCCCTGCGGGCTGACGATCAGGCGGCCCTTGTTGTCCACGGTCATGGACACCCAGGAACCTTCCTCCGGCTGGGCCGAGCGCAGCAGCTCGACCTTGAAATCCTTGGCCACCGTCAGCGATTCCGCCGGCGTGGCGATGGCGGGCCTGAGCACGTCGCCCCACGGCTGCACGCCCAGCGCGCCGATCGATTTGGCGGCCACCCAGCCACCTTTGCCGTCGGCTGAGGTCTGCCAGCTCGCGTCGGACACGATTGCCGTCGGCTTGCCGCCACCGAGGAGTTCCACCTTCACCAGCAGGCCGGCGACATCGCCCTCGTTCTTGGCGGTGACTTCCAGCGTAGCGGGGCCGGCCTTGGGAGACTCCAGCTTGACCGTGCGCGGCTGGTTCCAGGAGGTGTTCTTGGCGACGACCTTGCCGTTGAGCTTCACCTCGGCCTCGTTGTCGGCGGCCACGGTCAGGATGGCCCGCTGGGTGCCGGCGGGGATGGTGAAGGTCTTGCGGAAATGACGGGTCTCACCGTCGAAAGCCTTGGCACCCCAGATCCATTCGGGAGTCTGGGCAGCGAGGCGGGTCGCGGCAAAAACGAGCAGAAGCAGACAGGCACGGAGATGCATAGGCGTGATTTTGACAAAGCCGGCCCCAAGAGGAAAGCGCGGCGTGCTGACCGACGCGGGAAACCGGGGAAATGTTCAGCCGCTTACGAGGTCTTCCGGCCGATTCCAGTTCGTGAACAGCCGCTGGTCCGCCGCGCTGACCGGGTATGGGCGCAGCCAGCCGGCGGCAATCCCGGCCCGGACGAAGGGTTGCAGGGCCAGTTCGCCCCGCAGCAGCCGGAGTTCCGCCTCGGCGTGCGCCTGGCGGGGATAGACTGCGGCCAGCGGTTCAAACCGGTCGCCGATCACCGGCACCACGCCGCAGCTGGGAATCGCCTCGGCCAACAGCGTGCGGAGGAAATCGGCCGTCATGGCCGGCAGGTCCACCGCCAGCACCAGCACCAGATCGTGATGGGCAAGGGCGAGGGAACGCTCCAGGCCGGCAAGCGGACCGGCTTCGGGAAAGCGGTCACCGATCACCCGAGGCTCGGGGGAGAGCAGTGGGAGCGCGGTATCCGGCCCGGCGACGGAGACGAGGCATTCCTGGCAGCCGGCCTCAGCGAGCAGGCGCAGCTGCCGCACCAGCAGGGTCTCCCCGGCGACCGGCAGGGCGGCCTTGTCGCGGCCCATGCGGGAGGATTTTCCGCCAATGAGCACCACCCCGCTGACGGCGGCCTGGATCGCGGTAGTGAGGGGCGAAAGGGGGGTCATAAACAGGACTTGCCAAACCCCGGGCCACGAGCTTTCTTTCCGCTGTCACTGCCATCAAACGTTTCACCACTTAATTCCATGAAGAGTCTGCTCCAATTCGCTGTCGTCGCCGCGCTTACGCTCGGTGCCACCTCCCTTCGCGCCGAAGAGAAGGCCATCACCCTGAGCGGTGAGGGCAAATGTGCCAAGTGCGCGCTCCACCTGTCCGACAAGTGCCAGAACGTCGTCGAGGTCAAGGACGGCGACAAGACCAAGACCTATTACCTCACCGGTGACACCAGCAAGGCGTTCCACCATGACAACCTCTGCTCCGGCTCCAAGCAGATCACCGTGACCGGCACGCCCTCCGAGAAGGACGGCAAGATGATGCTCGCCGTGACCAAGATCGACGCCAAGTAAGCTTTCGTTTTCCCGAGCGCCCGCCCTTCGCCCTGTGCGATGGCGGGCGTTTTTGTTTTTGGATAGCGGACTAATTGGAGCGTCTTGATCGCTCTGGGTAGGGACGGTGCGCTGCTGTAGAGTTGTCAACACATCGGTAACACTTCGGCGACGGGATGGACAAAGGGCTGGGTGGTGTGGCCCTCGAGGTCCAGTTCGCGCAGATACATCTGGCGGAAGCGTACGAGGACCTGTGCTCCCAGCGGC